>JAZUPT010000013.1:0-65088 GCA_045605345.1 Candidatus Spyradenecus sp.
ATTACAAGAATACTACGAATCGGCGCGCCCTATCATCCCCCCTCGCGAGGGGGGATGATAGGTGCTTTCTTCGGGTTACGTCCTATCTCCAAGACCTCTTTTCCTCTGAAATCAATTTACAGAAAGAATCATACACTATCATACCAGAAGATGTCGGGATGTTTGTTTTCAATGAGCAGTATGTAGATAGAAATCTAAAAATTGAAGATGATGGTCTCGGTACTATTGTCTTGCTTGGTGGACAGGTTGATGTACAAAAAGAGATTGATAAAAAAGTTTCAGAGGTTTCTAATTTAGAAAAAGAATGTGAATGTATTCAGGAAGAATATAATAAATATATAGATTCACAGAATCCACTAAGTCCTCAATATCATTGGAATAGAATAAATGCTTCACTGAAACAAGTCGGCGGATGGGCAGAAGTTGATTCGAAGTTAAAAGGCAATCGTCGAAATACTTCAGTTACGGATGATGTGATTAAGGAAATTTGTGGATTGACAACAAAGTTTACATTAGAAGAATTAAAAAAACAGTTTGATGACACACATGAATTATTAAGTAAAATAGCAGAGGTGTCAACAACTTATCCAGAAGAAATCAGGACAATTGTCTATGATGATAAGTGGGAAGATGTTGTCATAAAAATTCTTTCCATAAAGATTGAAGAGCCAATTTTAACTGAAAGAGAAAAGGCAATGTTGGACACTATAAAAAATAGTGGACAATCTGATTTGGAACAGGCTCGTCAAGATTTTAGTCTTGAAACTACTGTTTTGTGCCCATATTGTTATCAGCATATTGACAAGGCTTATAAGGAGTCGCTGATTAAAAGTATTAATACAGTTCTTAATAAAGATGTGGATGAACATAAAGATGATTTGAGTGGTATAGAATTTCCTGTTATAGGGGTTGAGCTAACAAAGTATGATATATTGGATTCTGTATTGATAAAAAGAATAGAGGAGCAGATTCAAATATGCCAAGATATTATTGCGAAATATAAAGATTATGTTGATAAAAAGCAGGGTAATATATATACACCGATTACTATATCACGAATGGGGCTTTTGGAGTCTGTTAATTTGTTGAATGGTTTACTAAAACAGTTGGATGACAAGCGAAAAGAATTTAATAATATTGTGGGCAGAAAAACCAAACTTGTTCAGCAACTTTTGTCAATTAATAACTTGATTGCGCATGTGCAAATAGAACAAACGCATAGAGATTACAAAAAGCAAACTTCAGTAAAGAAGAAATTGGAAGATGAAGTTTCTGAAAAACAAAAAGCTTTAGATGTTGCAAAAAAAAGATTAAAAGAATTAGAACAACGGAAAGCTAATACTGGTTTAGCTATTGGAAACATAAATCATTCTTTAGACTATGTGTTTTTTGAGCCGGGAAGATTGTCTATTGAGTTGAAGAATGATAGATATTATTTAAAATCAAAAGGTAATGATGTAAAACCAAAAAATGTATCACAAGGTGAACGAAATATAATTGCGTTATGCTATTTCTTTACTCAGATTCTATCGAATCAGGATGTTTTAAAACTTTATAAAAAAGAAATGTTTGTTGTTATTGATGATCCTGTTTCAAGTTTTGATTTTGAAAATAAGGTAGGAATAATGTCATTTTTACGGCTTCAGATTAGTCGAATTATAAACGGTAATCAAAAAAGTAAGATTTTAATTTTGTCACATGATCTTGAGACAGTGTTTAATTTACGAAAGGCATTGGATGAGATATGTAAATCCACAAAGGAAATGAAGGATTGTAATTCTACATATACGGCATGGGAGTTGTGTAATGGACATTTAAATTTACTTTTTAATAAATGTAGTGAGTATAAGAATCTCTTAATAAGAATTTATAATTATGCTTATGGGAATATTACTGCCGGCAACACTACAATTGGCAATGCGATGCGCCGTGTATTAGAGGCGTTTTCAACATTCAATTATCAAAAAGGAATAGAACAGGTTTCATGTGATAAAAATATTTTAAAAGTCCTTGGCGAGCATTCTGTTTACTTTGAAAATTTGATGTATCGGTTGGTATTGCATGGCGAGAGTCATTATGAGGAACAAGTTAATAGTATGCATGATGGAAACAATTTTTATGAGTTTATTTCAGAGGAAGAAAAGCAAAAGACAGCAAGAAATATTCTATGTTTTATTCATTTGCTCAATCCGTATCATTTGGTTGCGTATTTGAAAGATGAGAAGGATGCAATATCAAATATACAAAAATGGGTTGCCGCCGTGCCAAAGAATTCGGCGTTTAGTGTTAAGACTATATCGGAGAAGGAGCTTGAGTGATGAAAACCTATCGAAAGATGGTAAGTTTGTTTGAGAGCGCAAATGCTACATTTTTGGAGCATGACAAGGCGTTGTTTGCCAGCCAAGTTTCTGAAAGAACTTTATGCGGCGCTTTAATGCTTCACATTCATGACATCATTGCATGCGACAGGAAATTTGCCGGATATCATGCGGATGTTGAATACAATCGAAACAAGGGTGCCATCAAGACTATATGCAAGACCATTAAAGGCCCAGATTTCAAGATTATTCCCATTAACTGTGATTTGATAGTTCATAGCCGCGGTGAAATCGTGGAGCAGGACAATCTTATCGCAATTGAGATGAAGAAGGCCACTGCGCCCCGCGCAGACAAAGAAAAGGACAGGGAAAGGCTTATTGCCCTTACAAAGGATTCGTTTGACGATGTCTGGCCCTTTGGCGGAAAGGCTCTTCCCGAATATGTTTGTTGTTACGTTTTGGGTGTTTATTACGAAATAAATTACAAGCGAAAATCGATTCTGATTGAATACTACCGCAAGGGACATATGGTCAAGAGTCGAATAGTCGATTTGTGCGCAGCCTGTAGATCTGCCAAACTTGCTTCTGCTTCAACTGCTGTCCGTGAGATATGAAGATATTGAGAACTATATCATGAGTCTTGGCGATGACATCACGCAGACTTCATTGAAGTTCTATACGGCTTTTCGCAAGAGTTCAAATTTCGTGTGCGCGGAAGTGTTTACCGATCATGTTATCCTGCATCTTAAACTTAATCCAAAGAAGTTCCCGTTTGAGAAAGGGTTCTCGCGCGATATGACTAAAATCGGACACAGCGGCACAGACAACGTCTAATTGTACTTGAAAACCATTTCTGATTTCGAGAAGGAAAAACCATATGGAAACACAACCGACAGAAGATTACATCATTCCAGATGAAGATACTACATTTAGTTTATTGCCTGATGGGAGAGAAGTGACATTTCCGGATTTGGGCGGGTTGCAAAACCATGTGCAAGAAGAGATTGCAGCATGGACTAATGTGGAAAATACGATTGCGGATAGATATAAAACGGTTTTGAGTAAACTTGAGAATGTTACCAAAGAAGCAAAAGATGGTCGTATTGAACTAGGCGCATTGTCTGAAGTTAAGAAGCTTTTGCAAGAATGGGCGGTTAATACGAATGGAATTAATTCATGTGTCGATTCTCATTCGCGGCTTGGACTGTATATTAAAGAATTAAAGGGGCGAAAGTTACAGGGACCTGTGTTTCGAGATTTTTGTTTGTTGGCAATGCTCGTTCTTGGATATCCGCTTCCTCAAATAAGATTTAATTCCCAAGTGTTTCCATTAGCGATTGAGGCAGCTAAAATTGCTAAATATTTTGCGTGTCCGGAAGATCTTACAGAGAAGATCAATGATTATAAGAGACGTATAGAAGAATTGACTGATTCAGCAGAAGGAATTAGTAGAGATTATGAACTTCGGAAATCACAGTTTGAAGAAAAGATAAGTATAGCGGAACATAAAATGGCGGCATTGGAAGATGCCTATTCAAAGAAGTTGCAATTAGAGGGACCTGCTCAACACTGGAAGAATCTTTCAAGGTTTTATTTGGGTTGGGGTTGGGGATTGTTAACTTTGTCATTAGTGTTAGGTGGTGTTGCAATAGCCGCCTTGATTTGGTTGTTAGTTCAGGCTGATACAATAGTGATTTTTAACGAGGATAAGCTCAGTTTGTCGACAATTAGAGCGAGCCTTATTTTGATCGCCGCAACATCAATGGCTGGGTATCTATTGCATTTATTTACCAAGTTGGCAATGAGTTGTTTTCATCTTTCGCGGGACTACCGTGAACGCTTTCAATTGACGAATGTGTTTTTGGCACTTTTACGTGATGGGGATGTGAAATGCGATGACCAGGTTAAGCAGATAGTTATGCAGGCGCTTTTCAGCCGATCGGATACTGGGCTATTGAAAGGTGAACATTCCTTTAAGATGCCGGGTGTAGCAGATTTGGTAAGGAAAGAAGAGTCGTAATGGATGAAACAAAGAAAACGTCGGTTATGAAAACGACCTTTAAATTCAAGCCCAAAGCGGGCTATGTGTATGTTGTTACAAACGAATGCCTAAAGCTTGTAAAGGCGAAGGGTGTTTTTAGGGGTAAGATGGTTAAGCCTGTGAAGATTGGCAATGCGAAGGATTTTACGAGTCGTCTGGGATCACTGAATACGGCGGTCTATGAGAACTTTGATTTTCATTTAGGTATAAAGACTGATGATGTTGTTGGATTGGAAGGCATTATCCACACAGCTTTGCAGGATTATAGGATTTACACGAGAGATGGTGATGCGACGGAATTCTTTGCATGTCCCTTGGATGAGGTTGTTGGCAGAATCAAAAATCTTATCGTGCGCGGGCACAAGGTGGATGTTGAAGAATACAAAGGCGGCAAGGTGGTCGGGCGTTCGGGCGCAAAGATTCATGCTTTCCATCAAGATTTACATTCCATCGGCGTTGAATAATTTTTCGCATTGCGTAGTCAATACGCACTCGTTTTTTGGTATCCTTATTCACGTTAGCATTCCTCTTTTGATTGTTTTTTTGTTCAACTAAAATCATAGCGGATTTGCTGACTTTTTTCATTTTGGCGCGCCGCCCCCCGGGGGGCGTAAGGTGACAGTTCTTCTTCTTTCCTTTCTGACATGCCTTCCTCTGAGCGGGTCTCTTTTTAGCCCCGCGGTTATATTGTGCAATATTCCGGGAGGGAGAATGTTGATGAAGTGGTGTTAAGGTTTTAGAGGGTGTGTTATACTGTATTTATTCGCCATTTTATTAGGTAAGGAGGGGATTTGAATGGTAAAGCTCATGTGCATCGTTTTGGGGGTGTTGTGTTGTTGGTCTCTTTGGGGGGCGGTGGCGGGTTTGTCTCCGGTGGCGCAACAGCATGCTAAGGTGTTGCAGGCGGCTTTTGAAAAGGGGAACCGTTGGGAGGCAGTATCGGAGGAGGATTTGCGGGAGTATGTGTTGCCTTTGACGTCTTTGGGGGAGGATGAGGTGGCGTGGTTGCCGGTGTTGCAACCGCTTGCACAGGAGTTTTCTGCCACGGCGAAGACACCATTAGAGGCGGCGATGTTGATTAATCGTCATCTTTGGAAGCGGATTCAGGTGATTTATTCAACGAAACGTGAGAAGGCAAATCAGGATCCGTTGCATTCGATTCGGTTGGGCCTTGCTTCGTGTTCGGGGCTTTCTATTCTTTTAGTGGATGCGTGCAGGAGCATTGGTATTCCGGCGCGTGTGGTGGGATGCGTGTGGAAGTTGAAGCCGGGGAATCACAGTTGGGTAGAGGTGAAGAGCGGTGGTAAGTGGTATCCGCTGGGGGCGTTTGAGGATGTGCCACCAGATCAATTGTGGTTTTTGTCAGATGCGGCGGCGGCGGATGGCACAGATCTGCGTTATGCTATCTATGCGGCGCGAGCTACGTCGGATGGGACGCGCTTTTTTGGTTGGGACGTGCCTGCAGAGAATGTGACGGCGCACTATGTGAAGTCGAAGCCCGCCACCGAGGGATGCCGCATTTTCTACGCGGTGGAACGTCATGGTGCGCGTGTAGCGGAACCGTTTAGCGTGAATGGCGTGACTTATTATTCGCCGGGTCCACTTCAGGATATGAATGATTATGCAGAGATTGTTTTGCCCGCACCGGGTCCTTTTGAGGTGCAGATGCAGGGGAAAGTCTATCGTTACGTGGGGCAGAATAATCAAATTATTGTGGAGCAATTACCATGAGTTCTGCGGAGAAGAGCAAGTTTGAATTTACGCCGTGGAATGCGACGAAGTTCTTTTTCCCATTGTGTATTCAGGCGGCGAGTCAGTCTTTGACGTATCCGCTCGTGGGGATTGTGGTGGCGCATGGTCAGGGTGGCTCTGCGGAGTACGCGGCATTTGCGCAGGGCTTGATGATTATGTTCTTCTTGGGCACGTTAGGGTATGGCCTTGTGACCACGGGGATGGTCTATGCAAAGAACCGCATTGGTTATCTGCGCTTTGCGCGGGTGAACTTGATGATTCTCTTACTGGAGGTGGCGGTTCAGATTATTTTGGCTCTACCAGGGGTGGCACCGCTCGTCTTTGGGAAGTTATTGGGACTTCAGGGGGCGCAATTTGAGGTGGCGCGTTGGTCAATGTTGTGGGCGATGCCTGCGCAAATTGGGTTTATGCTTCGCAATGTGCCGCAGGTGGTGCTCTATAACGAACACGAGACAGGGATTGCAAATGCGGCAACGATTTTACGTATTGTGATTACGGCGATTGCGGCGCCAATCTTTTATTGGTGTGGGTTGGTCGGATGGCAATGGGGATGCGTCTGCTTGAGTTTCCCAGTTTTGCTTGAAGCGGCAACGATGAAGTGGGTGGCACGCCCTTATGTGCAGCGGTTGCCACGTCGCCCCTCCACGGAGGTGCGTGCGAGCACGGGAACCATCTTTCTCTTCAATATTCCGCTTTCGTTGGGTGGGATGTTCTTAATGTTTGCGATTTTTATGTTGAATGCGATTATCAACCGTGTGCCGCAGGGACCAGAGATGTTGGCCGTGCATTTGGTGGCGGTGGGATTGATTAATCCATTGTCCTATGGCGCCCTGCGCAATCAGGCGGTGGCGATTGGCTTCCCGCAACGTGATGCTCGCGATCAACGCACGCTTTGTTTTGCCCTTGTGAGTGGCATCTGCCTCTCACTCTTTCTCTTAGGGGTGCAGATTCCTTTTGTCTCGGAGTGGTATTTTAGCGAGATGCAGAATCTGAATGCGTGGCAGGTGCCCTTGGCACGGAATGCGCTCTGGGTGGCAATGCTCTTTCCGGTGTTGCAAGCCCTGCGTGGACATGCAGAGGGTTTGGCCGCCTTTCGCAAACGTCCGAATGCAGTATTGGCGGGGCAGGCGGTTTTCTTTGGTGTTCTGGTGGCGATGTTGTTCATCCTCTTCTGTTTGGAAGTGCCAGGTTATCTAATGGGAATTTTGTCGTTGTGCGCGGCATCGGCATCGTCTTTTGTTACGATTCGCGTGGGATTGGCATTGGCTCGCTTGGAAGAGACTGAAGATTTTCCTGGTGCAGAGCGTGTAGCGCGGATACGTTCTTCCGAACGGCGCGTTTGAGTTGAGATGGATTGATGGAGAATAGGATGGTATTACCTGAATTACTTGCACCTGCGGGTGACCGCGCTTGTTTTCATGCGGCATTAGAACATGGCGCTGATGCGGTTTATATCGGCATTGGCCGCTTCAATATGCGGCGCAGTCAGGATGGGTGTTTGCACTTCAATCAGATCCCTGGCATGGTGAAAGCGGCGCACGAAAAAGGTGCCAAACTCTACGTGACGCTCAATACCATTGTCTACCAAGAGGAACTTGCCGAACTCGATCGGACGATTGCGCTCTTGAAGGCGGCCGAAGTGGATGCGGTGATTGCCTGTGACTGGGCGGTAATTCGCCGTGCAAAGGCGGCGGGTATCCCTGTGCATATCTCCACGCAGATGTCGGCCTCAAATGTGGAAGCGGTGAAGTTTTTGGCAGAGCAGGGCGCGGAACGCGTGGTGTTGGCGCGAGAGTGTTCTTTGGAAGATATTGCGATTATTGCCAAAGAGAGCGGTGTGCCGATTGAGGTCTTTGGACATGGTGCGCAGTGTGTAGCCACCAGTGGACGATGCTTCCTCTCGCAATTGGCCTATGGGTGCTCCTCTTCGCGCGGTAAATGTCTGCAACCCTGCCGACGCCGTTATCATATCCGCGAAGTCTCTGATGGCGTGGAGGCGGGTGCTCATGCGGAATTTGAAGTTGGGACCAACTTCATCCTTTCGGCGAAAGATCTCTGCACGTTAGGGATGTTGCCAGAGTTGATTCAGGCTGGGGTGGCCTCTTTGAAGATTGAGGGGCGTGCGCGTAATCCTGAATACGTGGCGAATGTTGTCAAAGCCTATCGTATGGCCTTGGATGCGATCGCAGAGGGACGTTATGATGCGGCTTGTCAGGCGGAGTGTATGCGTTTGGTGGAGGCTGTCTATCATCGACCCTTCGCCGAAGGGTTGCTCCGTGGACGCCCAGGTCAATCGCAATTTACCGATTCGGATGCGAATTACGCCACGGAAAAGAAGCTTTACTTAGGCGTGATTCGGAATTACTATGCACGCCACAATGTGGCAGAAGTCTTGGTGCATGAGGGCATCTTGAAGCCAGGAATTCGCCTGGCCGTGCATGGTCCGAAGACGGGGGTGGTCGACTTTACGGTTGGGACCTTGCGCCAGGATGATGAAACGCCCGCAGAAGTGCATCGTGGCGCGTGGGCAACCTTTGTGGTGCCCGAACGGGTTCGTCCTGGGGATAAGGTCTACTTTGTTGTGCCGGCGACCCCCACCGCGCTCCGTTAATCCATGAATTACGAGATAATCAAGGTGTCCCCCTCCAACGCAGTGGGGGTGACCCAGATGCGTTTGCCTCGTTCAAAGGAGGCGGGCAGACGGCAACGGAAACGTTCTGCAGACCATCCCTGACGAAAGCCTGCGCGGCATTGTTCGGGGATGACTTCTAAGGGTTTGCCGATGGCGGCTTGGAGTTGGCGTAACCGTTGAACTTCTGCGGCCTCTCGCAAGCCTTTTGCGCGACGTAAAATTTCGTTTGGGGGCACCTGATTGGGGAAGGTGGCCGCGGGCGTGCCGTCGCGTTTGGAGTAGGGGAAGACGTGTGCGCCCGTGAAGGGATAGGCAGAGATGAAGTCCGCTGTGAGCTGAGCCGCTTCAGGGGTTTCGCCAGGATGCCCCGCAATCCAATCTGCCCCCAAGCCACATCCAGGCAAGGCTTCGCAGACGGTGTCCAGTACACGGCGTAAATCGGCCTGGGTATAGCGGCGACGCATGAGGCGTAAGACCTCATCTGCCGCGGACTGCATCGGGAAATGAAGGAAGGGGCAGATGCGCCCGTGGCTAGCGGCAATCAACCGAATGAGCGCACGATCATCCAAGACGCACGGTTCCAATGAGCCAATGCGAAAACGGCCTTCGCCACGAACATCGATGAGCCGACGGAGGAGTTCAATGAAATCAAATCCGTTTTTGGGGTCACGATAGAGCGCGAGGTGGCATCCTGTCAGTACAATCTCTTCGTATCCTTGCGCAAAGAGCGTCTCGGCTCTCGCCAAAATCTGGTCGGCAGGTTCGGAAATGGGAGCGCCACGCAGGTGTGGCACGATGCAATAGGCGCAGAAGTGGTCGCATCCATCTTGAATAATCAACGCCGCACGCGTCCGTGTGGGACGAGGAGGTGAAGCGAGGGCGGGGGGTGTAAGTGGGGCGCGTGTGGCAAGGAAGGCGGTGGTAAGCGCCATCCACTCCGACTTTTTCGCATGCGGGATGCGGAGGTCAATCGCGACCTCTTTGACCAAATCTGCGGCACATCCACTGAGAATGAGGCTTAGTGTGGGACGCTGTTGGCGTGCCATTCGCAATAGACGCGTGACCTCTTTTACCGCGGGTTCAGTCACCGCACAGGAGTGTACGATGAAGACATCAGCCTCTTTCCACGGCACAATCGGGTAACCCTGGGCAGCAAGTTCGCTCTGCCAGCCCTCGCTTTCTGCCTGATTGAGACGGCAACCGAAGGTTTGGAAGGCGAGGGCGGGGAGGAGGCAGTCAGGCATTAGGCGTTTTCTGCGGCGATGGAGAGGATTAAGTCGGCCACCGCACGGGCGGCATCATCCTGCGGAAGGGTGGCAAAGGCATCACGCATTTGTTGACGCAAGGGCGCATCGGTGTAGAGCGTGCGCAATGCATCGGCAAACATTTCAGGCGTGGTGGTGCGTTGGTTAAGGCAAATCGCACCGCCACAACGCACGAGCGCCTCGGCATTTTTGCGTTGGTGATCATCGGCGGCGGTGGGCAAGGGAATGAAGATAGTGGGCACACCGCAGCGTGCGATCTCAAAACACGTTGCCGCACCAGCGCGAGCGATAATGACATCTGCCACACCATAGGCGGTGCCCATGTCATCAATGAAGGGGGTGAGCGTGATTTGTTCGGTCAGACCTTCATAGAGGGGGCGCAGGGAGTCGATATTGTTGGCACCACACTGATGGAGAATGCGCACATTGGGGTCGGCCTTCGCAAGGGAGGCTAAGACTGGTGCAATGAGTTGATTCATGCCATGTGCGCCCTGGCTGCCACCCGTGACCAAGATGGAAAAGGTCTCGGTGGAACGTTTAACAGCGCGTGCCTTCGCAAGGGAGTCTAAGACATGTTGACGCAGGGGGAGGCCTGTGAAGACGGTCTTAACGCCAGGGAGTTGTTCGTGGGTGTCTGCGAAGGAGGTCGCCACGGCGGCGATGTTAAAGTGTTTGGAACAAAAACGAATCGCAGAGCCAACGAGACTATTTGCTTCGTGGAAGACCACCGGAATCTTTAAGAAGCGCGCAGCGGCCACAGGCGGGAAGCAGGTGTAGCCACCTGTCGCAAAGAGCACGGCGGGACGTTGGCGCTTGAGGAAGCGGAGGCACTTGAAAAAGGCTAAGAGATTGGCAATCGGCGAACGGGGATTGAGCGTTTTACGAATCGGCAAAGCGCCAGATTTCAACAACGGCCCCTTCCATGCATCGGCCGTTTTCTGCTCTGCATCGCGCGTACCTGAGAGGATTAATGAGACCGGATGCCCCGCATCAAGGAGTAAATCCGCCACTGCCATTGCGGGATGAATATGTCCGCCTGTCCCGCCGCAGGCGATAGCAATAGAGGTTTTCATTGTTATGAGTATAACAAATTGCGCCTTAATTGTGTGTCTTTGGGCGCGATCGTGGGGGAAGAAATCATTTAAGTTTGCCGTGTTGTCTAACCTCGTTGAGGCGGAGAAGATGAAAAAGGCTTTCTTTCGTGGGTGGGCTTTTCGCGCGGAGGGACGGAGTAGAGAAGCTTTTTGTGTTAAAATAGTGCGTATTATGAAGTTTGATTTTCCTATTGCGTTGCGACGTCCGTTGGTGGTGTTTGATATTGAGTCAACGGGGATTTCGCCGCGAGCAGATCGCATTATTGAGTTGGCAGCGATTCGTTTGAATCCTGATGGGTCTCGTGATGAACGGGAATGGTTGCTCAATCCGCAGATGAAGATTCCGATTGAAGCGGTAGCAATTCATGGGATTACGGATGCTGAAGTGGCGGATTGCCCGACGTTTCCTGAGGTCGCCACTGAGATTTTCATGTTTTTTGAAGGGTGTGATTTAGCCGGATTCTCGGCTGGATATTTTGACGCACAGATTCTGAATGAGGAGTTTTTGCGTTGCGACATCCATAATTTCCACCCAGATGGTCGCGCCTTGTTGGATGCACAAAAGATTTATCACAAACGTGAACCGCGCGACTTGACCGCCGCATTGAAGTTCTATTGTGGCAAGGATTTAGGCGAAGCGGCGCATGGCGCGATGGCAGATACGCAAGCAACGCTTGAAGTGTTGATTGGACAGTTTAAGAAGTATCCCGATTTGCCGCGTGACATTGAGAAGTTGGATGAGCTGTTTAATCCGAAAGATCCCTTCAATGTTGACCGCATGGGGCGGTGGCGTTGGATTGATGGCGAAGTCTGCGTGAACTTCGGTAAGAAGAAGGGAATCAAGTTGACAGACTTGGCCAATGGGACAATCGCAGACGGAAAGTCCTTCTTGAAGTGGATGATTAAGAGCGATTTCCCTGAAGATACGCGTACCGTGGCAGAGAATGCATTGCGTGGTATTTTCCCCATCCGTGGCGTACGGAAGTGATGTGAATTTGAACGTATTCAGGAAGGAAGTGAGTGATGCGAGACATTACAGCGTTTATTGAACAGTTTCAGAAGACGGGTGAGTATCGGACTCCGCCAGAATTATTAGGTAAGCCGCGTAAGAATGGGCTCTGGACGTCCCTGGTTTATAACTTCCGTGGGTTGGGTGGTTCGATGCTGCGCGGCACGTGGTTGTCGCATCAGGGAAAGTTTGATGACTGGCGCTGGCAGGAATGTGGCTTGCATTTGCTCTGGGAGACGGAGCGTATGGGCACCGAGGTCATTTTGGAAGGCTTTGCCAACCTGAAGGATGTGGGACCGGTCGTGGTGGTGAGCAACCACATGAGCCTGTATGAAACCTTTGCTTTCCCGCCCTTGATGCGTGTATTTGGCGATGTGGCAATCGTATTGAAAGAATCGTTGATGAAGGTGCCGCTGTTAGGGCAGACCTTTTCAACGCGTAAGATGATCCCGGTGGGTCGTGCTGATCCGCGCGCAGATTTGAAGGCTGTGTTGGAACATGGCGAACGCTTCTTGCGTGAGGATAAGGCTTCAGTATTGCTCTATCCGCAGGGAACGCGTCAACCTCACTTTGACTGTCGCAAGTTTAATACCTTGGGTGTGAAGTTGGCACAAAACGCAGGCGTGCCAATTGTGCCGGTGGCGGGTCAGACCTCTTTCCTTGGCGTGGGTAAGTATACGAAGGATTTCGGTCCTGTGGATACGTCCATTCCTGTGCGTTTCGCTTGTGGCCCTGTCATTCAGGTGACGCGTGCAAATGCAAAGGAGGCGCAGGCTCAGTGCGTTGACTTCATTGCTTCGAAGTTGGAAGAATGGGGTCGAGTCGAGGTTCGCCGATGAGCGGTGTCAACTTCGGTACATTTTTGGGAATGATGATTGCGCTTGTGACGGCATTGCCGCTGCAAGCGCAGTTCTCAATGAGCGAGATGTTCGCTCCTGCTGCGATTACGAACCAACTGAATGAAACGATGCCCGTGCGCGTCTGGCGGAATTACCAACCCTCCGATTTGCCGGTGCCAGTGGTGGTGATGTTGCATGGGAGTGGCGAATGTGGGCAGGATAATGCGAAGCAATTGACCTCCTTTGCGCCGATTCACCGTCAGGCTTTGATTGACGAAGACCTTCCTCCCGCGCTCTATCTGGTGCCCCAGTGTACGCAACGCAATGCGTGGGTGCGCTCACTTGCCTTCACTGCAGATTATAAGGCACCGCGTTACCCAGCGCCTGCTTTACGAACACTCAAAGAGTACTTGGATCGTTTAGTCGCCGAAGGGGTGGCAGATTCAGACCGATTGTATCTTATTGGGTTGTCCTTAGGGGGCTTTGGCACGTGGGATGCGATTCAACGTTGGCCGAATTATTTCGCCGCGGCAGTGCCGATTTGTGGCGGTGGTTCGGTCCAAGAAGAACAGGTGAAAAATGCAACCTCCACTGCTGTTTGGGCCTTCCATGGTGAAGTGGATGCGAATGTCCCCGTGGATTGTTCGCGGAGAATGGTGGCCGCTTTGACAAAGGCGGGTGCCACGCCGAAGTATACTGAATATCCGAAGTCTGGACACAATATCTGGGGTCGGGTGTTTCAGGATACTGCAGTGCTCAAATGGGTCTTTCGCCAACGCCGTGGCGTGTCGGAATCCACGGGCGAAAGCAAGGGCTTTTGGGGGCGTATCAAGGCTTACGTGACGCCACAGTAAGGATTTATGAGGATTTAAAACCGCTCCGAATGGGATGATTTGTGAGCAATTTAGCAGGGGACGCTGACAGGCGTTCCCTTTTATGGTGAGAACGATGCATATGCGAATTATTTGGGGTATTCTTTGTTGTTTGTCATTAGTGATTGCATTTGGGCCCGTGCGTAAGCTGCGGTTGCCACTGTGGTGCCGATGGATATTGGGTTTTTTTGCCTTTTCTGCGGCGCAGGGTTACGTGTTGCAGAAGTTGTTTGATGCTTCTGTGATGTGCCCAGACAAACTGCCGTTCTTCCTCTTGGTGCCCGCGAAGTGGGGCGATATTGCAATCTTGCTGACGGGCCTCTTTTCGTTGGCATGGATTCTGTTACGCCTGTGCCGCATCAAATGTCCTGCGTGGGTGCCGTTGTGTAGCGGGATGGTGCTCGGGGGCGTAATGTTGTGGTTGGGGGTTCGCCAACCGCCCGTGCAGGAGCGCCTCTTGGAGGTGGCGAATTTACCCGCGGAGGCGGAGGGGGTGCGCATCGCAGTGATTGCGGATTTGCACATTGATTGTTGGCGTGGGAAGCGCTGGTGCGAAACGTTTGTGGCGCGCCTCAATGCCCTTCAGCCAGATATTGTGGTCTTTACGGGAGACCAAGTTGATGGCGAGATTGAGTGCCGACGTGAGGACTTGTCTCCCTTGGCTGCGATTCAAGCACCAGGAGGAAAGTTCTTAATCAGCGGTAATCACGAGTTTATGTTTGATGCAGAGGGCTATTTGGGGCTTTATGAGGCATTGGGTTTAACCGTTTTGGATGGTCGCATTGCGACGTCGCGTGGTATCACCTTTGTGGGATTGCCAGATGAACGTTCGCTTGTGGTCTCTCACAATGTGCCGATCTTGGATCGCTTGGTGAAGGAATTGCCGCCAGAGGCCTTTTCGGTGTTATTGGTCCACAAACCTGGCATTGCGCCGGAAGCGGATGCGCGTGGGATTGATGTACAGTTCTCGGGGCATACGCATGGCGGTCAATTTCCTGGCTTGGCGTGGATTATGGAACGCTTTAACCATGGCTTTGTGCGTGGATTTTATACGCTTCCAGGCGGGATGCAACTCTTTGTTGCGCCCGGCAGTGCCGCGTGGATTGGCTTTCCTTATCGTCTCTTCTACACGTCTGAGTTAACCCTCTTCACCTTGAAGCGTGCTCCGCATGCAGAGTAATGCGGAGAGATACGTAAAACAACAAGCGCCACTTGGTCTCCCAAGTGGCGCTTCTATTTTTAATAACGTGGCGTCAACCTTATCCTCTGGGATGCTTTTCGTGATAGGTTTTCGCGAGGTGCTCAACCGAGAGGTGGGTGTAAATTTGGGTGGTGGCAGGGGAGGCGTGGCCCAACAACTCTTGGACGGCGCGCAAGTCGGCGCCATGGGTGAGCAGATGGGTGGCAAAGGAGTGACGCAGTTTGTGCGGGGAGAGCCCGGGGGGAAGCCCTGCAGCGATGAGCCAACGCTTCATGAAGCGCTCGATGGAGCGCGTCGTTAAAGCAGTCCCAAAGTGATTGGTGAAGAGGGGCTTTTCGGGGGCGGTGGGCGAGGGGTAGAGTTGTGCGGCTTGTTGGCGCATGGATTGAATCGCACGAACGGCTGGATCGCCCAACATACAGAGCCGCTCTTTATTGCCCTTACCTCGGACGATGCAGTAGCCTGCTTCAAGTGATACATTGGCGTTGGTCAGATTGGCAATCTCAGCGACACGTGCGCCAGTGGAGTAGAGGGTCTCAAAGAGGGCAATGTCGCGTAGGAGGAGGAAGTGCTTACGCGCGGGGAGTGCTTCGCCGCAGGTGGTACGCGCCACCTTTAATGCCGTTACAGGGGCATCTAAAAGACGGGTAACTTCTTCTTCTGTGAGTAAGGTCGGCAGTCGCTTTTCTTGATGGGGAGGGCGAATGCCTGAGAAGGGAGAGTGTTCAAGCGTCTTTTCGGTAATGAGAAATTGGTAGAAGGAACGCAAAGAGGCCAGTTTTCTGGCGGTTGAGGCAGGCTTTGCCCCAGTTTTTGCGTAGGTATGTAGGAAGCGTTTCGCATCGGCGCGCGTGGGGCTTTCCCAAGGAAAGGGCGCGGGACGTTCTGCCCAAATGAAGGCAATGAATTGTCCGATATCGCGGAGGTAATTGGTGACTGTATGCGTGCTCGCATTGCGACCGGAAATCAGCCACTGCTTGAAACGCGCCACCGCCGAATCGTCTGTAATCTCGGTCCGGACGGGGAGCGTAGGAAGCGTGTGCTGATTCCGATTCATGAGGTTGGCTTATTCAACCACAATAAAGGTCGGCAAGCCCTGAATGCCGAAGCGTTCCTGGGTGGGGCGAATGGCGCGGTCGGCGAGATCCATGCGCACTTTGATGACTTCAAAGCGTTCCAATTCCTTTACCACAGCATCATTCTGCAGGGTGGAAGCTTCCATTTCATCGCAAGCCTTGCATGCAGGGCCCCAGAAGTCGAGCAAGACAGGCTTGCCATCGGCGCGTGCTTCGGCAATCGCAGCTTCGATTTCGGGGAGGTTTGCGCCATCAAGTCCTTCGTGTGGCAGGAAGGTCTTAATTGCGGTCCAACCATAATGTGCGGCGAAGAGCAATACAATCACGGCAAAGATCTTCTTGACCCATGCCATCCATGCGCCAGGGCGCGGCAGGAAGGAGAGCCCCGCACCTGCGATGGGCCACGGAGCGGCCATGCCGAGACCCAAGACGAAGGGCAGGCAGAGTGCCCAATATTCACCCGCCGCCACGTAGTCTGTGGTGAGCAAGAGTACGGCAATGAGGATTGGTGCCACGCAAGCACCCGCGAGCACTGCACTGACTGCACCAGCGATGAAGGCGGCCAAGGTGCCTTGCTTGCTATTGCCGCCGTTGGAGAAGCGGGTGAAGTCAATCATGAAGACGTCCAGGAGCGCCAAGGCGAGGAAGATGAAGACCACGGCAATCGCGGCATTAAACCACCAGGAGGCCTGCAGGGTGCCGAATGCAGCACCCGTCAATACGGGGATTAAGGCGAGGATGCCATAGGAGAGGGCAATGCCCAAGCCGTACGCACCGCCACGCAATGCGCCCTTCAAACGGCTACCACCCGCAGCCCCCGCGCCGATAATGGCGAGGTTGATGGGCATCATGGGCAACACGCAAGGCGTGAGGTTCAGCGCAATGCCGAAGACGAAGACGAGGCCAATCAAGAGCCAAAAGCCGTGAATGGCGACCCATGCACGCGGATCTTCGAAGAAGGAGACCTCTCCTGTGGCAGCATCAGTTGCCGATTCGCCACGCAAGAAGGCGAGGAAGTCTTCAGCGGGAATAAAGCCAGAACGTGCACGTTCACGTGCAGGTGCCACCGCTTCCACGGCTTCCGTTACGGCCGTCTGTACGGTGGTGGAGATTTCAGGGAGCGAGAGATCGGGCGTGGAGGTCGCAGTGGGCACCTCTTCGCCATCGGTGGTCACCGTGCCATCTTCACGAATGAAGAAGGTGAGCGTCTGCGGCATGTAGCACTGGGCGGCATCGCATCCCTGATAGTCCAAGGTGAAGGACTGGGCGGGTTGGGCAGCCCAAGTGAAGGTGGCGAGGCCTTCATAAATGTCGCGCCCTTCGCCATCTTTTGTCGCAACAGGTTTAGAGGTGGGCACACCTAAGGAACACGCCATCATGTCATCGTAGATATGCTGGCTCGGGTCGTTCATCGTAAAGGTGACAGTGATGACGCCATCTGCATAGGTCGCTGTGGGGCGGAAGGGGTCGGCAAAGAGCGAGAAGGCCATTGCCGCGGCAGAGAGGAGGCCAGAGACGAGAATTGTGATGAAGTGTTTCATTTGTAGGGCTTATGTGTTGGCGAGGAATTTTAAAATACCGCGCGGGTTTTAGTGGTAAAACGCCGCGCAGTTTAACATAATTTGAAGGAGTTGCCCGATTATTTCACCATGTTATTGCGACGGGCATACTCGAAGATGCCCCCTGCGGCAATAACAGGCGCCACGGCATCAGCTGCAGAGAGGGTGAAGACTGCACCATCGGATGTACGCGTCAAGGTGCCCTTGGCGAGGTCAAGCGTGGCTTCATCGCCCGTCTTGAAGGCGTCCTGGAGGGAAACAGGCGTTTCCAAGGGGAAGACTTCACCTGTTGCCACCGCATTACGGAAGTAGATGCGTGCATAGCTCTCTGCCACGACCGCTTTGCAACCCGCTGCACCAATCGCGATTGGTGCGTGTTCACGGGAGGAGCCGCATCCGAAGTTCTTGCCTGCGATGATGATGGCGTAGGGGGTGGTGCCGTCAGGGTTGGAGGAGAAGATCGGGTAGCTGTCGGGGAGACCTGCGAGCGCATGGGAGCCGAGCTTGCGGTATTCTTCCGGAATGGTCGGCACGAGATTGAGATACATGGTCGGGATAATCAAGTCGGTGTCGATGTTGTCACCGAGCACATAGACCTTACCTGTCACGGCGAAGTCGGAGACGGGTTCGTCAGGACGTGCCGCCGTCTGCTTTTCAGGATTGCCATCAGCCTTTGTTGGCGGGACGCGTTCCAATGCATCATTGCCAGGAATGCCGAGGATAGCCCACGGGCTTTCAATGTGGCCCGCGATTGCCGTTGCGGCCGCGGTGGCAGGGGAGGCGAGGTAAATCTGCGAGTCCTTGGAGCCCATGCGGCCGATGAAGTTGCGGTTGGTCGTGGAGACAACGACTTCATTGCCCTTCGTGCGAGCGTAAGTATCCACAGGGCCACCGAGGCAAACGCCGCAACTCGGACGCTGGATGGGTTCGCAGCCAGCATTGACAAAGATTTGTTCAAGGGTTTCACCATCGATGGTGAGCGTGGTCAAAGCGCGCATGACTTCGCAGGTCGCGGGGACGAGACACGTGCGAATTTTGACCTTTTGACCCTTTAAGACCTTTGCGGCCCAGAGGAAGTCTTCGGTCTTACCGCCCGTGCAGGAGCCGATGTAGACTTGGTCAACGGCGATGTCGCGGCAGTCTGCCGCAGCAGCGTAGTTGCCCGGCAGGTGGGGCTTTGCTACGCAGGGGACGAAGGTGGAGACGTCATAGGTGTAGGTGGCGAGCACAGGGGCGTCCGGATCGCCTTCAATGACTTCAATATTCTGCTCGCCAGAGTGTTCACGCACATAAGCAAGCGCTTTTTCATCCGGCGGCATGATGCCGCTCTTGGCACCCGCTTCAATCGCCATATTGCAGATGGTCATGCGCTCTTCAATGCTCATTGCGGTAACCGCTTCGCCGCGGAATTCCATCGCGCAGTAGGTCGCGCCATCCACGCCGATATCACCGATGATACGCAGAATCACATCCTTCGCCGTAACGTAAGGGGGCAACTTGCCATTCAGGATGAAGCGCAGGGTGTGCGGCACCTTGACTAAGAGCTTACCCGTGCCCATGACGAAGCCAGCGTCGGTATTGCCAATGCCAGTGGCAAATGCGCCGAGTGCGCCGTGGGTGCACGTATGGGAGTCGGTGCCGAAGATGACCTGACCAGGCTTGACATGGCCCTTTTCGGGAAGCCCCACATGGCAGACGCCAACGTAGCTCGGCGTGCCAGGATCATAGAAGTGCGGAAGACCTTGTTCTTTCACGAACTGACGTTCAATGTCAATGTTGCGGTGGGCCTTTTCATCCTTGGTGTGGATGTAGTGGTCGGGCATAATGACAATGCCTTCCTTTGAGAAGACCTTGGCATCTTGGCCAAATTCGCGATGAAAAACGCCGATGGTGCCCGGACCACAAACGTCATGCGTTAAGAGAATGTCTGCATTGACCCAAATGGATTCACCGGGCACAACTTTTTCTTTGCCGGCTGCACGAGCGAGAATTTTTTCAGTAATCGTCATCATAATTGTAGGGATTTAATTAGGAAATAAAAGAGTCTGTGTTTACACCAACGGCCCCACCCAAAGGTGGCGCCGCTGAAGTTGGAGAAAAGATTAGTTCTGACGGGACGTATGCAGACGCTGCATACGTTCGCCCACATCCATAAAGCCGATATCTGCAGCATAGACGTCTTTGTAGTAGTCCAATGCCTTTTCGATATCGCCCGCTTCTTCTGCAATGACACCCAACGTATAGACTACGCGCTTCTTGAGGTCGTCCATCACATTGAGCTGGCTCTTCGCCGCATCCAGCTGCATCACTGCCAAATCGCCCTGGCCCTTTTCCTTGAAGCAGCAAGCGAGGTAGTAGAGTGCTTCCAAGCGGTGCTTCGGGCTCTTCTGGGCCAACTGGAATTGTTGCATGGCTTCATCATAGTACTCATTGTCGTAGTACATGATGCCGAGGTCATAACGCAAGCCGAGGTCGTTCGGGTAGCTTTCCACACGACGGCAGAGGTCATCAAAGGCGAACTGTGCCTTTTCAACTTCCATGTTGTAAGCGTCATCTTCCTGACCTGCCGCACGGAGCGCTTCAATCTTCGCTTCGTAAGACTTAATCTTCGTGTCGGACCAGTTGCGGTCAAGTTCAGGGTCAGAAGGGTTCACTTGGCGTGCCGCATCCAAGGTCTCCAAAGCTTCATCAAAGCGCTTGTTCTGGAGGTAGATACGAGCGAGTGCGCGGTAGTAGTTGATGTTCTTCGGTTCCTTCGCGATCTTTTCCTTCGCGTCGGCGATTGCGGATTCAGCGTCATCACCGGTCACGATTGCCTTTGCATCGCGGTCAAGCTTTGCGGCGAGCTCCTTGTCGCGAATCAATGCCTGGAAGCCACCCTTCTTACCTGCGTTTTCTTCCCAACCGCCAGCAGCCATGGTGTTCTTTGCCATTGCGTCCTTCAACTTGCGCTGAATGTTGAGGTCAGAGGGAGCCTTTGCAGAGGCATTGCGATAGCATTCGCAAGCGCGGTCATAGACGCCCGTCTGCATATAGGTGTCGCCCAAGCGGAGCATCAGATTCATATCATCCGGGCAAGCTGCGGCCAAGGTTTCCATCGCCGAAAGCAAGGCTTCGGGATGGTTTGTGCGCTGTGCCACGTCAAAGTAAAATTCGTTGAGCTTGGCAGAGATTGGGTTCACGTCCATAATCTCTTCGGCCATTGCCATCGCTTCTTCAAGCTTGTTCTGCTTGATCAACTTCTGGACGTTGCCCATCTTCATCTGCGCGGAGAGTTCCGCCATCTTCAAGCCGAGCCCGCCCTTATTTTCATTGCGGAAAATGCGAATGCGCACTTCATGGAACTGACGACGCGCACCTTCGTCATGCGGCGCCAAGGTTAAGGCCTGACGGCAAAGGGTCAGGGCAATATCCAAGCTACCGCGTTCTGCGGCCTTCTTCGCTTTGTCCAAAAATTGTTGAGCTTTCAGCTTGCGTTGCAAATCGGCCATGCTTGCCATAATACGAATCCTCTCCAAAAGGTGTAACTGTTTTCTATAAGGATAGCGAAAACCTCTCCAAAAATCAAGTAAAACCTTAGCAAATGATAGGGATACTACGCGCCTCTTGGTGCGCTACTCATGCTCGGGTATCTCGGTGAGGCATCTTGAGCGGATAGATGAGACGGGCTACGGCCCGTCTATCAGATAGGGTGCTGATAGATTACTTCCTCTCCTTGCCCCCTGCCGCGGTGGGCAGGGGCTACGATAAAGGAGGAGCTTCGCAGAGGGTAGGGCGGCGTCGCCCCCACGTCTCTCTTGTCTTCTAATCACCCGCTATCCAGTGTGGTACCAAACGACGGGGATGCTGCGCTCCCCGTACCCCTCGCACCCTTGCCTTTCTTCCTCTCTTTTCTCTCTTCAAAATCCCTTTAAAATCCCTTACGCAGGTGTGTCACTTTTTTGAAATTTTTAGCGAATTTTCGCCTGTTGAAAACTTTTTTGAGTTATCAACAAGTTATCAACAATACACGTTTTTTGACGCAGTTTTGGGAAAATTTTCTGGTGAAGCGATGGGTTTTCGGCGCTTTTGCTCGACTTTATTAGAAATGCATAACACATTGAAAAAGAAAGAGATAATGTTAAAACTGGGCGAAATTAACTCCGCTACAGTCGCTTCCTTGCGAAAAAAAGGGCATCAGGGGGAGGGAAAGTTATCAACAATTTGCCCGTTTTTTAGGGAAGTCTAAAGAAAATCTGGGTCAATATGGGCGAAACTGAGTCGCAATATGGGCGAAATTGGGTACCCAAAAGAGGCGAAATTGCGACTCAATTTCGCCTCTTTTCAAGACCAATTCTTGAACTCTTTTTGCCATATTTCTTCCGTCCTGTAAATGACAATTTGACATTTTTCAAAGAATTTGCTACACTAAAAGTGTGCGTGAGAGGAAGAGCGATTCTCTTTTAGAGAAGGTGTTTTTAGGGATATTACTTAGGATTTAACCTTTGTTAACTGAGGGGTGTGGGTGGTTTTTCGTTTGTGGGTGGTACATGAGTGGGGAAAGTTTGGTATACTTTGCGCGTTTTTAGCTTTTAGTTTATTAAGGTTATACGTAAGATGAAGTTTTTTGATTTTCTGAAGTCCCGTCATTTGGTGGATACTTGCACGTGCGATGAGGCGAAGATGGCGGAGTTGTTGGAGACGCCACAGACGGTTTATGTGGGGTTTGACCCAACGGCTTCGTGTTTGCAGGCGGGTAACTATGTGGCGATTCAGACGTTGGCGCAATTCCAGCGTGCGGGTCACAAGGTGATTGCTTTGGTGGGTGGTGCTACGGGCATGATTGGCGATCCTTCGGGGCGTTCGACGGAACGTAACTTCCTCTCTGTGGAAGAGCTTCAGCGTAATGTTGAGGGGATTAAGGAAAACCTTTCTCGCTTTTTGGATTTCAATCATCCGACTAATCCGGCAATTTTGTTGAATAACTACGATTGGTACAAGGATTATTCGGTGTTGCCCTTCTTGCGTGAAGTGGGGACGCTTTTCCGTATGAAGCCGATGTTGGCGAAGGATTCGGTGCAGAAGCGTTTGAATGCCGAGACGAATTCGATGACTTTCACGGAGTTCACCTACCAGATTCTCCAGGGGTATGACTTCTACTACTTGAATAAGCATTATGGGTGCACGATGCAGGTGGGCGGTGCGGACCAGTGGGGCAACATCACGGCGGGCACGGACTTGATTCATCGTTTGAATCCTGGTTCTGAATGCCATGGCTTGACGATTCCTTTGGTGTGCGATGCCAATGGCCAGAAGTTTGGCAAGTCTGCGGGTAATGCAATCTTCTTGAATGCGGATAAGACGAGCGTTTACGCATTCTATCAATTCTTCTTGCGCACGTTGGATGCCGATGCGATTCGTTACTTGCGCATCTTTACCTTCTTGGATGAAGCACGTATTGCTGAATTGGAAGCGTCGTTGAAGGAACATCCGGAATTGCGCGAACCGCAGAAGGTGTTGGCTGAAGAGCTGACGCGTGCGGTCCACGGTGAAGCGGGTCTTGAATCTGCGCGTAAGGCCTCTGCGGTGCTCTTTGGCGGTTCGTTAGAGGGTCTTACGGCGGCGGATTTGGAAGGCATCGCCTCGGATGTGCCGTCTGCAGAACTGGCAAAGGAAACCGTGGCAGCACAGTCCGTGATGGATGTGGTGACGGCGTGCGGTTTCGTGAAGAGCAAGAGCGAAGCGCGTCGTTTGATTCAGGGCGGTGGGCTTTCCATCAACAATATCAAGGTGACGGATGTGAATGCTACGGTCGCTGATGAACAGTTGATTGACGGCAAGGTGCTCTTGCTTCGCCAGGGGAAGAAGAATTACTTCCTCCTGCGCGTGAAGTAATCTTTGCACATTGACGTCTCAATAGGCTGCTCCCGCTATGCCCCTTTCTCCTGCAACAATTGAAGCGATTGTCACTTTGATGACGCGCGCAGGACTCAAAGAGGAGGACCTGCGGGAGCAGTTTGTTTTAGGTTCGGGTTCGGGTGGCCAGAAGATCAACAAGACTTCAAGCGTCGTGCGATTGACTCATCTGCCCACGGGTGAAGCAGTGAAGATTCAGTCGAGCCGTTCACGCGAGGATAATCGTTGGCTCGCGCGGCGCGCATTGGCTGAAAGAATCCTTGAGATTCGTGATGGCGAGAAGTCAAAGCGTCGCCAGGAACAGGAGAAGATTCGTCGACAGAAACGGCGCAGGTCACGTCGTCAACGTGCGCGGATGTTGGATGATAAGTCACATCATGCGGAAAAGAAGGCAAATCGGCGTTGGCGTTCGGATGAATAAACCGGAACTTGCTTCCGCATTTCTTCTAAACAGTTCGCGGCATCTCCTCAGAGGTGCCGCGAACTGTTTTGGGGAAGTAGGGAGAGTCTTGCGCGAAGGGGGAGGTGGTTGTGTGGAGGAATTTCTTCAAAATCCCTCAATACGCCTCTGCGATATCGGGGACCGCGGCGAGGAGATTTTGGGTGTAGGGGTGCTGCGGATTGGCGAAGAGGGTTTTGGCATCGCCGCGTTCCACGATTTCACCTGCATTCATCACAATCAGACGATCACAGACGGTGCGCACTACGGCGAGGTCATGCGAGATGAGTAAAATCGTAAGGTTACGACGTTGGCGCAATTCTGCTAAGAGGTTGAGGACACGTGCCTGCACGGAAACGTCCAATGCAGAGACGGGTTCGTCAGCGATAATCACGCGCGGATTCATGGCGAGGGCGCGGGCGATGGAGATGCGTTGGCACTGACCGCCAGAGAGTTCGCGCGGGTAGGCGAGCGCCACTTCGGCAGGGAGGCCAACCTCATCTAAGAGTGTGGCGATGCGTTCGGCGCGCGCTTCACGGGGGCAGAGATTGTAGACCGAGAGTACTTCGGCGAGGGTTTGGCCGATGGTCATGCGCGGATTGAGCGAACCCACGGCATCTTGGAAGACCATCTGCACGGCGTGTTGCGGGACATCTTTAAAGGATGCAGAGCCCGAGGTGACGGGTAGAAGACCGCAGAGTGCCTTGGCGACGGTGCTCTTGCCGCAACCACTCTCGCCGACAATGCCGAAAAATTCATTTTCAAAGACATTGAATGACACCCCTTTGACGGCGCGGAAGGGGGGCTTGCCTGCGCGAGGGTAATCAATAATCAAATCGGAGACGGAGAGGATTTCGTTTTTCATGGTGCGATAGGGGGTGAAACGTGGGGGCGAGTCGCGAATTGAAAGGGGATGTTTAGTGTCGAGGTCGGGCGGAATGTGCTTCCAATGAGTAGGTAATTGATTGGATTAATTCGCCAGGACCATTACGGAAACGAGCTCGGCGCAACATCTTGGCCGCCTCGTCATCCAGGACTTTGTAGCCACTGCTCTGGATAACCTCTGCCGAGTCAAGGCGTCCATTCGCTGTGATTCGGAGGCGAAGGGTGACGGTGCCTTCCCAACCATTTCGTCGCGCCACTGCGGGATAGGACTTGCGGAGGGCGGAGAGGTCGGTGAGGAGTTCGGGTTGTTGCACGCGAGCCGTGGCGCCAGTGGCCTGTTGGGGCGTTTCCTTGGGAGTGGTCGGGGGCGGCGCCTGTAAGGGAGGAAGGGTGATGGCGGGCAAGTCTTCGGGTTGTTCTGGGAGCGCAGGCAAGGGGATTTCTGGCATTGGAAAGCCGCTGATTTCGGGCATTGGCATCTCCGGCGGGGGCGGCGCTTCAGGTAAGGTAATCGCAGACTCGGTGTCGGTCAAGTAGGGGGCAATGTCTGGCGTGGGGGCTTGTTGGGCCGCGGCGAGCTCGGGGGTGACGGCTTCGGTGCTCGTTTCGCTTTCCACTTCGGCAAGGGTCAACTCCAACGTCTCCACAATGAGCTCTGGCGCGGCGGAGGAGGGGCGCGGCGCGTAGAGCAGGTTGAGGACCCATGCAATGCAGAGGAGGTGGAGGAGGATGCCGAGGCCCAACCACACAATTTCCTTGACGCTGGCATAACACCATCGTAAGGCAAGCTTTGTTAGAGAAGTTGGGGTGGAGAGCGCCATTGGAGGAGAGGGGAATTTATGGGGGAGACGTTACTTCGTCTTCTCCACTTGGTAGGTGACTTTCGAGATGCCTTTGGCGCGAAGTGCGGCCATCAGTTCAAGTGCAATGCCCACCTGTGCATGGCGGTCTGCGCTAATAATCACTGGCAAATCAAGTGTTTCGCATCGCAAGGCGGCGGAATCGGCTAAGGCCTCTATTGACATCGGGGTGCGACCATCCATGAGGAGTTCGTTCTCGGCGGTTAAAACGATGCGCACATTCTGTTGGGTGCTGACGACACCCTCCGCCTTCGGCAGTTCTACCTTGATACCACGCTGCACGGTCATGGTCATAAAGGCGTAGATGAAGAAGACCAACAACAAGAAAACGACATCCATGATTGGCGTCATTTCCACGCGGGCTTTGGGGGTTTCTTCCGTAGAAAGGTTCATGCGGTTAGCTTTCCTGCGGCCGCGGCTTCCACGGCGGTCATTGCGCTTTCAACATGACGCGTCAAGAGCTTATGCCACGCACGTCCAGCATTCAACGGAATCAGTGCGATGATTGAGACGACCAAACCCGCCGCCGTTGTAATCAAAGCCTCTGCGATACCCGCGGCAATGCCCGTGGGGTCTTCGGCGCCAATGGTGCCCATGAGGTTGAAAGAGGCGATGATTCCCGTCACGGTGCCTAAGATACCGAGCATGGGCGCGAGCGTCACAATGGTGTCTAACACGCCAAGCCCTGCGGCAAGTTTGCGGACGTATGTGCGAGCCGCGTCCTCAAGCGCTTCTTGAAAGGGAAGGTCTGGGTGCATGAGGGCTGCGGAGAGCAACGCTGCATAGGGCGAGTGGCACCGCTTGAGCGCGGTGAGGGTTGCCGCTTTATCGCCAGTCGCGAAGACTTTTAGGGTCGCCGTCCAAGCATTTGCGCCAGCCATTGCGTGGAGCATGACGAAGGTCCACTGCAAGCATTTGCGCAACGTCACGATGAGGGTGACAAGCGAACAGAGCGCAATGGGCCACATGACAGGACCACCACGATGGAGCAATTGGGTGATTAAATCAAGTGATTCGTTCATGTTAGATTCCCAATCTTGGCGAAGATGATAAAAAATTAAGCGGGCGCCTCGGTGCAGAGACGCCCGTTAAGGGGGATTGATTAGTCGCAGTTCGGGCAGGCTTCTGCGCCCGCAGGCCGGGAGTTGTTGAGCACAACTGTGTAGGTCTTGTCAGCCTTGAGATCTGCATTCGGGAAACGAATCATGTTGTCCAAGCAGAGGTCGGGCTGACCCAGCGCCTCAGAGGCGGTGAGCTGCGCAGGGTCATACGTCCAATCGCCAGGCAAACGGAACCACACCGCGCCCTTACGTTCACCCTTTTCCATACGGAGCGTCAAGCGCAATTCCTTCTTTATGGGGTGATATACCGGCGACAACACGGTGATGCGGCCATTGGTGATGCGTGCATTCAACGCAGGATCGCCATAGAAACAGACGGTGTCACGGTCGTGCATATTGCCGATGGTGTCTTGGAAGAACTTGGCTTCTGTGCGCTGTTGTTCGATAGGAAGGCTACTGAACCACATCAACATCTTACGTGTAATCGGGCGATTGAGCTGGATAATCTTCGCGAGTTTGCAACGGCGAATGTCATCTGCACCGATACGTTCGATTGCCTTTTCCAAGGTATCTACGATGGAGGTATTCGTGAAGTGGAAGGCTTCCGCTGCGGTGGTCATGCCTGCGGTGTCGGTGAAGAGGCCGAGTGTGCCCCAACCCTGCGCGCCAAACCACGTCGTGACGGTGTAGCCCATCATCTGACGTACGCCACCATCGCGCATCCAAGAGAGCGCCATGCAGTCGCGTTGGT
Source organism: Candidatus Spyradenecus sp. (assembly GCA_045605345.1). Taxonomy (GTDB): domain Bacteria; phylum Verrucomicrobiota; class Kiritimatiellia; order RFP12; family DVOR01; genus Spyradenecus. The sequence goes on from JAZUPT010000013.1 coordinate 27,550, forward strand.
CCACATCGCCGATAAGACAGTTGCCATTGGCGAAGTAGACTTTGGGCTCTTCGGAGTGGGCAGGATAGCTGATGCGGTTGGTATCCACCGCGATCAACTTGCCTTCTTTATGTACCATGGCCATATTTGGGCCATTGTAACCCATCTGCCAATCATGCTGTGTGGCATGGCCAGAGGTCGCAAGGAATTGGACATTGTCCTTCTGGAGACGCTCAAGGACGCCCGCAGTATTGTCCGTGTCGCACGGGATGTCCTGTATTTTTGCATCAGGTGCGGCGGCATCCCAATAGTTCATCGTGCCACGATGGTCTTCCGTGTAACGCCATGCCTTCTGGAAGGCGGTCAAGTCGCATCCAGAACAGTCCAGGGCGCGTTCAATTGCAATCGGACCTGCTGCGGCAACCTTGCGTGCCGACTCTGCGTCATAACCCGTAATCACGCCCCAAAAGGTGTCCGGATAGGGGTCGTTGTCCAAATTGCGCGCCAAGTGGTTCACCGCAATCGTGAAGTGAACGCCCGCCTCTCCTGGCTTAACCGCAAATGCAGTGAAGGCAGGTTTGAGTTCTGCGAGGCGTTCTTTCACCTCTGTGACGTCCTTTGTCCATATCAAGACGGGTGCGCCAGGATATTTTTTCTGGAGCTCTTTGACGATGGCATCGTTCCACTCGGTGTCGTTGAAGACACTTGCCGAGGCGACGATTGCGTAAGAATCCTGTGGGATTTCGTAGTCTTTAGCATGGCTATGGGTGAGACACCCCGTGCCAATGGCACTGAGCCCAAGCAGGGTCGGCAGGATTGCCGAACGGAAAGAGAGCGAACGAGAGGTGTTCATTGGAGACCTTATCCGATGGTAGTGATGATGTCGACGATTTGCATGAATGCCTTTGCGGCGGGGCTTTCCGGATATTTCGCAACGAAAGGTTGGCCTGCGTCACCGCATTCGCCGATTTCTGTAGCGATTGGCAACTTCCCGAGGAAGGGTAAGCCGTACTTCTTGGCGAGGGTTTCTCCGCCACCCGATTTGAAGATGGGCGTCCATTCACCGCAGTGAGGACAGGTAAAGCCGCTCATGTTTTCCACAATGCCGGCGATGCGCATGCCGATTTGGTTGCAGAAGGTGACCGACTTGCTCACGTCAAGCGTGGCAACATCCTGCGGCGTGGTCACAATCACGGCGCCATCGGCATCGGGAATCAGTTGGCAAATGCTCAAGGGTTCATCGCCTGTGCCAGGAGGACAGTCAACGATAAGGTAGTCCAAGTCACCCCAAGCGACTTCGCCGATGAATTGCTTAATCACGCCTGCTTTCAAGGGGCCACGCCAAACAATCGGGTCATCTTCCTTTTCGAGGATGAGGGCCGTGGACATAACCTTCAACCCTTCAGGCGTTTCGGCGGGGAGAAGTTTTTCGCCGTCGCCTAAGACGCGCTGACCCTGAAGTCCGAGAATCTTGGGAATGCTCGGACCATGGATGTCAACGTCCAATAAGCCTGTCTTAAATCCGCGCAAGGTCAAACCAAGGGCGATGTTTGCCGAGACGGTACTCTTGCCGACGCCGCCCTTACCAGAGAGTACGACGAAGACGTGACGAATCTTTTCAAGGGTGGGCTTTACGGGGTCTGCCTTCGGTTCCGAACAAGAACCCTTACTGGCACAACTCGAACAATTACCGCTGCATTCAGACATGATTTAAAATCCTCTTAAAGTAACTGAAATGAAAGATTGCGTGAGTTTAATTAGGCGCGACCGGTGAATTCGCCAGTGGCGGTTTCAATCACGATACGTTCACCGATGACAATGTATTCAGGTACGGTCACGGTAAGACCGGTTTCACAGGTGGCAGGCTTGCCACGACCCGTTGCGGAAGCGCCCTTCATCACGGGGTCGCACTGCGTAACGGTGAGGGTCACCTTCTGCGGAGGTTCCACCGCGAGGACCTTACCTTCGCTGATGATTGCCTTCAAATCTTCCATTTCGGGCAGGAGATAGGGGAGCAATGCTTCAACGTCAGACTTGTTCAATTCAAACTGTTCATACGTTTCCTGGTCCATAAACGTATAGACGCCGTGGTCTTCGTAGAGGAACTGCGTCGGGCGCACTTCAAAATCGGCTTCTTTGTAGAGATCGTCGCCCTTGACCGTCTGGTCCAACTTCTGCTTGGTCACGAGGTTGCGGAAGCGGAAGTGGTAAAGCGTTGCCGCGCCGCGCGCACTGGGATTGGTCACCTGCATACTGTCTAACTGGTGCGGGACACCGTTCAATTCCACGAATCCACCGCGCTTCAAATCACATGCTCTAATCATAATGAGTCCTTATTGCTTTTTTAAAATTGGGTTGTTGGGAGTGTTATTCGGCAACGTAAGGGGTGTGGGTCGCCGATTGGGGTGAGGGTTAGTTTTCCTTTGCGCCGTTGCGATAGGCTTCTAATGCGCGCTCAAAGGCTGGGGATTTGGCATAACCGCAGCACTTGAACTCTGGGCAGAAACCGCGATAGACGCACTCCGGTACGCAACACGAGGCGAGCTCAGGATTCTCCACTGCGATGGCATCGACCAACATCTTCCACGCCTCTCGCGTTTCCGGCGAGGCCTGTATGCAGAGGCGTTTGCGAGAGATATTCATAATTGCCTGGGCATTGGCAATGCATTCGTGCGTGACGGGTGTATCCTGACGGGCCGCATTGCGGTCATTGCCAGTGCGGTCGCTGCGTTGCGTACTGACAAAGTGGTCGATGCCGAATTTATGGCGCACCAAATGTACGCTGACCCAACTCTTCAGGCCAACCCACTTCCAACGAAAAACGAGTTGGCGCACCGGTGAGTGTTCTGCCAAAAGCATGCGCTTTTTCCAGGCAGAGGAGGGTTCACCTGTGCCGGCCTCCTTATTGATGGTGGTCCTTGCTGCGTCTGCAACGTCTCGCCAAGTGGAGCGCGTTCCGAAAAATTGGAGTTCAAGGGACATGCGAAATCCTTAACGTTCAAATTAAAATTAGCCTTTAGTAGGTCTTTAATTTCTCCACCTACTATCTACGATAGTATATCAAAAGAATGGCACGCGTTACCTTGTAGATTTGTTTCCTTGTGAAAAAATAGACGAAAGTCGGCACGGAGCTCCCGTAAGTTGCGCCAAAGGAACGAGAAGTGAGCGCTTGGCACGAGAGGATGCGTTGCCTTTGAACGATTGTTGGGTGCAGAGTGTCGATAAAACAGTCGCACCCGAGGTCAACGCGAAGGGCGCGAAAGGCTCGGGTGCGAGAGGTGGGAGAATCGGTGTGCAGACGGCTTATTTCTTGCCGCGCTTGCCGAGTCCGAAGAGTTTTAATGCGGCGCGGAAGTCTGCCGGAAGGGGCGCGTGGGCTTTGATATGCACACCCGAAATCATGGGATGTGGCAACTCCAATTCGCTCGCATGGAGCATTTGACGCGTCACCGAAAGTACACGCGGGTCATCGGAGTGCTTCATGCCGTACTGGCGGTCACCAATCACGGGATGGCGAATACCCGAGAGGTGACGGCGAATCTGGTGCGTGCGGCCCGTTTCAATGCGCAGCGAGAGGAAGGTCGCATCCGCAGTTGCTTGCAGACGGCGCAGATGCGTCACGGCACGTTCGCCATCTAAGGTCTCGGTCAAGGTCGAGGAGAGACGATCCACGCTGCCAGAGGCGATGGCATTGTAGAACTTAATCACACGATGTGTCTTAAACATCGCAATGGCTGCTTCCTGCGCTTCGTCATTCTTACTGAAGAGAATCACACCCGAAGTCTCGCGGTCTAAACGGTGAACCGCCTGGATGTCGGGATTGTGTTCCTGTACACGGAGCAACTCCTCTGCGGAGTTGCGCCCCTGGGTGAGCACGCCTGCGGGCTTGTCTACGGCGAGATACCACTCGTCCTGCCACAAAATGCGGATGTGCGGACGTGCATCGGTCGTCTTGTCCTGCTTCGCACCTGTGCTACGCTGCACCACGAAAGCCACTTTGTCGCCTGGTTTCAACACATGACGTGCGATCCAGACCAATTTGCGATTGACCCATACGACACGGGCGTCAATCATCGTCTTGGCGGCGCGTTTGGTAACTTTTAGGCGCGAGGAGAGGAAGTCCTGTAGGGAGATTCCCTCTTCATCGCGGGTAACGATGGCAATTTTAGGTTTGCTGGTGGTCGGGGGCATAGTGATCTTTCGTTAAAGCGTTTTCACGAAACGCGCGATGCGCGTGACGGCTTCTTTGAGTTGCTCAAGTCCTGTGGCGTAAGAACAGCGCACAAAGCCTTCGCCGCAGGCGCCGAATGCCGTGCCCGGCACAACCGCCACATTCTCTGCATCCAAGAGGCGAACGGCAAATTCGCGCGAGGTCAAGCCGAATTTTGCAATTTGCGGGAAGGCATAGAATGCGCCCGCGGGGGTGTGCATCGGGATGCCCGCTTCCGTAAATGCGGCGCGCAGGAAGTTACGGCGCTGCTCATAAGCTTGCAACATCGGCTTCATGTCTTCTGCGGGGTGGCGCATCGCTTCAAGCGCAGCGTACTGCGACGTGGTCGGGGCGCACATGATTGCGTACTGGTGAATCTTCAAGATGGTGTCCATCATCCACTTCGGTGCGCAGACATAGGCCATGCGAAAACCCGTCATTGCCCACGATTTGGAGTAACCATGGTGCAGAATCAGGCGGTCACGCAGTTCGGGAATTGACGCGAAGGAGACGTGCTTCTTGCCGCCCCATGTCATCTCTGCGTAGATCTCGTCCGAAATTACAATCAGATTGTGGCGAATTGCAAAGGCAGCAATCGCCTCCACATCGGCGCGTTCAAGCACGGCGCCAGTGGGATTGTTGGGGAAGTTGAGCATCAAAGCCTTGGTGCGCGGGGTAACCTTGGCCTCCAAAGCTTCAATCGAGAGGCGGAAATTATCCTCTACACGTGTTTCCACCGGCACGGGCACGCCATGCGCCATGGCAATTTCTGGACCATAGCTCACGAAGCACGGTTCATGATAAAGCACTTCGTCGCCAGGATTGAGAATTGCGCGCAACGCGATATCCAAACCCTCCGAAGCACCCACCGTAATGAGGATTTCCGTGGCGGGGTCATAGGTGCCACCAAAGTTGGTGTGGACGTAGTCGGCAATTGCGGTGCGCAGTTCAATCAATCCCGCATTGCCAGTGTAGTGCGTGCACCCCTTGTCCAAAGACTTGGCTGCCGCTTCACGAATGTGCCAGGGCGAATCAAAGTCGGGCTCGCCGATGGCCAGGGAGATCACCCCAGTGCGGGTGCTCACGATGTCAAAGAATTCGCGAATGCCACTTTTGGGCAAGTCAACGATATGACGGGCTAAATAGGCGTGTGGATCCATAATTAGGGGCTCACGACAAGGCGATTGTCATCCTGCGGCTTGGCCATCAGGACGTTGTTTTGCTTGTAAGTTTTCAGACGGAAATGGGTGGCGGTGGAGACGATGCCACGAATCGTGGAGAGCTTTTCGCTCACGAAGCGTGCCACGGAGAGAAGGGTCTTGCCACTGACAAAGAGGAGAAGGTCATACGCGCCACTCATCAAATAGACCGCTTCAGTCTCTTCAAAACGGCTCACCTCTTCGGCGATGCGGTTGAAGCCACCATCGCGTTCAGGCGTGACACGCACTTCAATCACGGCAGTCACGGAGTCATGCGGCACGAGGTCTTCATTGATAATCGCCTGCCAACCGCGAATAATGCCTTCATCTTCCAAACGTGCGATGGCGTTTTCCACCTCGGCCACTTCCACCCCTAAGAGGCGGGCCATATTCTCGGGCGACTCCTTCGCATTGGAACGCAGGATATCCAAAAGACTCTCTACCATGATTTGACTCCTTCCCTAAAAAATCAAAAAAGTCCGCAGAGACGCGCTCTACAGACTTCTTTCGGTATGGTTGCCTCACAAGGATTCGAACCTTGACAAACTGATCCAGAGTCAGTTGTGCTACCGTTACACAATGAGGCAATAAACGTAAAACGCGACACATTATGCCAAACGTCATTCTCAAATGCAAGCACTTTTTAAAAAATTTTTACTTTTAGGTCGTATTATTTTTCTTATTAAGTTTCATTTCTTCGGCCCTTCGTACTATTTTCTAAAATTTTCTAAACAATTCTAAAAAGTTTCGGACAAAAATTGTACTATTTAAGATTTCTTCCCGAGAGGAAATTTCCCCTTAAAATAATTTGCACGGAAAGATTTTGTACTGTTTAAATTTTGCACGGATAGTACAAATTGTACTGATTTTAAGCTTAAAATTGCCGGCCATAAAATATTCAAGATAAGTTATTGTAAATGAATAAGTTATGGTGCGGTAAATATAGTACAAAGTATTGAAGAAATGAAATAACTTATATGAATTTATCCCACTTTTGTACTAATTTTGGAGAAATACAATAGTACAAAATGCATAGCCCCATACTAATTTTTTGGAATGTAATTTAGCCCCGAAATAAGCTATTAGAAATCAATTACATATGAATGCAAATGCGGCTCCCCAAAATAGTACAATCATCTGAAAAAATGATACAATTACATATGAATGCAAAACGGCTCCCCAAAAATGGTACAATCATCTGAAAAAATGATAGATTAAGAAAGGAGCGGGAGCATGAAGAAGAAAATGCTATTTGCTGTGCTTGCGGGGGTGATGATTGCCATAGGATGGTTGGTCGTTGCCAAGATGAACAAGAATCCAACCAGTGAAAAGGAGAAGAAAATGAACGAGGAAAGACCTCAACTGTCAAAAGAGTGTTCCAGATTGCTTGACGTCTCGATAGAAAGCAATGTTCCTATCGTCCTTGACATGGGCGAGGACTTCTGTCCGACGCTTTATGTGACCGAAGGCGAGCGCGGCACGTTCTACAATCTGGCTGGTTTTGCGTCTATTGAGGAGCTTCGCGCCAAATCAAAGGAGGTGTTGGCTAACATGGCCTCCGTCAAGGCCTATCTCCTGGCATACGCACCGGCCTGTGAGATGGGGGGCGCCCGCAAGGTTCTGCTAGTCATGGAAACTGCTGACAGGAGCGATGCCAATGCGACAGTGGTGGCGGTTGTCTGCGATGTCGATAAGAAACAGTCTGAGGATGGGCTGAAGCTGCTGCCCCAGGCCGATTCGCTCTTCAAGTAGTGCAAGTTATGGTGATGTGCAGACGATGGATGTTGAAGCGCAAGAAAGGAGCTAACGAAATGAATACGCGGATGATGTTTGCGCGGGTCGTCGCGGGAGATTTTAGACAGGATTTACAAGATTGACAGGATTAATATGAATTTATCCCGCTTTTGTACTAATTTTAGAGAAATGCAATAGTACAAAATGCATAACCTCATACTAATTTTTTGGAATGCAATTTAGCCCCGAAATAAGCTATTAGAAATCAATTACATATGAATGCAAATGCGGCTCCCCAAAATAGTACAATCATCTGAAAAAATGATAAACTTAAGTTGGTTTCAACAATGATCTCATTCTTATTTAACTTTGATATCATTTCACTTCTTCAGAGCTTCGTACTATTTTCTAGAATTTTCTAGATAGGTCTAAAAAGTCCCCGGCCAAAAATTGTACTGTTTAAATTTTGCATGAATCGTACAAGTTGTACTGTTTTTGCTCCTAATGCTACCAGCCTAAAATATTCAAAATGAGTTATTGTAAATGAATAAGTTATGGCTCTGCAAATAGAGTACAAAGTATTGAAGAAGTGAAATCTTTTGTCAAATATTTCACTTTAAATCCATTGCAATGGCGAACCATGTAGTATTCCCCATAGTGATTCTTGCAAGTGTTTAGATTAAAGCGGGGATTGAGTTATTCCTTCCAGCCTAAAATTCTATAGAATTTTGGAAGCTTCCCAGTGTCAGCGAAGTTGATATATGGTGTGGCGACTGACGCAGGAATCGGCGTTTCTTCACAAGGACATTTTGCGAGTTCTGAACCTTGGGCCAACATAAGACACTTTCCTCGTGGACGGCGGAGGGTTTGCTGCATCTCTGTAAGCGCATGAGAGAGCGAGGTTTGTTGTAAATTGCCAAATGAAATTGGGGTGAAATCGCATGGTTGTAGATTGCCAAGCATATCTACATAAAAATGCTGAAAACCTGCGCCACATCCATACCGATCTGCATCTTCAATGAAGGCGAAAGAGGAGACTTTGGTTGCAGAGGGGATGTGATTCGAAGTGCAGTGAATAGATTTTAGCCAATCATGCTGTTGGGCAGAAATCCTCCAAGCATCTTCACCTAAAAGTCTACCACACGGCATTGGTTCTAAAAGGCGAACCTCATGCACGCCTAATGCTTTAGTAAAGTCGAGATAGCGCTGCATCCAAGAGGGGTCGCAACGATCTTTTGTGGCAACGATTTGGGTCATGGTGTAAAGACCCGCTCGTTGAAGGCAATCAATCGCCTTGAGCGCAGTTTTGAAGGCGCCCTTGATGCCTCTTCCTCGGTCATGTTCGTCTGCATCAAAAGAGTCTAAACTGACGGCGGCGCCGAAGAGCCCTGCAGCTTTTAATGCGCGTGCTCGATCCTCGGTAAGACCATCTCCTGCGGTAAAAAGAAATGTGATTGAGCGTTCATCTACACTTGCGATAAGTTCTTCTAACCGTTCACATAAGAGGGGCTCACCACCTGTAAAACCAAGAATGGCAACGCCGAGGTCTTGCGCTTCACGAAGGATTCGCTTCCAAACGTCTACCGTTAAGGCTTTGCCTTTTCGCCCCACCTTGCTACAGTGAGGGCAATTATAACGGCACGCATCGGTAATTGCGAAGTAGGCTGAGACTGGAGTAATGAGTTTGGTGGACTGTTGAGCATCGCGAAGCTGGGCAACTTTACTTGCGAGTCCTGCAAAAGCGGGAGAGGGGAAGGGCGGCAGAAAAGAATTGACGACATAACGCCCTTCGTGTTTGACAAGTTTTTCGGAGGAGAGGAGGCGATTCATAGCAAGAAGTTGTCGCCATGAAAGGTGTTGATAGCCTTCGTAACGCAGGGTTTTACTCAATGCTAAAAGGCGTTTCATGCCTACGACATATTGCGGTTTCATGGCTTTACTCCTTTTGCCCAAGCGTAACGATGCTCGATTTTCAAACCATCAGGTTTAAGATCGCGTTCGATAAATTGAATGAATGCAGTATCACATGCATCACGCATTGTGGGAGCCATCGCTTGGTCAAATCCAGCAGATACACCTGTTTGTAATGACCACTCTAAAACTGCTCGCCCATTCGCAAAAGGCAATGCTTCGGCGCCCTCTCCATTACAAATCTTGACAAACCCACAGCACTGCAAAAGGCGTTGCAGCGAATGCGCATTTTTGGGAAGATTGAGGTGTAAATCCATAAGCGCCATGAGCGCATGCGGATATTCCATTGCCACACGAAAGGCGGCATTGCGTATTTGCAACCACGTGTCTCGCTTATTTTCAAGAATTAAGAAGAGCCCACCTTGTTTTAACTTACGATAAACGAGGCGTGTTAATCGTTTTGGTTTAACATAACCAATAGCCCATGCACAACTGACGATATCGAGAGAATTGTCGGGTAACTGAGCAAGTCTTTCTTCCATTTCGCCATGCAATAACTGTGCTGTTGGACAGCGTTTGGAAGCCTCGCGCAACATCCCTGCAGATTGGTCGATGCCGATTAACTCTGCTTCAGGGTAATGCTCTGCCCAAGTTGCCAAAAGAGCACCCGTTCCACAAGCGAGATCAAGGATACGAGCCTTTTGGGGAAGGTCTTCGACGCATGCAATGAGAGCATCTGAATGTGCTTTGGCATGAGCCGAAAAATGGGTGTCGTAGCCTACACTAATTCGGTCATAATCAGCCGCAATTGCCGATTGAGAAACATAGGTCTTTTTTAATAAAAGCGTACAGACGCGAAGAAGTGTTCGAATTGGTTTTGCACCCATAAAGAGAGTCATCCTCGTTGCAATTTCAATTATATTCTATAGGATTTCGAAAATTGGTGCAAGACGTGAGCATATAGCAATAATGCAGCTGATGGTTTAGTACAACTTTGGTGGTAGATGTGTACAAAAGGGAAGGGCGTAATAGCATGCAAAAAGGTGATAGTGGCGGAGAGGCGTAATGTTTTACAGAGGTTTTTACTATGAGTAGCTATTTCGCTTTTACCTATTTGGGTAGTCTTGAAGAATAAACCCAATGATTTCACTTTTTCGGCCCTTCGTACTATTTTCTAAAGTTTTCTAAATAGGGCTAAAAAGTTTCGGACAAAAATTGTACTATTTAAATTCTGTATGAATGGTACAGACTGTACTGATTTTAAGCCAAATGCTACCAGCCTAAAATATTCAAAATGAGTTATTGTAAATGAATAACTTACGGCACGGCAAATATAGTACAAAGTATTGAAGAAATGAAATATTAAGGTAAAAGAAAGAGAAAAGTGAGGGGGAAGAAGTGAGGAGAAAGGAGAGAGGGCGCGGGGAGGAGAGGTGGGGGCGGCGTCGCCCCCACGTCATCCCATCTATCCCTTTTCTCCTTTTTCCCCTTCAAAATCCCTTACGCAGGTTTATCACTTTTTTGAAAATTTTAGCGAATTTTCGCCTGTTGAAAACTTTTTTGAGTTATCAACAAGTTATCAACAATACACGTTTTTCAATGCAGTTTTTTGAAAATCCTTCGGCGAATCGGCCCATTTTAGGCACTTTTGCTCAACTTTGCTAAAACTGCATAACTCCTTGAGAAATAAGGAGATAAAGCAAAAATAGGGGTAAATCAACTCCGCTACAGCGGCTTCCTTGCGAAAATTTGGGGTAGAAGTGGTAGAAAAGTTATCAACAATTGGGAGCTTTTTGGGGAAAGCTAAAGGAATTCCGGGTCAATATGGGCGAAATTGAGTTGCAATATGGGCGAAATTGATGAGTAAAATGGGCGAAATTGGGTAGGCAAAGTCGCCCATTTTCCCAAGGGAAAACCGCCTACTTTCCGCGGGATTTTAACTGACTTGCCTCAGCGGAGTTGACGACGTTTCTCCGTTTTGCTACACTTTTAGTGTGCGTAGAGAGAAGGGATTTTTGTCTAAGATGAAGAATCGTACGCTGAGGTGAAAAGGGGGGCGCCATCTCGAATTGCGAACATTTCAGAAGGGGAGCGTATTTTGGGTCTATATTTATTAATGTAAATGTGATACAATTCGCGCGATTAATTTTATTGGAAAGAAGTTCCCTTATGGTGAAAGTTAAGATTGTCGGCGCGACCGGTTACGGCGGCATTGGTTTGATTGAATTGCTCGGGCGTCACCCGGAAGCAGAAATTACGGCTTTGGTGGCGCGTGAGGATGTTGGTAAGCGCGTCTCTGACATTTATCCGCATTTGGCGGGGTTCTGTGATTTGCCGATTTTGGACGCGGCGGATCCTCAGGCACAGGCTCCTGCAGACATTGTGGTGTTTTCAACGCCTGACCGCGTGGGCATGTTTGAGGCGCCGGGTGTTTTGAGCCAGGGCGCAAAGGTTTTAGACTTCTCGGGTGACTTCCGCTTCACGACACAAGAAGCCTATGCGGATTACGCCACGCGTCATGGGAAAGAACCCGAACATGCGTCTCCAGATCTCTTGGGGCAGAATGCGTATGGTTTGGCAGAGTTGCACCGTGCAGAGATTGCTGCGGCACCTGTGGTGGGTAATCCGGGGTGTTTTGCGTGTAGTTGCATTCTTGGCTTAGCACCTGCGGCGAAGGCGCGTTTGTTCAACCCCTACAGCGTGATTTGCGACTGTAAGACGGGGGTCTCGGGCGCAGGCAAGAAGTTGGCCGCGACCTTCCACTATCCGGCGCGCTATGAGAACATGAATGCGTATAAGCTCGCTGGCCATCAGCACGTGTGCGAGGTGGAACGTGAGCTCTCCTTGCAGTATGGCGCAGATGTCCGCTTGACCTTTACGGCGCATGTGTTGCCGCTTTGCCGCGGCATTATGAGCACGCTGTACGCTCAGATGGATGCAGTGCACACGGAAGAGGAATTGGTGGAACTCTACAAGGCCTTCTACAAGGATTCTCCGTTTGTGCGCGTGTACGGTTCGAAGGCGGCGATTGGCACCAATAGCGTGCAGCGCACGAACTTCTGCAACTTGGTGGTTAGCGTGGATCCTCGCGTCAATCGTCTGCGCGTGGTCTCTTACATCGACAACTTGATGAAGGGGCAGGCAGGCTCTGCAGTGCAGAATATCAACCTGATGAGCGGCTTGCCTGAAGCAACTGGCCTGCTCTATTCTGGTTTGTATCCGTAAGGATTTGCCTCGTATTGATTTGTTTTACCCCTTGCGATTAGATAGGTTACCTCATGAAGAAGACAGCCTCAACTGCGAAAAAGACTCCCGCACCTGCAAAGAAACCTGCCCCTGCTGCCAAGCAGACGAAAGAACCCGCAAAGAAGACCTCGGTGAAGAAGCCTGAAACAACGCCTGTGGCGGCCAAGGCGGTCGCGCCGCATCGTGGTTTGGGGCGAGGTCTTTCGGCATTGATTGATGCACCTGTGACGCAACAACGTCCGGGCGTGCCGGTGATTCCGAAGCCTGCGGTGACGCCGGTGATTCCGCAGATTCCTGTGGTGAATGAACGCATTGAGGGAAGTGTCTTGACGGTGCCGGTGACGGAGATTGAACGTTCTCCCTGGCAGCCGCGTCAGACCTTTGATGATGCTGCGCTTCATGAATTGGCAGATTCGATTAAGGCCAATGGCATCATTCAGCCGCTCGTTTGCCGTAAGTTGGAGAATGGTCGCTTTGAATTAATCGGCGGTGAACGTCGTTTGCGCGCATCGATTCTCGCAGGTTTGACGCGAGTGCCGTTGATCCTCGTCGAGGCAGAGGATCGTAAGGCGGCAGAGATGGCAATCGTTGAGAACATTCAGCGCGCCGATCTCAATGCGATTGAAGAGGCTGAAGGCTATCGTACGCTCGCAGAAAAGTTTAGTTTGACGCAGAGTGAAGTGGCAGAACGCGTGGGTAAGGCTCGTCCTTCGGTGGCGAATGCCCTGCGTTTGTTGGAACTCCCTGATGAAACCAAGGCGATGGTGGCCGATGGTCGCCTCTCGGCGGGCCACGCAAAGGCATTGCTCGGCTTGGCTCGTACGGAAGATCGCATTCGTTTGGGTCGCCGTGCAGTGGCAGAAAATCTGACCGTGCGTGCGGTGGAACGCGCCGTGATGCTCGTGAATACGCCGCCACCCGTGCGTCAACCCGCGCGTGATGATTTGCCGCCAGAATATCTGCGTGACCTCACGGATCGTCTGCATGCCTTCTTTGGTACGGCGGTGCGTTTGACCTCGGGTAAGACGCTTGCCAATGGCCGTCACATGAAGGGCGTCCTGGAAGTTGATTTTTACAACAACGATGATTTGGATCGCATCCTGACGTTGTTGGGCATCTCGATTGACTAATTGAAATTGTCGCTCACATGACCCCATTCCACTGGCAAAAGCAGAGCCGAAAGATGCGTTTGAGAGGCGTCTTTCAGGCGATGCTTGCCGTAGGTGTGCTTGGGGTCGCCGGATGTGGCGAGCCTCGCGAGGTGGAGCGCCACTTAGGTGAGCAAGCATTAGTTGCGGCGGCAGAATTGATTACCGCGCATCCCACCCGTCAGGCGGGGATACACTCTGAAGCCGTGGCGGGGTGGATTGCCGAGAAATTGGGTGAAGGGGCGGAGTTGCAACGCTTTGAGACGCCCGCGGGGACGATGGTCAACGTGGTAAAGCCTCACCCAAATCCCGTGGCGATTTTGGCCTCGCATTATGACACCAAGGTGGGCATCCCAGGCTTTGTCGGAGCCAATGATGGGGCGAGTACGACGGGATTGCTTTTGGCTTTGGCCGCAGAGACCGATTGGCCTGTGACCTATCTCTTCCTTGATGGCGAGGAGTGTCGGAAATCCTATACGGCAAAAGATGGTCTGCATGGGAGTTGGCATTTTGCAAAGACGGAACAGGCCTTGAAAGAGGCACGTGTGCCGATAATTGTGCTGGATATGCTTGGGGATAAGGCATTTAATCCCGGCTTGGCGGCAAATGGTTCGCCGCGCTTGAATAGTTTGATTCGTCGGGCGGCTAAGCGTGCCGGGGTGGAGCTCATGGATGCGGGCGAGATTATTGATGACCATCTCCCTTTTGTGGTTGAGGGATGGCAAGCGGCAGACATAATTGATTTTGAGTATGGTCCGGAGAATGGTTGGTGGCATACTGACGCGGATACTTTGGATAAGCTAAGTGCCGATTCGCTCGCAAAGGCGGCGACTGTGGTACGTGAAGTGGTGAGTTCTTTAATTGAGGTACAAAAATGATTACAGTAATTCTAAACCTGATTTTAGCGACGGCAACGGGTGTTGGCTTGACGTTAGCAGATGTCTCGCCGTGGTATTGGTCGATTCTTTGGGGACTACTTGTGCTTCTCGGCGGGCAGTTCGCACTGGGTATGGTCTTGCGCCGTAAGATGTCTTCTATCTCTGAACAGATTCAGGGCATCATGCAGCGTGGCCAAGCGAAGATGCAGGCGAAGATGCAACGCTGGCGTGTGAAGCCGGTCTCCAGTCAGAAGACCGCCGAGCAGGAGCTCGCAAAGGATCGTGATGCGATGATTCTTGAGGTGCAGACGCTCTTAAAGCCGCTCGAAAAGTATCGCCTCTGGGTGCCGCTCTTGGGGCGTCAACTCGCCACAATGGAATTGCAGTTCGCTTGGCAGCGTCGTGATTATGCACGTGTGGATGCGTTGTTGCCGCGCGCTTTATTGGTCGAACCCTTCTTAATGTGCATCCGGTTGGCACGCTTGTGGCAACAAGATGCCTCGACGGAAGAGATTCGTAAGGTTTTCAACAAGATGGTTCAGCGTGCCCGTTATGGCACGACGGCTTTGGTCTATTCGACCTTTGCATGGATGCTTGTGAAGCGTGGCGATGTGGATGGCGCGTATAAAGTGTTGGTCGAAGCAGATCAAAAGAATGAACACGCCGTCATCAAGTCGAATAAAGACATTTTGGCTAATAACAAAATCGCACACTTCACCAATGTGGGCTTCGGTGAAGAGTGGTATGCCTTGTGGTTAGAAGAACCCAAGATGCGCGCCAAGCGCATGCGCGATAACGGCCGCTTCTTTATGTAATAGATTCAGTTCAACGCGAGTCCCTGGTAAAGCCTAAATTATTGGTGTTTCCTGGAAACAGAAGAAGGCGCAAATGACATCTTCAACGGATCAAACAGGACTTGAACAGCCTGCTATCTCCGAAGAGGTGAGGTCATTTGCGCTTCCTTTATTGCTGATTGTGTTTCCATTGGCAGTGGCATTGTTGCCAACGCCAGTGTTTACGTTGATTGTCTTGGCTTCGGCCTCTTTTCTGGCCTATCAACTCAACTGTCTACGCGGCTTTTTGTGGACGTTTGGGATTGCCTTCGTGCTTAATCTATTTGTCTTCTCTGGGGCGATTAGTTACTTTGATATTGATGCTTACATCGCACCGCAGATTCGCTTGATTGCCGCGTCTTCAGAGTTGGCGCCAGACGGATTTTTGAACTACACGCATCTTGCTTTACCACGAGGGTTTACGGCATGGTGTGCCGCATGGTATCGGATTACTGGATCGATTGATTGCGGAGGGATGCTCTTCTTTATGTTGGTTTCGGCGGCATGGCGCGTCTTACGGAGTGAATTGTCGCGCGTACAGACGTTGGCCTTGCTCCTTTCGCCGGCGGCGTTTCCAAGTCTCTTTTGCCTCATGTCAGACGGGTGCGTTTATTTACTGCTCTTAATGGCACTCGTCTCCCTCAAAAACCCAAAATGGTTTTGGGTGCCCTTATTAGCATCTGTCGCAGCGGCCCTCTTTAAGACATCGGCATGGATTTCCTGTGCATTGACGGCGCTTTTGCTCGTGCGCAATCATCCGCGCCGTTGGTGGCAGATTGCTTTAATTGGATGTGTGACGTTGTTATGCAGTTGGCCCACCTTACGAATGATGTGGCAGGGGGGGCTTGCCGACATCTCAGCAGATTTCACTACGGCGAATGCGGCGGCGCAGGAGATGGGGTATTTCGCGCGTTTGGCCTATGTGTATATCGGCCATTGGACGAGCAGTGCGCAACCCTTTTTTGGTGCGCACTTGGGTGGTGTGGATGGTGGCGGTGTGGATGGTTTGGGGCCGATCTTCCGCGTGGCGGTGATGGCTGCGATTGTCGTGGTGATATTGTTTAGGAAACGATTGAAGCCGTGGGCATTTCCGCTTCTTTTGGCATGGGGAAGTGTCCTGCTAATGCCTACGACCTACATCGGTTATGCACGCTATGTGCCGTGGTTGTATCCAACAGTAGTGTTGCCCTTGGTGCTGATGCTCCCGCGTCTTTCGCTTGGGTTGAGTAGCGCGATGTGCGTGATGCCGCTAATGTGGTTGGGCTGGCGCATTGCACTCTCCACGGAGTATGTCGCAGTCGCCACGCATGCGACGGCGGTTCATTCAGATTTCTACAACATTCGCTGTGCCTTTCGCGCGCAACTCGTTGAACAAGCCCAACCCACAACAAGCGGATCGCTCCTTTACACCTATACGATGTCGCCAGAATATTTCCCGGCGATGGAGCGAAAAGTAACGACAGATTTGAAGCAACGCCCTGCCTCTGACAAGGTAAATGATGTAAAGGTCTATGCCCTCAAAACATGGTTGCCGTGGGCACTGAAACAGGGGCCGGTCTATGTGTATGATTTGATGCGCCTACGTTGCCGTTGGCTATTGACACCTCGAGGAGTTTCTGATGGACTTTCAACCGCTCACGATTGAAGAAATGCCATGGCTTTTGCCTTATTTCTCAAATCAGGCATTTCGCTTAAGTGATTATACTGCGGGTTTTCACGTCATGTGGTCACTCTACGCTTCAATGCAGTATGCAGAGGAGGAGGGGTGTCTGCTCTTGCGCGAACATTTCGGTGGGCGCACGCGCTTTAAATATCCGATTTCTCAAGAGGGTGATGAAGCGGCAGAATTGCGCGCGTTAGAAAAGTTGGAGCGCTATTGTGTACAAGAGGGGATCCCATTGATTCTGGGGGCGATTCCTGCTGAACGTCTCTCGCTCTTGACGCATCGCTATGGTCGTAATCTAACCTTGACCAATCCACGAACTTGGCGTGATTACCTTTACAATATTTCCGATTTTGCTGATTATGCGGGAAAACGCTTCGCGGGGCAACGGAATCACGTGTCAAAGTTTCGGCGCAATTATCCCAATGCCGTGTTTCGATTGATGACGGAAGAAGATTTGCCGGCGGTTCGGATGTTTTTAGAGGAGTACGCAGAGCGTCAATATGCGAAAAACTCCTTTATTGCCACAGAGGAACTGAAGGGCTCCTATCGATTATTAGACTCTTTTCATGACTTACAAATGTCGGGTGGACTCTTAATCGTAGATGAAAAAGTTGTTGCGGTGACTATCGGTGATGTGGCTGGTGACACCCTTGTGATTCATGTGGAAAAAGCCCTTGTGAGTTATGAGGGAGTCTATCCCACCATCGCACATGAATTTGCAAAAGCGATGCGCGGCTTCGGGGTCTCCTATATCAATCGTGAAGATGATGCAGGGGATTGCGGTCTAAGAAAGTCAAAGTTGCAATACAACCCTATTCAAATTTTGGACAAATATACAATCGTTCCCAATCGCATTATTGAGGAACTTGAAACGCCGCCAACGCTTCATTCGGAGCGCTTGGAATTGCGACCGATTGGGGATGAGGATGTACATCACTTTGGACGCCTCGCCAAAAATCTTGAACGGAATCGTTTTTGGGGATGGGATTGGCGTGAGGGCTGGAAAGAAGAGGGTGATCCGCGCGATGCATGGTTCCTTGACCTCACGCGAAAGGATTTTGCGGCGCGTCGAGAAATCTCTTTAGGGATTTATGCTGATGGTATCTTCTGCGGAGAGGCTGTCTTCCATAATTTCACCTATGATCACATGGTGGAATTAGGGGTGCGGTTATTGCCCGAGGCAGAGGGAAAGGGTTATGCTACTGAGGCAATGCGCTGCATGGCAGATTATGCGCTCTGCTTCTGGGGTTTAGAGAAGGTGCTCGCGAAGTGTTATCGCGATAATCTCGCCTCGAAGACAATGCTCCAGTCGGCAGGGATGCGCCCTTTGGCTGAAGATGAGCAGTTTTATTACTTCTTCCGCACGGCTAAAAATTAACCATTATTTTCTTATGATGCGTGGCGCAACACCTCGTAAAAGTGTCTGCGCTTAGTAGATTGCGCACCTTGAAGAGGCGTGCTTAAATAATCTCTGAAGAAGCAGTTTTTGTTATACTGTAGACGAACGGCATGCATGTTGAGTCAATGAAGGATTTTGTATGGCACGTGGTATTTCTCTTTTAAGCGGTGGATTGGATTCAATGCTCGCCATTTGTATCTTGCGTGAGCAGGGCATTGAGATGGAGGGTGTGGTCTTTAAAAGTCCCTTTTTCGGAGTGAAGGGGGCAGAGAAGGCGGCGAAGCAACTTGGGGTGAAGTTGCACATTCTTGATTTTTCGGACGATATTTTGTCTTTGGTGAAGCATCCGCCGCATGGGTTTGGTGGAGCAATGAACCCGTGTATTGACTGTCATGCGGCGATGATTCGTCGTGCGGGCGAGTTTATGCGCGCAGGCGGTTATGATTTTGTCTCTACGGGTGAAGTCTTGAACCAACGCCCCATGTCGCAGAATCGTCGTAGTTTGGAAACGGTGGCAAAGACGTCTGGCTTGGAAGGCTACCTCTTGCGTCCGCTCTCTGCACAGTTGTTGGACCCGACAATTCCTGAATTGGATGGACGCATTGATCGCACGCGGTTGGGTGCGATCTCGGGACGCAATCGCCAACCCCAAATGGAACTTGTGAAAAAGTATGGCTTGACGGAGTATCCATCGCCGGCGGGCGGTTGCCTCTTGACCGAAAAGGGCTTCTGCCGTAAGTTGCGCGACCTCTTTGACCATACGGAGGGGATTCCTGCGGTGGAGGATGTGGAGTTGCTGAAGTTTTCACGTCAGTTCCGTTTGCCAGAAGGTGGCCGCATCATTGTGGGCCGTAATCGTGTGGACAATATCGCGCTGAAGGCATTGCGTGAACAAGGGAAGACGATTTTGCATACGGTGAATATCCCAGGGCCAACAGCGGCAGTATTGGGGGATATCCCTGAGGCAGACCTCTTGCGAGCGGCTTCGATTATCGCTGATTATGGCGATAAGGGCACGTTGACCGATATCATTGTGAAGGTGATTACACCAGAGGAAACGCGCGAGATTACGGTGAATCCGTTGCCGCGTGATACGTATCAAGATTGGATGCTTTAAGAAAGGAGTTCGTGATGTTGAAACAATTCATGACAGTGATGTCCGCAACAGTGCTTTGTAGTTTAGCAGTAGCCACAGAGATGAAGGACGGGACGGCACGCTTTGATGCTGCAGATTATGGCATTGCACCCGGAAAAACCTTCACGGCTGCAGATGTGGAACGTATGCTCGCGGATGTGAAAGCTGCTGAAGAAACGGATAAGCGTATTGTGTTTCAGCCTGGAACGTATGATATCGGCACGGAACAGTGTCAGATTCGCACATGGTTTATCTCCAATCACGACCAAGTTAATCCGCGTAAGGTCTTCTTGCCGATTGAAGATCAGCAGAATGTTGTCGTGGAGGGGAATGGCGCTTTCTTTAATTTACAGGGACGTATTTTGCCTGTTGCCATCTGGAATTCAGAAATGGTATACGTGAAGGATCTTACGGTCGACTACGAAATCCCGATGATTACGCAGGTCACCTTCACGGCGGTGGATGCCGAAGCAAAGACAGTGACTTTTAAGCCGATTGAGGGTACGCAGGCAGAATTGCAGAATGGTCGCCTCTACTTTAAGGGATATGACTTTGTAAACTCGCCTGGGGGCGGTATCTTGTTTGAGGCCGATGGACGCATCGCTTATCGTACAAGTGACTGTGGTTTTAATCTGGGTAGTGTAACTGCGAATGCCGATGGCACCTATACCGCTGCCGCTTGCGCCAACAAGGCCTTTAAGGTGGGTCAGAATATGGCCCTTCGTGCATGGGATCGCCCTGCACCAGGTGTCGTGATCTCAGATTCAAAGCGGGTTAGCTTAAAGAATGTGACCATCCACTATGCTGATGGCATGGGCTTGATCTGCCAGAGTACAAAGGTAATTGTGTTAAACGGCTTTAAGGTCGTACCCAACAAGGCCAAGGGACGCGTCTTCTCTACGCAGGCTGACGCCACGCACTTCTCGGGATGTTGGGGGCTGATCTCTTCACATGATGGCGTTTATCAGGGCATGATGGATGACGCAATCAATGTACATGGCACTTATTTGCGCGTCCAGAGGCGCATTGATGATAAGACGCTTGAATGTGCTTATATGCATCCGCAGGCTTACGGTTTCTCTTGGGGTATCCCAGGGGAAGAGGTAATCTTCATCAAGTCACGTGAAATGGCGATGATGTATGACACGAAGAATGTGTTGGAATCAATCACGCCAGTAGACCGCCCCACCATTGATGGTGCAAAGGTCTTCCGTTTGACCTTTGAAAATGCGTTACCAGAAACGGTGGATCCCACAAAGGTGGCCCTTGGTATTGAAAACCTGAGGCGCACACCTACTGTACTTTTCTGTCGCAACATTGTGATGGATAACCGCGCACGTGGCGCACTCTTCTCCACACCGCAGAAGGTGATTTGCACCAATAACATCTTTGACCACATTTCTGGTAGTGGCATCTTGCTTTGCGGTGACTGCAATGGTTGGTACGAAACGGGCGCTTGCACGGATGTTTTGATTGCTGAAAACACCTTTGTGAATGCGCTCACTTCGCCCTTCCAGTTCACAGAAGCCGTGATTTCTATCTGCCCTGAGATTCCTGAAATCAAGGAAGATTCGCCCTATTTGCACCGCAATATCAAGATTAAGAACAATATCTTTGCGGCCTTTGACAAACCTCTCGTCTTCGCCAAGAGTGTCGATGGCTTAGTCATTAAAGATAATACGTTTGTAAAGACTGATACCTACGCGCCTTACCATTGGCACAAAGAATGGTTGACCCTTCGCCATTGCGAGAACGTGGATGCAGACGTGCCGCGCGGTTGGAAAGAATAAACGGGCAGGATAACTGTATGAAGTTTTTGATTACCGCAGGCCCAACGCGTGAACCGCTTGACCCCGTGCGCTTCATCTCGAATCGCTCCACGGGGAAGATGGGCTTCGCCCTCGCACAAGCAGCGGCAGAAGCAGGACATGAGGTGACGTTAATTGCAGGACCAGTCTCCTTGCCGACGCCAGCAAATGTGACGCGTGTCGATGTGGAAACCGCGTTACAGATGTTGGCCGCAGTGGAGGAAAACTTACCAGCCGCAGAGGTGTACATCTCCTGTGCGGCAGTGGCAGATTGGCGACCTGCGGAGTATTCTCCAGTGAAATTGAAAAAAGCAGGCATGGATGGCATGATTCAACTCGTGCGGAATCCTGATATTTTGAAGACTGTTCGTCCGTTAAAAGGGAATAAAATCTTCATTGGATTCGCCGCAGAAACGGGTGTGCCAGACGCAGAGGCTACGCGTAAACTGAATGAAAAAGGGTTAGATTTCATCGTTGCCAATGATGTGACTGCGCCCGGTGCGGGGTTCGCGACTGATACGAATCGTGTGACCCTCATCTTTCCTAATGGTAACCGTGAGGAATTGCCACTCTGCTCTAAGCTTGAGACTGCCCAACAAATCATTGCACGTATTCCGCAGTGTCGGTAGCACTTTAATCCTTTGAGAATCTTTGAATGTACGATGCTCATGAGCATCGCACGTTTTCTATCACTTTCTCATTTCCTACGATGGCGGTGGGGAAGAATCACGTGTTTTTCAGTCAAAAGCCTATTTTTCGTGAAGCGAATACGCTTTCTTTCTTTATTTAATGTAGGTGATGTGGTATACTTTCGCGGTTATTTATCTAAAGGAATTCGAGCAATGATGGAAGAAAAATATCCTTTTCATGCGATTGAGCCGAAGTGGCAGAAGTATTGGGATGAGACCGGCACATTCCGTTGTGACACGAAAGATGAATCGCGTCCAAAGTTTTACTGTTTGACGATGTTCCCGTATCCCAGCGGCCACATGCATGTGGGGCACGGGCGTAACTACATCATGGGCGATGTGATTACGCGTTACAAGATGATGACGGGATACAATGTGCTTTCGCCGATGGGTTGGGACAGCTTCGGCTTGCCCGCAGAAAACGCGGCGAAGAAGTTCAATGTACATCCGCATAAATGGACGATTGAAAACATCGCTGAGATGAAGAAGCAGGTGCGCAGTTGGGGCGTTGGCTACGACTGGGAACGCGAAATCGCCACCTGTCATCCCGACTATTACAAGTGGACGCAGTGGGTCTTCTTGCAGGCTTACAAGCTTGGCGTGGCTTACCAGAAGGAAGCCCCGGTGAACTGGTGCCCGCTCTGCACGAACCTCGCTAACGAAGAAGTGACGGCAGATGGCCACTGTGACCGGTGCGGTCGCCCGGTGGAGAAGAAGAATCTCAAGCAATGGTTCTTCCGCATTACGCAATATGCAGATCGCCTCTTGAAGGATTTGGACCTCTTAGACGGTTGGCCGGAAAAGGTTCGCCAGATGCAGGCGAACTGGATTGGCAAGTCTGAAGGCGCGAAGGTGAAGTTCACCGTGACGGAAACGGGCGATGAATGCCCCGTGTACACGACGCGCCCTGATACCATTTTCGGCGTGACCTTCATGGCCATCGCTCCGGATAATCCGCTCTTGCAGAAGTTGCTCCCTGGCTCAAAGAATGAAGCCGAAGTGCGTGCGTTCATTGAAAAGTTGGCTAACATCCCCGCTTCTGAACGTTTCTCTGATGCTACCGCAAAGGAAGGCGTCTTCACTGGTTTCCATGTGACCAACCCCTACAATGGCGACTCAGATATTGAATTGTGGGTGACGAACTACGTGGTCTCCGACTCTGGTACGGGCATTGTGATGGCTGTGCCGACGCATGACCAGCGCGACTGGGACTTCGCCACGAAGTATAACATCGCCAAGAAGGTGGTCATCCAGAACGCTGAAGGTTCCTTGGATGCCGCAACGATGACCTGCGCTTACGTGGATGACGGCGTTTTGGTGAACTCGGGTGCTTTTGATGGCATGGCAAACCGTGAGGCAATCAAGGCGATTATCGCTGATGGCACCGAAAAGGGTTATGCAGAAGCCACCACGAACTTCCGTATTCGTGACTGGAACGTGGCCCGTCAGCGTTATTGGGGCGCCCCGATTCCAATCGTTCACTGTCCGCATTGCGGTGCGGTGCCCGTGCCGGAAGATCAGTTGCCAGTGCGTCTCCCGGACGACGTGGACTACAGTGGCGAACAGGGCAATCCCTTGGCACGTCATGAAGGTTTCGTGAATACGACCTGTCCGAAGTGCGGTGCACCTGCAAAGCGTGAAACCGATACCCTCGCTCAGTGGCTCTGCTCGTGCTGGTACTTCTTGCGTTACATCGATGCACGCAATGAAAATGCGCCCTTTGACAAGGCCCTCGCCGATAAGTGGATGCCGGTGGATCAGTACATCGGTGGCGTGGAACACGCAGTGTTGCACTTGCTCTACTCTCGCTTTGTGGTCAAAATCCTCAATGATGCGGGCGCATTGGACTGCGTTGAACCTTTCAAGGCGCTTTTCACGCAGGGTATGATTTGTAAGCGTTGCGAAAAGGATGACGGCAAGTATGTGAAGGGTAAGCTTTACAAGATGTCGAAGTCGGTTGGCAACGTCGTTTCGCCGGACGAACTCATTGAGGCGTATGGCGCTGATACGGTGCGTTTGTACACGCTCTTCATTGGTCCGCCTGAACTCGATGCAGAGTGGCAGGATGCCGCCGTGCAGGGCCCGTATCGCTTCCTTTGCCGCCTTTGGAAGAAGGCTTATGATGCGAAGGCGATTGTGCCGGAGACGGATACTGCTGTGGCAATCGATGCTTTGACGCCTGCTGAACGTGACCTTTATCGCAAGCTGCACCAGACGCTTGCTGGCGTGACCGATTCGATTGAACATGGCTTCCGTTTCAATACGGCCATTGCGCAGTTGATGGAGCTCATGAATACGCTCGACAAGGCGAAGATTGACGCAAATTCTTCTGACGCCGCGAAGGCGCTCTTGCGTGAAACGATCGTGACCATCGCACGTATGATGGCGCCCATTACGCCGCACGTCGCCGAAGAACTCTGGGAAGCTTATGGTTGTTCGCCCGCAGGTGTGATGAACTCCGGTTGGCCGAAGGTCAACGAAGCCGCCTTGAAGGAAGATGCTTTGCAGATTATCCTTCAGGTGAATGGCAAGATGCGTGGCAAGATTACCGTGCCCGCAGGCATTAGCAAGGAAGAACTTGAAAAGCTCGCTCAGGAATCTCCCGACGTGACCCGCTTCACCGATGGTCAGACCATTGTGAAGGTCATCGTGGTGCCTGGCAAGTTGGTCAACATCGTTGCGAAGTAAGCCAAGCAGGTTACTCAAACAAAAAGACGCGGTTTCGGCCGCGTCTTTTTGTTTGAGTAAAATCATTAATCGGGTTGAATGCAATCGCCGTTTGATGTGGAATAGGTGTGTGTGCCGAGTCATAATCGGGTGGTTAATTCACCCTTTTAGCACATGCCGTGTGGATGCTTAACCGAGGAGGATGTCTGCGAGTTCGGGGTCTTTGTGGCGGAGTTCCTCGGGGGTGAGGCCGTCAAGTTCGTGTGGGAAGACAATCCACTCATCGAGTTCACGAACGCAGTAGTCTGGTGAAAAGCCCACGAGGTTAGCCTTCGGCTTCCAGTAGACCGTTGCTATGCGCAAATCTGCATGGGCGAGGCGTTGCTTAACCGCTTCAGCGGTCTTGCCCGTGTCAAAGACATCATCAATGACCAGCACCTTTTGGCCGGGCTTAATTGCATTTAAAAGATCTTCTGCATGCTGAAACACCACGCAGTCCGTGCGTTCGCCAATGCCTGCATAAGAGGCGCATTTGACAACAGTATGCGCGGTTGGGCGACCGAGAAAGGCGAAGACTTCACTCATAATCACGCCGGGTTGTGCTCCCCCACGCCAAAGGGCTAAGAGCAATTCGGGTTGCCACGCGCAATCATCAAAGACCTTTTTGGCCAAGCGCACACAGTCCCTTTGGAAGGCATCAGCAGTCAAGTAATATTTCATAAAGCCTCTTTTGGGCGCTTAGTAGGCGCGTTGAATGGCGGACGTCAATTCTGGATGGGCGGTGTCCAATACGCGCAATGTCGCATAGAGGGCAATGGGTAACGTCAAAAAGATGCCGAAGCCAAAGCAGATGAATCCAGAAAAGGCGAGCAACCCCAACGCATAAAGACGAAGCGCCACCGCAGGTGTTTGCGTGGTTAGATAAAAGACACTCTTCAAGGCGATGGGAAGGGCGAGGTCATAACGATAGGTCATGAGCAGGGCGCACCAGAGGGGTTGCATCAAAAACCATGCAAGTGGGATGCCCAGTACGAGGCTCTGCAAGTTGGGAAGAATTGCAATCCCCCAGATGAAGAGGCCTAACCAAAAGGCTGTGGCGGTGCGACGGGTGCCTTGGAGTTGTTGTAAAAACTGCATACGCGCCTGCATCGGGTCATCGGTCTGCTTGGGTGTCAGATGGCTAAGGTAGAGGAGCGAAGCGACACCTAATAAGAATCCCGTGAGAGCGGCTAAAAGAAAGAGTGCAGCGGCGACAATTTCGCCAAGCGGATTACGCAGAAAGCGCGTGAGGCCTTCATGGAGAAAGGTAAGCATGGTGAAGTGTTCCAAGGGGTGGGGACGAACAATTTGAATTAGAGTTGCCAATCAAGCTCGTCGTTACCAATTGGCAAGGTGATGCGATTAATCGGATACCCATCGCTACCAATTCGCTTAGCGGCGTCTTTGGTCTCGGTTGGTGCGGCACGTTTGGGTTGGGTCTTCACCGTGATGCCAGAAGCAGTGTTGGGTTTGTTCGTAGTCGGAGCCGCTGCCGCAGGAGGCGGTGTCGTCGGCTGAGGCGTTACAGCAGGTTGGGCCACTTGCGTCGGTGCGGGTTGTGGTTCTGGCGTGGGTTCGGGCTTGCTTTGACGCAAGGTCGCGATTTCGCTTTCTGCCTTTTTACGCGCTTCCGCTTCACGCTTGATGGCATCTTCTGCGGCTTGCAACTTCTGACGCATTTCTGCAAGTTCAGCAGTTTCAACGGGGTCGGCCTTGGGCTCAATAGCGGGTGTGGCGGCCTGTGCGGAGAGTGCCTTTGCTTCCTGCAGGCGCACGTCCAACAGACGATCATTCAGACGTTCATTCATCGCCATAGACCGTTGCATCAACCAAACAATCATACCGCAAATCATTGCAACAATAATGATGACGGAAAAGGCAATGACAATGACTGCTGTATTGTTATTTTTCGATTCCATTTTCACGTTCCTTCTGTTTACGCAATCTCAATTGTCCACAGGCGGCATCTGCTTGCTTACCACGACTTCTGCGCATGGTTGTATGAATTCCCGCTTTCAACAATGCATCTAAAAAGGCGAGGCAGTCGGCATGCGGGGGTGTCTGACCGTCAAACTCTTCCACGGGGCTGAGCGGGATTAGATTCACGCGTGCCTTTCTGCCACGGAGGAGACGGATGAGTTCGGCGGCATGCGAGAGGCGGTCGTTAAAATTGTACACCAAAGTGTATTCGTAGGTGATGATACGTCCCGTCGCGGCGGTGTAGGCATCACAAGCGGTGAGCAGTTCGTTAATCTTCCATCTGCGGTTGACGGGCATCAGCTGCGAACGCAGGGTGTCATTGGGCGCGTGCAACGAAACGGAGAGTTCAAACTGCACCCCTTCTTGGGCGAGCCGTTCAATCCCTGGGACAATGCCACAGGTAGAAAGGGTAATATGACGTGCACCGATGTTGATGCCTTGCTGACAGTTGAGAATGCGCAAGGCGCGAATGACCTCATCATAGTTCACGAAGGGTTCGCCCATGCCCATCACAACGACATTGTTCGGGTATTGTCCCATCGTCCGTGCCAACACCATGACTTCGGCTACAATCTCTGCCGCGGTGAGGGAGCGCACGCATCCCAATTGACCACTCGCGCAGAAGGCGCAGTGCATGTCGCATCCCACCTGAGAGGAGATACACTGGGTCACGCGTCCATCGGCAGGAATCCACACCGTTTCAATGCGTTCTCCATCGGTTGCTTCAAGGAGAAACTTTGTGACGCCGTCAGCGCCGGAAGGGGTGCGAGCCACCTCTTTGAGTGCCGTGAGCGGCACTTCTTCGGCGAGTTTCTCGCGCATCGCACCAGGGAGCGTGGTCAGTTCGGACCAATCGCTGATGCGATCCTTGTAGAGTCCTTGCAGAATCTGCTTGGCGCGAAAGGCGGGGAAGCCTGCAGTTTTGCAGAATTGGGTCCAATCCTCTGGCAGTAAGCTATAGGCTCCGGACAAAATCATAATTCATCCTCTGAGTCAGTGACGCGTTGGCGTCCATTGATGGCGCGGCGTAAGGTGAGCGCATCGGCATAGGCGAGACCTGATCCACACGGCAGGCCGAAGGCAAGACGTGTGATACAGACCTTGTCCTCGCGCAATTTTTCTGCGATGTAGGCGGCCGTGGCGTCGCCTTCTAAGTCGGTGGAAAGGGCTAAAAGCACCTCCGTGATGCCGTCACGTCGCACACGATGCAAGAGGGCCGCGATGCGGAGTTCGCCTGTGCCTGTCTGTTTGCCGGGGGAGAGCTTGCCTGCTAAGACGTGATAACGTCCCTTAAAGGCACCCGAGGCCTCCATGGTATAGATGTCGGCAGGGTCTTCCACCACGCAGAGTTGGCGGTCATCTCGGTCGGTACGCGTACACAAAGGGCAGGGATCGGCATCATGTTCCGTAAAGGCGCCACACTGTGTGCAGATGCAAATCTGCTCACGTGCTTCCTGTAAGGCTTGGGCCAACGTATCTAACAAAGTCTCTGGGCGTCGCACTAAGGCAAGTGCGGCGCGTTCAGAACTGCGTCTGCCGAAGCCAGGGAGCTTGGCAAGCGCATGGATAAGGTTATCAAGCGCAGGAAGCATAGGGTGAAGATGGAGAAATTAACGACCGAAGGGCAGGTTACCATCCTTCATCATCTGCTGCATGGCCTGCTGGGTCTGCTGCTTGACGTTGCTGATGGCGGCGTTGAAGACGGTCTTCAACATGGTTTCAAAGCGGTCGGTCTTCCCAGCCTTCACTTCGGCGAGCGCATCTTCGGTCAACTTAAATTGTGTGACGGTAAAGTCGCCCTTCACCGTGACAGAGATGCCACCATTGGCGTGGGTGTAGGAGATTTTGTCGATTTCGGCCTGCACTTTTTTAGCTTCTTTGCGCATCTGCATGGCCTGCTTTACTTGATCAATCATACTCATTGCGAGTGTTCCTTTCAAAGAGGTGTTTTTGGGTTAAACGATAATCCTGCCGCCGAAGAGTTGTAAGGCGTGATTCACGATTTCGTCAATGTACTGCCCATCGGAGTTGGTCAACTGTTCAATGCTGGTGGGCGGGGGCACTGAGAGAGTCTCTACCGTTTTGATTGAAGTGTCTTCGCAGGGTGCGTAACCTTCGTCATCATCGACCGGTTCCAAGTCGTCATCTTCAATGATTCTGGGTGCCGGCACGGCAGGAGAAGCGGGAGGGGGCGGCACGGTCGCGGACGGTTTGACCGCGGGTGTCGGGGATGCGGCGCTCGTTTGCGCCGCGGGGGCGGCTGCCGTTCCTTGCGGATTAGCAGCCGCCAAGCGTCGGATGACGGAGTCTTTCAGGGCTGTCAAACGTTTCAAAACTTCGTCCAAAGAGACGGTTTTCGCCGCACGCGCGCATCGAATGAGGGTCATTTCCACTAATGTTCTCACGGAGAGCGCCGAGCGTAAGCGTGCTTCCATTTCGGAGAGCATACCCGTGATTTCCACAATGCGCTGCGGTGTTACGATGCGTGCTTGCGTTTCCAAAACGGCGAGTTGCTCTGCCGTGACATCCTGTTTGGCGAGTTCTACGCCTGCTTGTTGGAAGACGAGCAGATTGCGGAAGTGCCAGAGGAGTTCGGCCGTGAAGCGACGCATGTCTTTACCTGAGGATTCAAAGGTGTCCACAGCCTTCAGGATGGCAGGGATGTCACCATTGAGAATGCTTCCAGCGAGGTCCTCAAGGGCGCTTCGAGAGATTAATCCAAAGACTGCGAGCACGTCTTCTTCCGTGAGGTCATTGCCCTTAAATGCAATCAATTGGTCCAGGGCCGAGAGTGCATCGCGCAGACCGCCATTCGAGCCTCGTGCAATGGCCAACAGCGCATCGTCGGTGACGTTGATCTGTTCGGCATTGCAGATGAAGCGCAGACGGCGAACGATATCGCCAGTGGAGATGCGCCGCAAGTCAAAGCGTTGGCATCGGCTAATGATGGTGGGCAGCACCTTGTCGCCTTCGGTCGTCGCAAAGATGAACTTTACATAGGGCGGCGGCTCTTCTAAGGTCTTCAATAAGGCGTTGAAGGCCGCAGAGGAGAGCATGTGCACTTCGTCGAGGATAAAGATTTTGAAGCGACTATGCGTGGGGGCGAACTGAACCTGGTCCAATACGCCGTGGATATCTGCCACTTTGTTATTGGAGGCGGCGTCCAGCTCCACCACGTCCATATCCATGCCAGTGGCGATGCCTTTGCAGTTCGCACATTCGCCGCAGGGTTGCATTGTGGGCCCCTTTTCACAGTTCAATGCCATCGCAAAGATACGTGAAAGGGTGGTTTTACCAATGCCACGCGGACCGATAAAGAGGTAGGCGTGGGCGATGCGATCCTGTTGAATGGCATGTGCGAGGGTGCGAGTCACGTGGTCTTGACCGACGACATCATCAAATGTCTTCGGTCGCCACTTGCGCGCGAGAACTTCGTAAGCCATAGGGATTTTTAAGTGAGTTAAAGGATTAGTTACGCGTCATCAAGGCCGCCACAAGACGGTTGAAGCGCGCGGGGTCAGGCGGCAACGTTCCTTCGGCGAGGCAGGCTTGACCATAGAGGAGCTCCACGGTGTCGGCGCGCTTGGCGTCATCGGTTTCAGTGGCGAGCGCCTTAATCAGGTCGTGGCCAGGGTTGAGTTCGAGAATGTGCTTGTCTTCAGGAATTGTCTGCCCCATGGCTTCCATCATACGTCGCATAGTGGGATTCAATGCCGCAGGGTCTTGCACTAAGCAACACGGAGAGTCCGTGAGGCGAGCGGTTAGGCGCACTTCCTTCACGGTGGCTTCGAGTTGCTTGCCGATGGCATCCAAGAGCGGCTTCATTTCCTTGCCCGCATCGTCCAAGGACTTCTTCGCTTCTTCATCGGTCAAATCCAAGTCTCCCTTGTCCGCGAAGACAATCGGGGTCTTGTCATATTCGTACATCTCAGAAGCAATGAATTGATCCACAGGCGTGGTCAGGAAGAGCACGTCATAACCCTTTGCCTTCAGCTGTTCCAAGCAGGGGCTCTGTTGGGCCGCCTGCAGGGTGTCAGCCGTGAGCATGTAGATGGACTTCTGACCTTCGGGCATCGCTTCCTTGTACGCCTTCAACGAGGTGTACTTGCCATCCTTGAGGTTGCGGAAACGAATGAGTTCGGTAATCTTTTCGCGGTGTTTCCAGTCGGAGTGATAACCCTCCTTGAGGAAGTCACCGAGGGCAACCGTAAAGGTCTCAAACTGTTCAGCCTTGTCCTTTGCCATTTCGGCGAGTGCCTTCAGGACGCGGTTGGTCAAGTCCGAGCGAATCTTGCGGATGATGGCATCATCTTGGAGCATTTCGCGCGACACATTGAGCGGCAAGTCGCTGCTGTCTACGACACCCTTGATAAAGCGTAACCACGAGGGCATGAGCGCTTCAATCTCATCGCCGATAAAGACATTGCGCACGTAGAGCGAGAGGCCATGCTTGTTGCCCGGCATCATCATTTCCATGCCAGCCGCCTTCGGAATGAAGAGCAGTGCGCGATATTCGAGCGTACCTTCTGCTGCGACGTGCATCACCTTCAAAGGTTCGCCTGTGCCATGCAGGGTCTGACGATAAAAAGCTTCGTATTCTTCGGGCTTAACGTCGCTCTTGGCGCGCTTCCAGAGTGCCACCATCGTATTGAGCGGCTTGGCTTCATCTTCCGCCTTCTGTGCGGCGGCCTTTTCATCCTCAGGGGCATCGCCTTCTTCGTGCAAGTAGATGGGGTAGGCGATGAAGTCGGAGTAACGGCGCACCAAGTCTTTCAGTGCCCACCCCGTCGTGAAGTGTTCCTGATCCGGACGCAAATGGAGCGTAATCGAGGTGCCAGGCGTCGTGCGAGAGCCTTCATCCATGGTGTACTCACCATCGCCCGCGCTCATCCACTTCACCGCCGTGTGACCTTCGCCGCGGCGAAGCGTTTCCACGGTGACACCATCTGCCACCATGAATGCAGCATAGAAGCCCACGCCGAACTTACCAATCAATTCAGGGATATTGGCTTCCTTGTCTTGCTTCAATGCCTCCGCAAAGGCCTTCGAACCACTCTTTGCAATCGTACCGAGTGCATCTTCGGTCTCTTGAGCGGTCATACCAATGCCGTTGTCTTCAATCGTTAGCGTATGCGCCGTGGCATCTGCCGTGAGGCGAATGGACCATTCAGGGGCTTCCGGTGCGATGGTCTTGTCGGTCAAAGCAAGGTATTTCGCACGGTCAATTGCGTCACTTGCATTGGAAATTAATTCGCGTAAGAAAATTTCTTTTTTGGAATAGAGAGAATGAATGACTAAATCCAACATTTGACGGATTTCAGCCTTAAACGCACATGTTTTTGCCATAGTCTTTGTCTTTCCTTAATAATTAAAGGAATAGTGTACCATAAAGACCGCTTTTTAGCAACGGCGCTTAAGCGGCTGCGCCGCTGGTTGGCTCGGTCGCTCCGCTCCCGAGCGGTGGATTAGTGGATTCGCGGCTTCGCCGCTGTGGATTACGCACCGATGGCACTGTGGATTACGGTGCTTCGCACCTGTAGATTACGCTCGTGGTGCTCGCTTTGGCACATTTCAAAGCAGGTTTGCCGCTGTATTTGTTCTGTGTCGGTCCATTGTTGGATCGATATCTTTCCTTTTGACAAACCTTCCTCTGAGCGGACACTTCTTACCCCCGCGGTTAGATTGTGTAATATTCGGGTGCACATATTTTGCTCTGTTGTGCTACACTTTTAGTGTAAGTAGAGAGAAGAGGATTAAAGGATTCTTTTCTTCGTTCAAGGTGTGACTCGTTTTGCTCGGCAGTTAATTTTCTTAGGAGTGCATTTGATGGGATGGAAGTGCGTGTTTGGTTTGTTCCTTTGCGTGTGCAGTTTTGTCTGCATAGGGGAAACGCCATCGGTGGGGGTGAAGGATGGTGAGGCAGACTCTGTGGTGGAAACTGCGGCAGGGGTGCTTTCGCGGTTTTCGCCAGAGGTGATGCAACAGGTGCGACTGGAGCACATTTCGACGATGGCGCCTGGAACGTTTGAGGCAACGGTTCAGGAGGGGATTTTGTTGATTCGGGGGGCTACGGGTGTAGATTTGTGTCGCGGGTTTTACACTGCGCTGCGTCAGAGCGGGCGTGGAATTAATAGTTGGACTGGGAAACGCTTTGAGCGTGGCGCGTGGAAGCCGATGGCTCCGCTACGGGGACGGACACCTTTTCAATGGCGTTATTTCTTTAATGCGGTTACCTTTGGTTACACAACGGCTTTTTGGGATTGGTCACGGTGGGAGGCAGAGATTGACCGATTGGCAATGTGGGGGGTGAACTTCCCGCAGGCGCTCACGGGACAAGAGGCTGTCATGGCGCAGGTTTATCAAGAGATGGGGTTAACAGAGGAGGAGATTGGGGCATCCTTTTGTGGGCCAGCGCATTTGCCGTGGCTGCGCATGGGGAACATTGAGGGGATTGACGCGCCATTGCCGATGGGATGGCATGCGAGCCAAGTGACGCTTCAACAACAAATTTTGATGCGGATGCGCCAACTCGGCATGGAGCCTATCGTGCCAGGTTTTTCAGGGGTGGTCTCGGAGGCTTTTGTGCGACATTATCCGCAGGCTCAGGTGATGCGGTTGAATTGGGGTGGTCAAAAACGCTTTAATACGGTGCTCTTGCATCCTGCCGATCCCTTGTTTAAGGAGTTGACGAAGCGTTACATCCGAGCATGGGAGGCAACGTTTGGCCCGTGTCAATATTGGTTGATTGATTTGTTTAATGAGATGCCAATCCCGCCTGAATTGGATGTGGCGGCATTGGCTGCGGCGGTTAATGACGCACTGTCGGCGGCAGATGCTGATGGGGTGTGGGTCATGCAGGGGTGGATGTTTGGCTACCAACGGCACATTTGGGATGCTAATCGCGTTCAGCAGTTGCTCTCTCGTGTGCCCAATGAGCGCATGGTGCTATTGGATCTCGCCGCAGATTATACGGCGCTTCTTTGGCGTCAGACGCCGACGCATCAGTATTATGATGGTTTTTATGGTAAACGCTGGGTGAATAGTTACATTCCCAATATGGGGGGAAAGACGGGTTATACGGGAAACCTCGCATTCTACGCCACGCATGTTGCTCAAATTGCCTCTGTGCCCGTGGCCCAACGTCCAGTCGGGTTTGGTGTGGCGCCAGAGGGCTTGGAGAACAATGAAGTCATTTATGAATTGTTGGCTGATTGTGCGTGGTCGCCAGAGGGGATTGACCTCTTATCGTGGTTGCGACAATATACGCAGTGTCGTTATGGATGTTATCCCGAACAAATGGATGCGTATTGGCAGGCATTGTTGGCAGGGCCTTATGGGAGTTTTACTGATCATCCGCGCTTTGCGTGGCAGGGACGTAGTGGGCGCGTGCTAGAAACGATTGATACACGTCACACCGAAGCGGCTTTGCGGGCATTGGTTGCGTGTGCGCCAGTATTGAAGGGGAATCCGCTCTATGAAGCAGACCTGCGTGAACTTGGGGCGATTGTCCTGGGTGCAGTGAAGCCTACGCCTGACTTTGCGTGGATGGATGCGTTATTGGAGGGGCATCCCACCCATCGATTAGCGACTTGGCTCGCTTTTGCTAAGGCTACTCCTGGCACCCCTGCAGAGCAGGCTTATTACGAACGGAGCGCACGGCGATTGGTAACCACGTGGGGGCCCGGTGTGGAGGATTACTCTGCGCGCCTTTGGAGTGGGCTCATTCGTGATTACTATGCGCCGCGTTACCGCTTGGAAAAAGCGGGTGCTTCTCGTGAGGCTTTGGCAACGTTTGAAGCGAATTGGGTTGAGCAAGTGCGTGGATGTTCTCCTGCGAACGATGCTTCCGAAGCGCTCAATCGACTTATCCGTCACTATACATCGCTTGCAACGACGGGTGCGCCTTTTTCTCTTACTGAGGGAAATCAATCACAGAAAGAATGATACACACATCAACTTATGTGAATAAAAACGTTGAGTAAAAGGTTGGAAGGGTTGCGACGGAATTGATGGATAAATGCCTTTGGAGCGAGTTTTAATTGAGGTGTGACGTGGATACTTTCTTTAATCTAATCTGTGCCGTTGTCAAACGAAGTCAAGCGTTTGCCTCCGCTCCATTAGAAAGAATTGTGGATGAGGAGACTGGGTTGGCTTTTATAACAATTGAAGCAGAGGGGTGTTGCTTTCCTGAAATCGCAGAGGAGGGGGCGTTCGATCAAGCGACAGATGCGGAGGCGACGCTTCTTTTACGTGGCTTCATCGGCGAAGCGTACCGATGTACGTTTGAGCTCAATCGGCACTTTGCTCGGTTGTTGGCACGAAAAGGTGCATTGGTCGCAACGGAACTTGAGGCGCGATTAACTACAATTGACTGGTCTTCCTATGCGTCTCCAAGTGTGTTGCTGGCAGGGTTGGCTGCATTGCCAGAAGGAACGGCGTGGATTTTACGCTTGCTTGACGAGGTGCCGATAGATCATCGCGACGGGCTGTTCACGGCGTGTTGGTACACTGTAGATGACGAAGTGCGGGAGAAACTCCTTGCGAAATTTGATGCGTGGCGGCAAGCGCCAGGCTGGGGCGGCGGTGATGGTGAAGATTATTGGTTGGGACAATTCCTTCGTAAATGGCGGAGCATGGGCGCCTTTCCCGAAGAGAGATTAGCTCCTTTAATTCAATGGTACGAAAAGACGGTCGGTCCACTGTGCAGTCCCAATGATGAACCAATACAAAACACTCCCTCGACCTAAGGAGAGGTTTTTTGGGTAATGGCGCCATTGAGTCTGCGAGCGTCAAGTTTGGATGTAAAATTTTGCTTGCCGTTGTCGCAGGGAATTGGATATGATGAATCTTAGAAAGGATGAAGATGATGCAAATGAAACTGAAGTATTATGTGGTCGCGGGTGTGGTTTTACTAATCGTATTGATTGGTTCAATGTTGCACTCCAATGATATCCAAGAATTTCAAGTGGTGCAATCACCCACTGGGGCGATTGATATCATCAAGGATGGTGGCATCTACTTTAAGTTTATGCCTAAAATTTGGACTTACCCAAAGGTCGAGACGGTCTATTTTTCTAATGAAAAGGACGAGTCTAAGGACAATGATGGGGTTAAGGTGCGCTTCTCCAATAAGGGTGAGGGCGACATCTCCTCGCAGGTCGTTTACCGTCTTTACAACACGAATGAAGAGATCTTAAAGATGCACGAATACGTGGCAGGGTCGCGGGATCGTGTGGAAGAACTGCTGCTGGCAAAGTTGAAAGATATCATTATGGAGAAGGCAAGTAACATTACCTCCTCGCAGGCAGTGGAAAATCGTGAAGCTTTGGCAGAACAAATTCGCAAGGATTATGTGAACAATAAAGAGTTGATGAATAACGGTATTAAGGTGGAACAATTCAGCATTACGCAGATTTCGTTCGATAAAACCACGACCGCACTCTTTGAGGCCCAACAAAAGGCTGACCTGCAGAAGAAGACCGCAGAGGCTGAAAAGCAAAACCTCATCATGCAGAAGGAACGCACCGAAGCAGAATATGCCCAAAAGATTGCCGCAAGTAAGGGCGCTGCAGAGGTGGAGATGATGAAGCAGGTGACGGATGCAGAGCGTCAGAAGAAGCTCGCAGAAATTGAAGCGCAGAAGAAGGTGGCGATTGAACAGCTCGCAAAGGAAGAAGCACTTGTGAAGGCAAGTAAGCTGCTTGAACTGGCTGAGATTGAAAAGAAGACTGAAGCAGAGAAACTTGAGGTGATTCGCTTACAGGCTAATCAAAAGATTGACCTCGCAAAGGCAAAGCAACAAGAAATTCAGTTGAGTGGTGCGATTACCGAAACGGAATTGACCAAGCTTGAAATTGATCGCGACACCAAGATTGGCGTGGCGAAGGCAATTGCAGAGGGCCTCTCAAAGATGACCCTGCCGAAGACCTTTATCATGGGAGGAGGGAATGTTCCCGCAGGTCAAAACCCGATGGAAACTTTCTTCCAACTGATGAATGTGAAACAGGCTGAGGAATTGGCAAAGTAATTGCGCATCGCCTATTTCCTAATTTTAGGCCGTTGTCTTACTGACGACGGCTTTTTTTATTAGGGGTGCTTCGGCGTAATCCATTTTTGAATTTATATGGAAAAGAAATTAAAAAAATGTTAGTATGAATCTGTAGATGATAACGGAGAATGCTATGGCGAGTTACAACTATTTAGTTCGGCGACGGCTTTGGTCATTGGTTGGAGCTAAATTTGATATTTTTGATGCACAGGGGCGTCAGATTGGCTTTTCTAAACAGAAGGCATTTAAGTTGAAAGAAGACATTCGTGTGTTTAAAGATGTGTCTTCAGAAACACCGTTTTTAGAAATCCACGCGAGAAATGTTATTGATTTTAGCGCCGCGTATGACGTCTTTAATGAGGCGGGGGTGTGCATTGGCACGTGGAAGCGGAAAGGGATGAAATCCTTGCTACGCGACACATGGATTGTGGAAGATAGCGTAGGGAATGAAGTAGGGCTTGTTCAGGAAGATAGTCTCGTCTTAGCGCTTTTGCGCAGGTCTTTGTGTAGCATAATTCCACAAAAGTACACTTTAAGTACACCAGATGGACGGACGGCTGCACGTTATGAACGTTGCTTTAACCCTTTTGTTTTCAAACAACGTACCATTATTTACTCAGAGGTGACGATTCCTGCGATGTTAATCTTAGGCGGCGCGATTTTGCTCACTGCAATTGAAGGTCGCCAATATGCCAACTTTTAAGGAGTTTCTTCCGCATAAAAATGGCGTGAAAACTGCTCGTTTCCCCGCCATTTTTTATACCAATAGAGTTCATCGTTAATGGTAAGCGTGCGTGTCATGAGTCTTGATTGTATTCTTGATTTCGGGGGTGAAATGCAAGATAAATTGCGCAGGCGGGTGGGGAAAACATTGAAAATTTTCATGCGGCTCCTTCTTGTTTGATTTGTAATGAACGTGGGTAATGAGCAAGTTTATACTGGAGAATCGCGATGTCTTTGGCTATTAGTC
>JAZUPT010000014.1:0-79280 GCA_045605345.1 Candidatus Spyradenecus sp.
TTGGCAGAATAAATGCCCTTTTTGGCAGACTAATCGCTTCATTTGGCACAGTAACTGCATTTCTTGGCAAACTAACTGCTTTTCTTGGCAAACTAAGTGCACTCTTGTGTCAGAATGGTGCAGTTAGTCTAAGAATTGACCCTGAACTTTGCTAACAAAAAGGGCGGAATTGGATTTCAGTTTCTAACAAATTGAACTTGAGTTTGTAACAAATTGAAATCGAGTTTGTAACAAACTGAACTTGAGTTTGTAACAAACTGAAATCGAGTTTCGCCTGTTTTTCAGGTCTTCATCGGGCAAGTTTTAGATAAGATGCTCCATCTTCGCCTCTGAAATGAGCATCACCTTTGAGAACTCACTAGAGGGTGGAGTCTTTTTTAAGTGATGTTTTGACGAAAATAAAGCGGTTTCAAGACTTTTAGTGCACGTAGAGCGCGCTTCCCTCTCCTTAAATTATTCGTGTGAAAATGGTGTGTAACACTCAAATCGTTTGGTGAAGTGGCGATTTCGATGTTGGTGGCCGTGGGCGCAGACACACTTTTAAAAAACAGTGGGAGCGGACATTACCGACCCTTTTTTGCAGAAGGGGATTAAGGCGCTTCAGGTATTAGAAGTCTTGCAGAATGACGAACTGGCTTATCAAGCTGGCGGGATGCGGTATTGGCCGCTGACGAATGGCTTTGTGACGG
This sequence comes from Candidatus Spyradenecus sp., assembly GCA_045605345.1. GTDB lineage: Bacteria > Verrucomicrobiota > Kiritimatiellia > RFP12 > DVOR01 > Spyradenecus. The sequence continues at coordinate 690 of JAZUPT010000014.1, forward strand.
TGAGCGGGCTATTGGTGGCCCCCACAGGCGATGTGCTGACCTTTACGCCGAAGCCGATTGTGGTGTTGGAATACCAGGACGCCCACGAAGCAGTCGTGCGTCAGATGGCCGAAGCTACGCCCCTCTTCGAACAAGCGGACGGTTCGTTCGTCACCTCTCCAGCCAATGGCAAGACACCCGTGCCACAAGAAGAGCCGCTTCCGGAAAAGCTGCTGGATATCAGCTCCAAGCCGATGCCAGATGTGACGAAGCTCGCAAGCCTCAAAATCGATCATTCCACCGGAACGGATGTACAGGATATTGTTAATCTATCGAATACACTCTCTGGGCGCATAGCTGTACTAATCCATCTCTTGCGTTGTCTATCTCTTGGTCGCTCGCAGATGAATTTAAAGAAGTGGTCATTGTTTAGTTTGATGTAATGGGGACATATGGGTGTGTGTAAGGGGGAGGTGAGGTTGTGGTGGAGGGGAGGATTGGGAGGTAGGCGCGTGGATTTGAGTAAAAAACCACTGTTGTAAACGTTCAAACCATGTGGCGACTTCTAATGAGTTGTCGGTGATACGATTGCCGAAGCCATGCCCTCCGTTAGGGTAAAGATGATAGGAGACGGGTGCATTAATTGTGGCTAAATGTGTGACATAACCTAAAGATGCATTGAGGTAGGATCGGTCATCTCTGCATTGCATGACAAAAGTGGGTACATAGGGCGGCGCGGGGTAAACATCAGGTTTAAGTGTTTTCCCGTCATCACTTAAATAGGCGGGATAAATGAGAATCGCGAATGCGAGAGGATGATTGGGGTGTGCGAGCATTTTTGCTGTTAAGTGAGCACCTGCAGAGAAGCCCATCATGCCGATTTGTGAGGGATTAATTTTCAGAAACTGTGCGTGGCGCTCTAATAGGGTTAATGCTTGGTGTGCGGCTACGACTGCTTTCTCCTGAGTATTAGGGACACGAATAGGATATTTTAGAACCGCTGCATGGCAATTGAGCCGCATTACATCACGTGCGATATCAAGCCCTTCTTTTTGATAGGACAAGCATGCATATCCGCCCCCTGGCGCAATTAAAATGACGGGGAGGGCTTTTTCTTTTTCGGAGGCGATGGGGTTGAAGAAAAATTCAATCGTGGGGACTGTAACAGTGGAAAGGTGCTCGGCATGCATTACTTCGGGAAAGGGGGCGGACGTAATGGGATGTTCGGGGGATAATGGGATTAATATGCCACGAGAAGGGTCGTTTGATTGATAGGTGAGGAGACGTCCATTGTCACGTACGGAACTTTGCCAAAAAGGTGTGGGAGCGATTGCGTGTGCAATCTTGCAAAAAATAATTGCCGTAAAGAAAAGGATGTGCCACATAATCTCTCTCCTAATGTGAATGGTTCAGTCATCATAGGTAGTATACTAAAAATAACCTCAGAGGCTTGCGCACAGAATGGAATATTGCCTGAGGGTGTTATTTGTGTTGATTGAAAAAGGAAAAGAACTTCGTGGGTAAAAAACTTGCAGAAGTACGGGAATAGAGGGCACGATTTGCGCCTTTTCTTTTAATTTTAAGAAGAGCCGCTTTGGTTTAGGAAAGGGTTTGTTGGATGAAAAAGATTGCATTGTTTGCATTGTTGGTTTCTGTTGCCCACGCAGTGACGATTAATTGGCAGATGGCGATTTCGGGCACTGACGCTAATGGGAATGCGAAGCTTGGTAGTTACGCTGGCATTGTCGTGCTTACAGGGCACATGACGAGTGTTCCTGCGTACAAAGATGCCTTTGAGGTCCATAACAACACAGTGCAGGCTAATGATAGGATAAATGTTTTAGTAAAAGGCCTTGACAACGTGTTGGGTGTGGCGGGGTTTGCTTTGCGTCGTCGCGCTTAAATTGACGAATAGAATCGTATTGATGAAAAAAGGAGCTGGAGAACGGCTCCTTTTTTATTGTATCTACGATACAACGATGAGGAAAGGTGGTATAATGTGCGTGTTTGTTCTTTATTTTTGTTTGGAAGCCCTTAAATTAAAACAAGGCAAGGATACGTATGCAAACTTCTAAAGTGACGATGCCCACATTCGGTGAAAAGATTACGATGGGCGCAGATGGTAAGTTGAATGTACCGAATTTTCCAGTGATTCCCTATGTGGAGGGTGATGGTACGGGGCCAGATATTACGTCGGCGGCGATGATAGTGTGGAATGCTGCGGTGAAGGCGGCTTATGGGGATGATCGCAAAATCGCATGGATGGAAGTTTTCGCTGGTGAAAAGGCGAATGAAGTGTATGGTCCGAATACGTGGCTTCCTGATGAAACGGTGGAACTCTGCCGTGAGTATTTGGTCTCGATTAAGGGACCGTTGACGACGCCGGTGGGCGGTGGTATCCGCTCGATTAACGTGGCGATGCGTCAGTTGCTTGATCTCTATGTCTGCTTGCGTCCGGTGCGTTGGTTCAAGGGTGTGCCTTCTCCTGTGTTGCATCCTGAATTGACGGATATGATCATTTTCCGTGAGAACACGGAGGATATCTATGCTGGCATCGAATGGATGAATGGCACCCCTGAAGCGAAGAAGGTTATTGAATTCCTCACGCAGGAAATGGGTGTGAAGAAGATTCGCTTCCCTGAAAGCTCTTCGATTGGCATTAAGCCGGTCTCTTTGGAAGGTAGCGAACGTTTGATCAAGGCGGCGATTGAGTATGCGATTGACAATGATCGCAAGTCGGTGACCTTCGTTCACAAGGGCAATATCCAGAAGTTTACGGAAGGTGCTTTCCGTGACTGGGGTTATGCTTTGGCGAAGCGTGACTACGGTGCACAGCCGATTGATGGTGGTCCGTGGTGCACGTTGAAGAATCCGAAGACGGGTCGTGACATCGTGGTGAAGGACTGCATCTGCGATGCCTTCCTGCAGCAGATTTTGACGCGTCCGGCAGAGTATGATGTGATTGCAACGCTCAACCTCAATGGTGACTATGTCTCTGACGCACTCGCTGCGTGCGTGGGTGGTATCGGCATTGCACCTGGCGCGAATATCAACAATACCACGGGCGTGGCGGTCTTTGAAGCTACCCATGGTACGGCGCCGAAGTATGCAGGGTTGGACAAGGTGAATCCTGGTTCGCTCATTCTTTCGGGTGAAATGATGCTTCGTTATATGGGCTGGACGGAAGCGGCAGATAAAATCATTGAAGCGATGGATAAGGTCATTGCGGCGAAGACCGTGACCTATGACTTCGCACGTTTGATGGATGACGCTACGGAAGTTTCCTGCTCTGGCTTTGCGAAGGCACTTGTGGCGGCAATGGCTTAACGTGTTCCAACGTCAATGAGCATTCTAATTCTCATCTTAACGCTGGTGATGACGGTACTGTTAATTGCCGTCATTGCCTTGCTATTGACACTGTTACGCCGCCCAACGCCTTTGGCGCGCGAAGAATTGCCGCCGATGCTCTCGCCAGAGTCGCTTGATCACGCAGAGCGCCGTTTGGCAGAACAATTAGCCCAACGTATTGCAACGCTTGAACTGAAGGAAGATGCGATTGCGCGCGCCCAACGTGAAGAGTTGAATGGTGCGTTGAAGTCGCGCTTTGAAGAGAGTTCGCGCTTATTGGAAACGCACTTGAAGGAGGTGCGCGATCGCTTGTTGGCGATGGGGCATGTCACCGAAGGCGTGCAGCGCCTCAGCGAGAGCGTGATGCGGTTTAATCGCTTGTTAGGTAATGTCAAGGCGCGTGGTACTTGGGGCGAAGTACAGTTGGAACGTCTGCTGACGGACATGTTTGTGTCGGGGCAGTATGAAAAGAATGTGAAGCCGAATCCGCGGTCAAATAAGATTGTGGAATTTGCATTGGCACTGCCTGGGGCAGAGGAGGGGAAGACGGTCTGGTTGCCCGTGGACTCCAAGTTCCCCGTGGAGGATTACGAACGCTTACTTGCGGCACCCGATGCAGAAAGTGCGGCGGTCTCCCGAAAGGCTTTGATGACGAGCTTGAAGGTCTTTGCCGCGCAAGTGTCGGAATACATCCTGCCACCGTACACAACAGATTTTGCGATTCTCTTTTTGCCGACCGAAGGACTCTTTTTAGAGGCGGCATCAGATAGCGCACTACAGATGGAATTGCAACGTCGTCACGTGTTGCTCGCGGGGCCTCAAACCCTCGCGGCGCTCTTCAATGCGTTGCAAATGGGCTTTAAAACACTCGCCGTTCAAAAACAATCCGCAAAGGCATGGGACCTTTTGGCGAAGGTCAAGACACGATTGGATTCCTGCCTTTCGGAGTATGAAGCGGCTATGAAGAAATTAGATGAAGCTGGGTCGAAGGTGAATGCGGCACGTGATCGCATTAACACCCTCGCCCGAGAACTGCGGAACGTCACCGTTCCTGAAGAGGAGTCACCTCATGCGTAATCTCTGGACTGATCCTACCACGCTCGCAATTACCTGCGGTAAGGGTATTGTGCCCTTCTTGAAGCAGGAACTCACCGAGTTGGGATACGAAATTCTTGGTTCAAATGACACGATGGTCGGCATTCGCGCGAAGCATGCGTGCCGCGATATTCTGCGCCTTAATCTTTCGTTGCGCACGGCACAGCGCGTGTTGTGGCCCTTCGTGCAGGATACGCGGTGTCGAAACCTGGACGACCTCTACGACTTGGCCTACTATGCACCTTGGGAACAGATCCTGAATGTGGAAGAGCCCTTCTTTGTGACCAACGTTACGAAGAATGATACGATTCAGGACACCCGCATGCCGACGTTGCGCTTGAAGGACGCAATTGTTGACCGTATGCGTTCGAAGTGCGGGCGGCGTCCGAATGTGAGTGGCGCAGTGCCGGTGCGTGTGGAAGCGGGGGGTACGATTCTTTATAGCAAGCCGACCCCCTTGCGTTCTGCCCTGCGCGTGATTCGTGCGGTGTTGGAAGACTGGTTGAATACCTTGCCCGAAATGGACGAGCGCGCAGAATTGCTCATCGAAGTGGATGGGTATGACTTGATGTCGGGCTCTTTCTATCTGCCGAAGTTGGACTTGATGGTCTTGAAGAAGCGCTTTGAGCGTACCTTCGCCTCGCGCATGGCAGAGGGCACCCCCAGCGCAGCGATTTACCTGTGGTGGGAAGACACGCATGCCAAGATTTACATTGATACCTCGGGCAACTCGCTCTCCCGTCGCGGTTATCGTAAGGAAGGCTGGATTGCGCCGATGCAAGAAGCCCTCGCCGCCGCGTGCGTGATGGCTACTGGATGGGATAAAAAGAGCCCCTTCGTGGTGCCGTTTAGCGGTTCGGGTACGCCTGCGATTGAAGCGGCCTTGATGGCACGCAATATTCAGCCGGGCATGTTCCGTAATGACTATGCCTTTATGCACTTGAAGGGGTGGACCTCGGTCATTCCGGGTGAAAAGGCGGGCGTGAGCGCACGTCGTCGTATTGGTGCGTCGCCCTTGGATATTTGGCGTGAAATGACCTCCCAGGCAAAGCGCGATGAAGTGGCGCATGATGACAGTGAATTGCCGCTGATCATTGGCGTGGACTGGGAAGAAGATGCGGTGGATATCGCTGAACGTAATGCCAATGCCGCAGGGGTGGGGCATAATGTAAAATTCTTCGTAGATGACTTTTCGGATACTCAACTGCCCGCACAGAAGGGGGTCATCTTCATGAACCCGCCTTATGGTGAACGTATTGAAGATGAAACCGCACTCGAACCGCTCTATGATGGCGTAAGTGAGTGGTTGATGAATACGGTGCCGGCGGGTTGGGAGGCATGGATGATTACCTCCTCGAAGCCGTTGTCGCTGCGTGTGCGGTTGCAGACCAAGGAAATCTTGGAATTCAAGAACGGCGCATTGGACTGCCGTCTGCTCGGGTATGACATCGGAAAGCCTCTCCCTGCAGTGGAACCCGTGGCAGAAGCGGATGATATTGAAGGCGAGGCATCCGTTGAGGCAGAACCAGCTCAGTAATCAATTGAGTTTATGACAAAATTCGGTACGAATATTCTCCAACGCTTACCGCTTTATCTTCGCACGTTGCAACAATTGCAAGGCGAAGGTAAAGCCTATGCCTCTGGCGCGCAACTTGCCGCCACGCTTGGATTTGAATCCATTGTTGTGCGTAAAGACTTGGCGCGAACAGGGGTGCGTGGGACGCCACGCTTAGGATTTCCGATTGATCGCTTGATTCCCGCGATTGAGCGTCTCATTGGTGCAGATGATGAGACGGTGGCAGTCTTGGGGGGCGTGGGTAAACTTGGCTCGGCCCTCTTGTCCTATCCAGGCTTCCGTAAGCAAGGCATTTTGATTGCCGCTGGCTTTGATGCGGCGCCCGAACGATGCAATCTGATTCTCTCGGGGACGCCCATCTTCCCCGTGCATACCTTGACGGAAACCGTCTCGCGATTAAACGCAAAGCTCGGAATCCTGACCGTGCCCGCAGACCAGGCCCAACGCGTGGCCGAGCAAATGGTCGCAGGAGGCATCCGCGCGATTTGGAACTTTACGCCTGCTCAACTTGACCTGCCCGAAGAGATTTTGGTGCAACGTGAAGACTTGGCGGTGAGTTTGGCGGTTTTGCTGCATCGCATTAAAGAAAGGAATGCGTAAATGTTCGCGTTGTTTAAGTGGTTGTTGTGGCTCTGTCTGCCTTCGACATTAGTTTTGGTGGGGATTGCCCTCACGACCTTTTGGCTCCTTCGCCGCAAGCAATACCGCCCTGCGATTTGTTTGATTCTCTTGGAGGCAATGTTGGTTATGGTGATGTTGCCATGGACAGCGGCAAAGGTGGGCTACGCATTAGAATGCAAGTATCCGCCGAAGTCGGTAACCGAGTATCCTTCGGCCGATGCGATTGTCTTATTGGGTGGCGGTTTGGGACCCGTGCGTTCGGGATTCCCGCACACGGAATGTTACGCCGCATCGGATCGCGTGTTGATGGCATTTCGCCTTTGGAAGGCAGGTAAGGCTCCTGTCATTATCCCAACTGGTGAATTGGCGGCTCTCTCGGAAAAGCCACTTTTGGAGATGATGGGTGTGCCGAGCTCGGCAATCCTCACTGAAGATCAGGCGCGTGACACCGCAGAAAATGCGGACTACACCTTTAAACTCTTGGCTGATCGTAAGTGTAAGCGCGTCTTTGTTGTGACCTCTTCTTGGCATTTGAAGCGCACAATGATGCTTTTTAATGCGCCGCAGATGGAGTTTATTCCCGTGAGTTGCGATACCGAAGCCTCGCTAACGCTCGCCCAGTGGTCGGTGATGCCGCTGTGGCAGAAGTTGCCCAGCTTCCAAGCGGGTGCCTTGACGATGACCTACGCAAAGGAGTGGCTCGGGGTGCTTTTTTATTCTCTGCGTCGTCCTTCGTTAGCGAAGGTGGCGCCCGTCTCTCCCCCAAAGGCTCCGTAAACGCTTGAAGGTTGTTCGTTCACAGCATCACCTTAATTAAAAAGTAAAAAGGCTAACCACAATGCGCGTTTTTCTCTCTCCTCCAGTGATGAATGGTGATGATGAGCGCCGGCTCGTTGGGGAGGCTTTTGACTCAAATTACATCGCGCCGTGCGGCCCGATGGTTGATTTGTTTGAACGGGAAGCCGCGGAACGCTTCGGATTTCGGCAGACACTTGCCACCGTCTCTGGCACGACCGCATTAGAACTCTTGGCGCGCGCACTTGAGATTCGCCCAGGAGATAAGATTATTGTCAGCGACTTGACCTTTATTGGTTCGGTGGCAGCCTTTGTCTCTTTGGGCGCAGAACCGATCTTTGTGGATTCTGACCCCGCAACATGGTGCATGGATCCCAACCTTTTAGCTGAAGCCTTAAAGCGTTATCCGCAGGCAAAGGCAGTGATTGCAACGGACCTTTATGGGCAGAGCTGTGACATTGATGCGTTGGCGGCGTGCTGTGATGCGTATGGCACGAAGTTGATTGTGGATGCCGCAGAGAGCGTTGGGGCGACCTATCGCGGGCGTCCCTCTGGACGGGGTGCGTGGGCTGCAATCTACTCTTTTAATGGCAACAAAATCATTACCACAGGGGGCGGCGGGATGTTGCTCTCTGATGATGAGGCAATGATGGCGCTCTGCCGAAAATTGGCTTCTCAAGCGAGGGAGCCCTTCCCGTGGTATGAACATGAACGGGTGGGTACACATGGTCGCTTGGGCAATATCCCTGCGGCAATCGGTGTGGGGCAATTGCGTCACCTTGAGGACGCATTGCGCGATAAAGCCGCAGTATGGGACGCATGGCAAACACGTTTTGCTGCGCGCCCATGGATTCACCCGATGCCAACGGCTGAGTATGGCGTGCCGAATCGATGGTTGACCACCGTCACCCTTGAGGGTGTAGACCCGTTTAAGGTGGTTGAGACCTTGGTGGCGAAGGGAATTGAAGCGCGTCCGTTATGGAAGCCAATGAGGTTGCAACCTGTCTTCCGCACCTGTGACGCCGTATGTTCTGGCGTGGATGAAGCCCTCTTCCAAAGCGGACTCTGTTTGCCGTCTGGACGTAATCTTGCGCCAGAAACGATGGATGAAATTGTGCAGTTGTTGGATTCCATCGCTTGTCAATAAAAGTAATGCAGTATAAAAAACGGATGTAAAATGATTGAGCAGCTCATTATTCCGGTCACATTACTCCTCATTGCTGGCATTTGTTCGCTGGTATTAACGCCGCTCGCGCGCACCTTGATGACGCGCTTAGGTGCGGTGGACCAGCCTGATGAACGCCGTGTGAACCGTGTGCCGATTCCGCGAGGGGGCGGTTTGGCGGTGATTGTTTCCTTTTTCTTGACCTTAGGGGTGGCTTATTTTGTTTGGCCGACCGAACTTGCCGCCTCGCCGTTCTATCCTTTACTACCATGGTTCTCTGGGGCGGCGGTCATTTTATTAGTCACAGGATTTGCAGATGATTTACGTGGTTTGCCGGCGCTTGTGAAGTTGGTGGCGCAGATTGCGGCGGCCATATTGCTCTGTTACGGTGGCGCACGGTTTCTTTTACCAACCGCTTGGGGCGCTTGGGTGCTCTCTCCATGGGTCTATGTCCCCTTGACCTTAGTGTGGTACATTGGCGTCATCAATGCCTTTAATCTAATTGATGGGCTTGATGGTCTCTCCTCGGGTTTGGCGATTATCGCCACGGCGGGTTTGGCTGGGGTGCTCTTTGTGGTGAGCCCAGGGTCAATGCCTGTGGTTTGTTTTATTGTGATTGGTGCGCTGTTGGGCTTTTTGCGTTACAACTACCATCCTGCCACGGTCTTTATGGGCGACACAGGGAGTCTCTTCCTCGGCTTGCTTTTGGCTACGATTGCGCTTGCCACGCGTCGTGAGGATGCCTTTGTCTTGACGATGGGCTTCGCATTATTGAGTATTGGAATGCCATTGATTGATACGACGTTGGCAATTTTGCGTCGTACCTTGCGTTACATCTTACGTCGATTGGATGGGGATGCGGGGAAGGGCGGCATAATGGTCGCCGACCGTTCGCACGTGCATCATCGTTTATTGACCTGGAGTCATGGTAACCAACGCCTCGCAGTGTGGGGGCTTTATGGGCTTGCTTTGGCTCTAGTGGCGCTGGGTTTCCTCTCCCTCTGTCTTCGCATGAGTCAGGCAACGGTCTTTTTGATTGGATTTTTTGCCTTTGCGGCGGTGATTTTCCGTGCAATGACCGACGTGGAATTATGGGATGCAGGACGCTTAATCACCCGTCCTGGCGCACGCAATGGCTCTCGTTTGATTACAGTGCCGTGTTATGTGCTCGCGGATTGCCTTTTAATGGCAGGTTCTTTTGCCTTATTGGCGGTATTGGGTCAACGGTGGATGCCGGTGCTCTCCAGAGCGGAATGGATTAATTTGTTCCTCTGGTATGCTGTGCCTGTGATGGTGGCCTTGGTTTTGGTGAAGGCGTATACGCGCATTTGGGGGCGTAGCACGCGTAGGGATGAGTTTTTAATTGTGCTCGCAGTGGGTGCGGGGTCTTTGGTTTCCCATCTTTTGGTCGTCTATATTTTGCCAGGTGTTGCGCCGCGGGCAGTGCTTTTCCATTTGGTGTGGGCGCTGGTGTTGCCTTTGCCGCTGATTATGATTCGCTTGATGAAGACGATTTTTGTGCAGTGGTTGACGGCCAGTGAGAATCGCCGTCTCTGCAAACAGTCTTTAGAAGATAGCTCGATCGCGCGTGTTTTGTTTTATGGTGCGGGGATGAATCTCCGTGCGTATATCACCCTTTGTGAAGCCAATGTGACGCGTAATAATGTGGCGTTATTGGGTGTTTTGGATGACAATCCAGGTCTGCGTGGCCGTATCTTTCGCGATTTACCCATCTTAGGTCCGCTTGAAGTGCTCAATGATAAGGCGGTGTTTAACCAACTTCGTCCCACGCAAATCATTGTGACCACACCGACAGTCGGTGAAGCGCGGTTGGCAGATATTCGTGCCTTTTGTCGCGAACATGGCCTAACCTTGTCCCGCTGCGCCATCACTGAAGAGACGCTCGCCCTTTAACGTTAATTGTAATGTACGAAAGCAGGAGTCCACAGATGAAGACTGCAAAGAATCCCTTCCTCGCAACAGACTGGATGCCGAATTACGCTGCCATGACACCTGAGCAGTGTGCGGCCGTCCTCGAGGAGTCTATCCCCGCTGCAGAGCGCGCATTCAAAGTGGTGGAAAAGCAGCTGGATATCTCCTGGCGCGGCTTAGTGTTGGCGCCGAGTGAAGCGGTGCGTGTGCCATTTGAAACGTGGGGCATCCTCTGTCACCTTACCTCGGTGATTAGTAATGATGCTTGGCGGGCGGTGGAAGAACGCTTTCAGCCTGCGATTATCGCATTGAGCCAGACGGTTTCGCAGAGCAAGGCGCTTTACGAAGGGATGCTCTCGCTCTTGGAGCAGGATAAGAAATTGAAGCCGTGGCAACGTCATATTTTGGAATCGAACATCCGTTCGATGAAGTTTTCCGGCGTGGGGCTAACGGGGGCTGACCGCCGTCGCTTCAATAAGATTGAGGCCGAACTCGGTAAGCTCTCCATGAAGTTCTCCAACAATGTGTTGGACTCTGAGCGTGAATCGAAGGTGACCGTTGCGGAAGATGAGGCTGAGGGAATTCCTGCCGACCTTTTGCAGGGGAAGGGGCCGTGGACGCTCGGCATTGATTTCGCCACCTTTGATCCTGTGATGCGCTACGCAGAGTCTTCCGATGTGCGCGAACGCTTTTGGCGTATGCGCTCTACGCGTGCGTCTTCGGGTAAGACCAATAATGCGCCGTTGATTGAGAAGATTCTTCGTCTGCGTCAACAGCTCGCAGAGATGCTTGACCTTCCTGACTACGCTCATCTCTCGACCGCTTCCAAGATGGCGGGTACGCCTGCCAATGTGTTGAATTTGCTTAATCCGATGGTGGCCGTGGGTAAGCCCGCGGCGAAGGTGGAAGATCGTGAACTGGCTGCTTTCGCTAAGGCAAGTGGCTTTAAGGGGAAGCTCCAACCGTGGGATAAGTCCTATTGGGTGGAGAAACTTTCTCAAGATCGTTTCGGTTTTGATGAAGAAGCTTTGCGCGATTACTTCCCGATGGAACGCGTCCTTGAGGGGCTCTTCTCCCTCTGCAAGCAACTCTTTGACGTGACCTTTGAACGTGCCAAGGGCAATATCAAGGCATGGCACAAGGATGTGCGTTTCTATCGTGTGAAGAATGCTAAGGATGAGGTGATTGCAGGGTTTTACTTTGACCCCTATGCACGTCCTGGCACGAAGCGTGGTGGTGCGTGGATGAATGAAATCCGCGGCCGTGACTTTGAAACGCGTAAGCAGCTCCCCATTGCAGTGATTGTCTGCAATCAGAAGCCGCCACATGGGAAGCAACCCGCCACCATGAGCTTCTACGAAGTGGTCACCCTCTTCCATGAAGCGGGGCATGCCCTCCAGGAAATCCTCACTACGGTTGATTCGCCCACCTGCGCTGGCATCAACAATATTGAATGGGATGCCGTGGAAATTGCCTCGCAGTTCTTGGAACAGTTCCCCTATGAACCCGCGATCTTGAAGTCGCTCTCTTGCCACATCAAGACGGGTGAAGCGCTGTCGGATGAGTTGGCAAATGCAATCGTCCAGAAGCGCACCTTCCGTTCGGGTAATGCTTTGGTGCGTCAGTTGCTCTTCGCTATGACCGACTTGACGATTCACTCGAAGGCTTATCCGAAGAAGTTTAAGAATGCCAATGCCTGTAAGGAAGCTTATGGTAAGAAGCTCTTGCCGACGCCGTTCCACGCAGAGGATCGCTTCCTGAATGCCTTTACGCACATCTTCGCTGGCGGTTACGCGGCTGGGTACTATTCGTATAAGTGGAGTGAAACGCTCTCTGCGGATATCTATGGTGCCTTTGCGGGTGAGAAGGCTGCAACGCGTCGCCGCATGGGTAAGAAGTATCGCGACACGATTCTCGCCTTGGGCGGATCGAAGCCGGCGGCCGAGGTCTTCCGTCAGTTGATGGGACGTGACCCCGATGCGGACGCAATTTTGCGTCTGACGGGCCTGAAGCAGGACTAATCGTCTGCGTTTTAGGGGCCGCTTCTTGGCGCTTCAACGTCAAGAGGCGGCTTTGATTTCGGGCTTACGGTGTTTTCCTCTGAACCTTCTCCAATTGTTTCCTTTAAGGGATTTACCGTTCGGTGCTTTCGTCAAGGACGCACCAACTTGGCGGAACGTCGCCTGACGCGCACGTATGTGCTCTTTATGACGACGCGTGGCGTGGTGGGAGTCTTCCTGCATACTGCGCAGGGCGTCGTGGAGGAGGAACTCCTTGCCGCTGCATGGCGTGCACAGGGGTGCCCCGAGGTCATACGACCTGACGCGCATCAGATGGTACTCTTTGGAAAGGTGGTGCCTATCTCGGTGGTGCCTTTCGCAGGGTATGAGGATGTGTGGTTTCAAGAGGGCGTTTTAACGGTGGCCTTTAAGCGAAGGGAGGTGGCGGAAGCACTGCAAGCGAAGGTCGCGACCTTTTCGCGTAAGGCATTGCAAACTGCCGCCGAGCAGGCGCTTGAGTCATTTAGGCCCCGCTTGGTGCGGTTGCCAAAACGGATTGAGATTTGTCCGCTTCGGCCGCGCATTCTGGGCCAATGCACGCGGGAGGGGGTGATTCGTCTCAATGAATCGCTCGCGACGCTGCCCGCGTCTGTGATGGAAGAGACGCTCGCCCATGAGTTGGTACATTTGGAACACTTTAATCATTCGTCCGCCTTTTGGCGTAGGTTGAGCGAATTATTGCCTGATTGGTTGCCGCGTACATTGGCGCATTATCTCTCTTAAATGGCGTGGTAAAAGAAAAACTCCCGGTTGACACCGGGAGTTTTTTTAGTCCTTTTGGGTAGGATTGGGGCGATTTCTTCCGCGTGTATACCACGGATTTTGGCGAGGTCTACGCGGCATTTGCTCGTTCATCATCCGACGAAACCGTGCCGCTTGCTTACGTTCTGCCTCGCGACGACTCTTCATTAGGCTAGAAAAGAGGGTGTTAAAGAGGGGATCGCGCGTATCTTCTGGGAGGGAGGAGCCGCAGAAGAGGACTTCAAGTGCGCCAGAGAGGCGTTCGGCGGCGCGACGGGCTTGCTGCTTCAGGCGAGGATTTGTGCGCAGACGACGACTATCTGCCGCAGAAAAACGGACGGCGGCGAGGAGAATTTGCGGGTCGTCTGGCCAGAGGCCGAGGAGTTGTTGGGTCGTTTTGCGCGCTGACTCAAGCAGTGCCTCTTCTTGTTCTGTAAGCGGCGTGGGGTCATCCAAACGTGCGGTAATGCGCGTCAGGGCGGCAATGCCGTAGGTGGGTTCGGTCGGGAAGGCGGCCGCAAGGGCGAGTCGTTGGGCATCAAGGTCTGTTTGATTGTTGGTGCAGGGGATGCGTGCCGCTACAGAGAGGGAGAGGTGTTTGAGGGTGGGATTCTCAGGGTTGGCAGCGCACGCCGCTTGTAATTCCGAAAGAAGCGCCTCGTCGGGCGGTGTTTGTTCAAGTTCGCTGAGGGCGCAACGTGCTCGGAGGCTTTCAATCTCCTGTTGCGAAGTGGCGGTAGGTGTGGTTGCCGCCGTTTGACGATAGAGGGCGCGTGCGGCCTCGGTGTCGCCAGCCAATCGTAAGGCGTCGGCTAACTGGTTGGCCGCCGTAGGGGTCGGGTCCGCCTCGTAGCGACGTTGATAGGCGGCAACCGCTGTCGCATAGTCACCGGTTCGGTAGGCAATTGCCGCAATGACTGCCTCGGCTTCTGCTAAACGGGTGAGTGGTGCGTCGCTGCGAATAAGGATGTCTCGATAGTAGGGCATGAGGACATCTAAGAGCATGGCGGCCCGACGGGAGGATTCGTATTTCCCGATGTGCTCAAAAGTACAAGCGAGGGCATTGTCTGCTACGGCGAGATTGTGCTCCGCCGCGGCTAAGGCCTGCAAGGTCTTTTGATGGCTCAAGGCAAGTAAGGTGGTGAAAACGGGCAGGCCAATCGTGAGAATGAGTGCAGAGGCTGCCGCCAAGGGGTGTCGATGTGCCCAGAGTGCCACCTTTCGACGGAGGCGGGCGGGGCGCACGGAGACGGGTTCGTCTGCGAGGAAGTGACGAAGGTCGCTTGCCACGTCATCCATGTCTGCGTAACGGTCTTCGGCATCAGAGGTGGTGCAGACGGTAAAAATCGCCTTGAGGTCGGGTGGAAGCGTGTCGAGGTGTTCGGCTAATTCCAGGAAGGTAACGCCAAAGGCGTATTGGTCGGAGCGCGGCGTAAAGGTGTTGTGTTCACGACATTCTGGTGCCAAATAGGCCTTTGTGCCGCCAGTGCAGGAGGGGGATTCTGTTGTGGAGGATGCGCTTCCCAAGCGGGCAAGTCCAAAGTCGCTGATGAGGAGGTGGCCTTCGGCATCTAAAAGGAGATTGGAGGGTTTGATGTCGCAGTGGGTTACGCCACAACGGTGTGCGTAGGCGAGGGCAACGGCTGCTTGAAGTGCCCACGAGGCGAGTTGCTTGGCGCCAGTAGGGGCTTTGCGATCTAAGCTGGAGGTGCCCACCAATTCCATCGCATAGTAGGCATAGTCGGGGGTTTCTCCTGCGCTAAAGACTTTGACGATATGTGGATGGTGGAGGTGACCAATGACGCGTGCTTCACGAATAAAGGCAGCGCGGTGTTGAGGATCGGCCGCAAGATTTCGTGCCAACACCTTGACGGCGCAACGGCGATCCAAGGGTACTTGCACTGCTTCAAAGACGGTGCCCATCCCGCCTCGGCCAATTTCGCATTCCAAACGAAATTCTGAGCCAAGCATCATGGGCAAGGGGAGCTCCATCGCTTGGGGTAAACCAGTCTCTGCCTGCGCAAAATCCTCCATCGTGAGGAGCGCAGGGAGGAGGCGACGGAGGTCGTCTGCGTATTCGGGATTGGCTTTGGCATAGGCTTCAATCGATGGGGTGACGCCACGACGAAGTTCGGCACAGAAGGTTTCAATGAGGTCTTCTAAGGTGGGCATAATCAATGAAACTCGGTAAATTGCTCTAAACGTTCTTGTAATTTTGCTAAGGCGCGGACATAACGGAGGCTTGCCGCCTTTTCGCTAATGGCGAGGGCGGCGGCACATTCGGCATTGGTGCAGTTATCGAAGTGGCGAAGGGCAAGGATTTGACGGTCGGTCGTAGGGAGGGTGGCGAGGACACGCTTGAGTAATGCGTAGCGATCGTGACGGGCCGTTTTGGTAAAGGGGGAGGAGATGTCGGCGGCGAGTGCGGCTTCAGGAAGGTGGGGATGGGGAGTCTCCGTGTCGGAGGTGTCGTCAATTTCAATCGGAAGCTCGCGGTAAAGGTCGCGCTTGTTCGCCTTTAAGTGGCGGCGTTCGGCATCAACAAGGGTCTGGAAGAGGAGCCGACGCAATTTAAAGTAAATGGGTACCTCCGGCGCTGCGTCAAGAAATGCGGGGTGCTTCATCGCCGTCTGGAGGGTCTCTTGCAACACATCTTCGGCACTCATTCGTTGCAAGAGCATCGGATGCATGTGGCGTTCCGCTAAACGGAGTAGGCGCGCCCGAAAGGTTTGGGCGGCATCTGTGAAGGCGGCAGAGGGGGAAGGTGTCGAAGACATGGCAAAAAGAATGCGCGATGGTTGCCCATCGCGCGAATAGAAATAACCTTAGGCAGCAGGAGCGGCTTCAGGAGCAGGTGCCTGAGGTGCGGGTGTTGCTTCAGGCGCAGGAGCGGCTTCAGGACCCTTCATGGGGCGACGCTTGCTAGGACGGTCACCGCGACGGGGCATCGGGCGACGTGCATTTGCAGCGGGGCGATGCTTGCAGATGCAGTCTTCGCAGGTGCATGCCTTGCGAGCTTCTTCCATTTTTGCGCGGAAAGCTTCCATCTGGGTCTTCATTTCCTTGCGGAATGCTTCACGCTGTTCGGGCGTCATTTCAGCAGGATTGGTCTGCGGACGGGGGAAGTTGGGGCGTTCATTCATCACCTTAGCGCAGGGGCATTCAGGATTCTGGCAGGTCATGCGCTGACGACGTTCAGCCATGCGCTTGCGGAATGCTTCACGCTGTTCAGGGGTGGGGGCGGGACGCTTGACCTTCATTGCTGGTGCTTCAGCAACAGGTGCTTCAGGAGCGGGAGCGGCTTCTTGTGCAAAACCGACGAGGGGGAGCATCAGGCTCATGCAGAGCAGGAGTGCAGAGGTCTTCATAGGAGTTCCTTTCGCGGCTAAAAGACAAAAGCGCGTTGCCGCCGGCACACTTTCGGAACACGCCAAAGCGGGTGTCCATTGAGTAGAACGTTAAAGCAACTCAACATTCCACAAGAAAAATAAAACTTTTTTTGAGGTGGTGTACGGCCACTTAATTACATTGTAACATACGTACCTTAAAAAGAGCATGTCTAAGGCTAAGAAATGAAATGCTTTTAATGATAATGTATTGAGTTGTGCGTGGTGCATGGGGGTGGCAGTGGAATCGCCATGTGGAAGAGTGTGTAGAAAAATAAAAAACCTCCCTGCAAAACAAGGAGGTTAAGCTGGGGCGAAAGACGGGGCACGATCCCGCGACAACCAGATCCACAATCTGGGGCTCTACCAACTGAGCTACTTTCGCCAGAAAACGAGCCGTATTGTATCAAAGAGCACTTAGAAAAGTCAATTAAAAAAATAAAAAATCCTAAAAAGATGAGGCTCGCGACCATCAGAGTGTATCTTCAAGCTTTTATCTATTCAAAAATCAGATAAACCTTTAGTAAATGTCTCTATTCCCACCATGCTTGTGTCGTATTTCAAGCCCTCAAAAACACGTGTGGATGGCTTTTGAGGGTTTGGGTGTTTTTTGGGTTGCGCCCCTTATTTCGGCAAATGGGGTGCATCTTTCTCGGAGGAAAGTTCAAATTTAAGCACAGCGCGAAAAGCGGGATCGCCACAGGTGTAGGCCAAAAATCGTCGAATGCTGGCCCTAAAGAAGAGGCGATTCAGAATTAAGATGGCATCAATGAAGATGAAACACCCTGCGAGTGTTAGATCCCAGGACCACGATTTTGTGTGCAATGCATTAACAAAATGGTGGCAGGGGGCAATGAGCGATAGTAAGAACATGAGAATCGCTTCTGCGTAGAAAAAGCGACGCATAAAGGGCGATTTGGGTCTTGATGAAAAGTGCGTTTCGCAGTTTTTATCAAAAATAGGGCCATATAACCTTTGTCCGAGGGTTACTGCGGCGCGGATATCTTCATTAATAATGGGGACGCAAATGGCCTTATTGGCGTTGTATGCAAATAGATATCCCTTTGAGAGGATCATCATGCAAGACTCCAATAGAGACGTATAGGCTAATATTCCAAAGAGTAAAATTGCATTCATTGGAATATTACCAGTTCGCAAGACTGCGCGGTCGCCCCAAAAGAAATCGTATACTGACACCCCAATAATCCCCATCAAGAGTAAACACCCAAAAGCATGACTTGCCCCTGAGGGGAAAAGAAAGCGTTTTTCATTCTGCATTTAAGGTGGACTCCATGAGTGAATACGCGATGTTCTATACTTACGCAAATTATACCATTTTCTACTTAATCGAATTCCACCTAATCGCACGAAGGAGAGGGTGTGCGGTTAATCTAAACAGAAGCGCGTAAGTCATTTCACGGATAAGGAGCTCACTTGCCGCCAGGAATCCAGTCGTAAACTGCTACGATTACTTTTGAAACCCAATGGTTTCATTCCTTCAATACTTTGTACTAAATTTGCCCGGCTCTAACTTATTCATTTACAATAACTTATCTTGAATATTTTAGGGCGGGTAATTTTAGGCTTAAAAACTGCACAATCTGTACTATTCATGCAAAATTTAAACAGTACAAAATCTTTACGGGCCAACACTTTAAAGGGGAAATTTCCTCTTGGGAAGAAATCTTAAATAGTACAATTTTTAGCCGGGGACTTTTTAGCCCTGTCTGGAAAATTCTAGAAAATAGTACGAAGGGCCGAAGAAGTGAAACCATTGGGTTTTATTTTCAAATCCATTGGGTTTTGCAGAAAAGAGCGCTTGAATGGAGTACGGATTGCGATTCGCTTTTGGTGCTATTGCAGTTGTTTTAGGCGGGCGTATAGCTTTGGATAAAGGTCTAAAGCGTTGTACAAAAAGAAAATACGCGGTGGACGTTGTGAGATTTTTCTTTTTTGAGCGTATATACAAATGAAGCCGATGTCCTGTGGGAAGCAATAGGCTTGCAAAACGTTACGTAACGTGTTAGTATTTAGTTACAACTGAATACAGCACTTCGTTTGCTTGTAAGGTATGGAAACTCTGGAAAAGTTACTGTGGGCCTTATGAGAGATGCGATGCGTGTGCGTTTGCACGCCTTCATATTGTTCTCCCACAGGTTTTTCCAGAGGCCTCCATAAGAACATGTGAAGGCGTGTTTTTTTGTTGTTAAAAGGGAAGACGTGGCATGGCGATGGTTCCGTTTAAGGTTGATATCAAGGCATGCGCCACCTGTAGATGGTGGTGTGGTTCGCGTGAACTCATCTTCGTTATGAACAACCCCATTTTCGTTAAAGCAGATACCTCCCCATCTCAATGCATGGCCACGCCGCTTCTCCCCAAAGGCCCTGGCGGCAGTTGCGCTCGCTATCAACGTTGGGAAAAGCTGTAAGTCCGCGTAAAATTGGAGATGATGATGAGCTCAGTTGAAGAGTCTTTGAGAGAACCGAATGAAGCCTCTGAGATGCGTCATGAGGCGGTTGAATCGTCGATTGAATCCGAGGGCGAGGAAGGGGCGTTTGACCTTCCTGCGGATTTTTTGAGTTCGCTGGATGAGTTAGCGCTACAAGAAGAACAGCCCTTGCCAAACGATGAACCGTTTTATCAATGTGCGTTGGAGTTGATTCGTCGCACAGGAGAATTTTCAACGAAGGCCTTACAAAAAGAGTGCGCGATTGGGTTTTCTGCATCATTACGCATTGCCGATCGCTTAGAAGCCGAAGGTATTATTAGTGCTACGGCAGTAAATGGGAACCGTAAGGCCCTCGTTGACTTAACGGTAACGGATCCCGTGGGTGCTCAAAACGCACACCTTTCTGCGACTCAACGTGCGGAGAACAGGGTCAGAGAACGTGCGCAGAACTTACTCATGAATGACGGTTATTCGCGACTGGAACCTGAAAAAGCGGAAATCTTACGTGCCGCCGCTTATCGTAACATTTACGATTTAGCAGACGCCCAAGGTGTCTCCCGCTCACGCGCAGATGAAATCATCAAAGAGGTCACGAACGAGGCGTAAGTAATGCAATACTTACGCTTCAATTATTACTTAATACGCATTGGCGAGTTTGCGGATTTTATCAGTGAGTCGTTTTTTGATTTGAATGACGGAGTTTAGTCTGCGAGATAAGAATGATTCAGTGATTAAAACAAATCAAAAGAATTGTGAGCATTTGGATGTGTTGAAATGACAAGACGAGGATGAGTTATGATGGCAAGAGAACGCTTAAATGATGCGATTAAAGAGATCATACGCAGTTCGTGTGAGATGATTCAAGTGCATATTACTGAAGGGGAGTCAGTTTCTGAGTGTGTTGCAAGAATGAAGCAAGAAATGAATTGCTTTTTGCAATGTGAACTTCAGAAGTTATTGTCAGACCTTGCCTTACCAGAAGCAGACCTCGCCCGTGTACAAACGCAGTTGGGGATTGATCAGGGCCGGGACGTAATTAACGAGGTGAAGGTGCATGATGTGCAACAAAGAAGAATCGTTCCAGTGCAAGGGGAGCGTTTAGACGATATGCTTGTGTGGAAAAAGGATGATTCAAAGCCAGAGGGCTGGTTTAGGGAAGAACTTGAGCAAGCGATTCGCGAGATGAAGCCCATATTTGCGGACATTCGTCTTGCAAAGGCGGATATTCAGACAACAGCAGACCGTCTCTCTGAGTGCATTCTTCAGCAGGTTGAAGCGGTTTGCAATGCTGAACGCCCCTCTGAAGCGGAAATTAAGTAGAAAGATGTCTCGTTAAAACAAACTCGTTGATGCGTTTAATACGCATTGGCGAGTTTTTGAATTTTTCAATGAGGAGTTTTTTGATTTGAATGACGGTGTTGGGGTGGAGGCCATTGCGTTTGGCAGACTCCCAAGGAGTCTCCCGCTCACGCGCAGATGAAATCATCAAAGAGGTCACTAACGAGGTGTAAGGAAGTTGTTTTAGAATAAGTTGACGCAACATTACATTTGAACAACTGCTATAGTCGTTTTTGAAATTTTGAAATAGCATGAACGAAATTATATTGGCTAATAAAGTTGAAAAGGTTCTCTCGTCAACGGCGCAGAGAAAGAATCGCTATGCTAGCGACTTGAAATGGTTAAATGTATGGAAAAACTTATGGGCATCGGATAGAATCCGTGTGGGTGTTATTGGAGTTACAAGCTATAGTAAATGATTGGAGATGTGTGAGTTGGTTGTGTTATTGAAGTGTGCACCGAAGGAGAGGGGGCTTCTCCCAAGATTCAATCCCCACCCATCAAAGTCCATCTAAAGTCGCACCGAATCTTAAACAAGAAGAGAGAGATTGTCTTTTGCATGAAGACAACCTCTTTTACCACCTTTTAATCAACTAAAAGGTATCCACCTAACACACCTCAACCCCACCCAAACCATGCATCTTGTTAAGTTTAAGAGGACTTAAGCATGGGATGCTTGGTTACTTGTTTAAGGCGATGGCATCTGAAACGATTTGTTTCGCTTGGGCGTTGAGTTTTTTTGCTAGCAAGCGGTAGATTTCATTCTGTGGAATCGTGGCATTTTGATTTCCTCCATTTTGGGCAATCCATTGCATTTGAGCTTGGCGTAAGGCGCGAGCAGAGTAGATCTTGCCGCTTTGGTTGAAGTATTCGTCAATTTTTAATGCTGGCCGGGCAACTTCTCGTCCGTACTGTTGATATAAGGCGCGGGTAATCTCAAAGTCTGCCTTTTGGGAAAGGCATTCTGTATCGATTAGATAGGCTAAGACTTGTTTTTCATACGCTTGAATACATTCAAAAAATGCCTTCTCATTCGGCATTTCTAGCGCATTGTGTTCTGAAATTGGTTTACGAGGTGGCGCTGGGATAGGACCAAGCGCGGGGTGTCTGCGTTGCCTAATGTCTTTGCAGAATTGGACAACATGTTGGATGATGTTGTAGAGTTTCAAGAAAAGTATCTTGACTATTTTTAAGATGTTCATAAAAATCTCTTTGTGTGTTAAATTCGGAATTGCTTGTCAAATAACTCGAGTCGTTGGAGTAGAGATGTTTTCACTTCGTCAAGTTCTTTGAGTTCGCGTTCAAGCGTCTCTTTTCCTACTTGGTCATTTTTATAACTGTTCTTAACATCTTGGAGCGCTTGTTCTTTTTCGTCACAATTATCACGCCACTCTTTGATTATCATCTCAAATGCTTCGTGTGTTATGGCGTCAAACGCGCCATTAAATTGTTCACAGGTTTCGTCCACATAGTTATTTAGGGTATCCTCAATCCTTGATAGCGCAGTTCTTTTGGGATTTGCATTCTCAAAGAATCGGTCCCACCAATCGGGCATGTCATTATATAATTGATTGGTGTCAATGTTTGTAACACGGTAGAGGTTTCTATCAATATATTCCTCAATTCGAATACGAATAGGATAATATGTACTGGGGATTTCAAATTTAAGAGCTTCTTTTTTTATCTCTTCTCGAATAATTGTTAACTCTTCTTTGATCATTTTACAAATTCTAGAGCTTTCTTTTTTCAACTCTCTTGTGAAATATTTTTGACAAAGTGAGGTGAATCGAGAACTCGTAAGGTTTGCTAAGTCATAACAAGAACGGTCGGCTGCCATAATTGCAGCATTCATTTGTCTATAGACGTTGTCCTTAGCATCATCCAAAACGTTGGAGATTTCATTTTTTGCGTCCTCTGCGATTTGTTCGCATTTGTCATAGTATTTATCTTCTGTTTTCTTTAATTCTGTTTTGAATTCTCTAAGATGATTGATATCTTGCTGCGCTTGTTCAATACCATCCTCAAGCATTTTGAGCTTTGTCTGCTTATCTGCGGTTTTCTTTTCTATTTCTGTACAAGCGTTTAAATAGAGGCTACGAATACGACCAACTGCTTCACTAATACGGACTTCGCCTTCGTTATTACAGAGCTTTTCGGATAGCTTTTCCATTAAGTTGTCGGGGTCTGCCGAACGCCCTTTGAGGTCTTGAAGACAATTTTCTTCATCACCGTCAAGTTCATCACCTGCGGCTTTTTTCGCCTCCGCTAAAACACCCAACGCGGAATAAGAGCAAATGGTTTCGGAGGGGAGAAAGAGTCCTTTACGTTTATAAGGTTCTTGTTGGCCATAATCATAGATTTGCTGCTTTGCTGTGGAATAATCAGCATCCTGGTCAATTTTATTCTGAACGAAGATGCGTGCGTTTTGCGCGCTTTCTAGGGAGTTTTGTTCAAAGAATTCGGTGTCTTTAATGTCTACACCTTCTACGCTTAAGACATAAAGGACTGCGTTTGCGTGCTCAATCCACTCACTTGTTTCTTTGGAGTTAATTGGATTGGGGTCATTTAATCCTGGAGTGTCAACAATTGTGACTTTTTTCAAGGCTTCATGGTTGATGTAAATATGAACACACTTAACCATTGGGGTATAAATGGGTTCATCCTCATCAATGCTCGCACTTGCAGGGTCAGAGACGTATTGTTTTAATAGGTCGAGCCCTATTAACTTGATTTTTTCATGGCCGATATAATTTTGATGCGAAACGCCATGACTTTGGCAGATTTCAAGGCGTTTATTCAGTTTTTTTGATTCCCCAGGGTCGTTTTGAGCAGAGGTGCGAATGCTCTCAAATTCTTGTTTAGATAAGAATTCAACTTCAAAATAGGGCGTATCATCTGTGTAATGGATGAAGGTCAATTTTGCCGTTAACGGTGTTACAAACGAGGGCAATACATTCTTTTTGAAGAAGAGGGCATTCAACAAGGTTGATTTACCAGCCTTAATTTCGCCACAAACTGCAATGGTATAGGGTTTTTCTCTCGCCTTTTTGACTTCATCTTTCACGTTGTCAATTTCTTGCTCAATATCAGGCATTTCTAGGCGGAGGGCTTCTAAGGCATTGAATAAAGCATCCCATGTCTTTGCATATTGAGTTGTTTCAAGTGTATTCATGGCTACATCCTTTTGCTAGAGCGTGGATTAAATGGAAAACTTTTTAAGCGTAATTAAAGTACGCCATTTTAGAGTTTTTAGTTGTTGACTTAAAAGCGTTAATTGTTGTTCTCGTTCTTTGAATTCAACGGCGTCATCGCTTACCTCAATGAGCACACTATCTAATTTCATCAGAAGGCAGTGATAGAGCTCATTATTGTGGTAGGATTTATGTTTAAAAAAGGAATGTATGGAATTAGAGAAGGCTGGATAGGGGAGGCACCGATGTGGCTTAAAGCAGTCTTTCAAAGACCATGTTTCAAGGAAATGATCCTCTCCATCACGTTCATTAACGTATGAGATTTTTTCTTTAAGTCCTTCGCACACAAAATCACTGTAACTTTGGATAAGTTGATCGCTGTACTTTTCAATCCCGTATTCTTGAAATAAGGGGTAAAAGACCTCTTTTGTATGTTGGTTTATTTTCATTGCATCGGCGGGGTCCTCAACATCTCTTAAATCGACATAGTCCTTTTCGTTCTTAAAGATGAACCCAACATCAATTTTAATTTTTTTTCTCTTCATCCAAGGGTATAGAAAATGATTTTTATACAAACTGTTCATTCTATTAATAATATCGTCAAGAGTATCGTCATCAATTTTGGTCTCAATACGATAGGTTTGGTACTTTTGTTGGCATTTTTTTAGTGCCATATCGCAATCGTTGCGCGCATCTTTATAGATTTTGCCCTTAAAGATTGAGGAAACAGTAGTGAAGATGCTATGCTGTTTCGCTAAATGATGAGATTCAAGAAATTCACCTTTGCGTTGGGATAACTTTTTGAGCAGACAGAACATCTCATTTCGTAAGGAGGGAAGAGTTGTTCCTTCAATTCTGCGATTTTCCCATCCAGGCTTATTCCCATCCCATAAGGATGAGTACTCTAAGATTCCATTAATTAGAATTCCCTCGCGTTGACATTCTTCTTGGATAGACTTTTTGACGGCGTCTCTGTCCACCTGTTTAGCGCGTAGATCGACATGATTGAGGATGATATAAACATCGGGGGTGTGTTGTTGTAGGGACTTTTTGAGATAATCGAGCCCGTCTTCTCCTAATGAGCCTTTTGTGATGTTTGTGAGGTAAAATAAGATATCGGCACTTTCAACTGCACGTTCACTCATCTCTGCATCTGAACGACCATCTACGTTTTCGGTCGTTGGGGGATTGAAACCCGGGGTGTCAATGATTGAGAAATCTTTTAATGCTTCACAAGGAAGGTATATGACATATTCGTTGTGGTTATTTTGAGCTGCAGCAAAATATTCTTCTTCTGACAGGAAGGTGTTCCCTTGAACATCGTAGTATTTTAGAAATTTCCCATAACGGAACGTTGTGATTGAACGTGTTGTAGGCTTGGTTGTAGCGGGTGCTATAGCTTGATTGATAAGTGAATTAATAAAAGAAGACTTGCCACTGCTAAATTTTCCAACGAGTGCGATATTGATGGTGTTCGTTGTTGTTTGGGAGGCATTCACGAATTCCTCCCATGGGCCAAGAATGTACTGGTCAATTTGTCTTAAGAGGCGAAGGTGGCTTAAAAACTCTTGTGAAGAATCTTCAAGCACCTTTTTTAACTCTTGTATTAAGTGAATGACGGGATTCTGTTCTGACATGGGATTCTAAGAGTGGTTTTAAGGGGGGTATTCAAGATTAGAGTGCTGCCTCAAGGGTCTTAATTGCCTTTGTTAATTTATCGCGTTCCGCAATAAAATCACCAAGAGCCGCCGTTCTTTCATCTTTGCAACGTTGAATCGACTTTTCTTTCTCTTCAAGTTCAGCTTCTAATGGAGCAAGAACTTCGTTATTGTAGGCGGATTCAATTTGTTCAATTACGCGAGAAGAAAGGTTTGCGGTAATAATCTCGCACTCTCGGTCATAAGCTTTTTCAGAAAACGTCGGCTCAACAAGTGTGCCAATCATTTCAAGAGGGTTGATTTCCTTTATTGTTTCTCCGAGAACGGCGAAGAGGCCCTTCTTTCCTAGATTCTTAGTAGCATTTTTTGCTTCGCGCTGTATAATGGCCGCTCCAGCTGCTTCTGCAGCATTTCCTACAATACCGGCGGCAGGACATGCTAGAGCCACAATAGCGGCGGTGGTAGTCTCTGTTATCATGCTACGCGTCTTGTGATAGTTCTGCAAGCGTCGGTTTAATGAGGTAAAAGTAGATTCCGAGAGAGTCAAACCTGTGGTGTCAAAGTTTGAAATCAGTGCGCTTACTTCAGTATTGATGATGGTATTGATTGAGGCAGCGAGCATGGAGAATGATTGGCTTGTATCCGCTTCTTGTGCAACACCGAGAGTGATTTCAGCGCGATAACTATCCATGAGGGATTTGATCTTCAATTTCAAGTTTTCGCTGGCTTGATAGAACTGTTCTTGTTTTTGGGACTTTAAGTTTTTAATTTTACGGATGTCGTCCTTCAAGGCATTCTCTTGCGTTTCTAACGTGGCGCCGTCATACTGCATGATTTCACGTTTCTGCTTTAAGATGGTAATCAAGTCCTGTGCGATGGTACACATCTCAATGGCCTTGCGTTCACGCATCAGCTTGGGGAGGTTGCCTATGATATGCTTTTCAATGAAGAGACGAAACGCGCCCTGATCTTCGGATTTAGTTGAGAAGGTAAGGATGCGGTCTTCAAGAGATTGATTTGCAAAAGTTGGCAACGCTTGCAACTGATTAAGGACTTCGTTTTTGACGAGTTCAATATCGTTAGGATTGCTTTTTCGATCTGTTTTTGTAATTACAAAATACATATGACGCGTCAAATGGGAGAGGCGGCGATCAGTGATAAAATCAATGGTAGATTGATTGATAGTGCCTTTGTCAATAGGAAGGCAAATCAGTGCTGCATCCATAAATGCAAGATAACGATAGGTGACATCCGCTTCGGCTTGGTTTAGACTATTTACACCAGGGGTGTCAACAAAGACCATGCCTTGTTTGAAATATTCCGATGCGGGCATTTGGAGAACACCAACAGATGCCCCCACTTTTTCTCCTGCAATAATGTCGGAAAAATCAAGGAAATCAACGGGTGTACGTTCGCCTGCATCATCTTCAAGGGCGTAGGTGTTTGTTGTAGCATCATCCTTCGCTTCAATTAGGCAAACGGCGCGCGTGGTGGGTTTGATTGAAACCGGTAACTTGCACCCAAAAACGGCATTCAGCAAACTTGTTTTACCAGAACTAAATTCGCCCAATAATCCAATCTTAATCTCTGGAAGTTCTTCTAAGTAGGCAATTCGACCTAAAATAGACTCTACGTTATACTGAGTGGCGCAATCTTTGATGAGCGCGGATTCTTGATTCATGCTGAGTCCTTCTGTTGTTAGATGAGATAATATGAATGAGGCAAGTGTCTGAATGAAAATGGGTTACAGCATTTCCCAACGTTGATAACGGGAGCAGGTACTGCCAGGGCCTTTCTTAGAGTGTGTGGGTTTTTCCATACATTCTTCAAGGGAGACTTCTGCTATCACTCCACGAGGAGTGTTCCCCACAAAACGAATGTCACGATAGCCACACCACCATCTACAGGTGGCGCAAACTCTGTTTCTCGCATCAAATTGAGTGGTAGACATTATGAGGGCCCTTTTAACTTTATGGTTAATAAAATGAACGGTTGTAAATGGGTTAGAGTTTTTCCCAGCGTTGGTAGCGGGGGCAGGAGGCGCCAGGGCCACGGGGAAGGGTGGGGGTGGACATGCATTTGGCGGGGGCGGTGTCTGCTTTGACGTGGAGGGGGGAATTGACGGCGAAGGTGACTTCGCGCGCACCACACCACCATTTACAGGTGGCGCAGGTTTTGTTTGTGACGTTGAAGGGGACCTTTGCCATTGTGTTTTCCCTTTTCTTTTTGGGGAAATGGCTTTTGGTGTAGCGGGCTTGGAGCCTAGATACAAGAAAAGCGTGTTTCCACCGTAACTGTTTTCTTCGGAGGCCGACCAAAGCCTTGCAGGAAACAGGTAGGTAGAAAACACGCCAAGGAAATACCTTAACGCATCTCTACAATACCTTTCATCCTGCTCAAAAATTGGTCGTTTCCGAAGAATGAAAAGTATGCATTAACGCATCTTTATTGGGCATTTAGTTGGTTTGTTTGGCATAAGCCGCACTTAATCCAACTAAATTATATACCAATATCATACCTCTTTTTCCTGCAAGGTGCAATCATTTTTGCTCTTTTTATGAGAAAGGGAACAAGAATGACTCCATCCTTTCTTACGACAAAAAAGAAGGAGTGTGACAAAGGATTATTTTTTTTGAGAGAGTATTGACTTATCGCACAGTCTTAATACGCGTCGGCGAGTTTGCGAATCTTGTGCGTGAGTCGTTTTTTGATTTGAATGACGGTGTTGGGGCGGAGGCCATTGCGTTTGGCAAAGTCGGAGGGGGATTCGACGTTGTCGATGCAGGCGTCAAAGACTTCGCGGTGGAGTGGGGAGAGTTTAATGCGCCCTGCGCGGATGCTTTCAAAGACGGTTTGGAGGGCGGCGTGTTTGAATTGGGCATCAATCTTTTCGGGGATATCTTCGGAGTGGTCGGGAAGGTCGTCAAATGGGATTGTGGGGTGATGGGTTTTGTCGCGGCTGTTCCTGCGGTAGGTGTCGTAGGCGGCAGAACTGACAATGCAGCCCAGAAGGGTGCGGAAGCGGGCGCGGTTGACGTCGTAGCCCTTTCCTTCAAGGGTGTGCACAAGGCGCAAAAGAACGTCTTGGGTGCAGTCGTCAAGGTCGTCTTGGGAGACGCCTTTGAGGGTTAGCCAAAAGCGAATGATGGGTTCGTAGAGGTGGACCAACTGTGTCCACAGGACTTGGTTGGAGGCATCCTTTGAGAGGATGGAAAGCAGGGTCTTGGGGGTGTTAGGCGTGTCCATTTAAGGGGTGGCTTTCATAAAGGAGAGGGCTAACCCATTGGGGCGGTGGATGAGTGCAGCACCGTGGGGAAGGTTAAGGATCTGGAAGGTGGGGGTGTTGGGGTGCACGGTGTCCCAGGTGAGGAGGTCGCGGTCGCCTTGTGTTGTGGCAAGGTCGAGGAGGATGGGCCCCTCGGTGGTGAGTTCGCCAATGTGGAGGCTTGCTTCTTGAGGGAGACGGAGAATCGCGCCTTCTTTGAGGGTTGCTTTACTGATGTTGAGGATTCCTTTACCTTGAATGCCGCCTTCAATGATGCTGCCTTTGTCAACGAGAAGGGTGCCGTCACCTTCAAACGCGAGGGTGGCGTTACCACACAGGGCGGCGTCTTTTCGGAGGTGCCAGGGGTGTGTTGTTCTGCGTTGGCTCCAATTTCCTTCCACGCTTTGGGTGACATTTTGTTCAATGCAAAGGCATCCACCTTCAATAAAGACGGCGCAAAGCGGCACGAAGGGTTGACCTGCAAAGACGACGGTTCCTTTTGAGGTTGGGGGGAGTTCAATTGCATCACCGCGCCAATAGTCGTACATCCATAAACTTGATTCAATACGGAGCGTGGCACCTTCGGCGGCAGAGAATTGGGTGGTGTGCCAGAGATAGAGTTTGCCGCGTAAGGTGCCCACGCCTTCGGTGGCTCGGAAGTGGGATCGCGTGAGGACGATGTCGGCGTCAAAGACGGCATCATTTCCTAATAAAATAGGATTTTCACAACCCAGATTGATGTAAAACCGGTTACCGTGCGCTTTGATGAACCCGCCTTTGGAGGCATCAAACTGTCGGAATTGTTGGTCTGCTTTTCGGTTTGTCTGCTGCGTAAAGGTGCAATGGGTGCCTTTTTCGAGACGAATTTGTGGACGGGGACCTTCGCCGCCGCACGAGATGCTGAGTGAGGCGGGGGCTTTTACCTGTATGGTGCCGCCGAGTTGGAGCTTTGGGCGAGGCTTGATTTGGAGTTCCCCTTCACCTTCTACGATAAGGGTGCTTGGCGATTGCAGATGGGTCTCGCCGAATTTCCAAACGCCACCGCGCAAGGGCAGATGAACCTGCGCGCCATGGCTGAGGTGTAGGGGCGGGAGTTCGTCCGCGAACGGCGGTTCCCAACGCAAGGTCTTGGCTTCGTGAAGGTCGATTGCACCCGTGACACTGGGAATGTCGCGCAATACCCAATAGGCAGAACCTCCCAGGCCTCCTGCGAGGAGCGTTGCGAGGCCCGCTAACCATTGCCGACGGGAAAGGCGCGGCGTGGTGTTGAGCACCCAATGACGTTGGGTCGGGTCGGAATGCAAGAGCGCTTGCAGACGCGCTTTCCAAAGGGGCGTGAGGTCTTCAAGCAGCAGTCGGCATGCCGGTGTATTGGCATAGGGGAAGCCAGTCTTTACTTGGAAGAGGGTGACGCCAAAGGCATAGAGGTCGGCGGCGGGTGTAGGGGCTTCGCCACGAATGACTTCGGGTGCGAGGTATTGAGGGGTACCTGCGAGAAGACCTTGGGGCGCTTGTGAGGCGAGGGCGCTTAACCCGAAGTCGACGAATACGAGATGACCCTTGGAGTCGAGTAAGCAGTTCGCGGGTTTGATGTCGCCGTGGAGTAGGGCGTTGTGGTGCAGATAGGTGAGCGCCGCCATGCCTTCGCGATAACATTGGTCGAGATGGGTGTCGGAGAGGCTGCAATGGAGGTCGCAGTAGTCGGCTAACGAACGCGTCTGCAGCGTTTCAACCTGCTGCAAAGCGGTTTGCTCATGCACCTGCTCTGTTGTCGCAATGAGGGTCATCAAAATGAAGTCGTAAGGGACGTTATGAATGACTAAGGTGCCCAATCGGAGGAGTTTGCAGATATTGGGGTGGGCAAGGTTGATGAGGCGTTGGCCGGATTGCCAAAACTGTTGTCGCCAATAGGTGTCGGTCTGCGCACGGTTGAGTTTCATGGCGAACCGTAATCCTGTGGCTTGTTCTTCAACGGCATAGACCTCGCCCATGCCACCTCGCCCTAAGGGTTTGAGAAAGCGCCACCCTTCGCAACAGCAATCATTTGCGACTAACCAATTCTCTGCTTGCATAATCCGACTCAAGAACGCCTAATAAACGCTAAAGTAAGCATAGCATATTAAAGTAAGCATAGCATATTATTGGTGAACGTGGCGGTCGGCTAGATGGATTATTTGAATTGAAGGGCTCATTAATGGCGGATTGTTCTCGCCCAATCCAAGACCGTCTCATGAATAACCGTAACTCAACCGCAAGGCTGGTGTAATAGCCTTTCTTTATGAGTCACGCAAGGGCAGAGGTGGCGCTTCTTTAAGGGGGAATATTGCACAATATAACCGCGGGGCTAAAAAGAGACCCGCTCAGCGGAAGGTGTGTCAAAAAGGAAAGAAGAAGAGTTGTCACTTCATGTCCCTTGGGGAGGCGGCGCGCCAAAATGAAAGAAGCCTACAAATCCGTTAAAATGTGTTAGATGAGGTCCGGTGTGAGGCTTATGTTACACGAAGAGGAAAGAGATTTACCGAGACCATTGTGATTATGGATTCTTTTGTGAAACGCGGGCTTTTTTCGTGGGGGGCGTGTGGGGCGAGCACTGTAGGTTTATTGATGTCTTTTCTTTAGAAAAGTCTTTGTAGTTTCTGTACATTTGTTATACTGACGGGTGAATATGTTTCGTGCACATATTCTTTGTTTCATTCATCGCTTAGTTGGAGTATGAAGATGGCAAAAGGTGTGACTGACGCGTTTGACGGTTGGAATGCTGTTAAAAGTGCAGAGTTGTATGGTGTAGACGCATGGGGAAGTGGTTATTTTGGCGTTTCCTCAGATGGGTTTGTGACCGTTTGCTTGAAGCATGGTGAGAAGAATGTAGATGTTAAGCTGCAGGAGATTGTCAATGAATTGCGTGACCGCGGGATGAGTTTGCCGGTGTTGTTGCGATTTAGCGATATTCTCGCCTCGCGTATCCAACGAATCAATGAAGCGTTTGCAAAGGCAATTAAGGATTATTCGTACCAGGGTGTCTATCGTGGTGTTTATCCGATTAAGGTGAACCAACAGCAACAAGCCGTGCAGGATGTGGTGACTTATGGTCGCGCGTATCATCATGGTTTGGAGGCAGGTTCGAAGGCGGAATTGATTGCAGCATTGGCGTATATGCACGATCCCGATGCGTATATCGTGTGTAATGGCTATAAGGATGAGGAGTTTATCTCGTTGGCACTCTCGTCGCTGAAGATGGGGCTTCAGACGATGTTGGTCTTAGAGAGTCTTGAAGAGTTGGAGATTGTCTTAAAGGTGGCACGCCAACTCGATGTGCGGCCGCGCATTGGTGTGCGTGTTAAGCTTAGCAGTAAGGTAGGGGGGAAGTGGAGTGAAAGCGGCGGGGACCGTTCGGTCTTCGGATTGACTTCAAGCCAATTGATTCAAGCCGTGGATCGCTTGCGCGCAGAGGGTGCATTGGATTGTCTTGAGATGTTGCACTACCATCTGGGTTCGCAGGTGCCGAATATTCGAGAGATTCGTGACACAATTAAGGAGGCATCTCGCTTCTATGTTGGCTTAGTGAAGGAAGGTGCGCCGATGGGAATCTTTGACATCGGCGGTGGTTTGGCAATTGACTATGATGGTAGCCATACGAATTTCGAAAGCAGTGCCAACTATGATATCTCGGAGTATTGCGCAGACGTTGTAGAAGGGATTATGAATGCTTGCGACCATGCAGGCGTGAAGCACCCAACGATTATCAGTGAATCTGGACGCGCATTAATTGGTTATTACTCGGTTTTGCTCGTGGATGTCTTAGCGACCGCAGGGTTTGAGGTGCAAGAGCCCTCCCCTGATGCGGTCTTGGATGATAAGAATCTGCCCGAATGCATTGCCAACTTGTTGGACGTTTCAAAGAATCTTCGCACAAAGAATCTGCCAGAATACTTTAACGATGCGCTCTATTATCGTGAAGAAGTGCACAAAGCATTTAAACATGGCTTGATCTCCTTGCGTCAACATGCTGCTGCGGATCGCGTATTTTGGTCAATCCTGACGCGGATTCGTGCAGAGGTGCCGAAGTTGAAATACGTGCCTGAGGATTTGCGTGGGTTGGATGAGGCAATGGCGGATATCTACTATTGCAATTTCTCTGTCTTCCAGTCGCTCCCAGATGCGTGGGCAATTGACCAACTCTTCCCCATTATGCCGATTCACCGTCTCTGCGAACGCCCCACGCGTTCGGCACATCTTTCGGATATCACCTGCGACTGTGATGGGCAGATTGATAACTTTATTGACTTGCACGATGTGAAGCATGCGTTGCCGTTGCACGTATTTAAACCTGAAGAGCCCTACATTTTAGGGGCATTTTTGGTGGGAGCATACCAGGAAACGTTGGGTGACTTGCACAATCTCTTCGGCGATACCAACGTGCTCTCAATTCGCTTGGATGATGATGGGGAGTTGGAATTTACCGAAGAGGTGGAAGGTGACACGGTAGGCGAGGTCCTCTCTTACGTGGAATATGACACAGGAGATCTTGTGGCTCGCTTCCGCCGTTTGACGGATCGTGCGTTGAAGAAACGTAAGATCACCGCAGAGGAACGCCGACAGATTCTTACCGCCTATGCCAATGGTTTGCGCGGGTACACTTACTTTGAAGACTAAAGTCATTGAGGTGTAGACAATGTCGGCGACTTCCACGTCTAACGCACGTTCACATTTGGTCCACTTGGTGGCTGGATGCTGGGCCGATGGCGGTGGATTGTCTGAATTAGTCGCCGCCACGGTGCTTGCTCAAGCGCAACTGGGACATCAGGTCTCCTTGCTCTTTTTAGGCGGTCAAGCGGAACATCCTCTTGTGGAAGACTGCAGAAGGGCGGGTGTTCATGTGCGCGTGTTCCGTAGGAGTTGGCCGCGGGTAATCTACTTCTCACGAGAGATGTTCGTGGGGTTAGATGCTGAATTGCGTGGAGCGACTCATCTTTATCTTTATTCGTGCTGGACTTTTCCAGTATGGTGGGGAGCTTATCGAGCGCGTTCACTTGGAGTGCCCTATAGCGTTGCACCGCAAGGTTGCCTGGATCCAGTGCGCCGAGCGTATGGACGTTTGCGAAAGTTGCTCGCATGGTATTGTTTTGATCGCGCACTCCTGCGTCGCGCGACATGGTTGCACGCAACGGCACAGTCTGAAGCGGGGTGGATGCGGGATGCTTTAGGCGCGGCGTGCCCGCCCATACGTGTGATTCCCAATGGTGTGGATAGTACCTGCTTTGATGCTGTTCCGGCGCAACCTCGCACGCAAACTGTCCTTTATCTCGGCCGTCTTCATCCCCTAAAAGGGCTCGATCTGCTCTTAGAAGCATGGGAGAAGATCGCCCCTTCATCGGATTGGCAGCTCTTAATCGCTGGACCAGCGGATGGTTATGAGCTTCCTCCCTCCGCAACGGTACGTCGCTTGCCGCCTTGTTACGGCGCGGATAAGGTGCGGCTACTTAAATCGGCTTCCATCTTCATCTTGCCGACTCGGAGTGAAAACTTTGGAATCGTGGTTGCCGAAGCGCTATGGTGTCGAACGCCGGTGATTTGTACAAAGGGCGCTCCGTGGGAGGTTTTGGGTGAGTATTGGACCGAAATCTCTGCCGAGGGAATCGCTACGGCTTTAAAAGCCTTAATGGCGCTTACGCCAGAAGAACGCGAGGCGCGGTTTAAGCCCATCTTTGATCGTGCCGCGATGGACTACAATTGGCAGACAATTGCAACAGCGTTACTGCCCTAAAGTGTTCGTAATCGAAGCAGAGTGTCTAACAGGGTTGCTTGGCGATTGCTTCAATCGGAAGAAGCCTCCGCTTATTTCAATCGTGCACGTAAGCGCGTCAACTATAAACAAAAAACAAACCGTCCATAAGGGCGGTTTGTTTTTGTTTGTTGGGCTCTACGACCTGTTCTGCAGAGAGGCAACTTCGTGTGCGTGCGCCTTCTGTGGTGAGCAACGCGACGCTTAACCAACGGCGAGGCGAGCGAGCGGCGTGAGCAGTTTAACTGTTTCGCCGTTGCAGACGAGAATCGCACGATTGGTGCGGAAGGTAATCCATTCGCCACCTTGGCAAATGCGCATTAAGCCGGGCGGGCAGGCCGCCACAATGGGTTCGTGGCGTGCCATGATGCCGAGCTTACCCACATCGGTGGTAATCTCCACTGCGGTGATATCGTCACCTTCAATGAAGACACCCGAGGGGGTCTCAATGGCGAAGTGAAAGGGTGTTCCCGATGCCATAGTGTGGGATTCCTCTTAGCGTGCGATCGTCTTCGCTTTTTCGCGGACATCATCAATGGAGCCAACCATGTAGAAGGCGGCTTCAGGAAGATCGTCACACTTACCATCAAGCACTTCTGCGAAAGAGCGAAGCGTATCTTCCAACTTCACGAAGCGGCCAGGGATACCAGAGAACTTTTCTGCCACGTGGAAGGGTTGGGAGAGCAAACGTTCCACCTTACGGGCGCGAGCCACCGTCATCTTGTCGCTTTCGCTGAGTTCATCCATACCGAGAATAGCGATGATGTCGGTGAGTTCCTTTGCGCGCTGGAGCAATTGCTGAACGCCGTTTGCCACACGCATATGTTCTTCACCAACGATTGCCGGGTCAAGCATGGAGGAGGTCGAGGTCAATGGGTCCACTGCCGGGTAGATACCCTTTTCCACAATGGCGCGCGAAAGTTCCGTCGTGGCGTCAAGGTGGGCGAAGGTTGTCGCAGGGGCGGGGTCGGTGTAGTCGTCTGCAGGGACGTAAACTGCCTGCACAGAGGTGATGGAGCCAGCCTTTGTGGAGGTAATGCGTTCCTGAAGTTCTCCCATTTCCGTGGAGAGGGAGGGCTGGTAGCCTGCCGCAGAGGGGATGCGTCCGAGCAATGCAGAGACTTCTGCACCCGCCTGAGTGAAACGGAAGATGTTGTCAATGAAGAGCAACACGTCCTGATTCATTTCGTCGCGGAAGTGTTCTGCCACTGTCAATGCGGAGAGCGCCACGCGAGAACGTGCTCCTGGCGGTTCATTCATCTGACCAAAGACCATTGCTGTCTTGTCCAACACGCCCGCTTCTTCCATTTCCTGATAGAGCGAGGTGCCTTCACGAGTACGTTCACCGACACCCGCAAAGACGGAGTAACCGCCGTGGCCCATAGCGATGTTGTGGATGAGTTCCTGGATCAGCACCGTCTTACCGACACCTGCACCGCCGAAGAGACCAATCTTACCACCGCGACGATAGGGCGTCAGCAAGTCAATGACCTTAATACCCGTGACGAGGATTTCGGCATCGGGGCTCTGATCGGTGAAGGCGGGCGGTTCGCGGTGGATGGGGTCACGCTTTTCGCAAGCGACCTCACCTTTGCCGTCGATGCCTTCACCAAGGAGGTTCATCACGCGGCCGAGTGTACCCTTACCGACGGGCATCGCCATCGGGCGACCCAAGTCCTTTACCTGTGCACCACGCACAAGACCGATGGTCGAACCCATTGCGATTGCACGGATTCGGCAGTCACCGAGGTGTTGCGCGACCTCAAGGACGAGGTTGTAGGGCTTGTCATCAAGCAGGGGGTTGGTCGTCCGCAATGCCGTCAAGAGGCGAGGACGGATGCCGGAGGGGAATTCCACGTCTACGACTGCGCCCATCACTTGGATGACGCTGCCGATGTTTTCTTCCGAATTCGCAAGAGTGGAGTCTGCCATGGGAATATCCTTATTTCAGCGCTTCGGCGCCGGAGACGATTTCAGTAAGTTCGTTAGTGATTGCCGCTTGGCGAGCGCGGTTGCGGCGGGTGCGCAATTCTTTTTCCATTGCATTCAAATTCATCGTGGAATTGTTCATTGCCATAACGCGAGCAGCGAGCTCACCCGTGGCAGAATGCAACATTGCGTAGTAAAGTGAGAGTTGGATCCAGAGGTAAGCCAGATTCTCCAACATTCGATTGTCGTTGGGCTCCAAGAGGCGCGGGAGCGGCATGGGCTCCACTTCCACCTTGGGTGCGGGCGGACGTGCATCAGGCAGGAGACGTTCGGTGCGACAATCGTTCGTCATGGAGTTGACGAAGTGATTGGAGATTAACCACACCTCATCGTACATCTTCCACAAGAAGACACGCATGACCAACTTCGCCACACGGTCGGAGTCGGAGACGGAGGGGTGGCTCGAGGCTGGAAGAACGTGGTCAAGAATCCCTGGATACTCGCTCTTGAGTGCGTTGGCGGCCTTTTGTCCCACGTAAAGGTGGTCAATCTTTGCCGCACGTTCGCCATGTGCCGCATGGAAGTCACGCACGGCACGCACCACTGCCGCATTGAATCCGCCACAAAGACCGCGATCTGCGCTCATAGTTACGAGCAAGATGCGGCTATTCTTTTCGGGTGGCGGTTGCAACAAGCGATGATTGGCGAAGCGCGGCTGCTCAATGATAGGAGAGAGCGCCGCCAGCGCACGGGTGAAGTTTTCCGGGCGCGAGAGGTCGCTCTGCACTCGATGCAAGTGCGAGCCTGCGACCAACTTCATCGTGCTGGTCACACGGCGCATACTTGCCATGGAGGCTAAACGCTCGTTAAATTCGCGCAAGCTGGGCATGGATTACTTCCTCTTGGGATTGTAGGCTGCGAGCACTTCCTGCATGAGGGTGTCGAGCATACCCTTTAATTCGTCGTCTAACACGGGGCTTGCGTTGAAGCGCGTGGTGTACTGCTGACCCGTCTGGGAGGTCGTGAGCGCCGTTGCGAGCGCCTTTAATGCCTCAGGCAGGCGCGGGGTGGGGATATCTGCGAGCCACTTATTCGTGCCAGCGTAGAGGATTGCCACTTGTTCTGCGACAGGTTTCGGGCTACCAGGCATCTGACGAATCGAGTGCATCAGTGCGCGACCCGTGGCGAGTTGTTCCAATGTGCCTGCATCAAGGTCAGAGGAGAAGGAGGTGAAGGCTTCGAGTTCGCGGTATTGTGCGAGCAACACACGGAGCGGACCTGCCACCTTCTTCATTGCTTTCACCTGAGCATCACCACCCACACGGGAGACGGAGATACCGGGGTTAATAGCAGGGCGCTGACCCTCGTGGAAGAGACCTGCTTCAAGGAAGATCTGACCATCGGTAATCGAAATCACGTTGGTCGGAATGTAAGCCGAGATGTCGTTTGCCTGCGTTTCCACGATGGGGAGCGCCGTCATGCTACCACCGCCCTTTTCATTGGAGAGCTGTGCGGCACGTTCCAAGAGACGGCTGTGGAGATAGAAGACGTCGCCAGGGAAGGCTTCACGTCCCGGCGGACGGCGCAGGAGCAAGGAAATCTGACGATAAGCCTGTGCATGCTTAGTCAAGTCATCGTAAATTACCAAAGCATGGCCACCACGATTCATCCAATACTCGGCCATGGCGCAGCCAGAGTAGGGCGCGAGATACTGCAACGGTGCTGGATCCGAGGCACCTGCCACGACGATGGTGGTGTAGGCCATCGCACCCGCGGCTTCGAGTTGCTTGCAGAGTGCTGCGACGGTTGAGAGCTTTTGACCGATTGCCACGTAGAAACAGTGAACGTTGCCACCCTTCTGATTGAGGATTGCGTCCACGGCAATGGTGGTCTTGCCCGTCTTACGGTCGCCGATGATAAGTTCGCGCTGACCACGACCAATCGGCGTAAGGGCGTCGATTGCAAGAAGACCTGTCTGCATGGGCGTGTCGACATTACGACGTTCCACGATGGAGGCCGCCGCCGCTTCCACAGGCATTTCCGCATCGGCAACGATGGGTCCCTTGCCATCAAGGGGGCGACCCAAGGCGTCAACCACACGGCCTGTAAGTGCAGGGCCCGCAGGCACGGAGACTACACGGCCAGTGCGATGGAAACGGTCACCTTCACGGACGTTTACGTCGCTATCCAAAACGGCCACACCCACCACATCTTCTTCGAGGTTGAGTGCGAGACCCGCCACACCATTTTCGGTTTCAACGAGCTCATTGTACATCACGTTGGTCAAGCCATCCACGCGGGCAATACCATCGCCAACGCTGAGCACGGTGCCGAATTCGGTGGTGTCCACCGGCTTGTCGGCTTGTTCCATCCGCTGACGAAGCAGGGCAGAGAGCTCGTCTGGTTTCAATTGCGTCTTCATATGCAATCCATTTAAATAAAGAGTTATGCGCCGGATCCAAGGGCGCATGCGTTGAAATTTATCGGGCGAATGCTTGACGCAGTCGCGTTAATCGTCCCTTCAAAGAGGCATCGATTTGCGTATTGCCAGCGCGAACGATGAGTCCTGCGCCTAATTCCGCATCGGTGGAGACGGTGATTTGCGTCTGTTCGCCGTAGGCGGCTTTCGCACGTTGCGTCAAGGTGGCGAGCAATGTGTCGGAGGGCGTGGTGGCGAAGACGAACGAGACGTCTATGCGTCCTTCTACGCGGTCGGCAAATCGACGGAAGACCTTGATGACTTGCGGAATCGCTGCCAAAAGTCCTGCGGTGGAGAGCGCTTCAAGCAAGACACGCGTTGGCTGCGCCATGGTGTCCCCCCAGAGCGCATCTACAGCTTCGGCGTGGGCTGCTTTCGGCAGACTGCGCGCCGTGCAACACCACGTCCGCAACTCTTCCGAGCCATCCCACTGTGCTTGCAATGCTTCCATATCGCCCCGAACGCGCGCCAGAATGCCGAGCTGCTGCGCGGCTAAAACCAGTGCGCGTGCGTAGGGACGGATGACTGCTTCGTCGTGATACATGCGGCAAACTTTCTAAATTAGTTGAAACGGATGTCCGCGGCAATCTTTTCTTGATAGCTTTGCCGTTGGGCTTCGGTCAGCATTCCGGGGAGCATACGCTCTAACGCACCTGCAATTTCTGCGCCAGCGCCTTCGTGCAACTTCCGAAGCGCGTCTTCACGCTCGGTTTTAAGTTGCTCTTCAGCGGCTTGCTTGCGTCGTGCGATGGCATCGCGCGCTTCCTCTTCGAGCTGGTTAATGAGTTGACGTGTCGCGGCGGTCTGCTCATCTGCAAGACGTCGCGCGTCGGCCTTTGCCTGATCAATGGTTTTTGCCGCAGTCGCATCTGCATCGGCTGCTGCTTGACGAGCCTTTTGGGCATCGTCAAGCGCATCTTTGATTTCAGTCTCGCGAGCCTCAACGAAGTTTAGAATTGGCTTCCAAAGTAACTTCGTCAAAAGCGCAGCGGCGATTGCGAATGCCACCCACGTCAGCAGCACCATTTGCCCGTTGAAATCCAAAACACTGCCCCCACCGGAGCCATGGTGCTCCGAGATGGGCTGTTCGGTAACGGTTTGGGTTTCAGCTGCCATTGTTGAGCTCTTACTTCAGGAGGCAAACCACGACGGCGAAGAGGGCGACACCTTCAATGAGTGCGCCAGCGATAATCATTGCAGTTTGCAACTTTGCAGCAGCTTCAGGCTGACGAGCCATGCCTGCAAGTGCGGAATAGCCGACAAGACCAATGCCAATTGCTGCGCCGAGAACTGCGATGCCTGCTCCGATAGGACCCATGATGAACTCCTTGATTTTGTTGAGTTAGTGTTGGGGATGAACCATCATCCCAATAAAGATTGCAGAAAGCATCGTGAAAACATACGCTTGTAAGAGCGCCACGAAGACTTCAAAAAGGTAGAGGCAGATTGCTACCGCCAAAGAAGGCGCTGCAACTGCACCGAAAATAGCTGTCAGCGAAACCATTGCATAAAGCACCACGTGTCCGCCAAGCATATTGGCAAACAGACGCATTGTCAGTGCAAAGGTGCGCGAAAAGAGGGAAATCACTTCCATGAAGAACATGATTGGCTTCATGGGGCCAGGCAACCCTGCAGGTAAAAGCGCGTGTACGAGCGCGTGGGCACCACCTTGGCGAAGCGTTCCCCAAAGGGCGACACCGAGGAAGATTGTGGCCAAAGCAGCGGTGATGTTGACATTACCCGTCGCACAGGTGAAAAGTGGAATCAAGCCCAAAAGGTTTGAGAGCATGATAAAGAGGAAAATTGAGCAGAAGAAGGGGACAAAGGAACGTCCGTGTTTCGCGCCACCAAAATTAGGATAGACGATGTCATCGCGAATGAAAAGTACATACTTTTCAAGAACTGTTCCAAAGCCGTGCGGAATTCTTCCAATTGATTTACGCCCAAACCATGCCAACGCTCCGAGGAGTACGCCGACAAGAATGACCATAAATTCGTCAAAGTGAAAAACGGCAAGAATGTCGTGACCGAGGATCTCTAAGTCCTTCAACCATGTCTGATGCGTTAACGCATCTAACGAGCCGCCGTGGTGCATCACATGGTGGTCAACGTATTCTAAAAAGGCGCTCAATTTTTCCTGCATGATT
The DNA here is from genome assembly GCA_045605345.1 of Candidatus Spyradenecus sp. Taxonomy (GTDB): domain Bacteria; phylum Verrucomicrobiota; class Kiritimatiellia; order RFP12; family DVOR01; genus Spyradenecus. Next base: position 41,627 of record JAZUPT010000014.1, read on the forward strand.
TCCTGCCTTGAGTATGAATAAGGGTATGATACGCCTCAAATGAAAAATAGTCAAGCACCAAAAGTAAATTTTAACAATTTCCTAATAATTCACTGAGAGAATTGGCTTGATTCTCGGCTCTGGCGACGCAGGATAAGCTGTGGTAGGGGCCACCTTCGGCGCTGAAATAAGCTGGCGGATAAGAGGTTGCCTGCCGTGAGGTGTTTGAGGGTGTTGTCCCCATCGTGTACTTTAATGCGTAGCCCCTTTAACCCTCTCGCTTGCTTCTATTTTTAGGTTTGCTGAGGGGGCGCATTTAGGAGTATTGAAAAATCAATATCCCCTGCAAGCCGATAAACGTTCGGTAGATTGATTCCATGGTGAGATTGAACGTTTGGTTAAATGGATTGCGCGATTCTATTTTTTTGGAGGGGAGGAATTAAAGGCGTAAGTTGTTAAGGTGATTGAATAGTGGTTATTTTGAAAAGTATTTATTTTTAAGGTGATTTAATAGTGTCTAAAGGTGATTGAATAGTGTCTATTTTGAATACGGAAGTATTTTGAAGGTGACCAGCCTCTATTTTTAAGGTGATTGAATAGTGGTTATTTTGAAAAGGAAGTATCTTTAAGGTGAATCGTGTCTACCTTAATGGGAAGGGAGGCTCAAAGGAGAGGGAGTGAGGAGGGAGGGATTGCCACACGATAAGGGGAAGCGTTGTTTGGTAGATGGAAGCGGGTAGGGATTAGGATAAAAAAGAAAAGACCCGCCGTCGGGCGGGTCTTTCGTGCAGCTTAGGCTGCGAAGACTTAGAACGCGTAGTGCGCGAAAGCCTTGTTGGCCTGAGCCATCTTGTGGGTGTCATCGCGCTTCTTGAGAACGTTGCCAGTGTTGTTGTAGGCATCGATAATCTCAAGGGCGACGGCGCGCGGCATCGGAACGCCACGGCGAGCAGAAGCGTACTGCGCCATCCAACGGAGTGCGAGTGCGAGCTGACGGCCAGGGCGGATTTCCACTGGAACAGGATAGGTAGCACCACCCACGCGGCGGGACTTCACTTCCACTTTCGGCTTCATGTTGTTGATGGCAGCATCCATCACTTCCAAAGGATCCTTACCGGTTTCGCGAGCCAACTCGTCGATTGCACCGTAAACGATGCGTTCTGCGGTGGTCTTCTTACCGGACTTCATGAGGGTGCGGACGACCTTGGCGACCAATTCGCTGTTGAAGCGGGGGTCGGTCATGTGCACGCGCTTAATAGCTTGACGACGTCTCATGTTTTATTCCCTCCTTATTTCTTCTTACCGCCCTGAGCAGCAGCGTCCTTCTTGACGCCGTACTTGGAGCGGGAACGGCCACGACCATTGACACCGAGGGAGTCAAGGCAACCACGGATGATGTGATAACGCACACCAGGCAAGTCCTTCACACGGCCGCCGCGGATCAACACGACGGAGTGTTCCTGAAGGTTGTGACCTTCGCCAGGGATGTAGGCGGTCACTTCGTAACCGGAGGTGAGGCGAACACGAGCGACCTTACGCAAAGCCGAGTTAGGCTTCTTAGGGGTCTGAGTCTTAACCACGGTGCAAACACCGCGACGCTGGGGGCATGCAACGAGCGCCGGAGACTTGCTCTTCTTGCGCTGCGGGGTGCGGCCCTTGCGCACCAGCTGATTGATAGTAGGCATGTACTAATCCTTTTATAAGGATACGTTAAGTTCTATATCCGCACTTGCGGACGCGGTCCATTCAGTCGGAAGGGCGGGACGGGGCTCTCGTCCTCTACAGCATCGGAGATTAGCTACAAACTCCGGTTTCCGCACTGAAAAGTCCCTATAAAATAACAAATAGATGCCAATCTTGCAAGCCTAAAATGTAAAAAATGACCGAAAAATTGAATAAAAAGATGAAAAAGAAGGGGAAATTGATTAAAAGTGTCTGTGGCGATGCCGGGTGTGATGATTTTTCTGGCTTTGTGTGGGTGGTTATGTGCAGACTTCTTAAAGGGGGGAACACCCCTGCCGCGGTGTGCAGGGGTTACGATAAATGCCGTCTGCTAATCGGCCGCAGTACAGAGTGGTACCAAACGACGGGGACGCTGCGCTCCCCGAACCCCTCGCCAAAGGCACGGAGGTCGCTCCTCGCTACCCTCCAGCGAGGCGAGTCCGCAGGACGAGCACGGGGTGGAGCATACCATGCTCCCGCGGGTGCAGGGGTATGCAGCCCCTGCATTCCTTTCGCCCGTTTCTCCCATCCTCCTCGTGGGCACCAGTAAAAGCATCCGCCAGGATGCGTAGCGTGCAGGACTCAGTCCTGCCGCAGGGGTGTGGGGGCGGCGTCGCCCCCCACATCATCCCTTTTATCCCTTTAAAATCCCTTTCATTCCTTAAAAAATTCGTGCGCGAAAAGTTCACTTTTGGGGAAATTTTGGCGATTTTTCGCCTGTTGAAAACTTTTTTGAGTTATCAACAAGTTATCAACAATGCAGGTTTTTCAACGCAGGTTTTTGAAAAATTTTCGGAGAATCGGTCCATTTTAGGCACTTTGGCTCGCCTTTGTTAAAAAGTCGTAACTCTTTGAAGAGTAAAGAGATAATACGAAAATGGGACAAAATAAACTCCGCTACAGTCGCTTCCTTGCGAAAAATGACCATCAGGGGGAGGAAAAGTTATCAACAATTTTCCCGTTTTTTGGGGTGGTCTAAAGAAATTTTGGGTCAATATGGGCGAAATTGAATGGCAATATGGGCGAAATTGGGTACCCAAAATGGGCGAAATTGAACCCCAATTTCAGCCTTTTTTCGCCCCGATTTTTGCCCTTTTTTTGTGATAGTTTATCATTTTCTAAAATGACGATTTGACACCGTTGAAAGGTTTTGCTACACTTTCAGTGTGCGTGGGGAATGGGTGTTTTTTGGGGTCGTATTAAACCTTCATCGCCACACTTTACCAAAGGCCTTTGCACTTTGTCAAAGACTTTTACGCCATGCGAAAGCATCGTTGCACTTTGCGAAATAACTTTACACTTTGTTGAAGCGACTTTACACTTTGCGAAAGCTCTTTTATTCGTGAGGGCGAGGTTTGTGTTATGCTATGAAAGAACATTTTATGATGGAGGCGATATGATTCTTTTTGTGGAATATCCGAAGTGTACGACATGCCAGAAGGCAAAGGCTTGGCTTGAGGCAAAGGGTGTCTCTTTTACGGCGCGTCATATCAAAGAGAATCCACCGACGCGTGCAGAATTGGCGATGTGGTGGCAACAGTCCAAATTGCCCTTAAAGCGATTTTTTAATACCTCGGGTTTGCTCTACAAGAGCCTTGGGCTTTCAACGAAACTTGCGACGATGAGCGAGGATGAACAGTTAGACCTTTTGGCGACAGATGGGATGTTGGTTAAACGGCCGTTACTCGTTACACCCGCAGGCGTTTTCCCAGGATTTAAGCCAGAGCTTTGGGAGGCGCTCCTCTGCGAATAAGGGCGGTGTGAGGATTACATTTTAGTCGGTTGGATGATGGCACTCCTCTGCGAATAAGGGGGGCGTGAGGATTGCATTTTAGTCGGTTGGATGAGGGTAATCCTTCTGGGAACGGAAGGTGTCGTGTCGTTGCGACTTATTGAAAACCCAAGGCGCTTATTTTCTTTGGCAATATCGTCTATTCGCTTTACTAATTGACTTTTTTTTGGTAGCATATCGCCTCGGTTTAGGTGAGTTATTCTCACCGCTCGACTTCTAACAGGGAAGGTATTTGAAATATGCAGCGTTCGGATATTAAAAAAGTGCTGATTATTGGCTCCGGTCCTATTGTGATTGGCCAGGCTTGTGAGTTTGACTATTCTGGTACACAGGCATGTAAGGCACTCCGCGCTCTCGGGTATCAGATTGTGCTTGTCAACTCGAATCCAGCCACGATTATGACCGATCCGACGATGGCAGACGCGACGTACATCGAACCGTTGAATTTGGAACGTTTGGAACAGATCATCGCGAAGGAACGTCCTGACGCGATTTTGCCCAATCTTGGTGGTCAGACAGGTCTGAATATGTCTTCGGCTTTGGCGAAGGCGGGTATTTTGGACAAGTATGGCGTGATGGTGATTGGTGTGAATCTTGAGGCGATTGAACGTGGTGAAGACCGCGACATCTTCAAGAACACGATGCAGCAGCTCGGCATTGAAACGCCGCGTTCGGGCATTGCCAACAACATGGAAGAGGCCGAAAAGATTGCCGAAGAGATTGGTTTCCCGATGGTGATTCGTCCCGCTTACACGATGGGTGGCGCTGGTGGCGGCTTTGTCTACAACATTGAAGAACTGCACACGATTGCGCGTAAGGGCTTGGACCTTTCGATGACCCACCAGATTTTGGTGGAAGAGTCCATCAAGGGGTGGGAAGAACTCGAAATTGAAGTGGTGCGTGACGCGAAGAATCAGATGATTTGCGTCTGCACGATTGAAAACATCGACCCTGTGGGTGTGCATACGGGCGACTCCTTCTGCGCCGCACCGATGTTGACCATCGCCCCTGAAACGGTGGAACGCCTGAAGCAGATGGCCTTTAAGATTGTGGAAGCCATCGGCGTGATTGGTGGCACGAATGTGCAGTTCGCACACGATCCTCGCACGGGCCGTGTGGTGATTATTGAAATCAACCCGCGCACCTCGCGTTCCTCCGCACTCGCTTCGAAGGCAACCGGTTTCCCGATTGCATTGGTTTCCGCTAAGCTCGCCGCTGGCATGACGATGGACGAACTGCCTTACTGGCGCGACGGAACGCTCGAAAAGTACACGCCCTCGGGTGATTACGTGGTGCTGAAGTTTGCACGTTGGGCCTTTGAAAAGTTCCGTGCAGTGGAAGATAAGCTCGGCACGCAGATGAAGGCCGTCGGCGAAGTGATGTCGATTGGTAAGAATTATAAGGAAGCCTTGCAGAAGGCCATCCGTGGTCTCGAAAAGAGCCGCCATGGCTTGGGCTGGGTCGGTTGGGAAAACTTCTCCCTGAAGGAATTGCTTGATAAGCTCCGCACGCCCAGCAGCGAAACGCACTTCATCATGTATGAAGCCCTCCGTAAGGGTGCGACCGATGAGCAGATTTTTGATGCTTGCGCAGTGAAGGCATGGTTTGTGCAGCAGATGCGCGAATTGGTCCAACTCGAAGAGCAGATTCTTGCTTGCAAGGGTAGCTTGCCTGCTGATGAGTTGTTGACGCAGGCGAAGAAGGATGGCTTCTCTGATCGCTACTTGTCGAAGTTGCTCGGTATCCCTGAAAAGTTGATCCGCGAACGCCGTGAAGCGATTGGCGTGGTGGAAGGTTGGCACGCAGTCCCCGTTTCTGGCGTGGAAGGGAAGGAATATTACTACTCCACTTACAATGCTCCGGACCAGTTGGTCATCAAGGAAAATCCCAAGAAGGTGATGATCCTCGGTGGTGGCCCGAACCGCATTGGCCAGGGTATTGAATTTGACTACTGCTGCTGTCACGCGGCCTTTACGTTGCGCGAGATGGGGTACGAGACCGTGATGGTCAACTGCAACCCTGAAACCGTCTCAACGGACTACGATACCTCTGATCGTCTCTACTTCGAACCTGTCACCGTGGAAGACGTCTTGCAGATTTATCGCAAGGAAAAGCCTTACGGTATTATCGTGCAGTTCGGTGGCCAGACCCCGCTCAACATTGCTCGCGAACTCTCTGATGCGGGCTGCAACATCCTCGGCACCTCGATTGACTCGATTGACATTGCCGAAGACCGCGACCTCTTCCGCCAGATGATGGATCAGCTTGAGATTCCGATGCCTGAAAGCGGCATGGCAATCAACATTGAAGAAGCCATCACCGTGGCCAATCAGATTGGCTATCCGTTGATGATTCGTCCGAGCTTCGTTTTGGGCGGTCGCGGCATGGAAGTGATTTACGATGAGGCGATGCTGCGCGAATACGTGGCAAAGGCAGTGGGCGTGACCGAAGATCGTCCCTTGCTCCTCGACCGCTTCCTCCAGAATGCTTTGGAATGCGAAGCTGATGCCGTGAGCAATGGCCACGAAGTCTTCATCCCTGCTGTGATGGAACACGTTGAGCTCGCAGGCGTCCACTCGGGTGACTCTGCTTGTATCCTGCCTTCGGCGAACATCCCTGAAAACTGCTTGGAAACAATCCGCCAGTACACGCAGAAGATTGCGACTGCGCTGAAGGTCTGCGGTTTGATGAACATGCAGTACGCCATTGAGAATGACAAGGTCTACGTGCTTGAAGCCAATCCGCGAGCTTCCCGTACGGTGCCGTTGGTCTCGAAGGTGTGCGCTATCCAGATGGCTTCTGCGGCGACCCGCTTGATGTTGGGCGAAACGATGGATACCATCGGCTTGAAGCATGGCAAGATTCCGTACTACGGTGCGAAGGAAGCGGTTTGCCCCTTCGATAAGTTCCCGGAAGTTGACCCTGTGCTCGGCCCTGAAATGCGCTCCACTGGTGAAGTGCTCGGTTTGGCACGCGACTCTGCGGTGGCCTTCTGCAAGAGCCAGGAAGCCGCGAATGCCTCCCTGCCGCACGCCGGTGCTGTCTTGGCATCGCTCTCGGTGAAGAATGAAGAAGCGGCGCAGGTCCTTAAGTCCTTCACCGACGTCGGCTTCAAGCTTTACGCAACGCCCGGCACCAAGCGCTTCCTTGATCCGTTTGGCATCCCGAGCGTCTCCGTGGCGAAGATTGGTAAGGGCCGCCCCAACGTTCTGGACCTCATTCTGAACAACCAGGTGCAGTTGGTCATCAATACGCCCAGTCCGCGTCGTGATGCCCATGCGGATGGTTCTTCCATCCGTAAGGCGGCACTCAAGTATCAGATCCCGTACATCACCACGCTCGCAGGCGCTTCGATGGCTGTTAAGGGCATCCAGGCCGTGCGTGAATTTGGTAAGGGCGATGTGGAATCCATCCAGGAATACCACGCCTCAATCCAGTACTAATCTCATCCTGCACGCTTAAATGCAGTAACCAAAACGGAGTGGCCATCGCCGCTCCGTTTTGGTTTTAGGGAGCGGACTGCCGGTAGTTAGCGTCTCTCTCTTTTGCACGGAAATAGGGTAATTGATTCATGCACGGACGCGTGAGGGCGTGAGGTCTGAGGCGCTCGTATCCATGCAAGAAATGCAAATTGATTCATGCACGGACGCATGAGGGGGTGAGATCTGAGGCGCTCGTATCCATGCAAGAAATGCAGATTGATTCATTTACGGACATGTGCGGTCATGAGAATCGTGAAGCGGAGGGGAAACTTCTTGTGATTTCTCGTCTGTAATGCAATTTCAATGCTTCTAAAGAGGCGCTTTTTTGATATACTACGGCGACGATTTGATTTAGAGGGGCTTTTATGGCGAAGAATCCGGCAACCTACGACGAAAGTAATATTCAAACATTGGATCCGTTGGAGCATATCCGTCAACGCACGGGTATGTACATTGGCCGCAAGGGGGATGGTGCGCAGTATGAAGATGGTATCTATATCCTTTTAAAGGAAGTGCTGGATAATGCCATTGACGAATTTGTGATGGGCTTTGGTAAGCGCGTTGTCATCAAGTTGAATTACAAGACAGGTAAGGTTGCGATTCGTGACTATGGTCGCGGGATTCCTTTGGGGAAGGTGATTGACTGCGTTAGCCAGATGAACACTGGCGGTAAATACAATGACGACGTCTTCCAATTCTCGGTGGGTATGAACGGCGTCGGCACGAAGGCGGTGAACGCCCTCTCTGAAACCTTTTTAGTGCGCTCCCAACGCGATGGTAAGTTTGTGGAAGCCTCCTTCGAACGCGGTAAATTGGTGAATACCCGCGAAGGCGAGAGCAAAGAGCGCAACGGCACCTATGTCGAATTTTTACCCGACATTGAAATCTTCCCAAAATTCAACTTCCGTGAAGAACATGTGCAGCGTCGTTTGAAGATGTATGCCTACTTGAATGCGGGCTTAACGATTGATTTGAATGGCGAAAGTTTCTGTTCCGAAGCGGGCTTGGTGGACTTAATCAATGCCGAAGCCGCGATGGAGCAACTCTATGAGCCGATTTGCTTCCGCTCCAAGAAGCTTGAAATTGCCTTCACCCACTCCAACCACATGGGCGAAGACTACTATAGCTTTGTGAATGGTCAGTACACCAATGATGGTGGTACCCACTTGACCGCCTTTAAGGAAGGCTTCTTAAAGGGTGTGCAGGAATTTGCCAAGAAGCGTTATGAAGGTGACGTCGCGCGTGATGGTATCATTGCGGCGGTGGCCATTCGCCTAAAAGACCCCGTCTTTGAATCGCAGACCAAGAACAAACTCGGTAATCCGGAAATCCGTGCTGAGTTGGTGGCTGAAGTGAAGAAGATTGTGGAAGATGAACTCCACCGTCACCCCGAAGATGCCCAGCGCCTTATCAATAAGATTGAAGAGACCGCCAAGGTGCGCGCTGAATTGAAGGGCATTCAGAAGTTGGTCCGCGAACGCACCAAGCAGAGTACCGTGCGCGTGGAAGAACTCGTTGACTGCAAGCAGCACTACGATAAGCTGAAGGGTAAGGGCGAAGACACCATGCTCTTCCTCGTAGAAGGTAAGTCCGCAGGTGGTACGGTGGCAACCGCGCGTGATACGCAGACTCAGGCCGTCTTTAAACTGCGCGGTAAACCGCTTAATGTCTGCGACCTCAAGCGTGATGCCATCTACAAGAATAAAGAATTTTATGACTTGGTAAAGACCCTCGGCATCGAACAGACCCCTGACACCTTGCGCTATAGCAAGATTGTCCTCGCCACCGATGCTGATGTGGACGGTCTGCACATTCGTAATCTCTTAATTACCTTCTTCCTCCGCTTCTTTGACCACATCATTAAAGATGGTCGTTTGTTCATCTTGGAAACGCCCCTTTTCCGCGTGCGTAATGCTAAGCAGAGTTTTTACTGCTACAATGATGACGAACGCGAAAAGGCGATTAAAGCCTGCGGAGCAAAGGCAGAAATCACCCGATTCAAAGGTCTCGGTGAGATTAATGCCAAGGAGTTTAAGGATTTTATCGGCGAGAATATCCGCCTGACGCCCGTCAATATTCACAATGACGTCTACGTCCAGGAAACCTTGCGCTTCTTCATGGGCACGAATACCCAAGAGCGTCGCCAGTACATCCTCTCGAATTTGGTGGTGGATAATACCGACGTCTAATCCCGCCTTGCGGTCTCTCCGCAACGCAATAAAACGGGCGAAATCACGTGATTTCGCCCGTTTTCGTTGTTAAGGCCAGCGCTTACGCACCCTTAGATGCACATCTTGAAAATGGCTTCAATATCCGCTTGCGCGAGTGGCTTAAGTCCCTGAAGTGTGCCACCGCCACAAGCCTTGCGTGCCATGTGCGGGATATCCTCAGCCTTAATGCCCACCTTGGTAAAGGTGTCATCCAATTGCAAGGTCTTGAAGAGGAAGTCGGCAAGACGTTGAATCGCCTCGCGTGCAATTGTCATCGGCGGGAGCGACGCATCAATGCCAAAGACATTGACGCCAAATTGCACATACTTATCCACCGTGGTTTCGTCCAAGCAATATTCCAACCACCGCGGCGTAATGATTGCCAAGCCAAGCCCATGGGTGATGTCATAAATCGCCGAGAGCACATGCTCCATCGGGTGGCAACTCCAATCGTGCTCCTTGCCGCCGTTCACAAATCCATTAATTGCCCATGAAGAGGTCCACATCAAGTTCGCACGCGCCTCGTAATTGGTGGGCTCCTGCATCGCGATGGGCGTATAACGGATGACGGTCTTCATCATACCTTCCATGAAGCAGTCGAGCATGTAGAGATCCTTTTCCGTGGTGAAATAGACCTCTAAGATGTGGCTAAGAATATCTGCCGCGCCACACGCCGTCTGATAGGGGCTGACAGAGTAGGTGACCGTTGGGTCCAGGAAGGAGACCTTTGGCAACAAAGGAGGGGCGAGGCGCCCGAGTTTATCTTGGGTTTCAAGATTTGAGATCACGCCTCCGCAATCCATTTCCGAACCCGTTGCCGAGAGTGTCAACACTGTAATCAAGGGAAGCGCCTTCTCAATCGGCGCATTTGAACTAAAAAATTCCCACGGATCGTGGTCCACATAGGCCCCAGCCGCCATAAACTTCGCCGCGTCCAAGGTGGAGCCACCCCCCACGGCGAGGATGACATCAATCTGCTTTTCCTTACAGAGGTTTGCCCCTGCGCGCACCGAATCAATACGTGGATTCGGTGCGATGCCCGCGAGTTCATAGACCTCCATGCCCGCCTTATCCAATTCGGCGCGAATGGCCTCATAGAGGCCAATCTTCTTAATGGAACCACCACCGTAGGTGAGCAACACACGTTTGCCGTAAGCCGCCACCTCTTTGCCCAAGTGGTGGAGTTGGTTCTCGCCAAAGTAGACGCGTGTGGGGATATCGTAAATAAAGGGATTCATTTGAAACTTCTCCTGTAAGGGTGAATGAAAAGCGTGGAGGGCGGAAGGCGCGTGGGTTAGGGCGCGCGTAAGAGCGGCTTGAGGGCTTGCCCAGTGAAGGAATGGGCGACTTGCGCCACCTCTTCGGGCGTGCCAGAGGCCACCAATGTGCCCCCGCGGTCGCCTCCCTCTGGACCAAGGTCCAGAATCCAGTCCGCAGATTTAATGATGTCCAAATTGTGTTCAATCACCACAATTGTGTTGCCCTGATCGCGCAACCGTTGGAGCAGGGTTAAGAGTTTGTGCACGTCCGCGAAGTGCAGACCCGTGGTAGGTTCGTCCAAGATGTAGAGCGTCTTGCCGGTGGCGCGCTTGGAGAGTTCTGTGGCCAACTTAATACGTTGCGCCTCGCCCCCCGAGAAGGTGGTGGCCGACTGTCCTAAGCGGATATAGCCCAATCCTACCTCGGAGAGGGTGGCGAGCTTATTGGCGATGGGCGGGATATCGTGGAAGAATTCAAGGGCCTCGTCGATGGTCATATTGAGCACATCATCGATATTTTTACCCTTGTAGCGCACCTCTAAGGTCTCACGGTTATAACGCGACCCATTGCACTGCTCGCAGGGAACGTAGACATCGGGCAAAAAGTGCATCTCAAGACGTTTCATGCCATCGCCCTGGCAGACCTCGCAACGCCCACCTTTGACGTTGAATGAGAACCGTCCAGGCTTATAGCCGCGCATCTTTGCGGCGGGTGTTTGGGCAAAGAGTTCACGGATGGCAGTAAAGCATCCTGTGTACGTCACAGGATTCGAACGCGGCGTGCGGCCGATTGGCGATTGATCAATCTCAATCATCTTGTCCAAATGCTTCAGCCCCGTAATTTTTTTGTACGCCCCAGGCTTTTCACGCGAACCGTGTAAATGGTGGGCGAGGGCACGCTTGAGGATGTTGTCTACCAAGGTCGACTTCCCCGAACCCGAGACGCCCGTCACGCAGACGAGACACCCTAAGGGGATTTTGACCGAGAGTTGCTTAAGATTGTTCTGCGAACATCCCTCGAGGGTCAACCACTTTGCGCTCGGCTTGATGCGCTTAGGGAGCGGCACGCACTTGCGTCCTGTGAGATAATCTGCCGTGAGCGAGTGCGGACACGCCAATAATCCCTGCGCAGGACCTTGGTAGACGACGTCCCCGCCGTGCACCCCTGCGCCTGGCCCAATATCAATGATGTAATCGGCGCGCCGAATCATCTCCTCGTCATGCTCCACCACGACTACCGTGTTGCCACGTTGTTGCAAACGGTGCAACATGTTAATCAGGCGCTCATTATCACGCGGGTGCAACCCAATGGTCGGCTCGTCTAAAACATAGAGCACACCCACCAAGCCACTGCCAATTTGTGATGCCAAACGGATACGCTGCATCTCGCCGCCCGAGAGTGTAGAACTTTCACGTTCCAACGAGAGATAATCCAATCCCACATCCACCAAAAAGCCCAGACGCCTGCGGATTTCCTTCAAAATATCCGCCGCCACCGTTTGTTCGTGTTCTGCCAACGGTTCGGGAACAATCGCATCAGCCTCTGCGGGTGTCTTCTCTGCTAAGGCATTAAAGAAGGCGAGCGCATCTCGCGCGGGGAGCGCCATAATGTCGGGCAGGGTGCGTCCCCCCACAGTCGCCACACGACTCTCGGGTCGCAGACGTTTTCCCTTGCACTCAGGGCACGTCTCAGGGGCGAGGAATTGCGAGAGTGTCTCGCGCGTGTCGTCATTATCACTTTCGGCATAACGACGTTGCAGGTTGGGCAAGACCCCCTCAAAGGGTTTATCCGTTGTATTGCGGACTCCTTTGAGGTAATAGACCAATTCCACTGGTTCATCCCCTGTGCCGTGCATCAATTCATCACGAAACTTTGCGGGCAAATCACAGAAGGGCGTCTCGATGTCAATCCCTCGATTCTCTGCAAAGGCATTGAGGAGCCAATTGTAGTACATCAAAAGATGATGACCTCCTCGTCGCCACCCGACGATTGCCTCTCGGAGGGGCTTGGTCTTATCTGGCACTACCAACTCTTCATCAAAGACCATCAGAGCGCCGAGCCCTGAACACTTGGCACACGCCCCATAGGGTGAGTTAAAGGAGAAACTGCGTGGTTTCAATGCCTCAAAGCTGATCCCACACTCTGCACAGGCATTCTTTTCTGAATAGAGGGTTGATTCGCCGCCTACCACCGAGACTTCAATGAGTCCATCTGCGGCGCGTAGGGCTTGTTCCACGCTATCGGTAATGCGACTCCGCAAACCTGGCTTTAAGACCAATCGGTCAATCACTGCATCAATGCGGTGCGGACACTTCTTGTCGAGCTCTGGCCACTCCGATTCAATATCAATGATTGCACCATCCACACGGGCACGGACATAACCCTGACGTTGGAGTTGGGTGCGCACCTCATCGTGGCGCCCCTTACGTCCTCTCACCACGGGGGCGAAGAGGATGAGCTTGGTGCCCTCGGGGAGGCGTTCAATGCGGTCAACAATCTGTTCGGCACTTTGCGGATGCACCGCCTTACCACACTTCGGGCAGTGGGCGTGGGCGATATTACCCCACAAAAGACGCAGATAGTCGTGAATCTCCGTGACCGTCGCCACAATCGAACGAGGATTACTGCCACTGGCACGTTGCTCAATCGCAATGGCGGGCGAGAGCCCCTCAATGTGTTCCACATCTGGCTTTTGGAGTTGGTCAAGGAATTGTCGCGCATAGGCAGAGAGGCTTTCCACGTAGCGCCGTTGCCCCTCGGCATAGAGTGTGTCAAAGGCAAGCGAACTCTTGCCCGACCCCGATAGCCCTGTAATCACCGTCAGTGAGTCGCGCGGAATGCGTACATTGATGTTTTTGAGGTTGTGCTGACGCGCACCGGTAATCAAGATGTCTCCGGACATAACTGCGTCCTTATTTCCATTCAAAGGGTTCGGTGGTTAGCGCACTTCACAGAAGGGGCGCACCTCGGCGAGGTTGGATTTGCCACAGGCGAGCATTACCAGTCGGTCAATGCCTAATGCGATTCCAGCCGTTGGGGGCATCGCGGGGAGCGCCTCAAGGAAGGACTCGTCCAATGGATAGGTCGGCAAACCGCGCGCCTGTCGCATTGCGATGGTCGCTTCAAAACGTTGGCGTTGTTCCGTGGCATCGGTTAATTCTCCGTAGCCATTGGCGATTTCAATTCCATTGAGATAGGCTTCAAACCGTTCTGCCACGCGCGGATCTTTGGGGTTCAGTCGGGCGAGTGCCGCCGCAGGGGCAGGGTAGTCCACCAGATAGACGAGCCCCGTTTGCGGTAAGGCGGGCTCAATCTTGAGCGCCATATCCTCGTCAAAGCGATCTTCATCCCAAGCTTCCAAAGGATCCCATCCCGCTACCTCACGGTAAATCGTTGTAACCGAAATCACCTGCGGCGTGAGCGAGGTGCCCATCACTTCAGAGACCAGTGCCGCCACATCGTCATACAATGTGGCGATTCCCTCATTCGGGCGATACCATTCCAACATGGTAAATTCAGGATTGTGCCGTCGTCCGAGTTCCGCTTCACGAAAACAGGGCCCCATTTGGTAAATCTTTCTTGCGCCCGCCGCCAAGAGACGTTTCATGTGCAATTCAGGCGACGTACGGAGCCAACGCTCCTTTCCTGCGGGAGGCGGCTCCAAAAAAGCCTCATTTGCCGGCGCAGGAATGCGTACCGGCGTCTCTACCTCACAGAAGCCACGCCCATCAAAAAAGGCGCGAATCGTACGCAAAATGGCGGCGCGGCGTTGCAAGAGGTGAAGGTCTATGATTCCAGAGTCATTCATACCCTCAAATTATAGCATAGAACGCCCCCAAGAACGCAGAGAAAGAAATTGGAATAATTCTTATTTGGTACGTCTGAATGCAGCATTGGCAATAAAAAACGAGCCACACAAAGGCGTGTGGCTCGCTGTTGCATATCCGTTTAAGGATAGATTAGCAGTGACCCTGAGCGATCATTGCTTCAGCGACCTTTTCAAAGCCCGCCACGTTTGCACCGAAGACGTAGTCGCCCTTACGGCCATACTTTTCTGCGGTGTTATAAGCATTGTCATGAATTGCCTTCATGATATCCTTGAGCTTTGCGTCCACTTCAGCAGCAGACCAGGAGAGGCGCATAGAGTTCTGGCTCATTTCGAGGCCGGACACAGCCACGCCACCAGCGTTTGCAGCCTTACCAGGAGCGAATGCCACGCGACCATTAAGGTACTTCACGGCTTCAGCGGTGCAACCCATGTTGGAGGTTTCCACCACCATGATGCAGCCATTGGCCACGAGAGTCTTTGCGTCTTCTTCGTTGAGTTCGTTCTGGATAGCGCAGGGGAATGCGATGTCGCACTTAACTTCCCAAGGCTTGCGACCCTTGACGAACTTAGCGCCGAACTTTTCTGCGTAGGGTTCGACCACGTCGTTGTTGGAGGCGCGGAGTTCGAGCATGTAATCGACGCCTTCCTGTGTCATGCCCTTTTCATCATAGATGTAACCGTCAGGACCAGAGATGGCAACGACCTTAGCGCCGAGCTGGACGAGCTTTTCAGCAGCACCCCATGCCACGTTGCCGAAGCCAGAGAGGGCGACCGTCTTGCCCTTGATGTCCTGGCCGAGCTTTTCGAGCATGTACTGAGCGAAGTAGACCGTGCCGTAACCGGTTGCTTCAGGGCGAATCAAAGAACCACCGAAGGGACGACCCTTACCGGTGAGCACGCCCACGAATTCATTGCGGAGGCGCTTGTACTGACCGAAGAGGTAACCCACTTCACGAGCGCCCACGCCGATGTCACCAGCGGGCACGTCCGTGTCAGCGCCGATGTGCTTGGCGAGTTCGGTCATGAAGCTCTGGCAGAAGCGCATCACTTCGTTGTCAGACTTACCCTTAGGATTGAAGTCAGAGCCGCCCTTACCGCCGCCCATAGGAAGGGTGGTGAGGGAGTTCTTGAAGGTCTGTTCGAAACCGAGGAACTTCAAGCCGCCCATCGTCACGGACGGGTGGAAGCGGAGACCGCCTTTGTAAGGACCGATGGCAGAGTTGAACTGCACACGGAAACCGCGGTTCACGCGATAGTTGCCCTGATCGTCAATCCACGGCACACGGAACTGCACCACGCGTTCAGGTTCAACGATACGTTCGAGAATGGCGTTCTTTTCGTACTTAGGATTAGCTTCGATGACGGCTTCAAGGGATTCAAGCACTTCGGTAACGGCCTGAATGAATTCCTTTTCATGACCATTCTTTGCGATGGTCTCTTCAAGGACGCGGGCGACATATGGATTCATGTTGTTTGCCTTTCGCTTTTTGAATTTAAATGCTTCTATAAAATGTGATAGAAACCGGATGCGTATTTTAGCAAGTCACTTTTTCACAATCAAATTATTTTTTTAGTAAATTTGAATGTGATTCGGACGTTTCATCGGTCCATCCGCCTCCGAGGGTACGGTAGAGCGTGATGGCGTTGTCAAAGAGTTGCGCGCGATGGGCCACTAAGTTTTCTTGTGCCGAGAGGAGGAGGCCTTGTTGTGTGATCACATCATCAATGGTGATGTCACCGAACTCATACCGTTTCTCTGCGATCTGCAGGGCTTCACGACAGAAGCGTTCGGCATCCAAGAGCGGATTGGTGCGTTCGAGTTCGCGGTGATAGGCGATCCAGGCCGCCTCGGTTTCACGATAGGCATCTAATACCGCATCGCGGTAATCTGCCACTGTCGCCTCCAACGTTGCTTTTGCCGCCTCCACGCGACGACGCCAATACCCGAAGCCAAAGAGGTTCCAACGGAATGACGGCCCGAAGCCAATCTCTCTCGTGTAAGAGTCCCACGGGGACAAATCGGGCGAGGAGAGCCCAATCGTCCCGCTGATGCTAAACTTCGGATAGAGCTCAGCTTCTGCCACACCGATGGCCGCTGTCTGCGCCAAAATGTCCGACTCTGCGATGCGGATATCCGCACGGCGACGTAAGAGTTCGGCGGGCAAGGTCTTGGGGGGCATCTCGGGCAGATGCATCACATCTTGCGTTTCGGTCAAGCGCGCCTTAAAGGTGTAGGGTGGATTACCCGTGAGCCAGTCCAAGCGCAGTGCCGCATCCATCAGATTCTTGCGGTGCTGCGGCAGGGAGGCGCGGGTACGTGCTGCTTGTGCCTCTGCTGAGACCACATCATAACGGATTACATCGCCGTTCACATGTCGCTTCTTGACCAATTCTACATTGCGTTCTTGCAGGGCGAGGTTGGCCTCTGCGATAGCGACCTGACCTTCATAACGGCGCACCGCCACATAGGCCGCCGCAATTTCTGCTGCGAGCGAGACCCGCACTTCTTGCAAGGTGTAGGCGAGCTTAGCCTCTTGCGCTTCCGCGCGTTCGGCACTCCGACGCAACCCGCCAAAGATGTCAATCTCCCACGAGGCATCCACCGAGGCAGAGAGGTTTCGATTCCATCCCTCCGAGTCACGCGCACCCCATGCTCTACTCCAACGGTACGAGCCATCGGCCGAAAACTGCGGATAGAAGGTGGCATCTACGCTTTCACGTTCCGCACGAGCGGCTCGCAGACGAGCGAGTGCGGCATCCACGGAGGGGGCTGTTGCGAGACCTTGCTCGACGAGTTCGACGAGTACAGGGTCATTAAACTGACGCCACCAGTGCGCCAGGTTGTCAGCTTCAAGGCCATTTTCTGTAGCGAAGAGGTGCTCTGCCTGCGGTGCTTCGGGAAGCTGTGCGTCGGGTCCAACCGCCGCACAGCCACACAGGAGCATGAGCAGAATTGCGGGAACGGGTGTTTTCATGAGAGTCGCGTCACAGATTCGATGATGATGGGCGCATTGGGCACATCCTGATGATAGCCTGCCGTGCCGGTAGAAACGGCTTCAATCGCATCCACCACGTCAAAGCCTGCGGTGACATGACCGAAGACTGCGTAACCATAAGCGGAGGGATTGGGTGCGCGGAAGTTGAGGAAGTCATTGTCCACGGTGTTGATGAAGAACTGCGCCGTAGCGGAGTGAATCTCCATCGTGCGTGCCATGGCGATGGCATATTTGTTGTTCTTCAAGCCATTGGAGGCTTCGTTCTGAATGGGGGCCTGCGTGGGCTTTTGCTTCATGTCGGGGGTAAAACCGCCACCCTGGATCATAAAACCACGGATGACACGGTGGAAGATGGTGCCATTGTAGAAGCCTGCATCCACATACTGCAAGAAGTTCGCCACCGTGATGGGGGCTGCGGTTTCGTCGAGTGCGATAGTGATGTCACCCTTGTTGGTCTTCATTAAAACGGAGGTCATGTACGTATTCCTTAATAGATTAATGGATATTCAAACGGAACAATTTAAACTGGTGTCTTACTCCAAGGTCTTGGAGAAGTCTTCCCAAAGTGCCTTCACTTCTTCAAAGTCTTCCTTTGCCGTTTCGGTTGCGGTCGCGGCGAAGGTGGCGAGTTGGCGCAATTGCAGCTTCACCTTGGAGAGGAGTTGCTTGCGTGCATTTGCGGTTTCGGCCTTGGTCTTGATGAGCTTGTCATAGTTGGCGCGCGAATTGGCCAACTTCGCTACAATCGGATCCTTGGCCAAGGTGGCGAGTTCCTGCTTTAGTTCTGCCGAACGTTTTGGGAAGGTGCGTGCATAGGTCTGTGCTAAGGCGATGGCCTTAGAGGGGAAGGTCTCCATGTTGTCACGAATGGTGGCTTCAGTCTCTTCTGCCCATTCTTCGCAACGTTCAATGATAGCCTTCGCCTCATCGGCTGCCACACCGCCACGACTTGCGCGGGCTTCGAGTTGGCGTAACACCGTTTCAATGTTTTGCCCTGCGACCAAACGCTTCACCACGTCCTTACAGTGGTTGATTTCCACGCCTACGAGCAGGGAGCCCTGTGGCAGTTTCGGCATCGCCTTCACGGCTTCTGCGATTGCCTTTTCAAATTCACCGAACTTCGAGTAGGGATTACCTTGCCAAACAACCTCGCCCTTGGGGTTGACCACATAGGCGAAGGGGATGCCCGATGCGGAGGGGGAGCCATCCACGCCGAACCATTGATAGACCGGATATTCGCATCCATTCTTCTTCAAAAGGTCACGCACCGCACTCTCATCGCGGTGCTGCACGTGCGAACCAATAATCGCCACGCGCGGATCCTTTTCGTAGGACTTGGCGAGTTTGGCGATATGCGGCAAGCTTGCCTTACAGGGCGGGCACTGATAACCCCATTCCTCAACGGCGATGACGCGTCCCGTCAAATCTTTTTCGGTGAGCTTGGGGCCACTGAGGTGGGCATTGTCATTGAGATTACGGAAACCCGCTTGCACCGTCGCAACGGCCAATCCGCAACAGAGGAGAAGTAGTGAGGTTTTCATATTGATGAACTCCTTAAAGGAAGAAGCGCAAACTGCTCTTCTTGTATTCATGAGTGGAAAAGAAAATTTTACTGGGAAATGCGGTAAGTTCCGCTTCACGGCTGAGACGTTGGTAGACCTCATACGCCGCTTCCCACGAGGTATTGTGGATCATGGCGTAAATGGTGAAGGGGAAATTGCCACTTGCAGGACGCGCATAGCAGTGGGTGACCTCGGGCATTGCCGCGAGCCGCCGCCCATAGGTATCCACCTCTGTTGCGGGCACTGCCCAACAGCACATGCCGTTGGCCATAAACCCATTGGCGCGGTGGTAGAGTAGGAGCGCAAAGCGTCGCAGGGTGCCATCGGCCTGCCAAGCGCGGAGTTGGGGTAAATCTTCCGCTCGGAAGGGCGCCGCAGGAGTGTCGGTGTCGTCTTGATAACGCCGTACAATCTCCGCCTGTGCCTCGCTCACCTCTGCGGGTGCCGCCGTGGTATCGGGCGAAAGGTACTCGGTTCGCTCATCCCGATTGCGGGTGCGCAGGTCAAAGACCACGTCAATTTTGTACCGCGTCAATGCAGGGAAGGGCTGGGGCTTGAGATCGGCTAAGCTCGCTGCCAAGGCTTCAAAGCGGTTGGCAGGCGCAGAGAGGGTGTACCACAAATCGGGATAACCAACGTAATCAGCCGCCGTCACCCCCTCAATCTCCACCCCCTCGGGCCAACCCCGTGTGTAGGCATGGGTCACCCCAGGCAGGGCACACACGCGTGCTGCGGCAGTTTGGAGCGCTTCAGGTGATTCCGTGCGCACCCCGAAGAGGCAACTGCGATAGCCCAAGCGCCGCGCATCAAAGACGCCCCCGATGCGCCGCACGCGTCCCGCCGCGCGCAACTCCGTAATAAAGTCGAGCAGACTCGCCTCTGTCGTCCCCAAGCGTTCCGCTAAGATCGCTAAAGGATTGTGCTCCAACGGCCAGGGGCGTTGGAGTGCGTAGAGCCAGTGTTGTTGTTCTGTCGTGAGCTTCATGGGGTTGGTTGACACGATAATAACAAATGTTTTAAGAGCGGGTCATTCAGAGTTTCGGGATTTTTGAGCAACGTTTCTTCAGAAAGCGCAATGATCTCCTTGAGTACATCCCTGAGCGCTTCAATCATCTCAGCTTCGCCAATCGGTTCATGCATGAGCGCTACTGAGGCACGATTCTTGGCGGGGAGGGAGAAGTAGGCCATCTCAATCTTTACCGTTTCGGGGAGATTGAGCGCGTGCCGTGTGAGCAGACGGTAAATGGGCAATTGGAAGTTGTACCACTCGAGTTGGGTCGCCCCTTTGGGGTGTTTAAAGTGTTCACCGTCAGGGTCGGCACTGGAGGCGCCGGTCTTGTAGTCGATGACGCGCCACACCTGCGTTGTGGGGTTGTAGTCAATGCGGTCAATCTGTCCGTAGAGCGTGACCTCGGTGTTGCCCACGCGGAGAGGGACCTCCCAGGCTTGATTGCGCGTATCGGCTTCGGTGTACATCGTCCGCCACCCCTCTTTGCGGAGGGCCGCTTCACAGGTGGCCGCCGATTGCAAACGCTTATGCGCGGCAAGGCGTAGCGCCTCTAATTCCACATCGAGCGACTGTCCATAGCGGAGGGCGAAGAGATTATCAAAGGCGGCAATCAAGTGGTCGCGAAGGACGGCCTCGTCCGAACACTCCACCGTGCGCAGGCTCTCCATTGTCTCGTGGATGAGGGTGCCGAAGACATTTTGTTGCACGCCGTCATCTAAGGGTGCCGTCTCCTTGAGGCGCTTTTCATAACGCAAAAAGTAGAGGAGGGGAGATCTTAAGAAGGCGCGAATCGCTGAGGCGGAAAAACGCGTCGGTGGCGTCCGCGTGGCCAACCACGCGGCGGGCGTTTCCACAAAGCGGAGCCCCGAACTGTCACCTTCTGGCAGGACTTGCTTCGCCGGCTTGAGGAAGAATTTTTCGGCGCGTTCTTTCTGCTGTTCCAGGTCGCAATGGAAGAAGAGGCGGGAGGGTTTGGTCCAGTCGCCACGATTGTTGGTGCGGCTACAGGAGAGTTGCAGGCGCTCTGCGGGATAACGTTTGCAGAGCGTGTCCAAGATGTAGGCATCACGCGCAATGCGCGTCGCATCCGAACGGAGCCCCAGCGCCTTACGGAAGGTATTGGGTAAAAAGGCATCTTCAAACTTGGTGTCGGGGAAGACGCCCTCATTGAGCCCCGCGATGGCGACTTGGTCGGCATTGGACCAGAGAATCTCAAAGCGCCCTTCGTAGGAGGCTTCAGCCGTTCCACGAATGGGGTGCAGGGAGGTTTGTTGAATGCGCGTAAGGAGGAGCGCATCGCTCTTATTGGCATTCGGCACACGAATGTTAAGAATCTCCGCAAAGAGTTGTTGCAACGTCTCAAAGGTGGAGAAGCGAATCGCATCCTTCACGGGGTCTAAGTACTGCGTGCCATAGAGGTCGATGAGGGCGCGCACTGCACCTTCGCAGGGGGAGGCCTGAATCGCCACGAGCCACTGTTGCAAGTGCTGGATAAAACACTGTTCGGGCGATCCTTCCTTGAGGAATTGCACGAGGTCTTGTACGCTGCCAGGGCGATGGGTGTCAATGAGCTCCACGAAGGCTTTGCGCAATTCGGTGTAGTCGGCCTTGACCAGTTCCGCCGTCTCGGGAATCGTGAGAATGGGGAGGAGAAACTCGATGCGATCATTCTTGGCCAATTGGAAGAGATTGCTGAGCAATCGCGCGGCGGGTTGCTTGGAGAGTTGGATGGGGTCGGGTTCAAAGACCTCAATGCCATTGGTCTCAAAGCGACCTGTGAGGGGCGTCATAATCTCGTGATTCAGGACACCCAGGCAAATCTTGCTCGGGTTAATCTTCCCATCCTTCCCCAAAAAGGCCTCCACGCAGAGGGCTTCATCGGTGGGCATCTCGGCGAGGAGCAGACTCTTTTCGGGCAGATGAAGAGGAGCGGTGGCCCAATACTGCGGGTCGGGGGTGCCACGGTCGGTGAAGTGGGAGAGGTCGGTGTCGGAGGTCTGAATGAGGATGTCGCACTGCGGCGCCGCCTCAAAGAGGTTGCCTAAGGAGGGCATCATATCTGGCACGCAGGCTACGATGAGCCGCCAATTCTCTTCAGACTCAATCGGAAGCGCGAAGGGTTCGAGTAAAACGTCAAATTGGATGCTGGTGGGGTCTTCTAGCTCAAACGCCATCATGAGCTCTTCGTACTTCATCTCGAGCGCACTGAGCGCCGCCCAACGGTTCTGTTCGTGCTCGTCTAAGGCAAGCGTCGCGGGGTGTTCTGAGACCAAACCGAAGTTGAGCCCTGCTTCCACCAAGGTCGCGCGTAACTTCATGAGCCGTTGCGCCACGGTGTAGCGTGCCATCGGACGGGATAACCAGGTGGTATTCCCTGGGAAGAGGCAGGTGCTAATGCGATTTTCCGTGTCGAGTTCCGTCAACCAATCAAAGACGCGATCCCACACGCAGAGGCATTCGGCCTCGGTGGCAATTGGTGCGGCATCGGAGTGCTCAAAATACTTGATCAAGCCTGCGGGTTGGGTAAAACGCACCCCATGGAAGGCGCCATAGGCACGCACGAGTTCGTCACGCAGACGACGCATGGCGAGTGCCGAGGGCACGCAGAAGAGCAGGTTGGGCGGCAGGGTTTTGGGCCACTGTTGCAGACACCACTGCACGACTTGCCGTGGGGCGGAGCGGTCATTGCCAATCAGATGAAGAGTGGGTTTGGCCATGGGGATTACTCACAGGCTGCCGCGAGGGCCGCGCCTAAGAGGGGCGCTTCGTCTACGCGGAAGAGTTCACAGGTATAACCGTAGGGGCGCAACAGGGCGGCCACCGTTTCGCGTACGCGGTCGGCGAAGGGAATCGCCGAGGTTTTCCAGAGGGTGGACCCATCGGCATTGACCAAAATGGTGCCCGAGGTCTGCTGACGGGCGCGCGCAGAACGAATACCCGCCGCTGCGATATTAATCGCCGCAAAGCGCGCCGCGCGTTCGTAGAGCGGCGTGAGGAGGGCTTTTACGGTCTCTGCTTCGGTGGCTGAACAGGGCAGGAGGGCCGGTGCTTCGCCTGTGCAGAAGGCATTGAGCTCCACATGGCTGAAGGCGCGGGCGAGGAGCACGTCCTTGAGGCTATCGGATAAAAGCCCCTCTTCGGCTGCGGTGCGCAGGAGGATGGTTCCGAGCGAACCCAAATGGACGCCAGAGATGCAGCGCTCCCACTGGGATTTGCCCGTGCCGCTCTCGGCATCGTAGCGCAGGTCAAATTCGGATTTGGGAAATTGATTGAAGTTGCCCGATTCGCAGTTGATGGGCATTAATTTCCCCGCGGGGAGATTGGCGCGCTTGGGGATGGCGGTGGTCGCTTCGGCATAGGCGGTGTTGGTGCCCGTGCCCAGAATAAAGCCCACGTGCCCCGCCGCAGTCATCGCCTGCGGATGGAGGTACGCCGCAAGGAGGGCCGCTACAGTATCATTCAAAATCTGTGCTGAGCACCCCTCTAACCCTCGTGCTCCGAGTGCCGCCACGAGGTCGGTGGAGACATTGCGTCCCACAATGGCGGGGGCTTGAATCTTCTTCGTCCAGAAGAGGAGTTCGCCGCTTTCGGAGATGGGATAGGAAAAACAGAATCCGAGCCGTTCGCCTGCCCGCAGATTGGGGGCGAGCACATCGCAGAGTTGGCCATAGAAGGTGGCGGCATCCACTTCGCCCTGCGTGCCAGGCATGAGCCCGCGTCGCAGATTGTCAAAGGTGGCCTTGCCTTCGGCATCAAAGGTCACCCGCGCCGCACGCACATTGGTCCCCCCAACGTCAAAGGCGGGGATTGTGGTATTCGTTGGGCGGCCCTGTCCGAGGAGGAGTCCCGAGGGAATCATCGGCAAATCGCCTTCATCCCGCAGCCCCTTTTCCATCTCGTGGATAAAGGCATCGAGGAGCGCGGCGTTGTCGAGGGTGTTGGGATTAAGACCCTTTGCGTTCAAGAATGTCATTGAGGTGTTCCTCTGGCACAATGATTCCAGTTCTGACGGTTCCGATCTCCACGGGGAGCGCGAAGCGGACTTTTCCCGCCGCCTTCTTCTTATCGCGCAGCAAGTAGTCGCGGAGGGTGGTGGCATCCATCCCTTCGGGGATTTCAGTGGGGAGACCAAGCTGTTGCAGGGCTGTCTTGAGGGTTTCGGCTAAGGGAGTCCTAGTGATTTGCAAACGTTCCGCGAGGCGTGCCGCCGCCACGGTACCAATCGCCACCGCTTCACCATGGGCGAGGGTAAAACCGCTCGCCGCTTCCACGGCATGGCCGATGGTGTGTCCTAAGTTGAGTGCGGCGCGTTTGCCCGTGGTCTCAAAGGGGTCTTCTAAGATGGTGCGCACCTTAACCCCCGCCGAACGGATGACCAACCGTGTCAGCCAGTCAATATCCGTGCGCTTGTCGGCAAATTCAGTCAGCATCTCTAAGAGGATCGGATCCCCAATCACCGCGTGCTTAAGCGTCTCGGAGAGACCACAGCGAATCTCGCGTTCGGGCAACGTGCTGAGGGTCGTGGTGTCGGAGAGCACGGCGCAGGGGGGATGGAAGGCTCCGATGAGATTCTTTCCGGAGGGTAAATCGGCCCCTGTTTTGCCCCCGATGCCCGCATCAACCATTGCCAAGAGGCTCGTGGGCAGATTGAGCCAACGGATCCCGCGCAACCACGCTGATGCCGCAAAGCCTGTCAAGTCGCCCGTGACCCCGCCACCGAGAGCAATCACCACGTCATTGCGTTCCAACTTCGCCGCGCCCATCGCCTCCCAAATGCGGTTGACCGTGGCGAGGGTCTTGTGTTCCTCACCCGCCGGAATTTCAAATTGGGGAATGGTCTGCCCCAGCGCCGCCATCACTTTGTCGGCATAAAGCGGCAGGGTGTTTGAGTCACCCACGAGGAGGAGGTGCGCAGGCTTGGGGTCTAAACGTTCTAAAACGCGCGGAAGTTCATCCATCGCATTCGGGGCAATCAGCACAGGATAGGGCGTCCCCATCCCAGAGACCAAATAACGTCCGAGCAGGCTCATCACCTTCGGCCAGACCTCTTGGGGCATCTGTTTACCTGAGAGACGCAGATTGAGCGGGAAGGAGTCGTAGTGTGCCCGACGTTCTTCCAAAAGTTTTAAGAGTCCATCGGCATTTTTGGAGAAGGGACGACTCCCCGCCTTCTTCTCCACGCGCTTGGCGAGTTCTGCGGGGGGCGTATGGATGCAGACCACGGGTCCGCACCCTTCGGCTAAGGCGCGATTCTCTTCACGCAGGAGTGCGCCACCCCCGAGGGCAACCACTGCATTGGGTTTGCGGGCGCAGAGTTCGCGCAGGGTTTCGGTTTCGGCATCGCGAAAATGCTGTTGGCCAAACTGTTCCACAGCCTGCGGGATGGTCATCCCAAGGCGTTGCTCAATCAAGGTGTCTAAATCGAGGGCGGTTTTGGAGAGCGCCACGGCGAGATTGCGTGCGCAGGTGGATTTACCTGTGGCGGGCGGTCCGTAGAGAAAGAGGGTGGGAGAGGCGAGGGGAGTCATGGTGTACATCTCTCAGTTGCCAGAAGTGTCCACTTGGGGAGCGGCGGCTTGGCGCAACATCTCCACCGCGTGGTCGCGGGTAATCGGGGTAAAATCTTCGCCGCCAAGCATACGCGCAATTTCGGTGGCGCGGTCTGCCTCGGAGAGCGTTTCGATAAAGGTTTGGGTGTGACCGTCGGTGACGGCCTTTTTGACGCGGAGGTGGTGTTGGCCATAGACCGCCGCTTGGGGTTGGTGGGTGATGCAGAGGATTTGCACCTCGCGTGCCAACTGGCGTAATTTGAGCCCCACCTTGCGGCCAGTCTCGCCCCCAATATTCGCATCAATTTCGTCAAAGACAAGCGTGGCAATCGCATCGTGTTGGGCCAAGATGACCTTAACGGCCAACATCACACGTGCAATTTCACCCGAGGAGGCAATCGCAGCCAAGGGGCGTGCGCGTTCGCCAGGATTGGGTTCAAAGCAGAATGTCACACGGTCCATTCCCGAAGCCGTAGGTTCAGGGGTGTGTTCCAAAAGAATCGGGAAGGAGGCCTGGAGGAAGCCGAGGTCATGGAGTTCAGCCGTAATCGCTGCCGAGAGGGCGGGAATTGCCGCCGCACGTTTGGCGCGGAGGGCTTCGCCCGCGGTGCGGAGTTCGGTCTCGGCTTGGGCAATGGCCACCGTGAGATCGTGAATCGCTGTTTCGGAATCCGCCATGGCTTCCAACTTTGCTCGCGCCGCTTGACGATGGAGCAAGACGTCTTCTAACGTGGGGCCATAACGGCGACGGAGACGTTGGATTTGGCCGAGGCGTGCCTCGAGGTGCTCCAAGACCGCAGGATCGGCATCAATGGCCGAGAGGCGATCGGAAATAGCGCGCGAGAGCTCCTGAAGTTGCTCTTGAAGGGCAGCGAGGGTTTCGCTCCATTCGGCGGCATCAGGGAGGAGACGGGCCAAATCGCGGAGGGGGCGGTGGAGGGCGACGAGTTGCTCTGCCACGGCGTTATCCCCATCGGAGAGGGTGCTAAGGAGTAAATTGCCATCGGCTAAGATAGCTTCGGCATTCGCCGCCTGGGCATGGCGTTCGGTTAAAGTATCCCCATCCTCTTCGGTGGGGTCAACCGCATCAATGTCGGCCAAAGTCTCGCGCAAGCGGGTCAATTCGTACTCGCGCCGTTCGGGATCCCCCGTAAGCTCGAGCAATTCCGCTTGGAGACGGCGTAATGCCTGCCACTTTTCGGCGTAGGCCGCTTGCTCTGCCATTGCCCCCGCATAGGAGGTGAGCAATCGCAATTGAAACTCGGGCTCGAGCAACGTCAAATTGTCATCTGGCCCATGGATATCAGTCAAAAAGGGAGCTAATTTGCGCAATGCTGCCGCCGTTGCGGGGCAGTCATTAATGCGAATCTTGCCAGTGCCGTCTGCCTTAACGCTGCGCCGTAAGAGTAAAATGCCATCTTCGCACAAAGGTAGATCCAAATCCTCCAGTGCGGCATTCACGGCTTGGGGTTGGGCCAATTCATACACCGCTGAAACGGTTGCCTCCTGTGCCCCCGTGCGAATCGCTGTGCGATCAGCGCGTCCACCTGTTAAGAGGCGTAAGGCCCCCATCAGGACTGACTTACCCGCACCTGTCTCACCCGTGATAACATTTAACCCGGCCGCGAAGTTCGCCACCGCATTTTCAACAACTGCTAAATTCTGAACACTAAGTCTTGCCAACATATCGTCAACTATTTTAACAAAACTAACAAAAGAACGCGCGCGTATACACGTATTCTTTTTTGTTGCGCTCAGCACAGCATGTGGTTAATTCTCCACGGGGGAGCACAATCTTGCACGCTACATCGCACGGGCACATATCCGTGCTCTGCTAGCGTGCGCTTTGCTCTCCACGAGCGCAGCTCGTCAACCAGGGCGCATCGCGCCCTTAACCAGCGGCTCTGCCGCTTAACCACGGTGCGAAGCGCCGTTAACAGCGCCATCGGCGCAGGACTGCATGTGGTTTTCCGCGAGCAACGCGATGCGGGCAGCAGCTAATCGCGGCGCGATGGCGCTTTCAGCGCCCCACGATTACTGCTCGCCCTCTAAGGACTGCATGTGGGGTGGCTGCGCCACAAGTTCTAAGTTTCGTTCGCTACGCTCACTTGAGTTGCCAGTTTCTCAGCACTTCGTGCTCGAGCGCATATTCCCCAGTTAAGCGGCTACGCTCTTGCAGTAAGAAGAGAGGAGTAAGAAGAGGTAAGCGCACGCTGGCGGAGCACGGAAATGTGCCCGTGCGACGCAGCGTGCATGACCGTGCGACTCGTGGAGCCCCCCACACTGGCAGTCCTGCGCCGCAGGCACCAGCGGCGCAGCCGCCCAAAAAGTGCTATACTGCTCCGTAGGTTAGGGTGGGTTTAAAAACCACTTAAACGAATTGATTGAGGACAGGTTACGATGTCTGCTAATACACTTACCTATCAAGGCTCCGGTTTCTTTTTTGGCATTCGGGCACTCTTCCGGG
This sequence comes from Candidatus Spyradenecus sp., assembly GCA_045605345.1. Taxonomy (GTDB): domain Bacteria; phylum Verrucomicrobiota; class Kiritimatiellia; order RFP12; family DVOR01; genus Spyradenecus. The sequence goes on from JAZUPT010000014.1 coordinate 69,484, forward strand.
GGATTGTCCTCTTTTGGACACATCCGCGGTGGTGGGGATGGGCATTGCTGCCTACACTCCTCATTGTAGCGTTGACCATTTCGGTGTGGCATGGCTTTTTTCTGCTCTTTACGAAGGTCTTTGAACTTCGCTTACTCCTCTCTCAAATCTTAGCCTACGTCATCACATTAGGGGGACTTTATCTCCTTTTCCCCGTACTGTATGAAGCCTTTGGCGGTCTTTTCTTCGATGGGATCACGGTGCGCGTCTACCGTGATATCCTTCAAAAACCTATAATCTCCCCGCCCTTTCGGGTTGGATTACGCAATACCCTTCAAGCATTAGGGTATAGCTGTTGCACACTGTTGCTTGCAATCCCACTCTTCTTCATTTGGCTAATTCCGTGGGTAGGGGCGATTATTTGGTTTGTCATCTTCGGTTATCGCTTTGGCGTATCCTATCTTTTCTCTGGCGGGTTAATACGTGGTGAGCCAACGCAAGAGACGTTACAATGGGCACGCGCCAATCGTAAGGCCGTGGCGGGCTTTGGCTTTTCTGCGTATTTAATTCTCACCTTCTTCCCCATCATAGGGCTTTTCTTCGTGCCATGCTTTGTGGTTGCGGCCGTTCTACTCCGCGAAGGACTCCCGCGCCAAAGCACGGCGCTGGTTAACGGTGCGATGCACCGTGGTTAAGCGGCAGAGCCGCTGGTTAAGCGCCTATGGCGCTGGTTGAGGGCACGGGGTGCCCTGTGGATTACGCGCCGATGGCTCGGTTGTTCTCCACGAGTCGCACAGTCATGCACGCTGCGAATTATGTAAACCATCGGTCGAGCGAAGCGAGTACGACAATCAACTCGCAACTGCAAGCGAAGCGAACTCTGAACTTTCAACTGCGACATCGCACGGGCACATATCCGTGCTCTGCTAGCGTGCGCTTGCCACTTCTTACTCCTCACTTCTTGCTTCTTACTTCTCTCTTCTTACCGCAAGGGCGCGAAGCGAATATGCGCTCGAGCACGAAGTGCTGAGAACCGCTGACCTTTGACGGCTAACAGTAACAAGGTACTAAATACTAAGGTGTAAAAGTCGCCGTTTAGGCGACCATTTTTATTTTTAGTGAAAAGTTTCTTGTCCTGTATTCGCTTTTGTGTTAGAGTAATGGTGTAAGTTGTTGGGTAGACTAGTAGTCTATAGGAAGTAGTGGAGTTAAAGGGTTATTTTGTATGCAGTACTATGCACATAGTTTGCGTAATAAACCAATTACCACATGGCAATTATTATCGAATCATGCAGAGGCAGTGTCTCAATTATGTTCTATTTTTTCTCAATCGTTTAATAGTGAGTGCTTTGGAAAATTATTGGGGTTGTTGCATGATTTAGGAAAGGCTCGTTCATCATTTCAGGCCTACTTAAAGAAATGCAATGGAATTGACGATGTCAATTACGATATCGGAGACCACTCTCATTCAAGTGCTGGAGCTTGTTGGCTAAACGAAAAAATTAAACAATTTGGGCCTTGGTTGGCCTATTGTGTTGCAGGACACCATGCAGGTCTTCCTGATTATTCAAAAGGTGTCAATCCTAATGGTGCGCTTACAATTCGTTTAAATGACGATTGCAAGATTTTAGAAGAGCCCTGCGTTAAGGATTGGATTTGTCAACATAACGCATTGTGGCAGAAAATAAATCTAACACCACCATTTAAATTTAGTCGTGATGATTCGTCTGTCTCTTTTTGGATTCGAATGTTATATTCATGCCTAGTGGATGCTGATTTTCTCGATACAGAAGCGTTTATGCAACCTGAACGGAATGCGCTACGAGTAAGTTCGGATAGATGTTCATTTGCAGAATTGTCCGCTTTATTTTTCAGGAAGTTAGATGAGAAGCAAAACCAATCGAAGCCTACATTGGTAAATCAAATTCGTTCTCAAATTCGTCTGGCGTGTGAAACTGCAGCTGAAAAACCTCAAGGCCTTTTTTCACTCACGGTTCCTACAGGTGGCGGAAAAACATTATCGTCAACTGCGTTTGCCCTTCGCCATCTATTGAAACATGGGTTAAAGCGGATAATCTATGTAATTCCGTACACTTCAATTATTGAACAAACGGCAGATGTGTTACGCGATTTCTTTGGTTCAGAAAATGTTCTTGAACATCACTCTAATTTTGATCCAGAAAAAGAAACGCAACAATCTCGTCTTGCGTCAGAGAATTGGGACGCTCCAATTATTGTAACCACGGCTGTTCAATTCTTTGAATCGCTTTATGCCTGTCGCTCAAGTCAATGCCGAAAGCTGCACAATATCACAGAAAGTGTTGTTATTTTGGACGAGGTACAACTTCTTCCAATACACTTGCTTCTTCCCTGTGCAGAAGCGATTAAACAATTAACCTTACACTACAAGGTTTCAATTGTTCTTTCTACCGCTACTCAATTGAATTTACCAGGTATTTCATCGGAGTCTGTTTCTGAAATAATCCCGTCTTCGTTAAATTTGTACACAACACTTAAGCGAACAGAGATTGAATTTCCTGAAGATTTAAAGACTCGAAAATCTTGGGATGAAATTGCTGAAGAATTAAGTCAATTTGATCAAGTGTTATGTATTGTTAATACTCGGCGTGACTGTTATGATTTATGTAACAAAATGCCAGAAGGGACACTTCATCTTTCTGCAAGTATGTGTGGTGAACATCGTTCTCGTGTAATTGCAGAAATAAAACAACGATTAACAAAACACGAACCAATTCGTGTAATTTCAACCCAACTCGTTGAGGCCGGAGTTGACATAGACTTCCCGATTGTCTATCGTGCATTTACGGGGCTTTCATCAATTGCACAATCGGCAGGGCGCTGTAATCGAGAAGGCCGTCTACCTCAAAATGGCAGGGTCGTGGTTTTTATGTCACCAAGCGAACCTAAGGTGAAAACGTTGCGCGATGGTGAATATGCTATGTGTGATTTGTTGGCTCGCGACAATGGTGTAAATCCAGATGATGCTAAGATCTATTTGGACTATTTTCATGCGTTGCTTTCGCGTTCAAACGACATAGGGGATCAATTTGCGTTGTTGTTGGGTGTTACTGTGCCATCACAATTCCGTAATGGCATATCCCAACGTCCAGACATAGGTAAATATCAGTTTCGTGAAGCGGCAACTCAATTTCAAATGATTGATGGTGCACAACAAGTAGCCGTTATCGTTAAATATGCTTCCAACGACAATCTCATTAATGAGCTTTATGAGAATGGTCCTAAAAGAGATGTTATGCGTAAATTGCAACGGTATACTGTTAATATTCCAAGAGGCTTACTTACAAAGTTCTTAGAAAGTGGAATGATTGAAGAACTAAAACAATGGAATAAGGATGAAGGGATAGGAATTTACATTCAGACAATTTCTTCGGCATATAGCGAACAGTTTGGGTTTAATCTTTTTAGGGATGGGCCTACAGTGGACGACTTTTTTGCTTAATTTGAAAGGATGAACATGAGAGGTTTTTGTTTAGAGGTTTCAGGCGACTTTGCTTGTTTTACGCGACCAGAAATGAAGGTTGAGCGTGTCAGTTACGATGTAATAACGCCCTCTGCTGCAAGAGGTATTTTTAGCGCCATCTTTTGGAAGCCTGCAATTAACTGGCGAATTACCAAAATTGAGGTGCTTAATCCAATTCGTTGGACAACCATTCGTCGTAATGAAGTTGATAAAAAGGCAACGCCTAAATCCGATGGAATTTTCATTGAAGAAGACCGTCAACAGCGCGCAGGTCTTATTCTTAGAGATGTGCGTTATCGTTTATGGGCTGAATTTGATTTCATTCCTCCAGAGAAGCGTTCTAAAAGCATTAATCCATCTCCAGAGTGGTTAACAGATGCCGAAGAGCAAGCATTGTATGAGCAAGGTGAAGCTCGTCCAGATGAGAAACCCGCCAAGTACGCAGCAATGTTTGAACGCCGCGTATTAAAAGGGCAGTACTTCATGCACCCTTATTTGGGGTGTCGCGAATTTTCATGTAAAGAAATCCGCCTTATCAAAAATCTCGAACAAGAAGAAGCTCAGCCTATTTTAGAGAGTCGCGACTTGGGATTTATGCTTTATGATATGAATTTTTCTAATCTGAAAGACATTAAACCCATGTTTTTTAGAGCAAAAATGGTTAATGGCGTAGTTCAAGTACCTCATCCTAATTCCGAGGAGGTCTACCAATGATTTTACAAGCATTAAAAGAATATTACGATCGAATGGCTGCAGATCCTGAGTCAGGAATTGCTCCACTTGGGTGGGAATGGAAAGAAATTCCATATGTAATTGTATTAAATGAAGATGGGACGGTGGCTCAAGTTGAAGATACTCAAGAATTGGTAAATAAGAAAAAACGGGCGAAGTTATTCTTAGTTCCGCAGGCTGTAAAGCGTTCTGTCAATATCGCAGCGAATTTGCTTTGGGATAATGTGGAGTATGTTTCAGGGACGATTTGTAAAAAGGAAAACGATAAATCAAAACAAGAAAAACAAGAGAACCAAGTAAAAGAAAGACACAATGTTTTTAGAAAAAGACTAAATGACCTCTCTACAAGCGCTCCTATTGAAATTATTCAGAAATTCCTTTCGCGACCAAATAAAATTGAAGAACTGAAAGAACATCCAACATGGCTGGAAGCTATTGATAGTTGTGCTTTTGTGACATTTAAACTCGTCGGAGAAAACGAAATTGTCGCAAATATGCCTTCTGTGATTGAAGAATTGAATAAATATTTTACACGTCAATTAAATGATCAATTGACATCTATTTGTTTAATTAGTGGACAACAAGATACTATTGCCTTAACACATCCAGCACTAAAAGGTGTGTCTGGTTGTAACACTTCTGGCGGAAATATTGTTTCATTTAACATTAAAGCAGCTGAATCGTTTTCTAAAGAACAAGGTCTAAATGCACCAATCGGAGAAAAAGCGGCGTTTGCATACACAACAGCATTGAACACATTACTCCGAAAAGGTTCACATCAAAAGATGTCTATTGGCGATGCCTCCGTTGTTTTTTGGTCTGAGAAAAAGTCTAATCTTGAAGATTCATTTCTTGATTTGTTTGGCGAACCCGAAAAGGATAATCCAAATAAAAATACAGCATTAGTGGCGCAACTCTTGTCATCAGTAGAAACAGGGGCTTATTCACCAGAAGCGAATGAAACGAAATTTTATATTCTTGGACTTTCACCAAATGCAGCTCGTATTTCTATTCGATTTTGGCATGTTGGAACTGTTGCCGAAATGGAAACGCGGTTTGCAAATTGGTTTAAGGATTTGCAAATTGTACATGGTCCAAAAGAGAAAGAACATCTTTCGCTTTGGCGATTACTCATTTCAACTGCAATGGAAGGAAAAACGGATAAGATTAATCCCAACCTTGCAGGCGCAGTGATGCGTGCTATTTTGAGCGGCTTACCTTTGCCAGATACTTTACGGAATGCGGTCCTTACACGTATCAAAGCGGAGCGCGACGTCTCGTATCCTCGTGCCAAGCTTTTAAAAGCTTATCTTAATCGTTTAACAACAGAAAGGAAATTCACCGTGAGTCTTGATTTAGAATGCCAAAGCATCGGCTATTGCTTAGGTCGTTTATTCGCGACATTAGAAAAAATTCAAGAGGAAGCAAATCCAGGACTAAATGCGACAATTCGCGATCGTTTTTATGCTTCTGCGTCTTCCGCTCCGGTAACCGTTTTTGCAAATCTATTGCGGTTGTCCAATCATCATCGAGGCAAGTTGAGTAATGGTCGGAAGGTTTATTTTGAAAAACTGTTAGGTGAAATCATTGCGAAGTATGCTAAATTCCCTGCGCATCTTTCTTTGAACGAGCAGGCAGAGTTTGCAATTGGATACTATCATCAACGCCAAGACTTCTTTACGAAGAAAAACGATGGTGATAATGCAGAAACATCTAACAATGCATAATTTTGAGTTTTAACTATTCTTTCTTAAGGAGTACGACAATGAGTGATGTGATTAAAAATCGTTATGATTTCATGTTGATTTTCGATGTGAAAGATGGCAATCCCAATGGTGATCCTGACGCAGGTAATTTGCCCCGCGTGGATGCAGAAACAGGCGAAGGGCTTGTAACAGACGTTTGTCTCAAACGCAAGGTTCGTAACTATGTGCAACTTACTAAGTCCTTAGAATCGGGTTATGATATTTTTGTAAAAGAAAAGGCCATTCTTAACTTGGAAATTGAGAAAGCTTATGAATCTTGTGGGATTGACCTGTCAAAGCCACCGACACGAGAAGCAGATGGGAAAAAGCGCAGCAAGGAAGGCGTTGGTCAAGGAAGTGAAATTCAGACAGCTCGCAATAGAATGTGTGAAACTTATTTTGACATTCGTACATTTGGTGCTGTCATGTCTACAGGTGCCAATGCAGGCCAAGTTCGTGGACCGGTTCAGTTGACCTTTGCTCGTTCGGTAGATACAGTTGTTACATTGGAACATTCAATTACGCGAATGGCGGTTGCAACTGAGGCAGAAGCCATTAAACAGAGTGGCGATAATCGTACAATGGGGCGTAAAAACACAATTCCTTATGGCCTTTATGTGGCTTATGGATTTGTTTCACCAGCACTGGCTGAGCAAACTGGATTTAATACGGATGACTTGGAACTCCTTTGGACGGCACTCACGGATATGTTTGAACATGACCGTTCTGCCGCCCGTGGGCTAATGGCAACGCAAAAGTTGGTCATCTTTAAGCATGATTCTGCACTTGGTAATGCGCCATCTCATAAACTTTTTGATTTGGTAAAGATTGAAAAGAAGGCAAATGTGGAAGTGCCACGTAAGTACGCAGATTATGATGTCGTATTGCCAGAAGGTTTGCCTAACGGTATTGAAGTTATTGTGAAATAACTTACGAAGTGACTGGTTGTCTTCAGGCTTCTTGCTGTACATAATACGACAAGAAGCCTGAAGTTAATATGGTTGATGGGTGGTAAATGTGAGAGTATGAAATGGAAAATAAACTCATCCCCATAATGCTCTCCGCATTACAACATTATCTCTTTTGTCCTCGTCAATGTGCATTGATTCATATTGAAGGAGCGTGGAGTGAGAATTTTCTAACGGCAGCAGGACAACAATTTCACACGCATGTAGATTCTAAACATCACGAAACACGACGAAATCTTCATTTGGCTACTGCATTGAGATTAAATTCTGAACGTTTAGGGTTGACGGGCGTAGCAGATATGGTTGAATTTCATTTGCAAGAATCTGTAACAAATGATGATGGAGAAGTAATTGCCACTCAACTTCCTAAGCGAAACGGATTCTGGCGTCCATATCCGATTGAATATAAGCGGGGAAAACCTAAAGCTTCTCGTGCTGATGAAGTGCAACTCTGCGCACAAGCACTGTGCTTGGAGGAAATGTTAGGTGTAGTAATACATTCTGGAGCACTCTTTTATGGTGAAACTCGTAGAAGAATGGATGTTTCATTTGATGAAAAGTTACGAATCTTGACACTTCAAACGATTGAAAATGTACACAAATTGATTAAAAACGGGAAAACACCTTCTGGCATTTTTGAAAAGAAGTGTAAATCATGCTCTCTTGTAGATGTTTGTCGTCCTAAAGAATTTGCAAGGTGCCGCTCTGCTAAGCAATGGCTTACAGAACAACTCCGTGAGTTGAAAAAATGAAAAAACTTTTAAACACTCTATATGTAACGACGCAAAAGAGTTATCTTCGAAAAGAAGGTGAAACGGTGGTTGTTGAAGTAGAGGGCATTGTCAAACTAAGACTTCCGATTCACACATTAAGTGGCCTCGTTACATTCGGGAATGTGATGATAAGCCCGTATCTCTTGAATCTCTGTGCAGAGCGTGGAGTTTGCGTTTCTTACCTTTCTGAGCATGGACGATTTCTTGCTCGCGTTACAGGCCCCATCTCAGGCAACGTTTTATTGAGAATGGAGCAAATGAAAGCTCATGAAGACTATTTTCAAAAAGGAGAAATCGCACGAAATTTCATTATTGGGAAATTAATAAATGCCCGCTCCGTTTTATCTAGACGTGTACGAGACCATGGAGAAACTGCTGCAATTCGCGGAGCCTTGACTGGAATTGTTGATGTTCTCAACCGTGTGCGTGATTCTGTTCCCGATACTGAACGTCTCCGTGGTCTTGAGGGAGAAGCCGCTGCAATTTATTTCGCTGCATTTAATGATTTAATTCTTACGTCTTCTAAAGCATTACAAATGAACGGTAGAAGTCGGCGTCCCCCGCGAGACCCAGTCAATGCTTTATTATCCTTTTTATACACATTGCTTGTCCATGACTGTAGAGGTGCTCTTGAAGGTGTAGGGTTGGATCCTCAGATTGGCTTCTTGCATGAATTACGCCCTGGCCGTCCAAGTCTGGCATTAGATTTAATGGAAGAATTTAGAGCAATTTTAGCAGATAGAGTGGCTCTCTCCCTGATTAATTTAAAACAAGTCACAGAAAAAGATTTTAATATTACTGAATCTGGAGCAGTAGAACTCTCTGAAAACGCACGAAAGACCGTTTTAATGGCATGGCAGAAGAAAAAACAAGAAGAAATACATCATATCTTCTTAAATGAACGTATTCAGATTGGCCTACTTCCACACATTCAATCTCTCTTATTGGCGCGAACTTTGCGTGGAGATTTGGATGCGTATCCACCTTTTTTAGTAAAATGAGGTTTTAAATGTTAATGCTTGTTAGTTACGATGTAAACACAACAACAGTCGATGGTCGTCGACGTTTGCGTCAAATTGCTAAAACATGTCAAGACTGGGGTATTCGTGTCCAAAACTCGGTTTTTGAATGTTCTGTGGATTGGTCACAATGGATTACATTAAAATCTAAGTTAGAAGAAATTTGCAACCCCCAAACAGATAGCTTACGCTATTACAATTTAGGCAATAATTATAAGGAGAAGGTGGAACACTATGGTGCCAAAGAAACTATTGACCCGATGGCAGACGTATTATTCGTTTAATTTAAAACAGTGCGAACCTTAAATGTACAGAAAAACTCAGAGAGGTTCGCAAAATATTTTTCATGTTTTTTGATCTTTGACAAATTAATTGCCCAAATGTGTCTATTTTGACGTCAATTTAGATACAATGAATGCATGACTTGATTAAGTCGTTTGGGAAAATCTTTATTTTCCCGCGTCGCCCGTCGTGCGACGGGCGTGAATTGAAACTCGAATTGAACAATAAAATAAACGTCTTGCCCAATCGCCCGTCGTGCGACGGGCGTGAATTGAAACCACCAGTCCCATGTAAGTACTCCAAAATCGAATTCGCCCGTCGTGCGACGGGCGTGAATTGAAACAAAGTGGATCGCTGAAACAATCACTAAATACAAGTCGCCCGTCGTGCGACGGGCGTGAATTGAAACAGAGCACCCGTTGAGTCGATGAGGGCCTTACTCCGTCGCCCGTCGTGCGACGGGCGTGAATTGAAACGCTGCCGGCGTGAGGTCGGCCCCCGCCATCGCTTGTCGCCCGTCGTGCGACGGGCGTGAATTGAAACTCCTCGGAGCGGCTTCTTGTGGAATGGCGCGTGGTCGCCCGTCGTGCGACGGGCGTGAATTGAAACAATCATAGTTACCACCTTTGTCTCATTTGAGTGGTGTCGCCCGTCGTGCGACGGGCGTGAATTGAAACCAAAGAGGCTAAAGAGTTTTACAATTCAGGAAAAGTCGCCCGTCGTGCGACGGGCGTGAATTGAAACCGCTCGGCTCTATTATTTGTGGCGTATCGAGTGTCGCCCGTCGTGCGACGGGC
>JAZUPT010000015.1:0-33633 GCA_045605345.1 Candidatus Spyradenecus sp.
CTTCGGCACATATCCATGTCTTCGCTAGCGTGCGCTCAAGACTGCATGTGGATTTTTCGCGAACTACGCGAGGCGCACGACCGCACCACGGCGCGATGGCCTGCGGCCCCGTGGATGCTGGCTCGTGCTTTTGCGAAGCATGTAAAGGACTGCATGTGTTTAGGTTTTCCGCGAGCAACGCGATGCGGGCAGCAGCTAATCGCGGCGCGATGGCGCTTTCAGCGCCCCACGATTACTGCTCGCCCTCTAAGGGCAGCATATGTTTAGGTTTTCCACGAGCGAGCTCGTTAACCAGCGCCTTCGGCGCCAACTGGGCACTGTCGACTGGCAACTGGCCACCGGCGACTGGCCACTATCGGGCACTGTTCCCGGCACTCGCAGGGGATTTTGAGGCGAGTTAGGTTAAATCTTTTACATACACTAATTAAATATAGATATTAGAGTTAGGGGAAATGTGGTATAATTTTGGGCGGAATTTTATAAGGAGGAAGACTATGCCAAAGGTCGCCGTATTGTTGCCTTGTTACAATGAAGCCTTGACGATTGAGAAGGTGGTGCGGGATTTTCGCGCGGAGTTGCCGGATGCGGATATTTGGGTTTATGACAATAACAGTTCTGACGGGTCTGCGGACTTGGCTCAGGCTGCAGGTGCATTCGTTCGTCGCGTGCCGCAACAGGGTAAGGGCCATGTGGTGCGTCGTATGTTCCAGGAGGTGGATGCAGATGTCTATGTGATGGTGGACTCTGATGACACGTATCCGGCAGACGAGGTGCATAAGTTGATTAAGCCTGTTCTTGATGGCGAGGCGGATATGGTCAATGGTGACCGTCTCTCGTCGACGTACATGCAGGAGAATAAGCGCCCTGGCCATAATTTCGGGAATACGTTGGTCTGCACGTTGATTCGCCTTTTGTGGGGTCAGCGTGTGAATGACGTGATGACGGGTTATCGTGCATTTAGCCGTCTCTTCGTGAAGAGTTGCCCAGTTTTGGCGCAGGGTTTTGAGATTGAAACCGAGATGACGCTGCACACGATTGATAAGCGTATGAGCTTGATTGAGGTGCCGGTGCAGTATCGCGACCGTCCGGAGGGCAGTGTATCGAAGTTGAACACTGTGAGCGATGGTATTCGCGTGCTCAAGACGATTTTCAATCTCTTCCGTTTTTATCGTCCAGAATTTTTCTTCGGCGTCGTCGGTACGGTGTTGTTGCTCTGCGCGATGGCATTGTTTGTGCCGGTGTTGATTGAATACTTTAAGATCGGCGAAGTGCCACGTCAGCCGACGTTGAACTTCTCCGGCTTCCTCGCCATGGCTGGTTTGCTTTCCTATGGCGTGGGGTTGATTTTGGGTGCCTGTAAGAAGCAAAATGATCAAATGTTTGAAATTCTCGTCTCGCAGGAAAAGGGACGCGAAGTTCAGAGGAGCTAAAATGTCGAAAGACGAAAAGAAGCCGAATCCCGGAAAAAAAGATAACTCTCTCGATAACAAGGATAAGAAACCTCAGTGGCGCGCACCTGTGATGGTGTGGGTGCTTTTGGCGGTTTTTATCTTCTCCTTGATTGCATTGTTCAATGGCGGTGGCGAGGGATTAAACCTGGGTAAAGCGGAGGCCCCGCTTTCGCAGTTGGATTTCTGGCAACGCGTTGAGGCGGGTGTCGTCAAAGATGAAGCAGGGGTCGTGAAGGGAAATGCGGCACTTGCAGAGGTGAAGCTGATCCGAGAGGGAGAGGATGAGACCTTTCTGCAAGGGCAGTGGTTGCCCAAGCCAACTGCGGACGGCGCGCAAGTTGACCCGAAGGCAAAGGGTGAATCCTTTAAGCTGAACCTGCTTGACACTGAAGGGCTCGAGACGCGTTTGGCGCAGGCTGGTGTGCGCACGATTCAAGAGAATAATCGCAGTTGGTGGGGACCGATTATGGTTTCGCTTCTGCCAATCATTCTCTTCTTTGTGCTCTTCTACGTGCTCTTCATGCGCAGAATGGGCGGTGGTAATGATGGCCCCTTTGCCTTTGGTAAATCTCGCGCCAAGATGATGAACAAGGAAGATGCGAAGATTCGCTTCAAGGACGTCGCGGGCGTGGATGAGGCGAAGGAAGAGGTGCAGGAAATTGTTGATTTCTTGAAGGAGCCGGCTCGCTTTGAAGCGGTGGGTGGTAAGGTGCCGAAGGGCGTTCTCTTGATGGGGCCTCCTGGCACGGGTAAGACGTTGCTCGCGAAGGCAATCGCAGGTGAAGCAGAGGTGCCTTTCTTCTCCATTTCGGGTTCTGACTTTGTGGAAATGTTTGTGGGCGTTGGTGCGAGCCGCGTGCGCGACATGTTTGATCAGGCCAAGAAGAATGCGCCGTGCATCCTCTTCATTGACGAAATTGATGCGATTGGTCGTACGCGCTTTACTGGCATCGGTGGTGGGCATGACGAACGCGAACAGACGTTGAATGCGATGCTCGTGGAGATGGATGGCTTTGAGGGCAATAGTGGTGTGATTGTCATGGCGGCGACCAACCGTGTGGACGTGCTTGACCCCGCATTGACGCGCCCGGGCCGTTTTGACCGCCAGATTGTTGTTGACTTGCCCACAGTCGAGGGGCGTGTGGCGATTTTGAAGGTGCACGCCGATAAGGTGAAGTTGGGCGAAGACGTGGATTTGGAACGCGTTGCGCGCGGTACGCCAGGTTTTTCTGGTGCAGACCTCGCCAACTTGCTGAATGAAGCGGCCCTATTGGCGGCACGTGCCCGTCGCACAAAGGTGACTCATGCCGACTTAGAAGAGGCGCGTGACAAGGTTTTGTGGGGACGTGAACGTCGTTCGCACACGATGGCCGACAAGGATCGCCGCATTACCGCGTGGCATGAAGGTGGTCACGCCTTGGCGCAGGTGCTTTTGGAGCATACGGAACCCTTGCACAAGGTGACAATCATCCCGCGTGGTCGCGCCCTGGGTGCAACGATGACCTTGCCCGAGCGTGATGTCTTGAATCGCACTGAGAATGAAATGAAGGATATGCTCGTGGTCTTGACGGCCGGGCGTATCGCCGAAAAGTATTTTACGGGCGAACGCTCAACCGGCGCATCGCAAGACATCAAGATGGCGACCCGCCTGGCTCGTCAGATGGTCTGCGCCTATGGTATGAGCGAACGATTTGGCTTCCAAGCCTTCGGGGATAACGAAGAGCAGATCTATCTCGGTCGAGAAATTGGTCGCAAACAGGATCACTCCGAAGCCACTGCGCGCGCAATCGATGAAGAAGTGACGCACCTCGTGGAAGAAGCTTACCGCCGTGGTGAGGAAATCATTGGCGCAAATCGTGACAAACTTGAACTTTTAGTTGAGTATCTTTTAGAAGTGGAAACCGCCGATGGTCGCGACGTGGAACGTTTGATTCAAACGGGAATCAAGCCTGAAGTGAAGCGTCTTTCGGCAGAAGAGGAGCAGCAGACTATGACAACAGAAAATCCTTCCGCACGCGTAATCGCTATCGATGGCCCCAGTGGTGCCGGTAAATCCTCCGTATCCAAAGAGGTGGGCCGCCGTTTGGGTTACCTTCACGTTGACTCTGGTGCTCTGTATCGCATTGTGACGTGGCAGTGCTTGGAGCAGGGCGTAGATACGGCGAATCCAGAAGCCGTGGCCGCTTTGGCTAAGGATTTGGCAATCGACTGCAAGGCAGAAGATGGTCGCGTGGTCTATGAAGTGGGTGGAATTCGCCCCGATAAGGAACTGCGCGAACCGCGCATTAATGCCCATGCCTCTCCTGTGGCAACGGTGCCTGCTGTGCGTGAAAAGATTACCGCAGGACTTCGCAGTCTCACCCGTTTTGGCAATCTGATTATCGAAGGTCGCGATATTACCACGGCCGTCTTCCCAGACTCGCCTGCACGTTTCTACCTCGAAGCAGATCCGGCGGTGCGTGCGGCTCGTCGCCAACTCGAAGAAGTGCAGAAGGGCATCGCCAATCAGGACGTGGAAGCAGTGAAGGAATCGCTTTTGGCACGTGACCGCATTGACTCTTCGCGTGCGTGCGCTCCGCTGCGTAAGGCAGATGGCGTGGTGGCGATTGATTCGACCTATTTGACGTTGGAACAAGTGGTGCAGACCGTGATTGATGCACTGCCTGAAGATTGGAAGACCCCGGCTGCAACCACGGAGGAAACAAAGTGAAATTGAAGCTTGCAGTATTGGGTTCGGGTTCTGGAAGCAATATGCAGTCCATCGTGGACGCGATTGAAGCTGGAACTTTGGATGCAGAAATTGTGTGCGTCTTAGCGGACGTGCCAGATGCGAAGATTCTTGAGCGCGCAGCCAAGCATGGTTTGCCGGGACGCTATGTCTCCTGCGCACCGTTTAAGACGAAGTTGGATGGCGAAGCCGAACAAGAATACATTCGCATTATGAAGGAAGCAGGCGCAGACACCGTGGTGCTCGCTGGCTTTATGCGTATTGTGAAACCGGGCCTTTTGGCTGCCTTCCCCAATCGTGTCTTAAACATCCATCCTGCACTTTTGCCAGCCTTCCCGGGCTTGCACTCTTGGAAGCAAGCGCTTGATTATGGCACAAAGGTGGCGGGATGCACGGTACACTTTGTGGATGCGGGCACCGATAGCGGACCGATTATTGTGCAGAAGTGCGTGCCTGTGGAGGAGGGGGACACCCCTGAGACGCTCCATGCGCGCATTCAAGTGCAGGAGCACATCGCCTTCCCAGAAGCACTCCGTCATCTCGCGGCGGGGCGTTTGCGCATTGAGGGACGTCGTGTCATCATCGGCTAATGTTTGTTTATTGGAATACTATGCGTCTAATTTGTTGTTTATTGTGTTGTTTTTGCATGGCGGTTTTGCACGCCGCCGATGAACGCTTAACCTTTGCCGAAGGTCTCTTCCGTCGAGGCTTGTCAGAGCAGGCGGCCACAGAGTATGAAGCCTTTTTGAAGGCGCCCGGCTCGGCTTCTGATGACTTATTGAATGAGGTGCGCTTCAATCTTGCAGAGTGCTATGAACGCTTGGAGCGCGACAAAGAGGCTCGTGCGCTTTACAAAAAGGTCTCTTTATTGGCCAAGGGTGAACGCGCCGCGGCGGCGAAGTTACGCTTAGCGATTTCTTTGCTTGAAAATAATGAAGCGGCTCAGGCTTTGCCGATTTTAGACACCCTTTCGGTCAATCGCGACTCAAAGGATATCCGTGAAGCGGCTCAGTATCGCCTGGCGGTTTGCTATGAGGCGGTGAATCGCCCTCGTGATGCGGAGGCTTTGTACAAGTACATTGCCTCTCAAAAGGGAAAGTATGCGGCCCATGCACGCTTGGCTCAGGCGACCTTAATCGCAAAGACGGCAAGCCGTCACGAAGAAGCGGAAAAGTTGTACCGCGAAATTCTTGCCGCAGAAACCAATCCTGACCGCAAAAAAGAGGTGGCTTTAGCCGCGTTTTCGGGCGCTTACCGTTCTGCACGCTATCCAGAAGCGGCCAGCTTTGCGAAGGAAGTTGGCGAGAAGCTTTTGGCGAAACACGCCTTATTGTTGCCCGCCTCTTGGGCGGCGTTACGTGCGAATCGTCCCGATGAAGCGCGCATTTGGCTCTCTGCTGATAAGGTTGCCAATGCGGCCGCTACGCCAGGTCGCTTGGTCTTAGAAGGCGCAGTCTTCACGGCACTTGGTAATGAAATCGGTGCGATTACGGCGTATGAACGTCTCTTAAGCGAATTTCCCAATGACCCGCAGGCTCCTTCAGCTGCAGAGGCAATGTTGACCCTGCGGGCTCGTGCTGGAGATCCTGAGACCTTCCTCAAAGCCTATGCACGCGTCGCAACGATTCTGCCCGAAAAGGCCTATTCGGTTCTGATGTGGTATCGTCTGGATGCGGCACTCCAAACGGCGAATGTCGTTCATACGCGTGCCGCGGCGACGTGGTTGATGGAACATGCTCCTGCAGAACAGGCGGCAGAAGCCTCGTATCGTCTCGGTGCATTAGAGCATAAGGAAAAGAATTATGCGGCGGCTGGTGAAATCTGGTTGCGCACGGCTGAGACGTGGCCCACGATGCCCTGCGCGGGACGCTCTGCATTTGCGGCAGCCTGTGCATTCCGTCAGGCAGAGATGAAGGATCGCGCAGAGCAGGCATTGGCTTTAGCATTAGCTTCGGGTGATGCGACGGTGGTGCCAGACGCATTACTGTTGCGAGCACGTGATGCTTTAAGTGAACAAGATGTGGCGGGCGCTACGGCGGCCCTGGATGAATATCTGACCCGTTTCCCTCAGGGGAAGGCCGTGGCAGAAGCGGCCTATTTGCGTGGTTTGATCTTCTTCAATGCGCAGGATTTCCAGGCTGCGGCAGATCATTTAGCGAAGGCACTCGCGGTAAATGGCGATGAGAATCGCACACCATTGGGGCATGCCCGCCGCATTGATGCGGCGATGCGTCGCGCGCAAGCACTGCACTCCCTCGGGCAGAAGGATGAAGCGGCGGCGTTGTTGCAACCGCTTTTGGGCATGAAGGACGCAGAGACCTTGGCGCCGACCTATCTGCGTTGGCTCGCAGATTTCCGTTTGGAGCGCGCAGAGTGGGCAGAGGCAGAAGCGGCGGCTCGCGTATTGGCGGCAAAACCTTCGGCAACGGCGGCAGACAAAGTGCTCGCACAGACGTTAATTGGTAAGGCGGCGCAAGGGCGCGGTCAGGCCGCAACGGCCTTAGCTGCCTACGAAGCAGCGTTGAATATCAGCGCCGAAAAGACCGCCTATGACGCCGAAGCGGCGGTTGGTTTGGGTGAATTGCGCTTGGCTGAAGGGGATTGTGAAAAGGCGAAAGCCGCCTTTACGCGCGCAATTTCTGCAGCCGACATGGACACCGCTGAAGGACGCTTGAATCGCGCCAAGGCATATGGCGGTTTGGCAGCGGCATGTAAGGCGTTGGGGCAGAATGCGGAAGCCCTTCGCGCCAATATGAGCCTGATTATCTTCTTTGACGACAAGGAACGTGTCACCCCCGCATTTCGTGAAGCGATTGCATTGCTCACGGCAGAAGGGCGTACCCGCGAAGCGGATCGTTTGCGTCAGGAATTAAAAGAACGTTACGACGTGACGGAGTAAAAACGCCATGAGTACTGCAAAAGCCAAAAAAGAACCCACCACCTTTGAAGCGGCATCTGCACGTTTGGATGAACTGATTACGGCGATGGAAAGTGGCACGTTGCCTTTGGATCAGATGATAGATGCTTTTGAAGAAGGGCGCAAATTAGTGGCATTTTGTAATGCCAAGCTCTCCGAAGTGCAACAACGCGTGGAGAAGATTAAGGCCTCCGAAACCGATGGCACGCTCTTACGCGAGCCCTTTAATTGAGGTTTGGCGTGCACCCTTGACTGCCTAACCCTCACGCTATTTGATTTCACACATCACAAGAAAGGATACACAAATGATTATTGATACGCTTGAAAATGCGGGAAAGTTAAACCTTGGTCCGCTCTTTGATAAGGCCTTTGCATGGTTGAATGATCCTAAGAATGCGACGCTTCCCACGGGACATCACGTGATTGAACAGGCGGCAGACGGCACGGAATTGCTCTATGCCAACATTCAGGAATACAACACCCGCGCACCGGAAGATTGCTCTTTGGAATATCATCGTGACTATGTTGATATCCAGTATCTCTTCGAAGGTTGTGAAGCGATTGGCTATCGTCCGCTCACGGCAGACCTTGAAGAACTCAAGCCCTACAATGCAGAGTCTGACATCGGCTTCGTGAAGGGTGAAGGTGCATTGGTGCCCTTCTCCAAGGGGACCTTCTTTGTGCTCTATCCGCAGGACGCTCATGCGCCCGGTCACCGCGTGCCGGGTTGCGATAAGGTGCGTAAGGTTGTTTTGAAAGTTCGTCTGTGAGTTTGAAATGACACCTGTTTCACGTCTTGGTCTCTTGGTTAACTTCACTCGTCCTCACGTGCGTGAGGGTTTGGAAGCTTTACTGAAGGCTGCACGTGAAGCGGGTGTCACGTTACTTGCACCTCCAGAGACAGCTGCTGTTTCGGACGAAATCCAACCTTGTGATATTGGGGATTTCGCGGCAAATGGTGCACAGGGGGTAATTTCTTTGGGCGGCGACGGCTCTTTCCTCGCCGCCTCCCATGCTCTCGCGGGTGCATCCTTGCCTTTGATCGGATTAAATATCGGTCATTTAGGCTATTTGACTGCGGTCAACGAAGAGGGCTTTGGGCAAATGTTGGCCGACCTCGCGGCAGGGAAGTATGCCTTGGAAGCGCGGACAACATTGTCCTCAGTCATTCGTCGGCCGACGGGTACGGTCGCGGTTACGCCCGAAGCTTTAAATGACGTGGTGCTCTCACGGGCAGAAGGGGGCAGTGCGATTGCCGTCTGTCTCGAACTGGATGGGTGCCCTGTGGCGCGGTGGATCTGCGATGGGGTCATCCTTTCGACGCCTACGGGGAGTACGGCGTACTCACTTTCTGTGGGCGGGCCGGTGGTGGTGCCCTCGGCGAATGTGACGGTTATTAACGTCATCGCGCCGCACACGTTGAGCGCACGTCCACTCGTTGTGCCAGATACCACGCGGGTGACTTTACGCATTGATGATGAGACCGCATCCGCGGCGGTGTACGCAGATGGGATTCGTCAAGCAATCGTGCGTGCGGCAGACTGTGTGGAAGTGACACGTTCGCCACGCCCCGTCAAGATTATGCTTCCAGAGAATGGAAATCCCTATCTGCCACTTTCACGGAAACTGCGCTGGGGCGCCGCCTTTGTGCGTTAGGCAGTTTATTTATGAATCAAACAAGAAAAGCCACCGAAGGACGGTGGCTTTTGTTTGTTTAATGGAAGAGGATTACGCCTGAATTTCGGCTAAAAGATCAGCAACCGTTGTGAATGCGGCGCATGAAATGCCCGAACGCGTCTTCCCAAAGTGAAATCGTAAGAAGGCAAGGTAGGCGAGGAGTGCCATTGAATCCCAGCGAATCCCCTCCGCATCAAGGCGTGTTTCAGGGGTGAGCGAGCCAGGGGTGGCGCCAAGGATGTCGGCAAGTTCTTCAAGAATTTCGGATTGAGTCATGTGCGCATGCTTTCAAAAGAGCGGGGGGCGATGTTGGAAGGTTAGGGGAGCAAAAGGGGCGGCTGGCAAACATCAAAATCAAGCGTGAGCGCCACGGTTACCCAAGTGAGGCCTACGCCAAATGCCGATAGTACGACACGTTGCTTACCACAAATCCCCTCAGCCTTTAAATCACACAGGAGTAACGGGAGGCTCGCTACAGAGGTGTTGCCACGATTTGCAATGCGACAGGGGACTTTTTCCTCTGGGAAGCGACACATCCGTGCGACTTGGCGCACAATAAATGCGTTGGCCTGATGCAGTAAAAGCCAATCAAGGTTTTCGGCGGAGAGGTTGGCTGCCTGTAAGACTGCTTGGATTTGTTCGGGGACCTTGGTAATTGTAAAATTAAAGACCTCTGTTCCCGACATGGCAAAGGGTTTACCGTGTGGAATCGTAATCGCCTCAGATGAGCTAACCCCATTTGCAATGTGCCATGTGTCTGCTTGCGAATCACGGCCAAAAATCGCCGCAAACCCTGCATCTCCAAAGAGCATGGCTGTGGCAGGATCTGCGTGGTCAACGCATCGCGTGAGCGTATCACCACCCAGTATTAAGACATTACGAATCGTTGGGGAAGCTAATAGGTGTGCCGCCGTTAGCATCCCCGTCAAGAAACCTGCGCACCCTTGATTGATATCAAGAGCCAAGAGTGTTTCGGGGAGATGGAGACGCGCTTGTAAGCGCGCAGAGGTCGCGGGGGCGATGGCATCAGGCGTTTGTGTAATGAAGAGTAAGGCGTCAATTTCTTCGCGTTGGATTGCGCCCGAAGCGAAGAGATTTTCTGCGGCGGCTACGGCCAAATCAGAGGTTTTTGTTTCAGGTGGCGCCTCGTGGTAGCGGTGGATGCCGACCACTTCACGGAACCGTTCAACCTTTTCTTTGCCGAAGCGAGATTCAAATTCTGTAAGGTCACGCGTTTGTGCAGGTAGTGCACACGCGAGTGCTTTCAAGGTAAGGCCAGTAAACCGCTCAACCATTGGCACCCTCCACTGCGGCAACCATTTCGCCAACCTGCTTCATATTGACCATTTGAGCAGAGGTAAAGGCGATATTAAAGTGACGTTCAACAGCGAGGAGCAACGCCAAATGCGTAACAGAGTCCCAGCCTGGCAAATCCGAAAAGGCCGTTTCGCTCGTCAATTCAGGCATTGGCTGGCGTAACACTTCTTCAAAAACGGTACGTAAGGCTGAAATCATAGAGGGGCCATTTAAGGTTAAAGGGTGGGAGTAGCAGGGGGGATGCCATACGTTTGGTAGATGGATGCACAAAGGGTATTGCGCTCGGTGGGCACATAGTCTCCACGGATGGGGGCGACACTTTTTAAGTGTTCAAGGATGAGACGCTCCACATCACGATTGAATACGCGGCAACTCATCACCCAGGTCTCAATGACATCCCCCTCCAAGATAACTGCGCTGATGATGCCCATTTCGCCAAATCGATCACGCAAACGATAGACCCAACCCGTGCGATGGGCTAAATCAGCGGCAGTATGACGCGTGCCACGCATGTTAAAACGATTGCACCGTTGCGTTAATTGCGCGGCACGTTCGCAGTTGGTGGCGTTGAGCGGTTCGGCGATAAGGGTTTGCTCTAAAGAGGCAATGTAGGCCTCACGCGAGAGCGTTTCTGCCATAGAGGCGCGCAACGTGGCATCTTTAAACGTCTGCACACGGAGCGTGTCATCTTCAGTAATCCGTGGGACTTCAAAGAGATTTTCTGCGGCAAGGAATTCAATCCAAGTAGCAGGGTCACTTGGCATCTCTGGGACGGTGACCTCAGGAAGGGCGGCACGCACTTGTTCGCGTTGCTCCTTACGGTCATCAATAAAGACGAGCGCATCGGTACTGACATTCAATGTCGCCGCAATACGCGTCAGCATTTGAGCCTTGGGGACCCAATTGATTTCGCAAGCTTGAAAATCATCTAACGTGAAGCCGAGTGGATGGGCTTGAAAGAGCGCCTCAACAGCTGGACGATCATTGTGTGACGCAATAGCGAGCAAGATGCCTCGTTTGGCCAGTGTACGCAACCATGCACGGTAAGCAGGATGACCAGGTGCGTCAGGATTGACGGCATCTGCGCCATTCTCGCCAGTGATGCCACCCCAAAACGTATTATCCAAGTCGGTCACGACTACTTTTTTAATGGAACCCCGAAGCGCGGCGATGGTCTGTAAGAGCGCCTTTGCAAAGAGCGCGGTCGCCTTTGGGGTAAGGGCAATGGAGACCGCTTCCCAGAGTCTGGGGTCAAAGGTTACAGTGCGTCCAAGGCGGGATTGAATGGCATCAAGGTCAACGAGATGGAGATTGTTGTGCGATTCAGCCAACTGCATCAAGTGTGTGTTCCATTGCAAGATACGCCGTTTGAGGCTTTGAGGCCACGTTAACGCCGCACTTCCACAGGTGCCGTCATCACGTGATACCATCGTGCTGACAATAAAGGTGTAGGGGAGAGAGAAGAGCGCTTCGGAGAGTTCGGGGCAGACATCATTTACCGCTTCAGCGCATAACCACACAATGACCACATCGGGCGCAAATGCGGTTAATTCCTCCTGGACAGCAAGCGGAGAGGTAAAGGCATAGGTTTGTAATTGAATGCCGCCGAAAGCTTGTGCCTGCGCCTGCAATTCTCGCGCTAAGAGCTGCGGTGCACTGTCAGTAAAAAGGGCAATGCGTGGCGCAGAATTCATTCGCGAGGCTCCAAAAGGATGAAGGTGTAGCAACTGCGTAATGCGGAAATAGCGGATGCGGGATTGCGTTCCTTCGCCACGGTTTCAGCCGCCAAGCGGGCGAGTTCGGCACACCGCGTGGAGGCATTCAAGTGGTAACGAATGCAGTCGGCAATCTCAGCGACATCGGCTCCTACTAAAGCCGCATTTTGAGGTGTCAGCAATGCCTTATAGGCAGGGCAACGGGTTGCCATAATCGCACGTCCACAAGCCATTGTATCTAAGAGGAGGGGCGGGGGCGTAATGCCAGAACAAACGGGTAAAAAGACGAGGTCTGTCTCTGTAATGCTATCCACAAAATCTGGGATATCAACCGACTTGGGGCGGAAAATCAGCGAACTTGAGGCATTAGGGAAGCGACGAATTAGGCGTTGGCGTAAACGTTCAATCGTCGCTGCGGTGCCCCCCACAAAGGTAATGCGGATATTGGGGTGGCGTAAAAGTAATGGCAGTGCGTCACAGAGCAATGATAAGTCGGCTAATTTGTCATTGTAAGAAAACGCCGTGATACGAAATTGACGCGTGGTGGGATCTGTACGAATTGCGGGAGGCGGGAGAGGCGTTAGCGAGGGATTGGGCAAAGCCTGAATGGAAGCAATTTTGCCATATAGTCCAGAATTGCGCAATTGCGTAACCGAGTAAGTCGTGTCCGTGATGACAAGACTGACCGAGTTTCGAAAACGACGTGTACGCCAACGCGCCCAACGGATTAAGTCATGCCCAGACGTACTGCGCCATTCAAAGACAAAACGGGTGTCGAATAGCCAAGCAATTAAGCTACCGATTCGAATGGCACGGTCGGAGCAGTGTACAATCTCGTAACGATGTTGCAAAAAGAGTCGCACCGTAGTCAAAGCCATCACCACGGTAGCCCAAATGCGCCTAAAGCCAATGCCATAGGGCTGAAGTGTGCGTGTAAAGGGGACTCGCGAGGTGACGTAGATGTGTTCGGCAAGACCGGTTGGCCACGGGTCTCCTCCAGGCAGTGTGAGCAAATCTGCCTTAAATCCCGCCTCCTTTAGTAAGGCGAGCATTTGGAAGGTTCGCCGCGCATGTGGGCTATCTGCGCGGAGGACTTGAGAGTAGAGATAAAGGACCCGTGCCATAGGTGATGAACTCAAAGGAGACGAACGTGTGCACCTTGACGTTGGAGATGCATCTTACGCGTGTTCCATTTAAGCGTTAGATTTGAAGTAAACCGATTAATCTGCTTCAAGAAGGCGTCGTCATCATCAATAACGACAGCAACAATCGTCGGACCTGCTCCAGAGATGTAGACGGCGACGGCATCCGTTTCTTCAGTGACGAAGCGCATGACGTCTTCGCCCTGGGGGATCAATTGCAAGCGATACTCTTGGTGGATTCGGTCCTTGCATCCAGCGCGGATTAACCGAGGGTCGGCGCGCTCTAAGCCTTCAAGCAAAATCGGCACACGTGAGAGGTTATAAATACAATCCGTTAGCGTGTAGGTCTTCGGAAGTGCGGCACGAGCCGCCTCGGTGGGGACGCGAACCTCAGGCATAATTGCGTAGAAGCTGACGCGATCACTAATCGGATAGCGATGCCAGTAAACCAAGCCATCCTCAACGATAGCGGCAACAAATCCGCCTAAGATGGCAGGTGCCACGTTATCGGGGTGGCCTTCAATCTGCGTTGCCGTGCGCAAAATTTGCTCCGTGTCCATCGAGAGATTCCCGATGATATTAGCCGCCATTACGCCAGCCACAATACATGTGGAGCTTGAACCCAAGCCAGAGCAAACCGGCAGGTCGGTGTCAAAGGTAATGTGAAGATTCGGGACCAATCGGCCATGTTGCGCCAAAACCTGAGAGAGCGTCATGTACAGCAGATTATTTTCTGCCGCCGCAAATTCAGGCATACATCCTTCAATCTGTAACTTTTCGGGGCAATCGGTATTGAATGTAAAACGATTATACATGTCAAACGCAAGCCCCATGACGTCAAAACCAGGCCCGACGTTGGCGCTTGTTGCGGGAACGGAAATTCTAAAACGCATGATATATCCTTGTGTTAACACTGAAATTATAGCAGATTTCCTATTAAAAGGCGCCTTAACCCCCAAAAAACTTGCCCAAAAATCGCTATTTACCTAATTTTAAGGGGGTAACGTGTGAAAATGCTTGACAAGTTCGGGGGAATACGTCTATAATGCGCCCCAGTTTTCTATTTTGAGGTAGAAGCGTGGGCGGAAGCCTGCGCTTTTTTGGTTATTAAAGAGAAGCGAGAAGGAGTCAGAGCGATGGCAGCAAATGCAGATTTTGCGACAGTGGTTACCTACCTGGAGCGTGAGCGCGGGGTAGACCGTGAGACGGTGTTGCAGGCCATTGAAAGTTCGGTGGAACAGGCTGCACGTAAGAATGCCCGCGTGTCTACAGACTTCACGGTGCGTATTGATCGCAAGACGCTCGAAATCAAGGCTTGGGACGTGTATGCAGTTTCTGACACGGAACGTGGCATTGGCATCGTGACGGTAGAACAAGCTCGTCGCTTTGATCCCTCTGTGAATGATGGTGACACGGTGAAGATTCCGATGCCCGCCTCGATGCTCGGTCGTATTGCAGCGCAGACCGCAAAGCAGACGATTATGCAGAAGATCCGTGACGCTGAACGTGCCAACGTATACAATGAATATAAGGATCGCGTCGGCGATATCGTTTCTGGCTCTGTGAAGTTGGTCGCTCGTAAGGACGTTTTTGTTGAACTTGGCAAGACGGAAGCCGTGATGCCCGCAAAGGAACGCATCCCGACGGAAGATTACAACGCAGGCGATACGATTCGCGCTTATGTGATGCGTGTGCAGAATGAATCCTCTGGCCCTGCTGTGACACTTTCTCGCGCTTGCCCTGATTTTGTGAGAGCGCTTTTTAAGCAGGAAGTTTCTGAAGTGGCTGATGGCACGGTGGAAATCATGGCAGTGGCACGTGACCCGGGTCGTCGTTCGAAGGTGGCGGTTCGCTCCCTCGATATGCGCGTGGATCCTGCAAGTGCTTGCATCGGTACGCGTGGCTCGCGTGTTCGTGCAGTGGTTCAGGAACTCAACAACGAAAAGTTGGACATCGTAAAGTACAGCGAAGATCCTGAAATCTATGTCGCTGAAGCCTTGAAGCCTGCAGAATTGACCACGATTTACGTGGATGATGAAACGCATACGGTTCACGCAACCGTCCCGGCAGACAAGCTCTCGCTTGCGATTGGCGCGAAGGGGCAAAATGTTCGACTCGCCACCAAGTTGACGGGTTGGAAGATTGAAATTACGGCCGACAAGGAAGCCGATTTTGATGATTTGGACCAGGAAGATGCGCAGGACGTTTTGGATAAGCAGGCTTTTGAAAATAAGCGTGCAACGATGATGCGTGATCTTGCGGCGGCGTTGAAGGATATCCCGATGGAACTCGCCGAACAACTTTTTGAAAATGGTTTCCACACTCCGGAAGGTATCCTTTATGCGGAACCTGCGTATTTGAAGAGCAAGATTGAAGTCTCCGATTTGTTGTTGCAGGACATCTATGATCGTGCTCGTATGGCGGTAGAGGCTAAGGGAGAATAATTCGAATGAGATTGTCTGAATTTGCTAAAACGCTTGGGTTGCCTGCAGGGATTCTGTTGGCTAAGGCTAAGCAACTTGAATTAGAAGTGTCCTCTACGCTTTCCAGCTTGGATGACAGTGATATTGCCGCTTTGCGCGGTTGGACGGATACGCTTTCCGCAGAAGACCGTGAACGTCTGCTTGCTGAACACGAAGCTTCGCGTAAGTCCCGTAAGGCCAAGGGCGAACAGGTCCGCTTGGAAGAAGTGCGCAAGAATCGTGAAGCTGTTGAAGCTCATCGTCGTATTGCGCTTGATGCAGAAGCAGGCAAGCCGATGAAGAAGGTGGAGACGCCTGTTGAAGTGGCGCCTGCAGCACCGGTCGCGGCTCCTGCGGCTCCTGAAGCGAAGTCCGAAGTGAAGGTGGAAGCCACGCCTGAGGTGAAGCCTGAAACTAAGCCTGAAGTTGAGGCGAAGGTTGAGGCAGAGGTGAAGCCTGAAGCCCCCGCGAAGCTTGCGGAAGCAGTCAAGGCTAAGGCTCCCGTCGCCACGAAGGCTCCAGTACCCGCACCTAAGAAGGGTGAAGCACCGAAGGCAGAACAGCCGAAGGAAAAGCCGACGTTGAAGCCCACCTTGACGCCGACCCTGAAGCCGACTGCACAGCGTCCGTCGAAGCCTGAGCCTGCTCGCCCCGTTTCGCTCGGTCTTTCTCCGACGAAGGCTCCTAATGCTCGTCCGAATAAGGATGGGCAGCGCAACGATCGCAATGATCGTAATGCAGATCGCAATGCTGGCCGTAATGGTCGCGACAATCGTCGTCAGCAGCAAGATGAACGTAAGGGTAATCAGCCCGCGCGTGGTGCAAATGATCGCAATAATCGTAAGAATGTGATTCCGCCGCGCGTCTCCACTCCGGCACCTTCCGCTGCACCTGCAGTGAGCGTGGAAGGAAAGACGTTGCAACTCCAGGGCCCGGTCACGGTGAAGGAACTTGCCGAATTGCTCGGTACGCGTCCGAACCTTTTGATTACCGACCTCATGAAGTTAAACGTCTTGGCCTCCATTAACCAGACGTTGGAGCTCGGCATCGTTCAGAAGATTGCAGAAAAGTATGGCTATGTGGCAGAAACTGCCGAACGCGCAAAACAGCGTTCTGCAGAACGTAAGCCGCAGCTGAAGAGCGAAGATGCCGATGACGATATTCCTGAAGATCGTCCTGAAGACATGAAGCTCCGTCCGCCAGTGGTGACCTTCCTCGGTCACGTTGACCATGGTAAGACGACGTTGATGGACTACATCCGTAGTGCGCACGTGGCCGCTGGTGAAGCAGGTGGTATTACGCAGCACATTGCCGCTTACACAATTGAATTGGACCAGCGCGATGACAATGGTAATCGTCGTTTGATTACCTTCGTGGATACTCCCGGTCACTCGGCATTCGAATCGATGCGTGCTCGTGGCGCAAATATCACGGACATCGCAGTGATCATCGTTGCTGCAGATGACGGCGTGATGCCACAGACACGTGAAGCAATCAAGCATGCACGTAATGCGGGCGTTCAGATGTTGGTCGCAGTGACGAAGTGCGATAAGCCGGAAGCCAATCCGATGCGTGTCTATCAGATGTTGCAGGCGGAAGGTTTGACGCCGAGTACTTGGGGCGGCGATATTGAATGTTGCGAAGTCTCTGGTACCACTGGTGCAGGCGTGGAAGACTTGCTTGAAACGATTTTGATTCAGGCTGACGTTTTGGAACTCCAGGCCAATCCGAATCGTCGTGCAAATGGCGCAGTGATTGAATCGCAGTTGGAACAGGGTCTCGGCCCGACGGCAACCTTCCTCGTGCAGGGTGGTACCCTCAAGGTGGGTGACGTGGTTCTCTGTGGCGAACACTACGGCAAGGTGCGTACGTTGATTGATGAACGTGGCAAGCCGGTGAAATCTGCAGGTCCCTCCATCGCCGTGAAGTGTACGGGTCTCTCTGGTGTGCCAGAAGCAGGTTCTGAATTCCGCGTGATGTTGAACGAAAAGCGTGCGCGCGCTTTGGCAGAAAAGACGGCAGAAGTCAACAAGTTGGAATCCCTCTCCGCCGCACAGTCCGCTTCGATGGCAGATTGGTCGAAGAAGCTCGGCTCCAATGAAACGGCCGAATTGAATGTCATTGTTAAGGCAGATACGCAGGGTACGGCTGAAGCGGTGGTCGAATGTTTGAATTCGATTGAATCGCAGAAGGTTTCACTCAAGGTGCTTTATTCTGGCGTGGGCTCTGTGACGTCGGCAGACGTTCAGCGTGCTAAGGGTGCAACGATTGTTGGCTTTGGCGTGAACTGTGAGCCGGGTGTGCAGAGTATGGCGCGTCAGAATGGCGTGCGCATCAACACCTTCCGCATTATTTACGAACTCATCGAACACGTGAAGCGTTGCATGCTGGAATTGATTCCGCCGGAATACAAGGAAGTCGTGCGCGGTCATGCGGAGATTCGTCAGATCTTCGACATCAGCAAGTTGGGCCGAATTGCCGGTTGCCAGATGCTCGATGGTACGTTGCGCTTCAAGGGTCGCTTCCGCATTTTCCGCGGTCGTCAGCAGATTTTCGATGGCGCAGTAGAAACGATGAAGCACTTCAAGGAAGATGTGAAGGAAATTGCTCCGGCGCAGGAATGCGGTCTCGGATTCGGTTCCTTTGAAGCCTTCCAAGAGGGTGACATCGTCGAGTGCTACGAAATGGAAGAATTGCCGAAGTCGCTCTAAGGATTTAACACATGTCAGTGAATCGTCTCGATCGCGTCAACGCGTTACTGTTGCGGGAAATTGCCGATGATCTCTTCCGGGTCCTTCAATCGGAGCCGGAAGTAGATGTGGCAGGCATTACCGTAACAAAGGTTGAATGTGCGCCGAATTTGCGGTCGGCTGATGTCTGGGTGTCGATTATGGATGCCGCGGAACACCCCACGTGGTTGCGCCGCTTGTCTAAGCATGCCAAGGAAATCCAGACGTTGATCAACCGCAATATGACGTTGCACTACACGCCGAAATTGCGATTCCGCTTGGATACCGGCATCGCAAAGGGCGACCGTGTCTTGGATATCTTAAATCACTTAGAGATTCCTCAGGACGCGGAAACGGAACAATAATTTTGAAGTTATAGGCCGGGCGCACCGTGTTGCGACTCGGCTTTTCCGTATCAATAACGGGGATTCGCGCAAGGTTTCGCTTTCCCCGTTTTTTTATATCGGTATAGGATTTCACACAGAGGATTTTTATTGTGAGTGAAGTTTATGCAGATCCGGATGGGATTTTGCCGGTGGATAAGCCCGCAGGAATGCCATCTCATGTGATCGTGACCACGCTTCGAAAGAAATTTGGCTTTGCAAAGGTCGGCCATGGTGGCACGCTTGACCCCGATGCAACGGGGTTGTTGCTCATTTTGCTTGGCAAGGGAACGAAGATTTCAGATCGCGTAATGGGAGGTGACAAAACCTACATCGGCACGATTCGTTTCGGTGCAGCGACCACGACACAGGATCGGCTTGGTGAGATTACGGAAGAACACTCCACAGAACACCTCACGGAAGAGGCTGTGCGCTCCGCAATCCAAGCCGAGTTTGTGGGCGATCTCTTTCAAAAGCCACCGATGTACTCCGCCGTTAAAATTGCAGGGCAGCCCCTCTATAAGCTTGCCGTTCGCGGTGAAGAATGTGAACGTGAAGAGCGGTTTGTACACATTTACAAATTTGCCATTACTGCCTTCCGTCCCAATGCAGAGCGTGCAGAGGCGGATTTTGAGGTGCGTTGTACGAAGGGGACCTACATTCGTACGTTGGCACACGACCTTGGTCAACTCCTTGGAACGGGTGCACACCTCTGCGCCTTACGCCGTACGGCCTCTGGAAAGGTTACTCTGCAACACGCAACGCCGTTTGCAGAGTTGTTGGAGATGCCGCGTGTTGCTATTGAGCAGCGCGTTATTCCTTGCATGAATTACCTCGAAGGCTCCT
The DNA here is from genome assembly GCA_045605345.1 of Candidatus Spyradenecus sp. Taxonomy (GTDB): domain Bacteria; phylum Verrucomicrobiota; class Kiritimatiellia; order RFP12; family DVOR01; genus Spyradenecus. The sequence goes on from JAZUPT010000015.1 coordinate 19,368, forward strand.
TCTAAATTTCCCATGAAGCCACTGTTTTTTGATTCGCTTGATTCTCTTCCGCCCGCAACCGCGTTGGCGGTTGGCACCTTTGATGGCGTCCATCGCGGACATCAAGCGATTCTTCAACAGATGCTTTCGGTGGCCCATGACACAGGGAAAACGCCTTGGATTCTGACCTTTGAGGGGGCGCCCACGGTAAGCGCTTCATCTAATCCAGCGCCTGCTCGCATTTATGATGCCGCTCTTCAAACGCATTATCTGCTTGAAAGCGGCGCGACCTTGATTCGCCAACCCTTCACTTCTGCCTTTTCTGCGATTTCGGCAGCTGAGTTCTTGACGCGTTTAAAGGGGGCAGAGGTCTTTTGTGGTGATGATTGGCGCTTTGGAAAAGGTGCGCAAGGTGACATTGCTTTCTTGAAAGAACACAAGATTGCCACCCACGTAGTTCCCTATGCGCAATATAAGGGCGAACGCATCTCCTCAACACGTATTCGCGCAGCGCTTACAGCGGGGGCGATGGATGATGCGACTGCAATGTTGGGACGACCTTGGGCTTTTTGTGGCGTGGTCCAACATGGTCGCGCCTTGGCGGGAAAGACCTTTGGCGTGCCAACCCTTAATTTGCCTTATCAGGGTCGGGCAGGGGAGATGTTGGTCCCCTTGGCGCATGGTGTTTACCATGGCACTGCCACTATTCATCAAGCCAATGGCGTGCCAAAAACCTATCAAGCATTGATTAATTTTGGCACTGCACCGAGCATTAAGGGATTAGAACATCCTCTCTTTGAGGTGCACCTTTTAGATGTTACCGATGATTTTTACGGTTGCACCGTGACGCTCCAAATTGAAAAACCGCGTGTTCGTGCAGAACGTAAATTTGAGTCTTTAACCGCCTTACATGCGCAAATTCTTGAAGACTTGGCATTTTGTCGGGAGAATAACCGCTCATGAATCGTCAATTTTTGCGAAATCTTTCCGCGTTTATGCGCGGTATGTATGCAGGTATTCCAATAGGATTGGGCTACTTTGCCGTCTCGTTTGCCTTTGGCATTCAGGCGCGAGCAGCGGGCATTTCTGCATTTCAAGCCTTTTGTCTTTCGGGCTCCAACCTCACCAGTGCGGGACAGTTTGCGGGGCTTGCGGTTATTGAAAGTGCGGGAGCACTCGCAACGCTCGCCTTGACGCAGTTGGTCATCAATCTTCGTTACTGCTTGATGTCCTGCGCACTCTCACAAAAACTCTCCCCTGAAACACCTTTCTTCCATCGTTTTTTGATGGCTTGCGGTGTGACAGATGAAATCTTTGGCGTCAGTGTGAGTGTTAATGGTTGGCTTTCGCCGTACTATCACTATGGACAAACTGTAGTGGCTTGGCCTGGGTGGGCCTTCGGTACGCTCTGCGGCGCACTCGCAGGTAATATCCTTCCAGACTCGGTCACCGCCGCACTGAGTATCGCTCTCTATGGCATGTTCGTGGCAATCGTTGTGCCTGCCGCGAGCCGAGATCGTAAGATCTTTGCCGTCTCTATTTCGGCGGCCCTCCTCAGCCTCTTCTTTACCTATTGCCCCATTCTTGAGAAGATTTCAAGTGGTACGCGGATTATTCTCGTGACCCTGATTGTTGCAGGGGGTGCGGCGTGGTTGTTCCCAATGAAGGAGGAAACCAAAAATGCCTAACGCCTCCTCAATTTGGTTGAGCATTGCTGTCATGGCGAGTGTAACCTATGCCATTCGTCTCCTGCCGCTCATTCTTCTTCGACGTGAAATTCGACACCCCGTCATCCGTGCATTCTTGCACTATGTGCCGTATGCTACGCTAAGTGCGATGACTATTCCCGCCGCCATCACGGGTGCTCCTAGTCTATTGGCAGGATTTGTTGGCATTTTTGTGGCGATCCTTCTCGCCCTTCGTGGTGTCTCAATGGTCCTTGTCGCAGCCATCGCCTCTTTTGCCATCTGGCTCATTACGCTTCTCTAATCACCTCGCGATTGTCCACACTAAATCTTGCACATTTCCACCTCAATCCACAGCGGATTGCGGGGTGGAATCTGTAGGATTGAGGTGCCACACCCAACATAGTTCACGTGTAGACAGAGAAAAGAATTTGATGGTGTTTTTTCAGAAACGGGTGCTGAAAATTAAGGGGTTCTTGAAATGTTTGTTGCATGATAGGGTGGAATTTGTTACCCTATGGGTAAGAATATCCAATGGGAGTTGCTTGATATGGCAGCAGAGTTGATTGATGGTAAGGCGCTTGCAGCGGCAATGCGTGAAGAAATTCGCCAGAAAGTGGCGGAGTTGAAGGCTAAAACGGGTGTTGTACCCGGCTTGGGCGTGGTGCTTGTGGGGGATGACCCAGCGTCACGCTCTTATGTTACCGCGAAGGAACAGGCACTCGCTGCAGCGGGAATGCATTCTGAAGACATTCGCCTGCCTGCGACAACAACGCAAGAGGAGTTACTCGCAGTTATTGAACGTCTTAATACGATGCCTGAGGTGCATGGTATTTTGGTGCAGTTGCCGTTGCCAAAGGGTTTAGATGAGGCGGCGGTAATTCGTGCGATTGCCCCAGAAAAAGATGTGGATGGATTTACGCCTGTGAACGTGGGGCGCATGATGATTGGCGAGCCTTGTTTCTTGCCGTGTACGCCACACGGAATTATCCAAATGCTCTTGCGCTCGGGTGTAGAAACGGCTGGTGCGCATGCCGTGGTGATTGGTCGCAGTAATATCGTTGGGAAGCCCGTGGCACAGTTGTTGGCACGTAAGGCTCCTGGTGGCAATGCTACGGTGACGCTGTGTCATACAGGAACGCGCGATTTGGCATCGTTTACACGACAAGCGGACATTTTGGTCGTGGCTTCGGGTCGTCCGAATACGGTGACAGGCGAGATGGTAAAGCCTGGTGCAGTCGTGATTGATGTCGGGGTCAATCGTGTGCCTTGCGAAGGCACGAAGACGGGTTATCGTCTGTGCGGTGATTGTGATTTTGATTCTGTGGCACAAGTCGCTTCGAAGTTGACGCCGGTGCCAGGGGGTGTGGGTCCAATGACGATTACGATGTTGCTTGAAAATACGTATCAAGCAGCAATCCGCACGCTTCAGGAACAGTCATGAGTGAATCTAAAAGTGGCATTATTCGCTTAGGCCCAGAACCTTTTGCGCGCGACGCAAAGGGAATGTTGGCTTCGCGCATTGGCACGGTGTTTTTGCGAACGCCGGGCTTTGTGACACTGAAGGGTATCCATGCGATGCAGCGCATGGCCTTCATTGAGGAACTGAATCGCCGCCGCGAAGAGAAGGGTGAGCCCCCGTTAACGGATGCCGAGGTCGATGCCGAAATCGCCGAGAGCGTGGACTTGCTTTTTGATGAAAACTATGCGTTGATTCGCCCTGATCCGCGAAATATGCCCTTAGCTTTGCGTGGCGATGAATTTCTGCAACAATTTGTCTCCAAACGCAAGATTCGTTATCTGAACATTCAGAACCAACTCGTCCGTGATGCACTTCGCACGCGTGGTGAGGCATGGCGTATGGCGCCGGTGCCCCGCTTTGAAGAAGAAATCCGTACGATGATTGAGAACTCCCGCGTCGGCATTGATGGGCGGGCGATTTACTTCTACAACCATTTGACGGGTACGCGTTTCTTGACGTTGACCAACTTCCGTTCGTTGGGGAAGCTCTCCGATGCGGAATTGCGTGCGCACTTATTGGAAATTTCTAAAAACCTCACGCGCCGCAATCGCTTCATGAATCCAGAAGTGGATATTTTACCACGCGGAGCAATTTCCGCAGACCTCTTCGCCAAGTATGACCTTGAAACGATGGCCGATGCAGAGGTGCGTTCGGCGTATGAGCGTCTGCTCGGGATTTTTGAATCATCGGTGCATGAAGTCTGCTTGATGCGCGATGACCCGGATGATCCGGGCTGGCGAAAGGCGTTGTCGGCGGTTTTGGTGCAGAAGGCCAATGAGACGGGCGTCTCTGCCGTGATTGAGGGACTCTCGCCTGAGTTCTTTATGCAGATTGAGTGGCTCCCTGGTGGTCGTGTGGAAGAGGGCGAACTCTTCTTTGACCCAGTTTTTGCCGAGGCGGATGCACATCCGGAAGATGAGCAGTTGAGGCGGATGTGCGACCATCGTGCCCGTGCAATTCTCTTCAATTACTTGCGTGAATATTCGCAAATTGAGTATGTCAACATTGGCCGTACGCGCCGTTCACTCTCTGGACGTAAGGGACAGGGACCGCGTGCATTGGTTTACATTGTGGAGATGAAGGAACGTCATCGTCCGCAACCCAGCGTGAAGATTGTACGTATCCAACGCTGGACCGTGGCCTCTCACTTAGCCGAGGGGAAACCGCTCTTGCAGTCAATGTTGGAGGCGGAGGACTACACGGACTACGTGATGGACCGTCGCCTTGGCGCACGTCAATTGGGCATGCACTTGCCTGCGGCGATGATTCCGCGCACCTTCCGCGAAACGGTCTGCGATCGTAATGGGACCTGCCACCACGTTTGGACGGGTTATTTTGAGCGCGACTACATCTCTGGATGTGCTACCGACAAGATTCCTGAAAATCTTTATGCTTCTGATGCCTTCTGCCAATGCTTTTTCCGTCTGTTAGGGCAGGCCGCTGCCCCCAATTTGGTGGTAGGACGCGCCGCAGTTGAGAGTGGAAAAACCATCTTTGATGATGGTGACGAAGTCATTATCATGAATGCCTTGGGCTTACCCGAACGCTTAGTGCTTTCAGAACCCACAGGTTCGTTCACCAATTATCGTCGCGCTTACACCGAAACCATTGCAGATTACGCAAAGGCGTTGAATAAACGTAAGCATTTGGTGCGAAACTTTGAAGCGATGGCGCGAATCTTCCTCAATGCATTTGAAGACGAATTGACGCGTATTCAACGGATGTATCGTGAACACCGCGCAGGCTTTGATGCGCTTTTCCGTGACCACCAAGTTGATGAAAATGGCTCAATGGCCTATCGTTGGCGTTGCGTCTTGCAACGTTTAGATGCGGTGAATGCTCATGCGCTTGCGGTGCATTTGCGCGATTATATTGACTTTTAATTAGGTGTCATCGGGCAAAGACCGAAGACAGTAAGCCGCCTAACAGATTTCCTGCGGGCGGCTTTCTTTTAGAAGGTGGAGACGAAGATGAATCAGTGCCATAAAGAAGTTAAGCCTCAAGGACGCTTATGCTCATTGGATGTGATGCGTGGGTTAGATATGTTCTTCCTTGTGGTTGTGGGACCTCTATGCGCTGCTTGGCACCGCGCCTTTGGTTTGCCTACATGGTTGAGTGATCAGTTGCATCACGTGGATTGGGCAGGGTTGACGGCATGGGATTTGATTATGCCGTGGTTCATCTTTATGTGTGGCGCGGCGATTCCCTTTGCATTGCCTAAACAGATGAAGGAGGGTAAGGCGGGATGGCGCTATTGGCGTCATGTACTTGTGCGAGTGCTGACGCTATGGGTATTAGGCATGGTAGTGCAGGGGAATTTGCTCCACTTAAAGTGGGAATACCTGCAGTTTTACAACAATACACTCCAGGCGATTGCGGCGGGTTACTTCATTGCGGCATTGCTCTACCTTGTGCCGAATCGGGGTGTGCGTTATGCTTTGCCACTCCTCATGGCCGCGGGATATGGGGTGGCGTTGGCCCTTGGCGGGGATTACACGCCGACCGGTAATCTCGCTATTCGTGTGGAAAACATTCTCTTTCCTTCCAATCATGATGGCTACAGTTGGGTGCTTACCTCATTGATGTTTGGTGCGATGACGGCTTGCGGACTCTTTTGCACGGAGGTGTTGCGATCGGCACAAACGGCAAAGCGGAAGGTGTTTACGTTGGCAATCTTCGGAGTCGCTTTACTTTTGGGTGGACTTCTTTTGGGTATTTGGGAGCCCGCAATTAAACGCATTTATACCGTCAGCTTTACGGCTCAAGCGATGGGATATGGCGTGTTAACGTTGGGGATGCTCTACGTTGTAATCGATGTGTGCCGCCTAAATCGTGGATGGGGGCTTCTAACGCTCTATGGACGCTGGGCATTGACTGCCTATCTGTGTGGCACGCTCTTTTGGTACCCGCTAAAGGTGACGGCGCAGACACTCACGCATGGTCTTGCCAAGTGGGTTGAGGCGCCCATTTATGGGATAGTAGAAACGATGGCAGCGGTGACGCTTTTAACGGGAGTGCTGTGGATTCGTGACCGACTGGCGCGTAAGTAATTATTGAGATGAGCGTGGCGACATGGTCGCCAGAGTCTACCTTTTAACAGAAACGGAAGCGTTACTGCGCTTCCGTTTCACTGTCTTCAATTAACATCTGTTTGTAAGCTTTAAGCCATTCTTCAAAATCGGTTTGCTTTTCAGATAGTAGTCCTGGAATTAATTCGCTTAAGAGGTTAGGCGCGACATCTGCAGGGAAGATGTGAAGTTGGTTCTTTTCCCACGAGAGAATGCATGAGGTTAGGTGGGAGGTAAGAAAACGTTCGGGGAGTTTGCAAGGGAGGTGTGTGGCAATTCGCTTGAGTTGTAGGGGTAAAAGTGTCCCGCCTCCTGTGAGACTAACGCCAGCACACCATTTGTGTTTAAGGAAGTGAAGGTCTAACGTAAAATCATTTGTCCAGCAGGCACGCTTATCGGTTAAGTACACTTGCATGGGGTCATCTTCTGCGATGTTGAGAGAACGCAACAGTTCACGGAGTTGCGTTAGGCGTTCTTTGAGGTGGTCGCTCGGCAATGTAAGCGGGAGGACGTGAGGCGTTAGCGGACGTCGCATTGCTCGCACCCATGCAATGATGTCGCGAATAAGGAAGGTGGAAAAAACACCGAGCACCAATAGCCCAAATATTGAAAAGAGAATCAGTTTTAAATTGAGCTTTGGCCCTGTAATGCCCCAAAAGAAAAGGGCGAAAAAGAAAATCGTACCGCCGAGTGATAGGAGTGCATCAATGAGCCAAGGGAGATTAACCGTAAGTTGACGAAAGGAATTTTTCATAAAAGCCTTTCGGAAATAGTAGCCTTAGTTTAACGCTTGAATGAGACCGCCGCCGAGCACCCATTCATCGCGATAGAAGACGCAGGCTTGACCTGGCGTGACGAGGGTAAGGGGGTGCGCTGGCAGAACAGTGCCATTTTCAAGGACTTGGCAGGCGACGGGGTGATGGTGATAGCGCGTAACGGCGAGGCAGTGTAAGGGGAAGGTGGGTGTTACCATCCAATTCAGCCGTTCCACTTTAAAAGAGGTGACCTCAAGCGCTTCCTTCGGACCCAAGGTGAGTGTATTTGCCTTTCGGTCGAACCCAACGGCAAAGGCGCGCCCACCCGTTGCGATGCCGAGCCCTTTGCGTTGGCCACGGGTTACATTGGCGAGGCCTTCATGGCGACCAATCACCTTGCCATTCATATCTAAAACATTACCTGGGCGTGCGGTTTCTGGGTGACGACGGCGCAATTCTGGACGATAGTCACCCTCTGGCAAGAAGCAGATGTCTTGACTCCCCGCAGCGAGTCGCTTTTCGGGGATGGGTAAGTGCCATGCTTTGGCGAGTTCCACCACCTGCGCGCGGGTCATCTTTCCTAAGGGAAAGTGAACCGATTGCAAAACTTCTTTGGGGATATCATAGAGGAAGTAGCTTTGATCTTTAGCAGGATCAATCCCACTTCGAAGGGTTACTTCGCCACTTTGCGGATCGGGTTCAATGCGGACATAGTGGCCGGTTGCCATTGAGCCCGCAATTGCTTCGCGTAATCGTCCAAATTTAAGACGTGCATTGCACGCCAAACAGGGATTGGGTGTAAATCCATTAGCATAGGCATTGAAGAAGGGGGCTACGACTTCGCGCTCAAAGGTCTCGTGTAAATCAATCACCTTGAGGGGGACGTTGAGCGCTTGCGCAAGGGAGACGGTGGCTTCATCCACTTCGGGTCGGCAAGTTAACATATGCCACGCCGTAACGTCATAGCCTTGTTCTTGCAAGAGTCGCACGCAGACGGCAGAGTCCACGCCCCCAGAAAATGCTACACCAATGGAGGAAGAGGCCGACATCGTATTTTACTCCAATGCCAATTCCATCTGGCCCGAAATCATCATTTTGTGAGCGCCAGCGCCATCGGAGGTGTCGTAAATGCAGAATTTGACGGTGGGGAAGCGCCGAATAAGGACATTTTCAATGTAGTCGCGCACCGCCGCAACGTTGTGACGGTCATCGTCTGAGAAGCCAATAGAGATTGGCAATCGTAATGCCGCCATGCCCGTTTTATCCAAGATGGAAACTAAGTGGTCGATGAAGTCTTGGATGGCAAATTGTTTAAGCTCTTCACTCGCTTGTGCCTTTGGCGCCTCATCTGCGATACGCGCTTTAAAGTCGGGAGAGGTAATGGCGTGATAGTGACAGAGGGAGAGGTAGTGTTGCAATACTTCAGTTTGCGATGGGAAGGACTGCACGTGGTCAAAGCAGTAGTCATACCCACGCAGGTTAATCAACATGACTTCGCGCTCTACGGGCGTCAGTGCGCGTTCAATGAAACGTTGAACGCCAGCGCGGAGCGTCTTTTCATGGTGACCACGTGCCGTTACAATTGCAAAGAGCCGCCCTTCGATGAGTGTTTTGCGAAAGGTTGCAAAACTCGGCGGCGGCGCTTTACGTCCAGAAAGAATCTCGTCTAAAGCTAAATCTAAATCTTTGATGAAATTGCCACCGCCCAAGTGGGTGAATTCATCCTGAAATTCCACAAAGGCCATCTCGCGTTGGTTTTGTGGATAACGATAACGTTCCGTGTCTTTACGAATAACGCTGTAGGCCGCCGTCGAGCAGAGATGGGGCACCCATTCGCCAGAAGCGGTGCGGCGCTCCATATGGATGCGAGTCGGCATACAGAGGACATTGTCATCCCAGTCAAAGACATAGTACTTTAAGTCACGCCCGCGGACCGACTCATTTACCCACACTCCATCCACAAAGGAGAGATTCGCCCCCTCAAAACGGAGTAAAGCCTCCTTGAGGATATCTTTAGGGGGCGTGGTGTTTTGAGGAATAGGCGAGACTGCGGTCATCGGTTGATTCGGGTGAGATGGGGTGTGTCAGGTGTTGGGTTGCATCAGTCCCATCAAACGTTGGGTCAGCTTTGCGGCGGTAAAGTCGGCGTGATGTAATCCCGGAATCGGCGCCAATTCATTCACATCGCATCCCACAATTTCGTGGTCTACCGCAATTTCGCGCAACATAAAGAGCGCTGAGTACCAAAGTAATCCACCCGGCACCGGCGTGCCCGTACTTGGCATGACAGACGGATCTAATCCATCTACGTCAAAGGTGACATAGATTCGCTTGGGAAAATGTTTGGGAAGAATCGGGGAGGGCGGTCCTTTGAGTGCCAACTTCTCTGCGTCCATCGCGAAGAGGGTCTTCGGATGGGCGGCACGATAGTCGGCTTCTTCCTTGCAATAGGCACGTGTGGCGAACTGAACAACTGGGAAGCCGAGCTCATGGCAGCGCCGTAAGACGCAGGCATGGGAGAATTTGGTTCCCTCATACGTGTCTCTCAGGTCGGCATGTGCATCAAAGTGAACAATTCCGATTTCTTCGCCACGTGCTTTAAATGCACGAATAGCACCCAAGGTAACCGTGTGTTCGCCACCCAACATCACCGGCTTCGCGCCACAATCCAATGCTTCACCCACGGCCGCTTCGATTGCATCCAACCACGCTTCGGGGTTACTACGCTCAGCCTCTGCGGGTTGAACAGGCGCTGTGGTGTAGATGCCGCCATCGCAGGGAAATTCACCTGCTTCATACGCCTCCAATTGATCGGAGGCATTCAAGATGGCTGAGGGCCCTTCAGCCGCTCCTGATCCGTAGGAGACGGAGAGCTCCATGGGTACAGGAATAACGTGAAAGCGTGCTTCCGTCTTTGCGACGGGCGGGTGTTCAGAACCCAAAAAAGGCGTGACGTCGGTAGACATTTACTGGGCCTCCGTGGCGACTGCTGTAGCCGCCGGAGCCACTTCAGTCGCGGGGGCAGTTGTAGTCGTTTCGGCAGCCGCTTCAGGTTGGGGATCAACCTTATTGCGAGGCGAGGTCGGACAGCAGTACCACCAGGCAGCAGTCAGCGCTACGGCTACAATAACCACAATGAAGAGGGTGTTGCGAACAGGATGAGTCGTTTTCATCGGCGGGCAAATCAAGCGCTTGCCAACGTATGATGCGCGCTGCGTAAAGAACTTGCCAAGCCCAGCCGTGAAGCCAATCGTACGGTTGATTGCCCAGTCAGATGCATTTAAGATGGGCGCGAGATCGCGTGCTCTCAACTTGATCCACGTGAGAATGACGTTCGGTACCGAAACAATGCAGATAAGTCCGAGAACAACTAAGGCCGTCTTCCAAAGCGGCGTTTGTGTCAAGGCAGAGGCAATCCCTGCCACGGCTGATGCCACAAACGAGAGTGCGATACCAAGGGTGGCGACGGAGGCCATCATTGCACTGTTATTAGGAGCTGCGGCAGGTGTGGCAGTTCCAGAGGTGACGGCGGTTGTGGTAGCGGTGGCCTTTGTCGTTAATGACGCCGTGGCCGCATCGTTTTTGCTTGCGATAAACTTGTGCAAGGTGCCCGTAATGGCCTCGCCCACCTTACGCCACGGGGTGAAGAAGGCCTCGGTTAGGCTAATGACGTTGGGCACGACATGGCAAACGATGGCTTCCCACGTTTTGCCTTCAAGGTCAAAGAAGAGACCGCGCTTGCCGACCGTGAGGTTGTTGACCGCGCCTGTGGTGAAGACGGCCAAAATGGTGCGCGTAGCCTTTTCGGCTGGACGCGTCAGCGTGCAGTAAACGAGGCAACACTTTGAAGCGGTCGCAGCGGCAGCATGCGCAGCGGCGGCTTTCTCAATCGGGAAGCAGAGCGAGCAGGCGCGTTCATCCATGTAGAGGGAACCCGTCAAGAAGAGGGGCTTTGCCTTCGGCGGATAGAGCGCTTCAACGTTGACGAAATTCTGCAAGAAGGGTAAGAGGTCTGTACGTAGCGCCGTCAACTTCTTAAGGTCTTCAAAGGCAGCTGCGAGCGGAGCATTGGCGCTATCTGCATCAATGGCGTCTGTAATGGTCTTAAGGACAGCAGGCTCACCCGCCATGGCGAAGAGGTGTTCGTCCATGCCCGCGAAACAGTCTGCACCCTGTGGCTTGGCGGTGGCCCATGCGCTATACGGGGCGACGAGCGCCTTTGCTTTTTCCCAAAGCACAGGGGTAATGCTCTCTTCATCCAAGAGCTTACCCAACATTGCCAAATCCTTAGCCCACGCAGGGTTGACACCTTGTGAGACAGGGATCGCGGTTGCTTCAGGGGTGAGCTTGGCAAGGGGCGCCTCAACGAGCGCCTCAGGGGTCGTCGGCAAGGCAAAGGTTTCCTGTGCTGCCGGATTGTAACGGAGCAATTCTCCTGCCGCAAAGAAGGCTTCAACCTTGGCGGTTAAGCGTTCAACGCATCCCACCGCATCTGCTGGCGCAATGCCATTGAGCGATTCGCCGATTTCAGGTTTGTCGGCTGTCCACTTTAAGTAGGCTTCACGTGCAGCGATAAAGGCTTCTACGTCCTTTGCCGCGATTCCGTTCTTGCCATCGCATCCTGCAGTACCACCAGTAACTGCGAGTATTGCTTCGGCCAACGGCGCAAACTTTGCATCTACTGCACTTACAGGAATGACGCCATCGCCATTCGCCGCGCCCGCTTGGAAGGTGGCAATCGCAGTAGTCAGGTCTGCAGAAGAGAGCATCTTGCCGCTAGAAAGCGAGTCAAAGAGCTTTCGCAGAACCGCACCTTCTGCGGTATCCGCACAAATGTCATCTGCCACAAGTCCTTCCGCTGCGGTGAAGAGTGCGTCAAAGGAACTCAAGCGTGGCTTCAACCATTCAATCGCTGCCAAGACTTCAGGAATCTGGACGCGTCCATCATGGTCAGTATCAAGCAACGGTGCCGCAACATTACCGCCGACTGCGGCAACAGGGCAGGAGAGTACTAACCAATAACGACGGCCGAGATCTTTTAAGTGTTCGACATCTGCACCGCAAGTCAGAGCCGCCTGCATGGTGCGCGCCATGCGGAAAAACTTATGACAGTACATTTGGATTTCTCCGAGATTATTTTTTCAAAGAAGCACAGAATGCCGTGAAGCGACGCATACCTTCTTCAATGTTGTCCATCGAGCAGGCATAGCTCAAGCGGACGCAGGTATCGTCGCCGAATGCAATACCAGGCACCACGGCCACATGGTGTTCTTCCAAGAGGCGCTGAGCGAACTCAAGCGAGGTCATGCCGAAGGAGGAGATGTCAGGGAAGACATAGAAAGCGCCTTCCGGCTTCGGGCACTTTACGCCAGGAATCGCCGACATCAAGGCGTAGATGCGTTCGCGACGTTCAGCGAATGCCTTCACCATCGTTGCAACATCAGGACCTGCTTCCTTCAGTGCGGCGATTGCGCCCCACTGTGCAAAGGTGTTCGGTGCGGATGCCAAGTGACTCTGGAGTGCAAAAAGCGCCTTCATGAAGGGTTTGGGACCTGCGGCATAACCCAGACGCCAACCGGTCATTGCGAAGGTCTTGGAGAAGCCGTTCACCGTGATGGTGTGGTCATAGAATTCAGGGCCAAAGGCTGCCATGGAAGCCTGTTCCACGCCGCCATAGACCATCTTTTCGTAAATTTCGTCGGAGACCACCCAAATATCATGCTTGATTGCCACTTCGCCGATTGCACGGAGCTGTTCGGGTGTGTACATCATGCCGGTGGGGTTGGAGGGAGAATTCATCACCACGGCCACAGTCTTGGGCGTGATGGCGGCCTCGAGTTGTTCGGGGCTCATCAAGAAGCCGTCTTCAACCGAAGTCTTCACAAAGACCGGCACACCACCCGCCACGCGCACCATTTCGGGGTAGGACAACCAGAATGGCGCAGGAATGATCACCTCGTCACCTGGATTAATCAACGTCTGGAAGACCTGTGCCAAGGCATGCTTACCACCATTGGCAACCAAAATCTGAGAGGGTTCGTAGCTCACACCATTTTCGGCCTGGAGCTTTTCGCTGAGTGCCGTGCGTAATTCCGGCAAACCAGCAGCGGCGACATAACGCGTTTTGTGTTCGTCTAATGCCGCTTCACAAGCGTTTTTAATGCAATCGGGAGTGTTAAAATCGGGCTCACCTGCGGCAAATGCGCAGACCTGGATACCCTGAGCTTTAAGTTCGGCAGCCTTGCTTGTAATTGCAAGTGTCGCAGAAGGGGCGATGGCTGTAACAGTTTGATTCAGCAACTTCATAATCGTTCCTTACTTTAATTGTAGTAAATTAAACATAAATATCATACCAAACTTGCCAATAACTGCGCATTCAAAAAAATGCGTCCATGCGAAAAAATCAAGCAGTGTTATCCGTACATTACGCGTAGCCACACCTCCCCGTGACATCCCTCCTGCGAAGCGGACAGGGCTACGATTAATACCATCTTCTAATGAGCCGCGACCCAGTGCGGTACCAAACGACGGGGGCACGCCCCCGCAAATGCGCCCCTGCCGCAGGCACGGGGAACACCCCTCGCTCTCCCCTCGAAGCCCTCTTAGCCACAGCGGGTGCGGGGGCGGGACTACTCCCGCCTCTCCTCGGCGGTTTGTCTCTGCCTTTGTGACAGTTAAACTCTCGGCTGGTGAGGACCGCAGGCGGCTTTCATGCTTACCTTCCAGACGGCCGTGAACAGTTAAGCCCACAAAGGTTCTGCGGCCTTCGCTCCGCGAAGGCATGGCCCTCAAGAAGGCCGTACTCCCACAGTCCCACCGCCACATCACGAATCCCTTTTAGCCACACGTCACCCCTTCTGTCGCTCTTATCGCTTTTATCCCTTCAATCCCTTCAAATTTCCCTTACGCAGGTTTGTCACTTTTCCCACTTTTTCATCGATTTTTCGCCTGTTGAAAACTTTTTTGAGTTATCAACAAGTTATCAACAATTCACCTTTTTCGACGCAGTTTTTGGAAAAATCTTCGGTGGATTGGCGGATTTTTGGCACTTTTGCTCAACTTTGCTAAAACTGCATAACTTCTTGATAAATAAAGAGATAAAGCAAAAATAGGGCAAAATCAACTCCGCTACAGTGGCTTCCTTGTGAAAAAATGGTCCCGAAGAGGAGGAAAAGTTATCAACAATTTGCCCGTTTTTTAGGGCAGTCTAAAGAAATTCTAGGTCAATATGGGCGAAATTGAATGGCAATATGGGCG
>JAZUPT010000016.1:0-88205 GCA_045605345.1 Candidatus Spyradenecus sp.
AAAAAAAGGCACCTTTATGTACGGTCTTTGGGGAGTGTTGTCTTCTTGGCAGAATAAATGCCCTTTTTGGCAGACTAATCGCTTCATTTGGCACAGTAACTGCATTTCTTGGCAAACTAACTGCATTTCTTGGCAAACTAAGTGCACTCTTGTGTCAGAATGGTGCAGTTAGTCTAAGAATTGACCTTGAGTATTTCACTGAAATTCGTTTAGTATTTCACTGAAATTCATTTAGTATTTCACTGAAATTCTTTTGGTGTTTGACTGAAATTCTTTTGGTGTTTCAGCCAAATATGCGTTTTGTTTCATTGGTCAATTCTTAGCATAACGGCTCTAATTTAATAGAAAAGAGCTGTTTGACAGACAAAACCGTGAGATTAGCCTGCCAAAAATTTGACACCCTTAAAACACGTCTTTCGCCCCCGCGGTTATGGTTACCTTGTGCAATAGTCAAATTAAGCGAAGAACCCAACGCACCCCAACACTCCCCAATGTTACGTCTCTGCTCTAACGGGTGAGTCCTCTTTGTGTAGACATCCGTGACACATGGGGAGGCATGAAGAGACATGGGTAGACACGAACTATCGACCCCTTTCTGCCGTTAAGAAACTATGCGTCAGCTCAAATTTATAGAAAAACACTTGCATGGTCGAGGTTTTCTTATTGAATATTAACTATTTGAAGCACTTTTAATATAAACAAGTTCCAACTTTTACTCAAGTTTAGCAATTTTCATCAGACAGTAGTGTCAATAAATACACTTTTAACATATTTACTTCCAAAAAGACATCCATGTAGTACAACCACTAAAAGAATGGCGCGAACACGTGTTCACGCCGAATGAAAAACTCGCAAGAGAATTTCTTTTTAAACAATCTACTTAATCCGTTTACGATAAACCAGAATTCCGCAAATTAAAACTCGTTTAATTCCCTTTTTTACATACTCAAAATAGAAGAACCCTTTAATGTGTGACCAAATAAACTCAATAGCCTTGTCTCGATAAGGCGACTGTAACAAGTAGTGTAAGTACTTCGGCCACGTGCGATTTTTCCATAAACAACACCAGGGTTTTGCAGAGAAGTTTGCAAAGTGTTCAATCACAATTGATTCACCCCTCGGCATTAATTTCGGCGCAGTACAATTCCATTTCAAAGGTAATTCCAAAATGCGACCTTCTAAGAGGTGATTAATAATATCTTGATCTGGCCAAGCGAGGTACTCAATATATTTACCAGTCTCAATCATGCACTGATTCGTAAAGTCCATTTCACGAAGACGCTTAAGATCCATCAACATCATTCCAGCATAAAAATATTTTGAATCTGGATGCATCCCAATACTTTTTTTGTAAGTGCGAAATAACTCTGAGTCTTCTTTTACATCTGGTGTTCCTGCAATAAGATTATCACCTAAATCCATCTCCCATAGAGGTTTAAGTGAACCATACACCAAAACATCTACATCCATGAATATTGAACGATCTTCGTCTTCAATAATGGATGGCACAAGATACCGATAATAGGCCTCTTGCGTAACGTGTTCAATCGGCAACGGAAAATTATCAAAACGCGAAGAGTCTACGATATGAAAAACAACGCGACTCCGTTCATTCTCTAATTTGAGGAGACGTTGACGACTGTCATCGCTCAACATACGTGCAAGAACATGAAATACAAACCGATCTTCAGCATCCGCATTTGCCAAAATTGAAGCAACAACAGTCGCCAAATGTTGAGAGAAATTATCCGAAATAGCAAAGGAAACGGAAATCTCTTTAGGAATTGTCATTTTAATCCTCCGCGAGAAGTATGCACAATCAAAGCAACCTCTTCGTGTTACATCCTCTTCTGCATAACTATAACTAAAATCATATCGAAAAGTCAAATTGAATATTGTACAATACGTTTGCGGATGAATTAAATCAACAATTGAGTGGAGTATTTGCTCATCTCAACCTCTCTATTATTTTGATGGCATTGTCATTTTTGCGGTTTTTTGATATAGTATCTGCTTGATTTTTGCCTAAATAGAGGTTTTATTTAAATGAGCAAACTTGACACAAACGAGATGCTTTTGGCAGCGAATACGTTGCGTTGCCTTGCCGCTGATGAAGTGCAGACCGCCAACTCGGGTCACCCGGGCGTGGCAATGGGCTTGGCTGATGTTGCTGCCGTTTTGTGGTTGCGCCACTTGAAGATTTGCGGCGCGGATCCTGCATGGGCAGATCGCGATCGCTTTGTAATGTCGGGCGGACACGGCTCTTCCCTGCTCTATGCTTTGTTGCACCTTTCTGGCCACAAATTGTCGTTGGATGACTTGAAGCAGTTCCGCCAGTTGGGCAGCCGCACGCCAGGTCACCCGGAATATGGCATGGTGCCGGGCGTTGAAACGACCACGGGCCCCCTCGGTCAAGGCATTGCCAATGCAGTGGGCATGGCAATCGCAGAACGAATGATGGCCGCACGCTTCAATACCGCAGAGCAGACCTTGGTGGACCACCGCACGTGGGTCACTTGTGGCGATGGCGACCTTGAAGAAGGTATCTCCCACGAAGCTTGCTCGATGGCAGGTAACCTCGGCCTGAACAAGCTCATCATGCTCTATGACTCCAACCGCATTTCTATCGAAGGTCGCGTGGATATCACGATGACTGACGATACGAAGAAGCGTTTCGAGGGATATGGTTGGCGCGTCTACATTTGTGATGGTCACGATTTCACTTCGATTGACCGCGCACTCCGCAAGGCTACCAAGTCCGAAGACAAGCCTGTTCTCGTCATTTGCAACACGACCATCGGTAAGGGTTCGCCGAACAAGGCCGACTCGGCTTCTTGCCACGGCGCACCGCTCGGCGCAGATGAATTGCGTCTCACCAAGCAGGCGCTTGGCTTCAATCCCGATGAATCTTTCGTCATTCCTGAAGCAGTCAGCAACCTCTTTGCCGCACGTGCCGCACGCATGAAGCGCGTCCGCAATGCTTGGAAGCGCAAGGCAAAGGCTATTTTCGCTGCCAATGCAACGCTCAAGGCTTCTTGGGAAACTTGCCTCAAGAATGCGCTCCCTGAAGATCTCGACGACCACTTGCCTGAATGGGATGGCAAGCCGATTTCCACCCGCGTGGCTTCGGGTAAGGTGCTCAATGCACTCGCTCCCGTGGTGCCGTGGCTCGTTGGCGGCAGTGCAGACCTCGCCCCGTCCAACATGACCTATCTCAATGGCTTTGGCGATATCGCAAAGGGCGATTTCTCTGGTCGCAACTTCCGTTTCGGCGTCCGTGAACAGGGCATGGCGGCTATTATGAACGGCATTACCGTCCATGGCGGCTTACGCACCTTCGGCGGCACCTTCTTCGTTTTCTGCGACTACTGCCGTCCGGTGATGCGCGTGGCCGCTTTGATGGGCCTGCCGGTCATCTACGTGCTCACGCATGACAGCTTCTACGTCGGCGAAGACGGTCCGACCCACGAACCAATCGAACAGCTCCCCGCGATGCGCGCAATGCCCAATATGTGCATTTTGCGTCCGGCAGATGCTACTGAAACCGCCGTGGCATGGGAAATTGCGCTCAGCCGCAAGCTCGGCCCCACCGCCCTCCTCCTCTCCCGCCAGAATCTCCCTGTGATTGACCGCACGGTTTATCCTTCTGCAGACAACACCGCCAAGGGCGCTTACATTCTCTGGCAGCGCGATCCCGAAACTACGCCTGACGCTATTCTCATCGCATCGGGTTCTGAAGTCTCCCTCGCACTTGAAGCGGCACAAGCCGACCCGCGTAACCTCCGCGTGGTCTCCATGCCGAGCTGGGAACTCTTCGATGCCCAGAGCAAGGCTTACCGTGCACGCGTTCTGCCGCCTTCGGTCAAGAAGCGCATTGCAGTGGAAGCAGCTTCGCCCTTCGGTTGGGAACGCTACATCGGCGACGCTGGCTCCACCCTCACAATGGGTGGCTTCGGCGCTTCTGGCCCTGCAAACAAGCTCGCAGAACACTTCGGCTTCACCGTTGCAAATCTGACAACGTTCATCAACGATTACCTTTCCAAGTAAGGAGCGCTCCATGGCTCAGGAACAAACACCCGACCAATACCGCGCACAACGCATTGAAAATCGTCGTAAGCTCGCCGAACTCGGTTATGCTCCCTATGGCAAAGCCTTCCCGCGCACTGGCAATCTCGCAGAAGTACGTGCAGGCTTTGAAGAAGGGAAGGCAGCCTCTGTCGCTGGCCGCATCATGACGAAGCGTCGCATGGGCAAGCTGATGTTCATCCACCTCAATGATGGTACGGATGCATTTCAGGTGTTGCTCAAGCGTGATGTGCTCGGTGAAGACACCTACAATGCCGCTAAGCTCCTCGATTTGGGCGACTTTATCGGCGTACATGGCACCCTTTTCACCACACAAGCGGGCGAAAAGACGGTTGAAGTCGCAGAATGGCAGTTACTCTCCAAGGCCATCCGCCAACCGCCGGAAAAGTGGCATGGTCTTCAAGATACGGAAGAACGCTATCGCCGTCGCTACCTTGACTTGATGTCCAATCCTGAAAGTCGCGCACGCTTCGACAAGCGCCACAAAATCATCCTTGGCATTCGCAACTACTTGACCTCGAAGGGCTTCATCGAAGTTGAGACCCCAATCATGCAGGGGCAAGCAGGTGGCGCAGCGGCAAAGCCGTTCGTGACGCACCACAATGCGCTTGACCGCGAGATGGTGCTGCGCATCGCCCCGGAACTCTACTTGAAGCGTCTCATCGTGGGTGGCTTCGACAAGGTGTTCGAACTCGGCAAGGACTTCCGCAACGAAGGCATTGACCGCACGCACAACCCCGAATTCACCGTCTTGGAAGTCTATGAGGCCTATGGCGATCGCACCTCCATGAAGAACATCATTGAAGGTCTTTTGCCCTACCTTTGCGACACCGTGCTCGGTACGCGTCAGGTGCCTTACGGCGAAAATGGCGAAATCATCAACTTCGAACCTCCCTACCGTGAAGTCACCCAGCAAGACCTCATCAAGGAAAAGATGGGCGAAGATTGGTTTGAACTTGACTACGAAACTGCTCGTGCTCGTGCCGCCGCTGCAGGTCTGGAACTTGTGGAAGAAATCACCGATATGGTCACACTCTCCCACGAAGTCTACGACAAGATGATTGAAGGCACGCTCCGTCAGCCCACCTTTGTAACACGTATTCCGAAGCAGTACGTGCCTCTTGCTAAGGCATGCCCAGATGATCCCTCGCTCGTGGACGTCTTTGAATTCGTTGTGGCGGGTAAGGAACTCTGCCCTGGCTATACCGAACAGAATGACCCCGAAGCCCAGCGCGCCGCCTTCGCCAACCAGGTTGAAGCCGATGCTGAGCCCACCGACCAAGACTTCGTGGAAGCGCTTGAGTACGGCATGCCGCCCACGGGTGGCTTAGGCTTGGGCATTGACCGCCTCGTGATGTTCATGACTGGCGCCGACTGCATCCGTGACGTGATTCTCTTCCCGCAAATGAAGTCTGAGAAGTAAATCTCCATACACGGACTAAACTACAAAAACGGGCACCCACACGGGCGTCCGTTTTTGTTTACGCTTACGCCATCTTCCTTTGCTAAAAAATCCCACTCAACCCCCTCTTTTAATAGCCTTCTAACATTTCATTCGCATCATTTTGTGTTACAATGACAATAGTCGTGTTTGGATATTCCTTTTGACAAGGACACTACCATGGCAGAAACGTTTTCTTTCTTTGCTGATCTCAGCATTACCATCGCAGTCGCTGCGGGCGTTGGCATCCTCTTTTCGCGCTTCAATCTGCCCCTCACCGTGGGTTATATCCTCGCAGGCATCATCATTGGTCCCCACCTTGGTCCAGCGCTCATTCAGAACAGCACAAGTATTCAAATGCTCTCTGACTTCGGTGTGATGTTCTTAATGTTCTCCATCGGATTAGGATTCAGTTTCAGAAAAGTCCGCCAACTCGGAGGACGCGTCGTCTTCCCTGCCATTTGGGACGTCACCTTTATGGTTGTAGGCGGCTTTGTCACAGGCAAACTCTTAGGTTGGGGCAACCTTGAATGCTTCTTACTCGGCCTCATCCTCTGCGATAGCTCCACCTCCATCGCAGCCAAGACCTTTGAAAGTTTAGGATGGACCCAACAACGGTTTGCCAACAATACTTTCGCCATCGCGCTCATTGAAGACGTCCTTGCCATTCTCCTCATCGCTGTCCTCAATGGCGTAAGCGGAGGCACTGCAAACGGGAGTAGTATTGACTTCTGGGGCACCGCGAGCATCATCGGCAAGCAGATGGGCATCTTAGCACTCTTTCTCGTAGGCGTCACCGTCTTCGGCATTCTCTTAGTGCCTCGCCTTATGAACTACGTCTCGCGTCAATTCGGTGATGAAATCGTCTTGATGACGGCGCTTGGTCTCTGCTTCGGCGTCTCCTGCTTGGCCCAAGAAGGCCTGGGGCTCTCCCTTGTGGTGGGTGCCTTCCTTGTTGGTGCCGTGGTCGCCGAGGCGCAAGCGCGTCGGCGTATTGAACGCATTGTACGCCCTGTCACCGACCTCTTCTCCTCCGTCTTCTTCGTTTCAGTCGGTCTTATGCTTGATCCACGCGTCATCTTGGCGAACATCGGGATTATCCTCTTCATCACAATTGTTATGATTCTTCTCAAACTCGCCAACGGCTTTTTCGCCTGCACCCTCGTCGGTGAACACCCCAAAGACGCCTTTAAGACTGGCATCAGCCTCGGTCAGGTGGCAGAATTTTCCTTCATCATTGCAGGTATCGCCATGGCAGGTAAGATGAGCGACCAACCCCTCTACCAAATCGCTGCTGGCATCGCCCTCCTCTGCACCGCGACCAATCCCTATCTGCTGCGCTACTCCGACAAACTCTACGCCCTCGCTTCACGCTTCGCAGGCCCCAAAGTCCGTAACTTCTTCTTCGCCTACAAGTCTGCGCTCTACGATATGAACCGCACCCAAGACGAAGGCGGACGCTCGGGTGTGGCGCAAATTCGCACCTATGCCATTCAAATCGGCATTAGCTTGGCAATCATTGCCATCCTCTTCGGTGCAGTCTACTTCGTTGCACAAATTCCCACAGTTCACAACTTTCTCCTCAATCTCGACACCTATTGGCAACCTGCCCGCTTCAAAATCCTCTGGAGTGGCCTCCTCTGCAGTGCAGTAGCGATGTTAATTACCTCACCAGGCTTTTGGACTGCACAACACCTTTGGCGCGAACTCACCGACTACATCATGGAGACTGCACTCTCTCGCTCCACAGCACGCATTCAACACGTCCGCGCGCTCGTACGGTTTTTGCTCACGGTGGCAGGTTGGGCAGGACTTCTCTGCTATGCATTCCTCCTCTGTTCCACCTTCATTAGCAATATTTGGGTCCTTGCCGTCGTCATCTATGGCGCCTCCCTCGTAATGGTGTGTTGCTCCAAACGCTTCAAGCACAACTACCGCATCTCCCACGCAGAATTAGCGCGCGCCTTTGACATTGGCGCGCTCCCCTGCGAAGACCCTGTCAACATTGGTGAAGTGCTCGCCGTACACACCGAGACCATCGTCGTACCACGCTTTGCTCTTGCTGATGGCAAGACCCTTGGCGAACTCAATCTACGTGGCATTACAGGTGCGGCCGTCATCTCTGTCTCCATTCCTGGCGAACCACCTGTCGTTTCTCCTGGACGCGACACGCGCCTCGTCGCAGGAGCCTCCCTCGTGGTCGTGGGTTCGGACAATGAAATTTTACTGGCTACCGATTTGCTCACTTGCCCTGCGCAAGACGCCTAAAAAATGCCTTTTTCCCGTAAGAAGACCGTATTCTTTTCCCTTTATTTACCTTAAATTTGCTATACTGAACATGCTAATTTGACCTTAAGGAGTTATCAATGGACTACATCTCCACGCGCGGACTTGCCCCAAAAGTTACCGGCACCCAAGCATTACTCAATGGCATCGCCCCCGATGGCGGCCTCTATATCCCCGCGCAACCCCTCGCCCCATTACCCGCTGGCGCAGATTTTAAGACCACCATGGAAGCCTTGCTTGAGCGCTTCTTTGACGATATCCCCGAAGCCGTTCGCAAAGATGCCATCGCTCAAGCGCTCTCCCGTTTCCGTGACGCAGAGATTGTCCCCCTCAAAACCTTTGACAATCTCTCCTTCCTCGAACTCTTCCACGGTCCGACCTATGCCTTCAAGGATGTCGCCCTTACGCTTTTGCCTCACTTGATGCGCTATGCAGCACAGGTCTCTGGCATCAATCGCGTCTGCGTCCTTACTGCCACCAGTGGTGACACTGGTAGCGCCGCAATGCGTGGTTTCGCCGATATCCCTGGCACCTCCGTCCTCGTCTTCTACCCGAAAGTCGGCACCTCTGAGATCCAACGTCGCCAGATGGTTTGTTGCCCTGGCGGAAATGTCTCGGCTTGTGCAATTGAGGGCAACTTCGATGACGCGCAGGCTGCCGTGAAGGCCGCCTTTGCCGACCCCGTACTTGCCGACCGTGCCCGCGCCGCAGGTTGCCTCCTCTCTTCGGCCAATAGCATTAATATCGGTCGCCTCTTCCCGCAGATTTGCTACTACCTTGACTGCGCACGCCGTTTGGGTCGTCCCTTTGACGTGGTTGTCCCCACTGGTAACTTCGGCAACATCCTCGCCGCACACTACGCTTGGCAGCTCGGTGCCCCGATTGAACGTCTCACCGTTGCCTCTAATGCCAATCGTGTCGTCTGCGACTTCGTCCGAACAGGTTGCTACGATTCCCGCCGTGAATTCCGCATTACCAATTCGCCCTCGATGGATATCCTCGTCTCGTCGAATGTCGAACGCCTCTTGTGGTTGCTCTCCAAGGGCAATGATGTGGAAGTGCGCACATGGGAATCCCAACTGAAGGCCGAAGGTCACTTCGCCCTTTCGGGTTATCCTTTGCACGACTTGAAGACCAAGTTCGCCTCGGGATGGGCCACGCCGGAAGAAACCGAAGCCGCCATCGCCGACATTTGGCGCAACTATCACTACCTCGCCGACCCCCACACGGCAATCGGTTGGAAGGTAAATCGCGATCTCCCCATGACTGGACGCCCCACCGTCATTGCCGCCACGGCATCGCCTTGGAAGTTCCCTGTCACGATGCTTCGCGCACTCACAGGCAAGACCATTTCTGATGAATTCGCTGCTGCAGGTGGCCTCGCCGCCTTGACAGGCGAAACGCCGGCCTTGGTGGACCTCAAGAATGCGCCCATCTTGCATGACGCAGTCACCTTCCGCGATACGGTGCCCGAAACCATTTGCCGCACCTTCTCGCTCTAATTGTTTAGCACCTGCCGATTCGTGCTTGAATCGGCAGGGCGAAAGCTTTCTGCCGACACGCACGAAGTGAAGGTCACATGTTGGCCTAACATGCTTGAAGCGTTTCCAACTGCGCCCGTATGATTCTCCATCTGCGCCACGAGCCCAATCACCTCTCTCTCACAGGAGAGGCGTTTGGGGTTATGGTTTCAGATGAAGCCTTGCGCCCTGCCCTCGCCTTTCTCTTCCAAGGATGGCGCGAAGTTGTCTTGGAAGGGCGTGGCGTTTTGCAGGTTTTGCAACTCATCGCACGCGGCGCCACCTCTCCTACCCTTGTTTATGGCAATGATATCCGCGAAGCGGCCGCACTCTTTCCCATCATGCTCCGCACCATCTCTGCGGGATGCGTTGCGCCAATTGTTGAAAATGGCGAGGCACGTTGGCGCGCGACCGTCATTCCCAAAGATGCCAATATCGCCCTATTCCAAACGCTGACCGACCTCTGGATGCGCACCACCTCATCCACGGTACTGACGCGTGCGCAAGCCATCAAGGGAAAATACTACTCCCCCGACGACGCCTTTCTGACCGCACTTCGCTCGCCAGATGCCACGATTGCGCTTTCCTCCGAACCGCTTGCGACAGAGTTAGGGCTCTGGGCCGCACCCCTCTTTGAAGGCGGACGCTCTGCCTTACCCTTGATTCCTCATCGCGATGCGCGCGGATGGTGGATTGACTTTGCCGTCAATGGCTCCCGCCCTGGCAAATTCCCCTCTGTCACCAAATTACGCTTGTTAGGGCAAGCGGTTGCCGTCGCACCGATGTTGGGCCTCCCCCAACCTTGGAATGATGCCTTCTTCGCGCGTTTTTTACGTGAAGCCGTGCCCGTGCTCCGTGCCGCCGCATTTACTGTTGAGCTGCCACAAGCCCTCGAAGTACACGTGCCCGAACTGCATGAGACGGCGACGGGCATTGAAGATGATGCGGTAAAAATCGTCCGAATGATTCGCTTTGGCGATATTGAGTTGAGCTTGGAAGAGGCGCAAGCAATTGTTGATGCGGGCGAGCCCCTCGTTTTCATCAATGAGTCATGGCATTGTATTGACCTACAAGCGTTAAAGCGAATCCTGGACAATCTTGGCCCCGAGACGCTCTCTGCACGACGAGCCCTCCCGCTCCTCCTGGCTGGTGCACTACGCATTGCCCCAGGCGCGCAAGATGTGCAGGATTTCTTGCGTGAAATGACGCAACCTCCCGAAGGCGAATTACCCCTCCGCGAGGTCCTTCGCCCCTACCAGGCACAGGGGGTCTGTTGGTTAATGCAAGCCGCCGCACACGGATTGGGCGTCTGTCTCGCCGATGATATGGGCCTTGGTAAAACGTTGCAGTCAATTGCCTTCCTCTTGTCCCGTCCAGGCCCAGTTCTCATCGTTGCGCCCCTCACGGTCTTACCTGTGTGGGAACGTGAATTAGCGCACTGGGCACCCGAGGTGAAGGTCTTGCGTCACGATGGCCCCGAACGACTCCATGGCGAGAGCTTCATCAAGTACGCAAGCGCCCACCAGGTCACATTGACAGCCTATGGTTATCTTTGGCGTGACTATTCCACCTTGCGTCGTGTTCATTGGCAGACCTTAATCCTTGACGAAGCGCAGCAAATTAAAAATCCACACACGCGTCAATCGCAAGCGGCGCGTTCGCTTCCTGCAAATTTCCGCCTTGCGCTCACGGGTACGCCGATTGAAAATAAATTGGAAGACCTCTGGAGCATCCTTGACTTCTTGAATCCAGAACTCTTCGGCTCCAAGCGTGAATTCACTGAACGCTATCGTGATCCCACGCGCTTACGCCGTGCAGTCTCGCACTTCCTCTTGCGCCGTCTGAAATCTGACCCAGGTATTCTCGCCGAATTGCCACCGAAGATCCAGCAGGAACACTATGCACCCTTAACCAGTGCTCAATCCGCAGAATACGATTTAGCTTTGGCAGAATACGCTCGCGACTCGCGCAATGGCGAAGCCTCTGGTCGCACAGGTGCAGTTTTGGCATTGCTCACACGCCTAAAGCAGATCTGCAATGGTGTAGAAGTCGAGGCAGACCACGGTGCAGAGTTCAGTTCGGGTAAGCTGGATGTCCTCATTCCCTTGTTGGATGAAATTCTTGAGCGTGGCGAAAGTCTCCTCATCTTTACGCAATTTGCTCGCGTGGGGGCACGACTCCAAACCCTCCTCACCGAACGCTTTGGTGAACGCGTTCCCTTCATTCACGGCGAACTCTCAGCCAAACAACGGCGCGCAGAGATAGAACACTTCAATGAAACCCCTCGCCCAGGGGTCTTCATCCTCTCCCTCCGCACGGGTGCATTTGGTCTCACGCTCACAAAGGCCAACCACGTCATCCACTTGGATCGTTGGTGGAATCCTGCCGTTGAGGCGCAAGCGACCGACCGTGTCCACCGCATCGGCCAAAAGCGCACCGTGGTGGTGCACCACCTTATCTGCCGTGGCACGTTGGAGGACAACATCTCCAGAATGTTGAATGAAAAACGCTTCCTCGCAGAAACCGTGGTTGCCCCCACCCCTGCCGCCTTGTTGGCGCGCTTGCCACAGGACACCTTGATGGGCATCTTGCGTCGGAATAACGGCCAAGCCCCTACGTTGCCACCCACACCTTCGCGCTAACGCATCCCCACAGGAGCTTTCTTATGCAGACACTTGATTGGGACCAACTCCTAAATGACAGCCGCCTGCGCACGGATGAAGCGGGCAAGCCAACTTGTTATCATCAGCCTGAGACGCCTCCACGTACCCCTGCAGAGGCAGACATCCAGCGCATCATCTTCTCTTCTCCTTTCCGACGTCTCGCTGGCAAGACACAAGTTCACCCCTTGGCAAAGGTGGACTATGTCCACAATCGTTTGACGCACTCTTTAGAGGTTGCTGAAACTGGCGCAGGCTTGGCCCAACGTCTCGCCGCGCGTTTATCCCTCTCTCCCTCACAAATCTCCGCCTGTTCACTCCATGTAAAGGCAGCCTGCCTCGGCCATGACATTGGCAATCCACCCTATGGTCACGCGGGTGAATACGCCATTCAATCTTGGGTAGAAGAACATCTGGAAGCACTCGGAAATTTACTCGCCGAAGATGCCTCCAAGCCCAATTCCCCCTCCTTGGCGGCTCTCCTTGAAGATTTCCGTAAATTTGATGGGAATGCACAAGCCTTTCGCCTCTTGAGCCACCCAGACCCCAGCGATGGCGCCTATTTTCGTCTCACCTGTGCGAGCTTAGGGGCATTGATTAAATATCCGCGCTGCGCCGTCGACACCCCTACCGCAAAATTCTCTTGCTTCCAAACCGCGCGACCGTGTTTTGATTGTGTCACCACTGCGCTCGGGCTCAATGGATCCGATGGCGTCCATCGTCACCCGCTTTCCTATCTCACCGAAATCGCTGATGATATCTGCTACTGCGTCACCGACTGCGAAGATGCGGTACTCATGGGAATTTTGGACGAACGTCTTGTGCGCGATTGGTATCTCCAACTCCTTGAAGATCCCAACAGTGTCTCCCTCAAGCCTGGTGCCACCGTCTCCTTCTTACGCGCAAAGGTGATTGGGGATTTGATGCACTGCTTCACAGAAGACCTCGTACGCGCCTTCCAAACGCCTGAATCCCTCGCCACCTTTGAGCAGACCTCACCCACGTGGCAACGCCTTCAGACGTTAAAGCGCAACTACAAAATCGTCTTTGATGACGCCGCCAAGGTGCGCAAAGAACTCAATGCCCAAGCGCACTTCCACCACGTCTTGGACACCTTTTTCGCCGTTACGCGTAATGTCCGCACCCAACGCCCCACTTACAGTGAAAGCCTCTTGCGCAAATATACCTTTGGCGAGGCATTTATTGCCGCTCATCGTGAAAAGCCCTTCCTCTGGTGGTTGCACACCATGTTTGACTTTGTCACTGGCATGACCGATGCCTATTTACATCGTTTTAGCGAGGGATTGCGTTAAGGCCTTACGCCACTTTGCCCAATAAAACAATCGCGGAAGCCAAGGCCTCCGCGATTCGTCTTTGATGATGCATCTTAGCGTGCAGATGCAAATTAGTCCTTCGCCAAACCGCCCGTCGACGTTTCCTTGTAGAGATTCGGCAAGTCATGCCCCGTCTCCAACATCGTCCGGACAACCTTGTCAAAGGAGATATTGTGTCGGCCATCAGAAAGACACGCATACATATTCGCATCCATTGCACGCGCCGCCGCGAAGGCATTGCGTTCAATACAAGGAATCTGCACTAACCCGCATACGGGGTCGCACGTCAAGCCCAAGTGGTGCTCTAAGCCCATTTCAGCGGCGTACTCAATCTGATTCGGCGACCCACCAAAGATCTGATTCACCGCCGCAGCCGCCATTGCGCACGCCACACCAATTTCCCCCTGGCATCCCACTTCAGCGCCAGAGATGGAAGCATTATGCTTCACAATCGCACCTATCAGACCTGCCGTAGCCAACGCACGAATGATGCGCTTCTCTGGCACCTCATGGTGTTTGTAAAGATAGTAGAGCACCGCCGGCAGAACGCCCGCACTGCCGCAGGTGGGTGCCGTAACAATCAAGCCCGTGCCAGCCGCGTTCTCTTCCGAGACCGCGAGTGCATAGGCGAAGAGCAGACCGCGTCCGCGCAAGCCTTCACGCATCCCTTCTGCACGGCGAAAATAGGCGCTGGCCTTGCGTTGCAGGCCCAAGCCACCCGGCAATACGCCCTCTGCTTCAAGGCCACGCTCCACGGCATCACGCATCACTGCCCAGACTTCACGCAAATGGTCAAAGACTGGCTGTCCTTCATACTCGAGCACGTACTCCCAAAAGATGCGCCCCGTCTCACCATACCACTTCAAAATACCGTCCATGGTGGTGTACGGATAGGCCACCGGCGTCACCTTTGTTTGGCCAAGCCCCTCACTGAGGAAGCCGCCGCCGATGCTGTACACTTCCCATGCAGTAATGGTCGTGCCGCCATCGGTCAGTCCTTCAAACTTCATCCCATTCGGGTGAAACGGCAGGAAGGTGTTGGGCTCCCAAACGATCTCCGTACGTTCCGCGCCGAGCACATCGAGTATCGCCTTATCGGTGAGGTGACCTTTACCTGTTGCAGCCAATGACCCATAGAGCGTCACGCGGAATTTCACCGCTTGCGGAGCGCGCTTTAAGAAGTCCAGCGCTGCACGGCGTGGTCCCATGGTATGCGAACTCGAGGGGCCGATGCCGATTTTGAAGATGTCTTTCACCGAATCCATCTCAATGTCTCCTTAAGGCGCGGCGACGGAAAAGTTCTCGCACGGCGTCTACGTAGGGTTTATCTGTTGCGATGTCTAACAAATCAATGCCCGCTCGGCGGAATAAGCGCGTCTCATTCAGACGTTGTTCCGCTGCCTGTTCAGCAAATTGACGGCGCACCTCTGGAGAGGCCGTATCCACCAATACCGTGCGCCCGCTCTCGGGGTCAAGCAATTCCACGATACCGACATTTGGCAACGTCACTTCTGCCGGATCCGTCACACGGCACGCAATCACATCATGACGACGCGAGAAGGCGGTCAACTCTTTCTCAAACCCCTCATCTTGGAAGTCTGACAGCAGGAAGACCACCGCCTTTCGATGTTGCGTCGCAGAGACAAAGCGCAGTGCCGCACGGATATCGGTACCTTCAGTCGTTTCCTCTGTGGCCAAAACCTCGCGCACGAGGCGTTGCACCGCAGTGCGTCCCTTCCGCGGAGGAATAAATTGAATCACGCGATCTGAGAAGAGGACCAAACCCACCTTATCATGGTTGTCCATCGCCGTCATTGCAAGGAGCGCGGTCAGTTCTGCTGCACGCGCCGCCTTTGAACGCCCCCCTGTGCCAAAGCTCTGGCTGCCAGAGACGTCAACCATAAAGAGCACGGTCAATTCGCGTTCTTCGCTAAAGCGCTTAACAAAGGGCTCTCCCGTGCGCGCCGTGACATTCCAGTCAATCGCACGCACGTCATCTCCGGGTTGGTAGGGACGCGCCTCGTCAAATTCGATGCCTTGCCCCTTGAAGACCGAGTGGTAATCCCCACTCAATTGGTCATCCAAGAGACGTCGGGTCAGGATGCGAATACGCCTGACCTCTTTCATCAATGCTTCGGTATTGATATCCATCTGCTCAATAGCCTCTGCGGAATGCACCCACCTTACGGCACAGGCACTTCGGTTAAGAGACGATCAATCACGCTGTCCGGCGTGAGATTTTCCGCTTCAGCTTCATAAGAGAGCAACAAACGATGACGCAGCACATCATGTGCCACATCCTTCACATCCTGCGGTGTGGCATAGGTGCGCCCACGCAAAAGGGCCGTAGCACGTGCCGCCAACTTCAGGCAAATCGAAGCACGTGGCGACGCGCCCAACTGAATCGCCCCTTCAAGGCTTTCCAAGCCCTTGAACAACGTCGGATTACGCGTTGCGAACACCAAATCCAAGATGTAATCATCCACCTTCGCATCGCAGTGCACCTCGCCCGCCGTGCGACGCAAAAGCGCGATGTCTTCAGACGTTACGCAACACGTCGGTGCGGGCACCGCCACGGCTTCAGGACGCGTATTGCCATTCATGATGCGGCGTTCATCCTCACGGCCAGGATGTTTCACCACGCACTTGAACATAAAACGGTCCGTCTGCGCTTCAGGCAAAGGATATGTGCCTTCCTGTTCAATCGGGTTCTGCGTTGCCATCACCAAGAAGGGTTCTGGTAATGCATACGTGGTATCACCCAAGGTCACCTGACGCTCCTGCATCGCTTCAAGCAGTGCCGACTGCACCTTCGCCGGTGCGCGGTTGATTTCGTCAGCAATCAAGAGATGCGTGAAGACCGGCCCCTTGCGCGGCGTGAAGGTGCCTTCTTTGTGGTTGTAGGTCAAACCACCCGTCACATCCGCAGGCAACAAATCTGGCGTAAAGGAAATACGACGCGTGTCCAATCCCAATGCCGCCGCCAAAGCACGCACAGCCGTAGTCTTTGCCAAGCCAGGCACACCTTCCAAAAGAATGTGGCCACCCGTCATGAGTGCAATTAAAAGGCTATCCAAAAGATGCTCTTGCCCCACAAGCATCTTATTCACTTCGCCACGAATCGCCGCAAGAATCTGCGTGCACCGAGTAGAACCATCTGCAGAAGACATAAAAATCCTTTCAAATTCAACTGTATTACCCTACATTATAGCTTATCTTCACCCACTCCTCAAGTATTCTTCACACCAAATTCACCCCTGCATCTTCTCCCACCTCCGCGCCTCCGGAGGTCTGCTAAACAAGCGGGGGTGTAGAGGTGAATCGCCGTATGGAAGGTGGGCTTGAAAGTCGCCTGCAGTCCTCACCAGCCGAGGGTTTAACTGTCACAGAGGGCAGAAATAAGCCGCCGTGGTGAGGCGAGGGGACGGCTACTTCCCGTGCCATCGGCGAGGGATGATTCCCGTGTCTTCGGCGAGAGAGCATTCGGGGGTTCGGGGGGTACCCCCGTCGTTTGGTACCACTCTGGACAGCAGATGGCTAAGAGACGGAGAGGGTGACGTGGGGGAGCACGCCGCCCCACACCCCTGCGGCAGGACTAGTCCTGCACGCTACGCATCCTAACGGATGCTTTTACTGGTGCTCACGAGGATGAAAAGAAAGAGCTCTGGGGACGAAGCGCACAGCGACTGGTTAGAAGACGGCATTTATCGTAGCCACGGCCCACTGCGGCCGTAGTGCACTCTGAATAACGGGTGGTTGAAATGGACGAAGCGGGACTGTGGGTGGCTAAAATCTGGGCATTATCTATCCTTAATCTATCTGATAGACGGGCCGCAGCCCGTCTGATCTATCCCTTATAGGCTTCTGGGAGAGGCTCCTTCGGCACGGCACCGAGGTGGCGATTCGGAAGGTGGCACCCTATCCCGCGTTTAAGCCACTCAAAACGCCCTAATCCCCTTTACTTTTTCACGATTTTCTTGCCTTTCGCCTTCTTTTTTACTTCACGTTTTTTCTTTTTTATTGTATACTAAATGTGTTGAATGAAAGGATGCATTGTCATGGCAGATTTAATTGTTGCACTTGATGTTTCGACCAAGGCAGAAGTCGCAGATGTGCTGCGTCGACTTGGGGATTCTGTCGATTTTTACAAAATTGGCCTTGAATTATTCTCGGCAGAGGGCCCGGATGTGGTGAAGTTGGTGAAAGATGCGGGCAAGCGCGTCTTTCTTGACTTGAAGCTTCACGACATTCCTCGCACGGTAGAACGCGCAGTGAAGTCTGGCGCGACCCTCGGCGTTGATTTGATGACCATTCACTCTACGGGTGGCAAGGCCATGATTCGTGCAGCGGCAGAGGCGGCAGCGTCCTTTGGTGCGGCGGCACCGAAGATTTTGGCGGTGACGGCTTTGACCTCGCTTGACCAGGATGACTTGACTGATTTGGGCATTACGCGTGCAATGCCAGACCAGGTGGAAGCAATGGGCTTGCTGGCGATTACCAACGGTGCCGACGGCATTGTGTGTTCGCCCAAGGAAGTGGCCAACATGAATAAGGTCTTAATCCCTGCGGCAAATGGTCGCAAGGTCGTCTTTGTCACCCCTGGCGTCCGTCCCGCAGGTGCCGCAGTGGGCGATCAGAAGCGCGTTGCTACACCCGCTGGCGCCGTGCGTGATGGCTCCACCCACTTGGTGGTGGGTCGTCCGATTCTTGAAGCAGTCGATCCCGTGGCGGCAGCAATTGCCATCCGCGCTGAGATGGACTCTGTCCGCTAAGGAGCGGCTTGAAAAAGTCGAGCACATTCGTTTCAAAGGGCACCCCAACGCCACTCGAAGTGGCGGGTGCCCCTGATTATGAAGTGCCAACAACTTACACCTCACACCTTCACCCGGCTGATTTACCGCGTGACTATGGCATGTCTGGCGCAGTGGGCGCTTACGAAGTAAAGCCCCTCGCCGGATTTTTGCAAAAGACGCTCAATGCCTTAGAGCAACAGCTTGGCACGGGCGACTCGGCCGAAGCACTGGTCGTTGCGGCATTAGACCATTTAATGCCCGCGGCAGAGCGTTATCGCCTCGCAGTAGAATCCGTGAGCGCAGGCATTATCACCCTCTCCCTCGCGCGCAAGGGTGATCGTTATCTCTACAATCGAACCTTAGTCCCCAAACTCAAAACCGCATTAGCGCCACATTTAGGCGCGGTGCGCATCCAATTGACGGACCGCATGCGATGAAATGGTTCCTCTATAACTTCCTTTTTACCATCGCTTACATTTGCATGATGCCCAAATTCCTGTGGCGTATGGCGCGACGTGGCGGTTATGTCAATCGCTTCGCCGACCGCTTCGGATGCTATCCGCCAGAGATTTTGGCCCGCTTTAATGATGGTCGAAAGCGCTTTTGGATTCACGCGGTCTCCGTGGGCGAAGTGGCGGTGGCAGGCCAGCTCATGGAAGAACTGCGCCAACAGTCCCCCGACATCGCCTTCGTCCTCTCGGTGACGAGCAGTACAGGGTGGACGCAAGCGCAGAAACAGGTCCGCGACAATGACATTTTGATTCATAATCCATTGGATATGCCGCGCTGCGTCAAGCGCGCATTAGACGCCATCCGTCCAGAGGCCTACATCATCACAGAGACCGAACTCTGGCCGAACATCATCCGTCTGGCAACCCAACGCGACATCCCTGTTTTCTTGGTAAATGCCCGTATCTCCGACCGAAGCGCGCCGGGATACCGCCGCTTGAAGTGTTGGTTCGGGCCTGTACTCAACATGATGACGCGCATCTATGCCCAGTCCGACCTTGATGCCCAGCGTCTCTGCGATGCAGGATGTGACGCCGAACGCATCGAAGTCACCGGCTCCATGAAGTTTGACGTGGCCCATCGCAACGAAGCCAAAGAAGCCGAACTGCGCGACTATCTGACCAGCGCAGGCTTCTCCTCCAATGCACGCATTCTGCTCGGGGGCTCCACCTGGCCAGGCGAAGATGCCTTCCTTTTAAAGGTTTACGCCAAAGCTCGCGCGATTGACCCCAACTTACGCTTAATCCTCGCCCCGCGCCACTTTGAAAAGGCCGACGCAGTGGAAGCAAACATCCGTGCAGCGGGCTTCACATGCCTCCGCCGTTCACGCGTAGCCACCCCCACCCCCATGCCAGAAGACACCGTTCTGCTCGCCGATACCACAGGAGAACTGATGGGGCTCTATGGCCTTGCCGACGTGGCATTTGTGGGTAAATCCCTCTATGAACATGGCGCTCAAAACATGATTGAACCCTGCCTCTGCGGATGTGCGACCGTAGTCGGCCCCAATACGGAAAACTTCCGTCCAGTGATGAGCGACTTATTAGCACATGAAGCCATTTTGCAAGCCCCCGATGAAGCCGCGCTTGAAAAAACGTTGCTTGAGCTTTTGGAAGACCCCACCTCAGCGAAAGCCCTTGGTGGACGGAGTTCAAAAGCCGTCGCGTTACGTTGCGGTGTCACACCGCGTCTCGTTTCAGATTTGCTAAAGCGCATCTAAATCGTGGAGCCTGCCTACATTCAACACCCCAAAGGAAAGTGAGACTGACATGTCAGAAGTCACATTAGAAAAAATCCGAGAAGCTGCCGAAGTCCTTAAAGGGATCGCCCGCCGGACGGATATGATCTATGCTCCCAAACTCTCCATCCGTTCTCAAGTCTATTTGAAAACCGAAAACCTGCAGATCACGGGTTCCTTCAAAGTGCGTGGCGCGTACTACAAACTCTCTACGCTCACCGATGAAGAACTCTCTCGCGGTGTGATTGCTTGCAGCGCAGGCAACCATGCTCAGGGCGTGGCATTAGGCGCGCAACAGCGCGGCGCGAAGGCAATCATCTGCATGCCCGACATCGCACCGATTGCCAAGGTGGAAGCCACGAAGAGCTACGGTGCAGAAGTTCGCCTTGTGCCGGGCACTTACGATGATGCGAGCGCCTACGCTGCAAAGCTCTGCCGTGAAGAAAACATGACCTTCGTCCACCCCTTTGACGACCCGAATGTCATTGCGGGCCAGGGCACGGTCGGTCTTGAAATTTTGGAACAGCTCCCCGATGTGGAAGCAGTTATGATTCCCGTGGGTGGCGGCGGCTTAATCTCTGGTGTGGCCTATGCGATTAAGCAACTCAAGCCAGACTGCAAGGTCTATGGCGTTGAAGCCGCAGAAGCAGCGAGTATGAAGCGCTCTGTAGAAGCGCAGGATCGCCTGACCCTCGCCTCTGCCAACACCTTTGCAGATGGTATCGCCGTGAAGCACCCTGGCAGCTTGACCTTCGACATGGTCAATAAGTACGTGGATGGCATCGTGACCGTATCTGAAGATGAAATCGCCGCCGCGATCCTCTTCTTAATTGA
The DNA here is from genome assembly GCA_045605345.1 of Candidatus Spyradenecus sp. Taxonomy (GTDB): domain Bacteria; phylum Verrucomicrobiota; class Kiritimatiellia; order RFP12; family DVOR01; genus Spyradenecus. Next base: position 20,702 of record JAZUPT010000016.1, read on the forward strand.
ACAGCGCAAACTCGTCTGCGAAGGCGCAGGTGCTGTCTCTGTGGCCGCCATGATTTATGACAAGGTGCCCGAGTTGCAGGGCAAAAAGGTCTGCTGTTTGCTCTCTGGTGGTAACATTGATGTCAACATCCTTAGCCGCGTGATTTATCGTGGTCTCCAGGCCAGCGGTCGCCGTACCGAAATTCGCCTCTGCCTGCCGGATAAGCCCGGTCAGCTCGCAGCCGTTTCTGAAATTGTCTCCAAGTGCGGTGGCAATGTCATCAACGTGAGCTACGGCCCCTCCGCCATGGATACCGCCCTTGCCACCTGCGTGCTCAACCTGCAACTCGAAACCCGTGACTTCGTCCAGATTGGCGAAATCCATGGCGCACTTGAAGCGGCAGGCTATAACCTCTTACACTGATTCCCGTCAACACCGGAACCTTGATATGCTGAACCTGGAGAATGTCACCCTACTGTACGCGCCGAACCGTGGCATCCAAGAGGCCTCCCTCTCGGTTGAACCCGGCGAAGTCATTGGCGTAGTCGGCGGCAATGGCGTCGGCAAAAGTACCTTGTTAGGATTAATTGCCGCGGCGCTTGTCCCGCAGTATGGCAGGGTTACACTCTCCTTAGCGGGAATTGGCGGACGCGTTCGCCGACTTCAGTCTGATATCGGCATCGGTTATCGACGCCATGTCGGTTATCTCACTGAGTCGGCGCCCGTCTATGGCGAACTCACCGTAAAGCACTATCTCGCCTTCCGTGCACGACTTCATGGGGTGGGTCTCTTCCGTCTGCGTCGTCGATTGAACGAAGCAATGTTGCGCTGCGGCCTGCAACCCCATAAGAAGGAACTCCTTGGGCGACTTTCCCTGGGTCTCCAGCGTCGCGTAGCACTCGCAGAAGCACTGCTCTCTGCGCCAGCAGTGCTCGTCTTGGACGATCCATTCGTGGGCATTGATGCCGCCCAACGGAGCACGATTGCCAATGTCATCCGTGAAGTCTCCACCCGTTCACACGTCTTCATCAGTGGCCATGACCCGCTCCTTTTGAAGGCCTGTTGCACACGGTTTGTCCTCATTGAAAATGCACGCATCGTTGCGGACGACTTGGATGCCGACACCGCCATGAATCGGCTCTTACCCGAACCCCTTCGGAAGGAAACAGAAGCATGATTTTCTTCACACTCTTACGACGGGAATTCCCGCAATTGGTGCGCTCGGGGCACGGCATTGTGCCGATTTTCCTCTCGTTGGCAGGCGCCAATGCACTCTTGGTAAGTTTTTTAATGAAGGCCGAAGGCACCACCGAGACCCTGCCCTCATTGTGGGGATTAGCGGTTGCATTTGGGCTCCCCTTCTTGGCAGCAGTGGCGGCATCAAGAGGGTTTACACAAGACCGTGAAAACGGCATGCTCCGATTGATGTTCTCAACGCCCGTACGTGCGCGGTGGTGGGTTTTGGGAAAGGTCGGCGCAGCGTGGATGCTCTGCCTCTTTTATCTCTTAGGGATGGCGACCTCTTGCTATGTGCTCCTGCGGTGGCTCCTCCCCGAAGATGCGCAACTCTCTTACTCATGGACAGGCTTCCTCTTCGCAGGTGGCGCACTGATGCTACAGGCTCTCTTATGGTGTAGCCTTGGAACCTTTGTCTCCCTCTTTTCACGAAGCTCTGCCTCCACCTTCCTCTTTGCATTGGTCAGTTGCCTCTTCGCACCGCCTTTGGTGGTATTCGCTTTAACGACCTTGACCACTGGAAGCATGACGCAATGGCCGTGGTTCCCCTTACAAACGATGGTGTATGACTGCGCGAGTGGGCTCATTGATGTCCGCTTAGCAGTTGGGTGCCTCACTGGCTCACTCGTGTTAATTTACGCATCGGGCATGGTATTTGACGCATTACGACTCTGTGCGACTGAACGATAATCTGAAACATGACGCATCTCGAACAGATTAAGACCTATCTTCAGAACGCCTTTTCAACTGGGCGCCCTGCACAGGCGTATATCATCATTGGACCTGTCTACCAAGATGGTGCCGCGCTTGCAACATGGATTGGCTCCCAACTCATCGGAGAGATGCCCTCAATCGCAGATCGTGCGCATCCAGACATGCCATGGTTTGAGCCAGAAAAGGTCAGTCGCATTATTGACGTGGAGATGATGCGCGACCGAATCCTACCGATGGCGCAACAATCCTCACTCTCTGGTGGATGGAAAGTGCCCGTCATTGTCTCTGCAGACCGCATGAAAGCAGAGGCGGCGAATGCCTTCCTAAAGACCTTGGAAGAGCCCCCACCACGCACCCTCTTTTTACTCTTAGCCGACTCCCTCGCGGATATGTTACCTACGATTATCTCTCGTAGCCAAGTCATCCACGTGGGCGGTACGCGTGAACTGGATGAGCCGTGGCGCACGACGGTATTGGATTTACTCACCAACATCCGTGAGAAATCCGCCTTACTGGACACCGTTCGCGCAGAAGTGCTCTGTGGCATCTTGGAAGATATGGCTGATCGCGCAGGAAAAGCGGTACGAGAGGAACGCAAAGACAGCCCCATCGATGATGATGCCGACACCTTAAAGGCGCTCATTGGAGCAAAGACAAAATCGTGGCGCAACGACCTACTCCTCTTAATAGAACGCTGGATGCGTGATTTGGTTCGCCTCAAAGCCTCTGGCGAAGCGACTGACGTCCCCCTTAACTTCCCCGAACATCGAACAGTTTTACAACAACGTGCCGCGTGTTATACCCTCGCGAAACTATTAGAAAACCTCACGATGTTAGAACAATTTACCGTTCATTTGGAGCGCAATATCTCCCCCGCCCAGGTGCTCCCCTATTGGATGGATCGCTTTTATCTCTAAGGAGAATTATGAAATTACTCTTACTCAATGGCCCCAATCTTCGCCTTTTAGGCACGCGTGAGCCCGATATTTACGGTTCTTTCACCCTCGCCGATGCGGAAGCCTTAGCGAAGACCACCGCAGAAAAGCACGGTGCCACGTTGGATGCGTTCCAAAGTGACATCGAGGGCGAACTCGTCTCGGCAATTGGTCAAGCGCGTGGCGTTTATGATGGCATCATCATCAATCCCGCCGCCTACACGCACACCTCCGTGGCGCTGCGTGATGCCATCGCCGCCGCCAGCCTCCCAACCGTAGAATTGCACATCTCCAACACCCACAAGCGCGAAGCCTTTCGTCACGTGAGCTACACCGCCCCCGTCTGCGTCGCGCAGTTGCAGGGATTTGGCTTGATTGGTTACGCACTTGCAGTGGAAGGCCTTGTCGCTTATTTGAACCAACATTGATTAAGGAAAACTTATGGAACCCACCTCTACCTGCTCTCTCACACAAATCGCGCTTGATTTCGGCTTGCCCGCACTTGCGCTTGTGATTGCCTACCTCTTCGGCGCAATCCCCTTCGGCTTATTAATTGGTAAGGCTCGCGGCATTGATGTGCGCACGGTGGGAAGTAAGAACATCGGCGCGACCAATGTTTTCCGTTGCGTTGGTGCCAAGTTTGGCATTGCAGCCTTTGTCCTCGACATGCTCAAAGGCATCTTCGGCACCCTCTGCGGCTTTTTGCCGGCGCTTCTCATTGAAGACATCCCTGCAAACACCACCCTACTCCTGCGCGTGCTCTGCGGCACGGCCGCAATGTTAGGCCACATCTTCCCGATTTACCTCGGCTTCAAGGGTGGCAAGGGCGTCTCGACTGCATTAGGTCTGCTCTTCGGCGTGGCACCGCTCGCAGGTCTCTTAGGTTTCGCGGGATGGGGCATCTTCTTCGTCTCGTCGCGCTATGTCTCCCTGGCCAGCTGCTTGGCCGCAGTCGTGGTCGGTGGCGCAATGTGGTCTCCGCTCTACGCAGGCACACCCCTCTGGTACTCCATCTTGATTACTGCTTTGGCAGCCTTAGCCATTTTCAAACATCGTACCAATATTGTTCGTCTTTGCAAGGGCACGGAAAACCGCTTTGCATTTACCGCTAAACAGCGCGCCGCTCGCGATGCTAAGCGCGCACAACAGGAGGAAGCGAAATGAACATTGCAGTCATCGGTGATGGCGGCTGGGGCACAGCGGCCGCGCAACTCTTAGATTCGTATGGCCACCAAGTAACCGTTTGGGGGCCCTTTGCCGACTACATTGAAGAGATTCGCACGACCCTTGAAAACCCTCGCTACCTCCCTGGTATTCATTTCCAGCCCTCCATTAATTGGACGGCCGATATGAAGACCGCGATTGAGGGTAAGGAGGTGGTTGTCCTGGCGGTGCCCTCCAAGTTTTACAAACCCATTTGCGAACAGGTCGCCCCGCTCATCGACCCCGAAAAGACGTTGATTATCAGCCTCACCAAGGGCGTCTGCCCAGAAACGCATCGTCGCATGAGTGAAGTGGCTGAAACGACCTTGAAGACAAAGCGCATTGTGGTGCTTTCGGGTCCCTCGCACGCAGAAGAAGTGGCACGTCGCATTCCGACGGCAGTGACCTGCGCCTGCGCCGACCATAACCTCGCCATTGAAGCCCAAAACCTCTTCAATGGGCCGCGCTTCCGTGTCTATACCACCGATGATGTCCTTGGTGTTGAAATCGGCGGCTTAGTCAAAAACGTTCTCGCCATTGCCGTTGGCGTGAGTGATGGCTTTGGATTTGGCGACAACACCCGTGCCGCATTGATTACGCGTGGCCTCGCAGAAATGATGCGGCTCGGCCTTGCCGTGGGCGCGAAACCGCAGACCTTGAGCGGCTTAGCGGGCGTCGGCGACTTGATCGTGACCTGTACCTCCACGCATAGCCGCAATCACTCCGTGGGTGAACGTCTCGGTAAGGGACAGACCATTCAGGAGATTATGGGCTCCATGCAAATGGTGGCAGAGGGCGTGGATAATGCAATGTTGTTGCGTGAATTAGCCGCAGAGCATGGCGTGGAGATGCCAATCGCCGAAGTGGTCTATCGGATGTGCTACGAAAATCTCACCGCAGAAGATGCCGTCGGCATGTTGATGGAACGCGCCGCCAAGCCGGAATAATCCCACTTTCTCTATTCTATCTCACTAAAGGAGTACAACAATGGCTGTTATCGGAGTGATTCCTTCCCGTTGGGGAAGTTCTCGTTTTCCTGGCAAACCCCTGACGCCGATTTTGGGTAAGCCGTTGGTCTTATGGGTGGTCGAAGCGGCAAAGCGCGCCAAGCGTTTGGATCGCGTCCTCGTTGCCACCGATGACGAACGTATTCGTGATGCCATCGGCGCCGACTGTGAAGTCGTCATGACCGCAAGCGAATTGCCCTCTGGCACTGACCGCGTGGCTGTCGCCGCGAATGCAGGCCCGGAAGATATCGTGATTAACATCCAGGGCGACGAACCGCTCATGGACCCCGGTCTCATTGACGCCCTTGCCGAACGCATGATTCGCACAGGTGAAGAGATGGCGACCGCCGCATGCCCCATCAAGTCGATGGAACAACTCATGGCGCGCACCGTGGTGAAGGCTATTTTGCGCGAAGATGACAGCGCGATCTACTTCTCGCGTCTGCCGATTCCCTGCCGTCGCGATGGCGAGCCCGACCTCAATTCTGGTCTCTACTGGCGTCATTTGGGCATCTATGCCTATCGTGGCGACTTCCTCAAGAAACTCATCACCACCCCGCCCTGCGCATTGGAACAAACCGAATCACTCGAACAACTCCGTGCCCTTTGGCTCGGGGGGCGCATCGGCGTGATTCGTTGCGACGATGAAGGCGTTGGCGTGGACACCCCTGAAGACGTGGCCATCGTGGAAGCCCTCTTGAAAAAGCGAGGTGAATAAATGACGAAGGCTCACGCCCTCTTTACAGCTGTGCCTAAATTACACAACTGCGCACAAGCCGTTGTGGAAGGCGCTGGTGGCACCCCAGAACAGATTGCCGAGATGGCTGCTTGTGGTGGTGGTCGCGCCCCAGACGGTCTTTGTGGTGCACTCTACGGCGCACTCGTAATGTGCCCCGAACGCGCAGAAGAAATCAAAGCCGCCTTCGCCAACGAAGTCGGCGCACTCACCTGTCGCGAAATCAAATCGGCCGCCAAGACTCCCTGCCCCATGTGCGTGGAAGCTGCGGCAAAGATTCTTGAATCCCTCTCTCACTCATAACTCCCCTTTTGAAAGGAACAAACATGAACGTTATCTCTACAGACAAAGCACCCGCCGCTATCGGTCCCTACTCTCAGGGCATCATCGTCAATGGCATGCTCTTCGCCTCCGGTCAGATCCCTGTGGATCCTGCCACGGGCACCATCCCTGAAGGTATCACTGCTCAGGCAGAACAGTCCTGCAAGAACTGCGGCGCACTCCTCGCTGCCGCTGGCCTTGACTTCACCAAAGTCATCAAGACCACCTGCTTCCTCGCAGACATTGCTGACTTTGCCGCATTCAACGAAGTCTATGCCAAGTATTTCATCTCCAAGCCTGCACGCTCCTGCGTGGCAGTGAAGGATATCCCGAAGGGATGCCTCTGCGAGATCGAAATCCTCGCCAAGGTTGACTAATTCGACAAAAATCTTTCGCAATGAAAGCCTAAAACGCGAGCCTCTGGCCCGCGTTTTTTATATCCCTCACCATGACTCTTCTGAGCATGATAAAAGTTTTCTATCTTATTAATTAATGTAAGGGAATCCTTCAAAATATGCTATACTTACAGTAAGCGTTTGGACGTGGTTACCATAGAAAGCAACTCCATTTTGGGGAGGGGTTTTCGGCAGTCGCCGTTGGCAAACGTGCTATACTTTTGCGCATTTGATTTTATTAGGAGCAGAGACGATGACACGTTATCTTCTTTTAGCAGGTTTGATCAGTTTCGGTTTTGCCGCAAAGGCGCAGTATCTTTCGCCTGAAACGGTGGCAATGACCCCGCAGAAGGATGCCTTAATCATCGCAGAAAAGCGTGCACATCGCGTGACAGTGCGTGATTTGAACGGCGTAATCAAAGCCTCTTATGGTGCTGAGAAGTACACTGGTGGTTTCTTCGGATTCTTCAAAGATCAAGTAAAATTGCCTGTAACAGGTGCATGTGTCGCCCCTAACGGCACGATTTTCTACACCGCTGACGATGGTAATGAGGGCCGCCTCTTCCGTGCGGACGGCGAATCGGTCATCACAGGCAATTATCCAATGGCTCCGATTGTCTCGGCAGATGGTCGCTATGTGTACGTTTGCAACCGTTTTGATGCCACGGTGCAACAGTATGATGCCGCAACAATGAAGTTGCTCAAATCGGCAAAATGCGTGCGCGAAACGCACGGATGCGCCTTGGGCAAGGATGGCAAGTTGCTCTTCGTCATCAATATGTTGCCAGATGATGCTGCCGAACCCGTGAAGTATGTCGGCGCAAAGGTAACCGTCATTGATACGGCCACCTTTAATGTAATCGCGAACATTCCTTTACCAGATGGTTCAACAGGTGTGCGCGGCATTACGGCTTCGCCCGATGGTGCCAATATCTACTTGACCCATACGCAGGCGCGCTATCAGTTGCCAACGACGCAGTTGGAACGTGGATGGATGAACACTGCGGCGCTCTCTGTTTTGGATGGCGTGACGGGGGCGTACATCAACACAGTGCTTTTGGATGACATTGACCTCGGCGCCGCAAATCCTTGGGGTGTGACGGTAACGCCAGACAATCAGTACATCGTCGTGAGCCATGCTGGCACGCGTGAAGTTAGCGTGATTGATCGCACCGCTCTGCATAAACGTTTGGACGATGCGGCGGCAGGAAAGAAGGTGACGGAGGTCACGTTCTCTGCCGATGAAGTGCACAATGACCTCTCCTTCCTCACAGGAATTCGTCGCCGTTTCCGCTTTGATGCAGATGGTCCGCGTGGCGTGGTGGCTACGGAGGATTGCGTGTATGCAGTCTGCCACTTCGCCGATGCTTTGGTGAAGGTGCCCTTCAAGGATCGTCGCGTGGTGCGTCCTGAGGTGATTCCATTGAATGGTACTGCATTGGCAGACTTAAAGGCAGACAAGGTTTTGCGTGGTGAAATGCTCTTCAATGACGGCACCAAGTGCTTCCAACAGTGGCAGAGCTGCGCATCGTGTCACCCGGATGCAATTGTGGACGGTTTAAACTGGGACTTGATGAACGATAGCATCGGCAACCCCAAGCAGTCCAAGTCGCTTTATCTCAGTGGCGTAACGCCTCCGACCATGATTACGGGCATTCGCAAGAGCATGCAACACTGTAATCGTGCCGGTTTCCGTCACATCCAATTCTGCGCAGTGGCCGAAGAGGATACGCTCTGCATTGACGCCTATGTGATGAACATGAAGGCACAGGTCTCGCCGTGGGCACGTCCAGAATATGCCGATGCGATTGCCCGTGGTAAGGAAATCTTTGATAGCCCTGAAAAGGCAGACTGTGCGCGTTGTCACAAGCCTGACCTCTACTTCACCGCTTCGGCCGATCCAAATGATGGCTCGAAGGCACCGCTCTATGACTTAGGGCTCGGCACACGTGATGAACAGGGACAGAAGTTTGACGTGCCGACGTTGAACGAAGTCTGGCGTACGGCTCCTTATCTGTATGACGGACGCGCAAAGACTCTCCGTGAAGTGTTGACCGTTTGGAACCAGGATGACTACCACGGCGTCACTTCGGATTTGACAGAACAAGAATTGAACGACCTCGAAATTTACGTCTTGTCGCTCTAAGCATGTGCGGTACAAACGCTAATTTTGGAGATTAAATCATGTTAAATTGGCTAAACGGAACGCTCTGGCAGACCCTTGAAACACCCACGCGTGGTGTAGAAATTGCCCGCAATGGATGGGGCTCTCCTGCGCAGATTGCAATGTTACCGCAAGGGGATGTGCCAGGGATTTGGTTGGTGAATGAAATCACTGGCGATGTGCCACCGATGGTGCAACGTTTTATCTCCACAAAGGGGCCCGTCGAAGTGGTGATGCAAAATGGCCGCGCCGTGGGGGCAAAGTATGAAGATGCCTATGCTGAATACGTGCTCTTAATGGGTGTGGCACCTGATGATCTCTCTGCTTCCCGCGAAGTGCAGGCGCGTTCGGCCTTTGACAACATTGATAAGTTGTTAAAGGAACAGGGCTACTCCTTCCATGATGTGGTGCGCACGTGGCTCTACTTGGACAAACTCTTAGAGTGGTACGATGTCCTCAATCGCGTGCGCGATGAGTTCTTTGAAGAGCACAACGTCTTTGGCGGCTTTGTCCCGGCAAGCACAGGAATTGGTTGTGCAAATACGCTTGGCGCCGAAATTATCGTTGGTGCAATCGCGATGCGCCCGAAGGATGGTCGCACCACGAAGGCTATTTTGGACTCGCCTTTGCAGTGTTCTGCACTGGATTATCGGAGCAGCTTCAGCCGCGCTGCAGAGATTGTCACGCCTGAATGGCGCACTGTTTTCGTCTCTGGCACAGCGAGTATTGAACCCGGTGGCGAAACGGTGCACCATGATGATGCCGACAAGCAGGTCGAACTGACCATGGAAGTGGTCAAGGCAATTCTTGAAACGCGCAATATGACCTTTAAGGATTCGGTGCGTGCAATCGCCTATATCAAGCGTCCTGAAGATCGTCCTGCATGGCAGAATTGGTTGAAAGCCAATGGGCTTCCTGCAGATTATGCGCAGGAAATCATCGCAGATGTGTGCCGAGACGACTTACTGTTCGAGCTTGAATTAGACGCAGTCCAGCGTCTGTAAGGTGTCAATGACGTGGTAAGCCTGCGGAATTTCGCCGGTACAATGTGCATCATTGGGGCGCTCTGCGTCCAAATGACGGGTTGTGTAACGGCGCTCCCAGACTCCTTACACGTAGCACCCCAACAACGTGATGACTACAATTGGATGGCGCGCCACGCAGAGGTGTTGGCGCGCCATACTAATGTAAAGCCAGAGATTGTCTTCATTGGGGATAGTATCACACACCAATGGGGCGGCGAACCCAAGGGGCATCGTATCGTTGGGCAAGCAGCCTGGACGGATTTGTTCGGCGAACGCGTGGTGACGAATCTGGGCTTTGGCTTTGACTACGTGGATAATGCGTACTACCGCGTGGCGAATGGCGAACTGGATGGAATCGCGCCCCGATTGATTATCGTTAACATCGGCACGAATAACTTAGGTCATCGTGGTGATACTGCAGAAGCGTGTGCGGCGAATGTTGCGGCATTGCTGACACTCATCCGAACGAAACAACCCGAGGCTAAGATTTTACTCTTGGGGATTTATCCACGGAGAGAACCCCACTTAAAGTCTACTATCGCTCGAACCAATAAACTTTTGCAAACCTTAGCAGATGGCAAGCAAGTCCGTTTTGCAGATATTGGACAAGTGATTACTGGCGCAGACGGCTTGGCCAATCCTACGTATTTCAGAGATGTTGTGCATCCCAATGCAGCAGGTTATGCACAATTGGCAACGGCATTGCGTCCGCTTTTGGATGACTAAACAACGGAGCATGGTATGCATTTAACTGTGGCAGCAGCCCTAATTTTGAATGAGGCGGGTGAAGTGCTCTGTGTGAAGCGGGGCGCTTCGAAGTTTCAGTCCACCGCATTTAAGTGGGAATTTCCTGGCGGCAAACTTGAGGCGGGCGAGACACCTGCGCAGGCCGCCGTGCGAGAAATTGAAGAAGAGCTTGGGATCACCGTAGAAGCCATCGCAGATGCGCCAATCGTGGAGCATGTTTATCCAGAATTCTCCATCACTTTACATGGCGTATTATGCGTGCAAGCGGATGAAAAGGTGCCGCGATTGAGCGAACACATTGAGCAGTGTTGGTGTGCGCCAGATGCGCTCTGGAAATTAGACTTCGCAGAAGCGGACGTCCCCTTACTCGCTTATCTGCGTGAAAAAGCCTTTGGGGCGGTGTTAAAAACGAAGTGTTTTGGCCGTTATCCCCACTTCTTAGCCGCGTGTACGAGCACAAATGACGAACTCTTAAAGTTGGCAGAGGCGGGTGCACCCGAAGGCACCATCGTCATCTCTGAGGTGCAATCTGCTGGACGGGGGCGCCTCGGACGGAGTTGGTTAGCCGAACCCGGACAGGGCTTGCTCTTCTCACTCTTGGTACGCCCCACGTTGCCACCAGAGATTGCCGTCACATTACCCTTAGTTGCAGGTCTTGCCGTGACATTGGCACTCCGCGAGATTGGGTGCGAGGCGGGCCTGAAATGGCCAAATGATGTCCTTATCGGCGACCGTAAAGTCTGTGGCATCCTTTGTGAAGCACAGACCTCTGCCCGTGGACTTGAGGGGATTATCATCGGCATCGGGATCAACACCGGTGCAGTGCCAGAGGCGGTCGCCTATCGTGCAACACAAATCCCGGGCAATATTGACCGATTGGTCTTGCTTGCTCAAGTCCTCAAACACTTTGAACTGCTCCATGAACGTTGGACACAACAGGGACTTGCCGCACTGCGTTCTGAACTTGATGCCTGCGATTGCAAAGTGGGCTTACCGATTACAGTCAAACTGTCCGATACGCCGACCGAGGGGATTTCGCGTGGCATTCGCGAAGATGGTGCCCTCCTTTTAGAAACAGCTGATGGGACGCTTACTCCCATCGTCTGCGGAGAAATTGTACAATGGGAGTAATCATGCGGTGGTGGACAATGCTCCTCTCGCTGTTTACGGCGAGTTTCGTGGTCGCAGAGACGGTGATGGTGGAGGGACGAACCACCCCCATCCCACCGCTTACCCAAAGTGTGACAGCGGTGCATCTAAAAGCAATTGGCGCGGATCGCGTCTATGCCCAACACTTTCCCGAGGCCCTCATTGACTTAAACCTCTCCGCCAACAATCTCATGCTCCTACCCGAGGGTTTTGTCCCTCAAGGAATTCGACGGCTATGGCTCGCGGATAATCGTCTGCTTTCTTTGCCCCAAGATGCAAGTCAGTGGCAAAATCTCACCTACCTGAATCTTGACCGTAACCTCATTAATGCCTTACCCGATCTCTCTGCTACCTCATTACGTTGGCTTAGATGTAATGGCAATCACCTCACCCAAGTGCCACCTTTGCCCGATTCGGTTGAACGCCTCTACCTCGCCGACAATCAACTCCGTGAGGCCCCCGCCAAACCCAAGGCCTTACGCCATTTGACGTTGGCAAACAACCCGCTTGAGCGCGTGCCTGATACATTGGGATGTGGGTTAGAAGAACTTGACTTAAGTGGCACCAAGATCAGCCAATTGCCCGCAGATTTAACGGGTTGGCGAACGCTTCGTGTACTCAATCTCGCCCACTGCCCCCTTTCTCATGAGGAAAAAGACCGTTTGGAAGCCTTCTTTGATCCCCTCAAAACCCTCCTGGTTTTCTAACACCTCATGCGACTTCGGCGCGAACATTTTCTACGCACGCGCACATGTAGCCCTTTCACCTTTTAATTCTCGGACCTTTTCTTATGCAACTTCCAGAACTCCTTGCGCCCGCTGGGTCTTTTGATGCAGCCCTTGCCGCCTTTGCTTATGGTGCAGATGCGATTTATTTGGGGCTCTCTCGCTTCTCAGCGCGCGCGGATGCCGCCAATTTCTCCGATGATGAATTGGCTCAAATCGTTGCGTATGCCCGTAATCTTGAGCGCCCGCGCAAGGTGTATGTCACATTAAATACGTTGATTGAGGCACATGAGATGGAGGCGCTCTTACCCTCATTGGCGCTCTTAGAGAAGATTGCAATTGATGGCGTCATCGTGCAAGATCTTGGACTTGCCGCACGTATCCATCGCCAATTCCCCAAAATCCCACTCCATGCTTCCACGCAATTGGCGTGTACCTCGCTTGCAGGAGCACGTGCATTAAAGGCGATGGGCTTTGTTCGCATTGTAACTGCGCGTGAATTAACTTTAGCAGAAGCCGCCGAAATTGGTCGTAAGGCGGGGGTGGAGATTGAGGTTTTCGTTCATGGCGCACTCTGTTATAGCATCAGCGGGCTCTGCCTTTTCTCCTCGCTCACCACGGGCCGTAGTGGCAATCGTGGCCGTTGTGCCTACTGTTGCCGCCAACCCTTCCGCGAACTCAATCTTGCTACAGGCGAAACGGTCACGTGTCATCCCTTTTCCATGCGCGATTTAGCGTTGATTGACTGCGGCGAGGCTTTACGCACACTCCCCTTGGCGAGCTTGAAAATTGAAGGGCGCATGAAGAATCCGCTCTATGTGGCGGCCGTAACTGATCTTTATCGTACCCTCTTAGATGGCAAGTTGACACCCGCCCTGCGCGCGAAAAAGACAGAAGACTTGCGCACCATCTTCTCTCGTCCGTGGACTACACTTTACGCGACCGACCTAAAAACACCCGTGGAGGCCATTATTGATCCGCTCTGTGTCGGACATCGCGGAGCGCCGATTGGCCGCGTCTTACGCGTGATGCGCGACACCGATGGGATTCGTTGGATGACCTTTGATACGATGCGCGCCATTGAGAAGCATGATGGGTTACAAATTGACCCACCCGAAGGCGGACGCCCTATCGGCTTCGCGGTCTTGAAAATGCGTGACAACCGCACCAAAAAGAGCGCACTTTCATTGCCAGGCGGCACGCGTGTTGATGTGGCATTACCTCCTGACGTAAAGGAATTGCCGCATGGTGCAACGGTCTATTGTTCGGCATCGCAAGCAGTGCGTCGCGCCTTCCCCGTAACAAAGCCACGTAGCACTGAATTGCGTTCACTCAAACCCGCTGACCTCACACTGACCCTTTCGCCAAACGCCATCACCCTTTCCGGCAATGGCATAACCCTCTCCACGCCTGCCACCCTCACCCCCGCCAAGGATCCCTCGCGCACTGCGGAAGCGGCCCAGAAGTTATTGTCGCGATTGGGTGATGATGGCTTCTTCTTGCGTCGCCTCACCTTAAAGGACAATGGACTCTTTTTGCCCGCAGGATTGCTCAATGCCACGCGTCGTGAATGGGCAGAAGCGGCCAGAGAAGCCGCAGAATGCACTGAAGCCCAACACCCTGAAGGTGCATCGCCTGCAGCCGAAATCAGGCCACGTACACCCGTCTCTGAAGCAACCTACACCCTCAAGGTGTCGGCATTGCAGCCTCCCTCCCTTTTAGGTGGAGAAATTCCTGCCCAGATTATAGTCGCCTTGGCGTCCGACACGACCATGAATGACCTCAAGCCGTGGCTTAATGCGGTCCCTTACGAACGACTTCGCTTTGCATTGCCGGTTGCATTGCGTGAAAAAGACATTGATGTCATGTGCGCTACCATTGGCGCACTCTTAGACAAAGGCTTTAGGAAGTTTGAGTGTGCCGATTTAACCTCGTGGCAACTCCTACAAGATTGGTCACCCACTTGCGATGCCTTGGATATCACTGCCGACTGGACGTGGTACGCCATCAACCCAGACGCGGAGCAACGCCAACTCGCCTGTGGCATCACCGGTAATGTCTCCGGTCCCGAAGCCAACCTGCCCAATCTCACAGACTTGCCCTCAGTTCTCCCTAAAGAGATTCTCATTGCGCAGTATGCACCACAGTTTATTGCCTTTACGCGTCCTCACGCAGAAACGAATCTGCTCATTAATCGCGAAGGGAAGCGCCTGCGCATTGCCCGTCTAGGGTCACTTTGGATTACCTTTGATGAACGTCCTTGGTCGGCACAACGTCACCAATGCGAATTAATGCAAGCCGGCTTCGGCACCTTCCGCGTGGACCTCTCTTGGGCTGGCACAGCCCTCCCCGTTGCCACCTGGCGCGACACGCTCGAAGCCCAAGAGATTCTCCCCGCCCACTTCTTCGAGCATCGATTATAACCGAAGCGTCATTAGCACCATTAGTCATGGCAAATCCATTGAACAATTCGGCTCTAATTTGTCTAGGTTGTCTCTACCAATGATGAATAAATTAAACGTGCTCGGGGAACACCTGAGCACGTTTAAATTCATTCTTTTAACAAAATATTTATCGGACGAGGCTCATGAATTCGGCGCGGACGCCGGCGTCTTCACGGAAGGAACCCAAGACTGAGGAGGTCACGGTGATGGCATTTTGCTTTTCCACACCGCGCATCATCATGCAAAGGTGGGCGCAATTCATCACCACGCCAACCCCTTCTGCCCCAGTAATCTCTTGAATCGCATGGGCAATTTCTTCGGTCAGGCGTTCCTGAATCTGTAATCGACGCGCAAAGCAGTCCACAATACGCGCCACCTTGCTGAGCCCGACCACCTTACCATTGGCGATATAGCCCACATGACAACGCCCATAGAAGGGCAAGAGATGATGCTCGCAAAGCGAGTAAATCTCAATGTCACGCACAATCACCATGTTGTTCGCCGTTGACTCAAACACTGCGCCATTGAGTACTTCTTGCGGGGTCTGACGATATCCCTGCGTGAGATAGGTCATTGCCTTCGCCACACGATTAGGCGTCTTCAACAGACCTTCACGATCAGGATCTTCGCCCAACTCAATCAAAAGTTCTCGAACGAGCGATGCGATGCATTCTTGATTTGGTTCTTTCTTTAGCATGGGATCACAATCTCGTGCGGGGTGTGAGAGAGCGATTCGCATCCATCTTCAGTGATGAGCAGCAAATCTTCGATACGAACACCTGTGTCTCCGGGGATGTAAATGCCGGGTTCATTGGTGATAATCATGCCAGGTTCAAGCACGGTTTCACAGGTAGCAGCGAAGGCTGGTTGTTCATGCACTTCCAGGCCCACGCTATGACCGAGCGAGTGGTCAAAGTATTCGCCATAGCCATAATCCTTGATGATATTGCGTGCCACTGCATCAATATCGCAACAACGCACCCCAGGCTTCACCGCGGCCTTTGCGGCCAAGTTTGCTTCCAAGACAATCTTGTGAATTTCGCGGAAGCGCGCGGTGGGCGTCCCAAAGAACACGGTACGCGTCATGTCCGAACAGTAATCGTCGACCACCACACCCATGTCAATTAAGAGTTCGCTATTGGGTTGCAACACCGTCTCATCGGGTTGGTGATGACATTCCACGGCATTGACACCTGCGCACAAAATCGGCGAGAAGGATTCGGTCAAACCACGTGCAGCGAGCTTCATGCGGAACTGACGCAACATCTCCAATTCGCTCATACCCACCTTGAAGGTATCCATCAAATCGGCGAAGAGCGCGTCATTCGCTGCCGCGGAACGACGAATTGCATCGATTTCTCCAGCAGTCTTCACCGCACGAAGCGTGGAAACCATTGCCGAAATACTGACCCACTTCGCACCAGACATTGTCTCTTGAAGCGGCAAGAACTGTGCCACAGTAAGATTACCTTCGTAGCCAATCGTCTTCCAAGACTTTGCCGCAGCAGCATAGTCTGCGAGTTGTTCCTTTGCAGGCTTGAACTTACGGATATCCATCCCCTTCAGCACGCGATGCGCCACTTCAAGATAACGGAAGTCTGTGTAGAACACCGGCGCACCTTGTTGCTCAACCAAGAGCAAGCCATTGCTGGTGGTCAGGCCAGTGAAGTAGTTGCGATTGACGGTGGAATACAAGAAGACGGCATCCACATTCGCGGCGGTCATTGCCGCCTGAAGCTTTCCAATACGATTCAGATGTTCGTTATTCATCGTTGCATTTGCCTTTCTGGAAAGAGCGGGCGGCGGGAGGTCCGCCGCCCTAATAAGGGTGGTAAACGCCCCGACGTGAACTTAGTCCACGAAGAGGTTGTTTGCCGTCATCTGCACGGGCTTTTCGAGACCGAGCAGGTCAATGCAAGCCACTGCGATGTCAGAGAGCTTACCATCGGCACGCATGGTACGCTTGTCAGCATCCTTAGCCACATAAATGCACTCCACCTTGTTAAGCGTGTGAGAGGTCTTAGGCATGCCGGTGACGTAGTCCACCATCTGTTCTGCGTTACCATGGTCTGCGGTAATGAGCACGTGAGCATCGAGTTCCAAGAGGCGTTCCACCACCTTGCCAACGCATTCATCCACGATTTCCACAGCCTTCGTAGCGGCGGCGAGGTCACCAGTGTGACCGACCATGTCGCAGTTAGCGTAGTTCACCACGATGAAACCATAGGGATTATCTTCCAAACGCTTGAGCAATTCGGTCGTGACGTTGTAAGCTTCCATCTCGGGGTGAGAGGCGAAGGTTGCGGGGTCGAAACGGCTGGGCACGTCAACCTGATCTTCACCTTCGTAGGGCTTGGTGCTCTTACCATTGAAGAAGGAGGTCACATGACGGAACTTCTGCGTTTCTGCGATGCGGAGCTGACGGATACCCGCCTTGGAAACGACTTCGCCCAAGAGCATATCCATGCCACCGTCACCGCCCATCGCACCGAGCAAGTAGGCTTCGAATTCATCCCAGTAACGAGTGAAGCCGAGGAAGGTCACTGCCGGACGCACCGAGCGCGTACCAGCATAGTCATCGCACACAAAGGCCTGCGTAAGCTGAATTGCGCGGTCCTGACGATAGTTCGTGTGCATCACGCTATCGCCATCCTTCACACCTGCGTAGTCGCCGATGATGCAGCACGGAATGTATTCATCCGTCATTTCGGTACCATCGGGCGTCTTCAAATTGTCATAAGCATCCTTGACGGCATCTTCCACCTTCGCGTAGGGCTTGCCCTTCGCAGAGACGATGCATTCATAGGCTTCAGAGGTGAGCACCCAGTTCTTAGAACGATCCATGCCGTAGTAGCGGCCCATTGCGGTACCAATGACGCAACCGCCCACTTCTGCCATCACCGTCTGGAGCTTGGCAAGATATTCGAGCGTAGAGCGCGGCGGGGTGTCACGACCATCGAGGAAGGGGTGAATCACGATGCGACCTTCAGGATATTCCTGACGGGCACGCTTCATAATCTTGAAGAGGTGTTCCTGGTGCGCATGCACACCTTCGTCCTGCAAGAGGCCCATCAAGTGGAGCTGAGAAGCGTTCTGCTTCCAGTTTGCGATGAGGGCCTCCCACTTGTCGCTCTTGAAGAGTTCGCCGCTCTTCAGACCGTCGTCAATACGCTTCAGTTCCTGTTCCACAATGCGGCCAGCGCCCATGTTCAAGTGGCCGACTTCAGAGGAGCCCTGATAACCGTCAGGCAAGCCCACTTCTTCGCCGGAGCACTCAATGCGGCACCAAGGATAACGCGTACGCAACGCATCAATCACCGGCGTCTTCGCGCTGAAGACAGAGTTGCCATCAAAACGGGGATTCATCCCCCAGCCATCGCGGATAATCAAACAAACAGGACGTTTCGACATAACGGTTTCCTTTCTGAAAATAAACATACTCATTATAGCAAATTCCGCCACACAATAAATCACTAAAAAAATCCTCCCTCCCCCCAAGGTGCACAAAGGTATCAAACACCCTCCACCGCTTCTCTATTGCGCCTAACACGCTGTCATTTTGCACGCGCTGAATTAAAAGTTACACATTGTATTGACGCACGTTAAGCAGACTTTGTGCTATACTTTTAACCATCTACTTATCTTTTAAGGAGAGGTCATGACTGAAGCATTACTATTCGCTTGGGGCAACTTCGTAAAACTGTTCTTCCTGTTTTGTCCATTCTTCGTTCTCAACATGTTCCTCTCGCTGACAGAAGGTGCATCGCGAAAAGACAAGCGCTATGTCGCGGTACATGTCACGTATGTGGTGCTTGTCGTTGCCATCATCTCTTACTTCGCCGGCAATGTCTTTCTCAACCTCTTCGGCTTAGACTTAGACGGATTCCGCATTGGTGCGGGTATTCTATTGATGATTATGGCACAAAAGTTGGCGCTCGGTAGCGACACCCCCACCGCCTCTTCGCGTCCCACGAGCGTTCGCGACATCATTGTAGTTCCCCTCGGCATTCCGATTATCATGGGCCCCGCCTGCGTTTCGCCGATTATCATTATCGGTGCTGAGGCATTAAAGGCTCCAGATGTCTCTTGGTTTACCTTTGCCTTTGGCATTGTGGGCTTCTTTGGCGCGATTCTTGCGCTTGGCACGATTCTCTACTTCGCTGAAGCGTTAGAACGCATCTTTGGCAAAAATATCATCCGCATCTTCTCCAAAGTTTCTGGCGTCATCCTAATGGCGATGGCGGCCCAAATGATTGCCCGCGGCCTCTTTGCGTTCTTGGACAAGTCCGCCGTTGGCGCAAAAATTCTTGAAACAATTACCCAATGAATGACTTTTCAGTAACACTCTCCGCCCGCACCTGGACCCTCAAGGCGGGCGAACAATGGGTTGTCTCTGGCCCTGTCGGCAGTGGCAAAACCCTCCTCACCACCCAACTCGCCCGCCTCTATCCTGACGCCGCTTGCCTCGTCACCTTTGGAGATCAAGCAAATGCCACAGGCAGTTCCTGGGCTGAAGCGCGTTATCACGCCTCGATTGAATACGATTTTCGCACAGTAGCCGATCGTCTGACCTACGAATCCATCCACTGCGTAAGCCCCTTTGAAGTGCGTCCGCCAGAGAAAAAGGAACGTGCCGAATTTAAACGGATGCGCGCCTGGCTTGATGATGCCCTACAGTTGACGCCCCTCCTTAATTCTTGGACCGTACACTTGAGTAATGGCGAACACCGCCGTCTCCTTTTGGCCCGCGCCATCCTGCGCCAATCCCCCATCCTAATTTTGGATGACCCCTACGCAGGCCTTGATGAAGTCATGCGAGAGGCGCTCACCCAAACGCTCTCCACGCTTGTGAAAGAGGGACGCACCCTCATCTTAACCGTTCGCAACGAAGATGAAATCCCGCCCTTCATCACCCATCGCCTGCGCTTGGAAAACTGCGAAATTCGCTCGCAGGGTCGCTATCGTCCCCGTATTCAAGCGAGCAAAAAGCTCTCCTTCTCTCGGAATCCACCCGCATTAGACACGCCCTGCGTCCTTTCCATCCGTGCACTCTCGCACAAACCTGGCGGTCGCGAACTCTTCCACGACTTGGACTGGGAGGTCCACCAAGGGGAACGTTGGGTCATTACGGGCCCCAATGGTTCGGGTAAGACCACCCTTTTCTCTTTGATCGCAGGAGACAATCCCTACGCTTACGCCTGCGACATTACTCGCTTCGGCCAAAAACTCGGCCCTGGCGTTCCGCTCTGGAAGATTCGCTCGCGCATTGCGAGTGTCTCCCCTGAAGCCCAGGCTGCGATTGATCCCACGCAGACCGTTGAAGCGGTCGTCTTTTCTGGCATTTTTACCAAAAATGGAGTCCGTAAGGCCCCCTCTTCGACCCAACGCGCCACTGCGCGCCACCTCCTCACCACGTTGGGCCTCCACGAACGTCTCCATGACACCCTTGGCACCCTCTCTGCGGGATACATCCGCTTGGTGCTCATCATTCGTGCATTGGTCGCCGCGCCTGACCTCCTCCTCTTGGATGAGCCTTGCCTCAATCTTGAAACTGCCGAACGCAAAAAGCTCCTGCGCCTCATCTCGCGCCTCTTGTGCGAAATCCCCACACTTACGGTGCTTTGTATCGCCCATCGTCCAGAACATATCCCCGAGGGCTTTGACCGCCACCTGCGCCTCGGCGCCCACTAATCCACCCACTTATGCTCGATACGCTCCAAATCACCGAACTCTCCAACGGCATCAAAGTCGTCTCCCTTGAAAAGCCCAACGCCGAAAGCGTCCAAGTCGCCATTCATGCGCGCGTGGGCAGCCGCAACGAAACCGAAGCGCAAAACGGTGCCAGCCACTTCATTGAACACATGCTCTTCAAAGGCACCGCCAAGCGTAACGCAAAGGCAATCTCCCAAGCTATTGAGGGCCAAGGCGGCTCCATCAATGCCTTCACGGATAAAGATAACACCTGCTACTACGCCAAGGTCCCCTACGACCGCGCCCTCGCCGCCCTTGAAGTCCTCGGCGACCTCTACTACAACTCGACCTTTGATGAAAAAGAACTCAACCGCGAACGGCAAGTCATCGCCGAAGAGATTCTTATGTACGATGACCAACCCGATAGCGTCGCCATGGATCGACTCGGTAGCCAACTCTGGTCTGGCCACCCCCTCGGGCGTCCCATCCTCGGCTCCCTTGAAAATGTCCTCAATATCCCCCGCGAAACCTTGTTGAACTACCGCGCATCACAGTACGCCCCCTCCAGGACGGTCTTCTCCTTCGCCGGCAGAATCTCCCACGAAAAGTGCGTCAGGGCAGTTGAGAAACTCGCGGGACATCTCCGTAATCCTACCACCCTGCGCGCCCCCGAGCCCTTCTCCCGCGCCTGCCCCCAAGACTCTCTCACCATCACCCGCCGCGCAATCCAACAGACCCAACTCGCCTTCGGATGGCGCGCTCCCGGCCTCTTAGAGTCCTCCCGCCTCCCCGCGCTTTCTTTTCTCTCCTGCGCACTCGGCGAAACCATGATGTCGCGCCTCTTCCAAAACATCCGCGAACGCAAGGGCCTCTGCTATAGCGTAACCAGTGGCACCACCCTCTGCCTAGACTGCGGCGCCCTCTTAATTACCGCAGGATGCGATGCGGCAAAGGCGGCCAACTGCACCAAATCAATCCTCGCAGAAATTCGCAAAATCATTGAAAAGCCCCTTCCTGCCGCTGAACTCCGTCGTACGCGCGACTACCTCTGCGGACGCTTCCGCCTACGCATGGACGGCGCCCCCATCGGCTGGGCTGCAGGTCGCGTCCTCTTCGGTCTCCCCCCCGACCCCGAAGCCATCCTCGAAGGATTTAGAAATGTCACCGCGGCAGACATCCAAACCCTCGCGGCCGAAATCCTCACCCCCGAGCGCCTCTCCCTCGCCGTCGTCACCCCCGAAAAAGACCGCCGTACCCCCACCACCTGGTCCAAATTAATGGACTACTAAGGCGAAACCCGCTACACAGCCGCTTATCTATCCCTCACCTATCTGAGCGGCAGGCCATCCTCCTCAAACAGCGCAACCTCATGCATCAGTGAAGGCGAAGTGAAGCGCTTTCTCCACTGAAGGGGCCCCATTAGGCGCCCGCGGCGAGGGGCTTATCTATCAATCACCTATCTGAGCGGCAGGCTGTTGCCTGCCTTATCTATCCTGAAGCAAGAAAGCCGCCATCGATGGATAATAAAAGCATAGAAGATAGATGAGACGGGATAGAGATAGATGAGACGGGCAACGGCCCGTCTGTCAGATAGGTTATGGATAGGTTATCAGATAGGTTATGGATAGATTATTTAAGGGGACTCGCAGGTGGTCGCCTCATGGTATCTGCGGCGCAGCCGCTTATCTATCGATCACCTATCTGAGCGGCAGGCTGTTGCCTGCCTTATCTATCCCGAGGCAAGAAAGTTTCCATCAATGGATAGATAAAAGCATAGAAGATAGATGAGACGGGATAGAGATAGATGAGACGGGCAACGGCCCGTCTGTCAGATAGGTTATGGATAGATTATTTAGGGCTCCTCGCCACGCCACCACTTCACACTCTGAAGCTATCCTCCTCTCTATCACCGCGGCCTCGTGGCGAGACGGGGATGCGGCGCAGGACTGCATGTAAAGTTTCCGCTATCCAAATGGGCCCACGAAGGCTGTGGGACACGCGATGCGGGGATAAAAAGAGAGCCGCATCCGAGGATGCGGCTTGTTCTCTTCCGTACTTTGAGTACCAACGCTTATTCAGCGGTGATGCCCTTTTCCGTGAGGTACGAAATCACAGCGCCAACGGTGGTCAGCTTTTCTGCGTCTTCGTCCGGGATTTCTGCGCCGAATTCTTCTTCGAAGGCCATGATGAGTTCGACCTGGTCGAGGGAGTCAGCGTTGAGGTCATCGATGAAGGATGCTTCCGGAACGACCTGAGCGGCGTCCACACCAAGCTGATCGACGATGATGTCAGTGATTTTCTGTTCGAGGGACATGTTATGTACTCCTTGGGTTGTTTAAGGTCCCGGCACCCGCCGGGACACGATGTTGTGAAAAAGTGATTAGAATGCCATGCCGCCGCTGACTGCGAGGGTCTGGCCAGTGATGTAAGAAGCTTCGTCGGAGGCGAGGAAGCGGATGGCGCGTGCCACGTCTTCGGGTTCGCCAAGTTCCTGAAGGGGAATCATCTTGGCCATAGCGTCCTTGGCTTCCTGAGAAAGCACTTCGGTCATCTTGGTCTTGATGAAGCCCGGTGCAACGGCGTTGCAACGGATTTTCTTCTTACCGTATTCCTTGGAGATGGTCTTGGTCATGTTGATGACGCCAGCCTTTGCAGCGCCATAGTTGAGCTGACCAACGTTACCGAAGAGGCCGATGACCGAAGCGGTATTGATGATGACACCACCGCAGGGCTTACCATCAGGGCCCTTGTTCTTACCCATGGGACGGATGACGGCCTTGGAGAAGAGATAGACGGACTTGAGGTTGGTCGCGATGACGGCATCCCATTCGGACTCTTCCATACGGAGGAGGAGGTTGTCGCGGGTGATACCTGCGTTGTTCACGAGGATGTCC
The DNA here is from genome assembly GCA_045605345.1 of Candidatus Spyradenecus sp. Lineage (GTDB taxonomy): Bacteria > Verrucomicrobiota > Kiritimatiellia > RFP12 > DVOR01 > Spyradenecus. Next base: position 44,068 of record JAZUPT010000016.1, read on the forward strand.
AAGCGGCCGAAGGCATCGACAGTCTGCTTGACGGCAGCTTCGACCTGATCGGCCTTAGAGACGTCGCACTGAATGGTGATGACCTTGTGACCATAGGCTTCGACTTCAGCCTTAGCGGTTTCGAGGAGGGCGGGGTTGAAGTCGAGGACTGCAACGTCTGCACCTGCTTCAGCGAGAGCCTTCGCGGTAGCGAGACCAATACCACCACCAGAACCGGTGACGAGAGCAACTTTACCTGTGAAATCCATGAGGTATTTCCTTTCTTTTCTCTTTGAGATTGGGGGAACGCTTAGGCAGTGACCTTGGCGAGCGTCGCGGTGAGCGAAGCGGTGTCCTGCACATTCGTGACGGCATTGGCCTTGTCAATACGACGGATGAGGCCAGAGAGCACCTTGCCGGGGCCAAATTCAGCGAAGAGACCACCATTCGGCATGACAGCCTTCACGCAATCAGAGAAGTGCACGGGGCTATCAACCTGCGTGAGCATGGCGGCCTTGATGGCTTCGCCGTCTTCTGCGTGGAAGGTGCCGGTGGCGTTGGAGAGCACAGGTACGGAGGGCTTGCCGAAGGGGATATCCTTGACGAATTCAGCGAGCTTTTCGCGTGCGGGGGTCATAAAGGGAGAGTGGAATGCGCCAGCAACCTGGAGCACCACGTTCTTGATACCAGCGGCTGTGGCGATTTCTGCGGCCTTTGCCACGGCTTCGTGGGTACCAGAGATCACCTGCTGAGCATCAGAGTTGATGTTCGAGACGGTGCAACCCGAGCCTTCGCAGATTTCCTTGAGCTGGTCAGGGCTTGCACCCATGATGGAAATCATGCCAGAGGGCTTGGCTTCGCAGGCTTCCTGCATGTACTTGCCACGAGCCTGGAGGATTTTGAGGGTGGTTTCGAAATCGAGCACGCCAGCGGCGCAGAGTGCGGTCCATTCACCGAGTGAGAGACCTGCCATTGCGGCGGCGGGTGCATCGGGGCACTGCTTGCGGAAGGCGGTGTAGCAGGCCATCGAGACGGTGAAGATTGCAGGCTGGCAAACGTCAGACTTGGTCAGCGCCTCTGCTGGGCCTTCAAAGCAAATGGTTTTCAAATCGAATCCGAGCACTTCATTGGCCTTATCAAAGAGGGCCATGATTTCGGGATCGTTTTCAGCGAGGTCCTTGCCCATTCCGGGGAACTGAGCGCCTTGACCAGCAAAGAAACAATTCAACATGTTAAGGTCCTTTCAGTAAAACTAACGCATAGTTTAACGTTTTCCGCAAAAAGTTGCAATGGAAAATCCACCGTTAGGGCAATTATTCTGCTGCCGTACGGGTGGGTTGTTCCAATTCAGCTTCAAGCGGGATTTCGGGAAGTTGGGCAATGTTCTCAGCGATTTCCTTCGAAACATTGTTCGCTGCGGCACGAGAACCCGCACGGCAAGCATAGAAGATGGCCTTGTAGGTCGAAGAGCCGTGCGTGATAATCACTGCACCAGGCACACCCAAGAGGGGCGCACCGCCGTGCACTTCGGGGTCCATCTGTTGCTTGAACTTCTTCAGCGCGGGAATCAGGAGGATTGCGGCGAGCTTATAGGCCAAGCGCGACTTGATGATGCGCTTCAACCATCCGCCCATTGCGTGAGCGGCGCTCTCCGCGGTCTTTAGAATCACGTTGCCAATGAAGCCATCGCAGACGATGACGTCGGTCTGGCCTTCAAAGACGTCGTGACCTTCCACGTTGCCCTTAAAGGTAATGCCGGGCGTGTAGTCGCGCAAAATCGGGAATGCATTTTTGGTCAATTCATTTCCCTTGCAATCTTCCGTACCGATGCTCATCAAGCCAACTTCAGGCTTTTCACGACCGAGCACCAAGCGGCTATAGACATCGCCCATCACGGCGAATTCGCGCAACCATTCATGATTGCAGTCGGTATTTGCGCCAGCATCGAGCAACAACAAGGGTCGATCTGCGTCGGCCGTCGGCAATACGGTAGCAATTGCCGGACGGGACACGCCCTTAATGCGGCCGAGGATAAAAAGCGCAGATGCCGCCATTGCCCCGGAGTTACCGGCAGAAACGGCGGCATCGGCAGTACCTTCCTTCACCATGCGCATACAGACATTGATGGAACAATTCTTCTTGCGACGCACGGCGGCGGCTGGCGCGTCATCCATTGCGATGGATTCATCGGTATGGATAATCTTGACGCGGCCAGACTCCAGCAACGTATTCACATCGGGAAGCGGACGAATTTTGGGATGACGTTGTGCAAGCGCGTTGCGGATAGCCGCTTCGTCGCCGACCAACATAATTTCATCGTCCGTCTTAGCAGCGGCGAGCATGCCGCCCCAGACAATTTCATACGGCGCATTGTCGCCGCCCATGGCATCAAGTGCAATCCGCATCTCCGCCCCCTTTGTTTGTCGTTGCGAGAATGGTAATTATCGCTTAGGCCTCAACTTCGAGCACCTGGCGACCGTCATACTTACCGCAAGAGGGGCAAGCGCGGTGAGCCAAGCGAACTGCGCCGCATTCGCAAGTCACGGTGCCGGGCACGGTTGCCTTGATGTGTGCACGACGCTGACGAACGCGCATTTTGGACTTTTTACGTTTAGGAACTGCCATTTTCTGACTCTCTTTCTTTCTGTAAGCTTCTCGCTATTATGCTTTAAGCCATCCATCCGTCCAGCGCGTCCCAAGGAGAATTCCCCTCTCCTTTCGCGCAGCTACACGTTCTTTCATTCAGGTCTTGCCCGCAATGAAAACAGATGCCTTTGCAGTCTTCCTTGCAAATCGGATACGAAGGAAGAGCGAGTATAATACCTTCTCGCACGGATTCCGTCAAGTCTAATATCTCTGTCCCAGCAATTTCAAAGGACTCGCAATAGGCTTTTTCCGAGAATTTTGTGTGATAAGTCTGCCCGCATCGGCTGCAAATGCACGCGCAAGCGAGCTGTAATGTCCCGCGAACCAAGAGCTCGTCGCCCAGTAATTCGCACTGTAAATCGTATTCAACGTCCCCTTCAGGACGCAACTGCTCAAGGTCGTCCACCTCTAAGAAAATACGGCTCAGAGCACCTTTTAAGTGCTCATAACGCCCCTCGTCCAAACGGCCGAGATCAACGGTCAAACGCGCCGGTGTTTCCAACAGATGCTCCTTGGATGCGTTGTTCCGGGTGTGCAGCAAGATACTCCTGCAGGTGCCGTTGCACACACGCAGGCACAAAATGTGCCGTGTCACCGCCATAACGTGCCACTTCGCGCACGGTCGAGGCCGTGATGTAACTGTGCTCTTCATTCGGCATCAAGAACAGCGTCTCCACATCCGGGGCTAACTGACGATTGGTCAGCGCCATCTGGAATTCATACTCAAAGTCGCTGTAAGCACGCAGACCGCGCACCACAGCTCGTACGTTATTCCGGTGGCAGAATTCGACCAACAGACAGTCCAACGGCTTCACCGTGGCATTCGTAATGCCCCCTTCAGCCAAGCACTCGCGCACCATCGCAACGCGTTCTTCAATCCCAAACAAGCGCGTCGGCTTCGGAGAAATCCCCGCCACCGCCACAATCAGATGATCAAAGAGCGCCGCACTACGACGAATAAGGTCGAAGTGCCCCTTGGTCATGGGATCAAATGTCCCTGGATAAACCGCTGTTGTCTCTTTCATGCACATAATTGTAACACAAAGTGCGCGCGCAATGCAAATGAGGGCACCGAGGAGAGGTGGGAGGATTACATGGGGGCGACGCCGCTCGTGGTTAGCGATCATAAACCATAAAGATTAGAGCAGCGATGAGACCTCCGAAGGCACGCCCCTTAGCATATGGCCACTTACAGACCGTCGCTTTTCTGCGCCCCCGCTCCCCCAGTAGTGTGATAATGATGCTCCCCAGTCACTGGTCTAAAGGGCCCACCTAATGACGGGGGGCACCCTGCGAAGGGACACATGGGAGAAGGCCCCGAGGAGCTCCCCTGCTAAGGGGACAGAAATAAGCCGCCATTTCTCTGCGCTCCCTATAACAAGAGCGCTTGCGGTGGGATTAGAGGGTGGCGAGGGCGTCTTCCATGGCGGAGATGAGGGTGTCGACGTGGGTGTCGGTGTGGGCGGCAGAGATGAAGTTGACCTCAAAGGCGGAGGGTTCGATGTAGATGCCGCGGGCTAACATGGCATGGAAGAAGCGGGCGTAGAGGGCAGTGTCGGCGGCTTGGGCGTCGGCGAGGTTGCGCACCGGGAGGGCGTTGGTCGCGAAGGGGGTGAAGACGGTCTGGTAGCTTTGGATGCGCATGGGAACGCCTGCTCGCGTGGCGGCAGCATTGAATGCGTCTGTGATGCGCGTCACCTTTGCGGCCATTTCAGCGTAAGGCGGGCGGGCGCGGAGTTCATCCAACACGGCAATGGCGGCGGCGACTGCGACTGGATTGCCCGAAAGGGTGCCAGCTTGGTAGACCTTTCCGTGTGGGGCAAGGGCATCCATAAACTCTGCTTTTGCACCAATTGCAGCCAAGGGGAAGCCGCCACCAATGACCTTTCCCATCGTGATGATGTCGGGTTCAATTCCTGCGGCATCACTGTAGAGACCATAACGGAAGCGGAAGGCATTGATGACTTCATCGCAAATCAACAAAGCTCCTGCGCGATGGGCGAGGGTTTCTAATCCCTTCAAATAGCCCTCCACGGGCAGGACGCACCCCATGTTGCCCGCGACGGGCTCCACAATGACGGCGGCAATCCGTTCACCATGTGCAGCGAAGGCGCGTTCTGCGGCGGCGAGGTCGTTATACGGGATGACCAACGTATCGCGAGCGATGATTGCGGGCACCCCTGCGCTTGCGACTTCCGTGCCGTCACCTGCGGTCAATACGCCACTCCCTGCGCTCACAAGCAGGCTATCGCTGTGCCCATGGTAGCATCCCTCACACTTCAAAATGAGGTCACGGCCCGTCACGCCGCGCGCCAAGCGCACTGCGGTCATCACGGCTTCGGTGCCAGAATTGACTAAGCGCACCTTTTCAAGAAGCGGGCTCACGGCGACGAGACGTTCGGCCAACTCCACTTCACCAGGGGTGGCGATGCCGAAGGTCGTGCCCGTGGCGGCGGCCTTTGTGACCGCTTCTGTTACGAGTGGCGCGGCGTGGCCCAAAATCATGGCGCCCCACGAACAGCAACAGTCAATCAGTGTGCGTCCATCTGCGAGGGTAATCTCTGCGCCCTTACCCGAAGTCACGAAAATGGGCGTGCCCCCTACTGCATTAAAGGCACGCACAGGGGAATTGACGCCGCCTGGGATGAGTGTGCAAGCGCGGGAGTAAATTTGGTCATGTGTCATGAAAAAGAGTCCTTAAATGCCTGTGGATCCGAATCCACCTGTGCCACGTGCTGTGCAATCTGCTATTGCGCCCTCAGCAATCCCAACGCGTAACACAGGCGCAATCACTAACTGTGCAATACGCATGCCCTGCGTAATCTCAAAGGCCTCCTGACCCAAATTGACGAGCAAGACCTTCACTTCTCCACGATAGCCCTCATCAATTGTGCCTGGGGCATTGATAACGGTGACGCCATGCTTAATTGAAAGCCCACTCCGCGGACGCACCTGCCCCTCTGTATTCGGGGGCAAGGCAATGCGCAGCCCCGTGGAGACTGCGGCGCGCTCGCCGGGTTGCAAGAGACGCGCCTCATCGGCGCAGAGATCCATCCCAGCATCACCAGGATGGGCGTAAAAGGGAATCTGCGCAGTTGGGGTGAGCCGTTCAACGCGCAATGTCATCGGCTTAAAACTCATCACACACTCCTTTAGTTCGCAGATTTGAATTTTATGGTAAAGGTACCTGAAGAATTCCCGCCGTTATGTCCCGAACAATGGATGCGCAAGACGTAATCCTCTAGGCCTGCACGGAGTTGATTCACGCGTAACTGGTAAACATTATTACTCGTGCGCCCCCCTGTATAACCCTCATGCACATCCTCTGCCACCTTCTTTTCACCTTCAAAGAGCTCTACCGAGTGAATCTGAAGGGCATGCCGGCCAGATGTCCAGCAAATAGCAACTTCATAAACCCCCGCACGGGTGATATACTCAGAGACACTGAAATCAAGGTGCGTTTTTCCTTTGACGCCATTGAGGCTCCACGGCACCCCTGCGGTAGAAGCGAAAGCTTCGGGCCACAGCTTATGCACCTGCACGGCCAAGGAGAGCGCCTCAGAGACACGGCTCATCAACTTTTTCTTACGATTCGGCGAGAGGACACCGCGATTTAAGAAGCGCGTATTCAGGGCATCCAAGGCGGGGCTAGGATTGCGTTTTTCCGCCTCTGCGTCAAAGAAGAGCTGCCAACGCTTCAAGTAGTAGTCACGCATCAAGCCTGCGAGCTGACGGTGGGCGTAATCATTCAACGAACCTCCGCGCCCGCTCCACGTGGTATACATACGGCGAATTGCCTTCGCGGCGGCCTCACCACCTGTGCGACGAGCAATCTCCTCACGCCATTCAAGCGTCCAACGCGGTTCGCAGGCGAGGAGTGCATCCATTTCACGAATAGCCTCAAGGAAATAGGCCGATGCGGCACCATCCTGACCCTGAGCCAACAACGGACGCGCCAAGTCAGAGAGCGCCTGACGTGTGGCATCAATGAGATCATAACGGAAGGTTTCTTGTTGCAACAACTCCGGATTCTCCTTCGCGGCATTGGCGAGTTGGAGTGCGGCGCGAAGCGTATCCTTAGCGGAATAGTACATCTCACCGCTCGCCCACGAAGAAGCCTTGCGCGCCGTCCAGGAAGGTTTCGCACAAAAGATGCTTTCGGTGCAACCCTCTTGGTCACGCAAGGGTTTATAGACCGACTTCGTGAGCAGTTTTAAGGCCTGAAGAATGCGCGGCGTAACCGTGCCATAACGGCGGCGCGCGTAAGCCTTCAACCATGTATCATAATCCTGGGTGGACATCACCTTTTCACGTGGCATGAAGAAACGTTCGGTGAACAATTCGTAGAAGAGCGGATTCGTTTCAAGCCCCTCAGAGAGCAAGCCGTAGCCCACCATTGTGGAAGCGCCCGATTGTCGCGTCAATTCACCGAGCTTCATCAACATCTCCACGCCACCATAGAGACCGTGATTGCCACCAAAGTTCAACAACTCACACCACACCCACGGGACCCCCTGGAACGAACGGTTGTAACGTTGGCCATTCGCCTGATCCTTCACAAGGGCCTCAATGAGGGCGTACCGAGGATCAAGGCCGGCGAGGAGTTCGGCGCGAGGATTGCCATGCCATGCTTGGATGACCCAGATGGCGCCCGGCGAGGCGAGCTGTTGAGCGGCCTGAACGGCGCGAGCGCAAGCGGTGACATCTACCCCTGCGGTGCTGCCACCCTCATGGAAAAGGTCACCCGCGAAGGCATCGGCGCGTTCAATGCCGTAGACCGTGAGCAGATTCTTGTACCAGATGGCGGCAATCTTTGCATACGTTTCACTATTGGGCAAGAGCAAGGTCGGACGCACAAAGCCATCGACCCAACGCCCCTGATTCACGAATTTCGCATCGACATATTCCGTCTTGGAGAGATACTGCGGTAAATCGTGGGGCAAGAGACCCACAAACCCCTGCAAAATCGGTTTCATGCCGAGCGCCTTTGTCTCAGCAACAATGTAACGGCCCAACTCGGCATCCGCATCAATACGCTCCTGAGAGAGCGGGCCGCCGAGACCTTCTAAGTTACCCATATTCCACCATGCGGCGGCGGCTTCATCAGGGATAAAGGCGGCGATGCGTTCTTCGGGGTAACCCAATTCGCGCAAGGTGAGTTGCCACACCTTCGGGAGACCCGCTTGGACGAGCGGCATCTCAAAGCCATACAAAGCGAGACGGTCAATCTCCTCGCGCCATTCGGGTTTGCCCCAAAAGGCCATGGTGTAAGAGAGCGTGCAATAATTGTAGGCAACCGTGCGCGTAAAGGCCGGTGTGTAGTGATGCGTCTTGCGCGGTTGGGGCATCGGCACATTCAGACGGTTGCCACACCACGACCAGTGCGCCTGCGCCACATCACGGAGGTAGCAACCCAAACCTGCGGCAGCCAAGCGTTTGTCGGGCGCGATAATCTGGATATTGCTTCCGCCTGCGGGCGCCACAGTGATGCCATCGGCAGATTCATCTACCGTAAACTGCACGCGTTCCCTCAAGGAGGGCGAGATACGCGCGGCGAGATCCGTCAACGCATCAGCGTATGACCACCCTGCGGCAAATAGTGCCACGGCGGCGATTAGGGTTCGAAAAACGTTCATGATCTCATTTCCTTTCCGTAGAACAAAACTTAGTTTAAGCCATACGTCTTACGCAACGTACGCATCTCATCGCGGAGCAAGGCCGCGCGTTCAAATTCCAAATCCTCAGCGGCCTTTCGCATCTCCGTCTCCAATTGCCGCAAGGCGTCCAACACCTCTTCTGTACTCAAGTCGCCCTCAGCAACCTTCAGTGCGCCCGTGTCACGTTTTTTACTCCGCGGGGCGGGATCATTCTCTGCGCCTGGCATGACCTGCAAGTCTTCATTAATGGCGCGCTTAACCGAACGCGGCACGATGCCATGTTCGGCATTGTATGCCTCCTGCTTCTCACGGTGGCGACGCGTAATCTCCTTGAGCGCGGCGATGGCGGGCGTCTCCTCATCTGCGTAAAGAATCACCTTGCCACCCGTATTACGTGCACAACGTCCTGCAGTCTGCACCAACGAGGTCTCGCTACGCAAGAAGCCTTCCTTATCTGCATCCAGGATTGCCACGCGGGTCACCTCGGGGAGGTCAAGCCCTTCGCGGAGAAGATTGACGCCGATGAGCGCATCAAAGTCGCCCCTTCGCAAGCGTCCCAAAATCTCTACGCGGCCAATCGCATCAATATCCGAGTGAAGATATTCGCACCGAATCCCCACATCCGTGAGATACTGCGCCAAATCCTCACAAGAACGTTTCGTGAGCGCGGCGACCAAGGTGCGCCCCCCCTGCTCTGCGGCGGCACGAATCTCCTCCATCACGTCATCTATCTGATTCGCGAGCGGGCGCACCTCCACAATCGGATCAAGCAAGCCCGTGGGGCGAATCACCTGTTCAGCCTCAAACTCCGCTACGGCGCGTTCGTGAGGGCCTGGGGTGGCAGAGGTGTAGAGAATGCGCGGCATGCGTTCATCAAACTCATCAAAGGTCAGCGGGCGGTTATCCTTCGCCGACGGCAAACGGAACCCATTATCCACAAGCACCTGTTTACGCGCTTGGTCACCATTGTACATCGCGCGAATTTGCGGTAAAGTCACGTGGCTTTCATCAATGATACAGAGAAAATCAGGGCCAAAATAGTCTACTAAGGTTGGCGGAGGGATGCCTGGACCGCGACCTGCTAAGGGCGCAGAGTAGTTTTCAATCCCCGTGCAGTAGCCCATCTCCGCGAGCATAGCGAGATCGTACTCGGTGCGTTGGCGGAGGCGTTGCTCCTCCAAGAGCTTACCATTGGCGGCGAGCTCGGTGAGACGTTCTTTGAGTTCTGCCTTAATGCGATCCACGCCGTCGAGCAATTGCGAACGCGGCATGACAAATTGTTTTGCGGGAGAGATGAGGCACGATGGCAAAGAGCCGGTGACTTTGCCCGTGGTTGCGTTGAAACTCTGGAGCGACTCCACCTCATCGCCAAAGTAATTCACGCGGATGCCCTCTGTGGCATAAGAAGGGAAGATATCCACCACATCCCCTCTAACGCGAAAGACGCCAGGGCGGGGTTCGTAGTCATTCCGTTGGTATTGGATTTCTGTCAGTTGCGCAAGGAGGTCATCGCGGGGCAATTCAATGCCAGGGCGCAACGAAATCATCAAACCACGATAGTCCTCTGGCGAGACCAAACCGTAGATACACGACACCGAAGCAACGATGATGACATCCTTACGGCCTAAGAGGCTATGCGATGCAGCAAGGCGAAAACGTTCGAGGTCCTCATTGATGCTGGCATCCTTTTCGATGTAAGTATCGGTCTGAGGGAGGTAGGCTTCGGGTTGGTAGTAATCGTAATAAGAGATGAAGTACTCGACCGCGTTGTCGGGGAAAAAGGCCTTTAGCTCTGCGTAGAGTTGGGCGGCGAGGGTTTTATTGTGGGAGATGACGAGTGTGGGGCGCTTAAAGCGGGCGATCACATTGGCCATCGTAAAGGTTTTGCCGCTTCCCGTCACACCACGAAGAATCGCACGACGCGCCCCCTTCTCAAAGCCCTCCACTAAGGTGTCGATGGCTTCAGGTTGGTCACCTGTTGGCGCAAAAGCAGAAGCCAAGCGAAATTCCGCAGGGGCTCCATTCACTTCATTTTCAAATTGCGTTTCCAACATAACGACCTTCCCCGCTATTATCGCATAAATACGGGGGCTATCGCAATAGCGAAAGCCCCCTCAAGAGGTCAAATTAAGCTGTTAGCGGATGCCGATGCGCATGCCGTAGAGCACTTCATCCGCATCACACTCCAAGGCTCGCGCCAATTTCGCGCGATCAATGGAGCCCAAGAAGACGCAGTTCCACTGTTGGGACGTGCAGTAGAGATAGGCATTTTGACCCACGAAGCCACAGTCCACCTGCGCATAGGCGGGGCTCTGGTCATCCTTGTCATAGGTGAAGATGAGCATCACCGAAGCGCCATTCAACTGATCAGAGAGGTCCTCGCGCGTCTCTTCGCGTTCGAGTTCGTTCTCCTCCTCATCCCACTCATAGAGACCTTCTGCCGTGAGGACGGCGATATCAATCTCCTGACGATTCATCGCCGAGGGGGCGGTGCGCTTGCCATCCGGACGGGTAATGCCATTGGCCGCCCAGAGGAGATTGGCCAACTGCTGATGCGTCGGCGCAGCACCCGTTGTACGGCGGCTCGTTTTACGTGCAGCCAACGCATCCAAGAGCGGCATCCCGCCACTCTTCTCAGGTGTCGGTAGACGGATATCGCCTGCATCATCGGCCAACACTGGTGCGGCAGCGAGGGTAAGTGCCGCCAAAGCGGCGAGACAACAAGTGCGGAACAAAGTTTTCATCGTTTGTATCCTTTCGCATTACGAGTTCACACACGGGGTGACAACGCCTTCAGTATAGCAAAGCATTAGCGCAGGCTAATGCGACTTATTCCATCAATTTCACGCCTGTATACAAGACGTTACAGGTGGAGCGCCAAAGGAAGGCGGTGGATGATGTGGGGGCGACGCCGCCCCCACACGCCCCTGCGGCAGGACTGAGTCCTGCACCCTACGCATCCTGACGGATGCTTTTACTGGTGCTCACGAGGAGGAAGCAGAAGTGAGCCGCCGAGGAGGTGACCCGTGGGGTGAGGCGGGGATGGCAGGCTACGGCCTGCCAATCAGATAGGTGAGCGGCTAACGCCGCAAAGCCGCGCAAGCGCGGCCCTCCTGAGGTGATGAGGTACATAGCCAGCTCACACTTGACTGTCACAAAGGCAGAAGTGAGTCGCCGAGGTTATATCGTGGCACCGCCCACCGCGGCGGTGGTTAGCACAAAAAAGAGGCACCCTTTCGGATGCCTCTTTTTCGGTAATCGGTCGAAGACTTACTTGTTGAGTGCTTCGGTGATTTCTGCGAGCTTAGCGGTGAGAGCCGCGGGAATGCGGTCGCCGAACTTCTCCCAGGATTCCTTCACGCCAGCAACTTCCTTCTTCCAACCTTCGACGTCGACGGTGAGGAGTTCCTTGAGCGTTTCAGGAGTGGTTTCGCAACCAGTCAAATCGATGGCATCATCGGTCGGCATGATACCGATCGGGGTGACCTTGGTGGAAGCCTTGCCTTCGATTGCTTCGCAGACCCACTTGAGGACGCGGCTGTTGTCGCCGAAGCCAGGCCACATGAAGTTGCCATCAGCATCCTTACGGAACCAGTTCACAAAGAAGACCTTCGGGAGCTTGTCAGCGGCAACCTTTTCGCCCATTGCGAGCCAGTGACCGAAGTAGTCAGCCATGTTGTAACCGCAGAAGGGCAACATAGCCATCGGGTCACGACGCACCTGACCAATCTGGTCGGAGATCACAGCAGCGGTCACTTCGGAGCCAGCAGCGGAACCCATGTACACGCCGTGTGCCCAGTCGGTAGCCATGTTCACCAAGGGGATGGTGGAGGGGCGACGGCCGCCGAAGAGGATAGCGTCAACAGGAACGCCAGCAGGATCTTCCCATTCCTTAGCAATCACAGGGCACTGTTCTGCAGGAGCGGTGAAGCGAGAGTTCGGGTGAGCAGCCTTGATGAATTCGCCGGTGCCGTCAGCATTAGCGACCATCTTGTTGGGCTTTTCCTTGGAAGCGTAGCAGTCATTGCCCTTCCAGTCGATGCCGTGTGCAGGAGCGGGCACGCCCATGTCTTCCCACCAGATGTCGCCGTCGTCGGTAAGCACCACGTTGGTGAAGATGGTGTTAGCGCGGCAAGCTTCGAGTGCGTTGGGGTTGGAGATCTTGGAGGTACCAGGAGCAACGCCGAAGAAACCGTTTTCAGGGTTAATCGCGTGGAGCTTACCGGTGTTCTTGTCAACGTGGATCCATGCGATATCGTCACCGCAGGTTTCAACCTTCCAGCCGGGGAGCGTGGGGAGCATCATGGCGAGGTTGGTCTTACCGCAAGCAGACGGGAATGCAGCGGTCACAAAGTAGCTCTTGTTTTCAGGGCTGGTCAGCTTGAGGATGAGCATGTGTTCTGCCATCCAGCCTTCCTTCTTCGCGAGAGCGGAAGCGATACGGAGTGCGAAGCACTTCTTACCGAGGAGGGCGTTGCCGCCGTAACCAGAACCGAAGGACCAGATAGCTTCTTCGCCGGGATCGGTGAACTGAGTGATGTACTTCTTTTCCATCGGAGCGCAAGGCCATGCGACATCTTCCTGGCCGGGTTCAAGCGGAGCGCCCACAGAGTGGTAGCACTTCACATATTCAGCGCCCTTGTTGATGAGATCGAGAGCAGCGTCGCCCATGCGGGTCATGATGCGCATGTTGCAAACGACGTATGCAGAGTCGGTGAGTTCCACGCCGAGCTTGGAGAGAGGAGAACCGATGGGACCCATAGAGTAAGGGATGACGTAGAGGGTACGACCCTTCATGCAGCCCTTGTAGAGTTCCCACATGATCTTCTTCATTTCGGTGGGGTCCATCCAGTTGTTGGTCGGACCTGCGTCATCCTTGTTCTTGCAGCAGATGTAGGTGCGACCTTCCACGCGAGCAACGTCAGATTCGTGGGAGCGAACGAGATAGCAGCCAGGGCGCTTTTCTTCGTTGAGCTTAATCCATGCGCCGCGAGCGACTTCAGCCGCTGCGAGAGCATCGTATTCTTCCTGGGAACCGTTGCAGACAACGATTTTGTCGGGGGTGGCGTGATCAGCGAATTCCTTAACCCATGCCTTCAGCTCAGGGTTGGTGATTTTATCAAGACAGCAGCAGCTCATGTTGCTTCTCCGGTTGTTGTTCAATGTTTCAAGTTTCCCCGCTGGACTTGGCCGCGCACTCGCGCTTCCGCCACAACGGGCGCTAAAACGGATTCATTATACCGCAGTTTTGGGGTCTTACGCAAGCATCCTTTTTATCAACCCCCGATTTTGCATCATTTTGACACCCTCCCACGCCCCTTTTTATGAGTCCATTGGACTCGCAAGCCCCATTTTACGCCCTTCTCCACATCTCCAACTTCCCTATAAATAAAACAAGAGACGCCGACCTGCGACGTCTCTTCGTGATTAATTAAGCGTGATACACTTAGTAATTCCGAGCTTCGAGTGCGAAGTAAGCCTTCGGGTGCTTGCACACGGGGCACAATTCAGGCGCCTTGTCGCTGATGACAATCGCGCCGCAGTTCAAGCATTCCCAACGGTTCTTGCCGCTACGCACGAAGACCTCTCCGGTCTCAACATTCTTAGCGAGCGCATTGTAACGTTCTTCGTGGCGAGCTTCCACTTCAGCCACAGCGCGCATCTGACGAGCGATTTCAGTAAAGCCTTCTTCTTCAGCTTCATCTGCCATGCGCTTGTACATGTCGGTCCATTCGTAGTTTTCGCCAGCGGCAGCGGCCTTGAGGTTGTCAATGGTCGAACCGATGCCCTCGAGGTGCTTGAACCACAACTTAGCATGTTCCTTTTCGTTGTTGGCCGTCTCTTCGAAGATCTTTGAGATCTGGACATAACCTTCCTTCTTAGCGACGGACGCGAAGTAGGTGTACTTGTTGCGTGCTTGGGATTCGCCTGCGAAAGCTTCCCAGAGGTTCTTTTCGGTCTTGCTACCCTTGAGTTCCATTGTCTCTCTCCTTTTGTTGTTTAAGTGCTACGAGGACACGTCGTCCTCTCAACGCCACAAAGTATACGATAACTCCACAAATAAAATCAAGCACTTTTTGTAATTATTTCAAAAATAATTTTAAAACAATTGAAAAATCAGTACTTTCTAAAATCTACTTCTTCCTAAAATCACCCCTTTTAACAAAAACTGCGTATTAAGACCCCCCCATCTACTCCACAAAAAGACAAAAAAGACCTGCAAACTGACGCTTGCAGGTCTTCAAATGGTCGGCCTCGCGGGGATCGAACCCGCGACCCCAACATTAAAAGTGTCGTGCTCTACCAACTGAGCTAGAGGCCGAAAACGCGCATAATGATACCAAACGACTCCTCAAGACGCAAGCAAATTCTTTACGCAAGCGGCGTGGCCGAGGGCTAATGCCGTGGGGATTAAACCGCAACACACGCCAGACACTCAAAAAAGAGGTTCAAGTCCCAAGTGTATGGATAAAATTCAATGTACGGGGAGTTCTTCCTTTACTTTTGCATAGCTTTGGTTAGGAAAAAGGGCGAAATCAGCTTAAGTTTGTAACAAACTGGATTTAAGTTTGTAACAAACTGAGATTGAGTTTGTAACAAACTGGATTTGAGTTTGTAACAAACTGAGATTGAAAACTGCCCTTATTGCTTAGTTATTTTGTCTCACATGAGATGGTAATTGGGAAGAAGTGTGGATTCTCTAAAGCTAAAAACGTGCGTTAAGCCTATGCGCTTAAGTTTTTTGTGTGGGTGGTATGCTTTTAGCACGCTACATGTTTTATTGTTTCTACTACATAGGTTGCACATTTGCGCAAAATTCTTGCCTTACCTTAATGGAAGGACTATCCTATTTCGCCATTTTTCAAGTTCAGCATCTAATTCACGCGTTGCTCGAAAACTTATGCTGCACTAACATCTACACCACAAGGTACATGGAATATATCCTAAACCTTATGCGTTGAAACACCTTAAATGATGCTTTTTGAATTTAAAAATTGAAGTCGACGAATTAACTCGTTGTCTTACCTTTATAAGCCTTTTATTCTTTTACCCACACACTTGGAACTTGAACCAAAAAAGATTACCAAAAGGGAATTTAGAATTCACGAAAAACACGATCCAAACAAAAAGATAACCTCACGGCACCGTGAGGTTATCTTTGGAAAAGTGGCGTTCTTTAGCGTTCAATCTTCGCCTTGAAGAAACGCGGAACGACGCTTGACTTCGTCGCGCGCGGTGCGAGTTGTGCCTCACCCTCCGAGCCAAAATCCTGTTCTTGGGCAACTTCAGTCCATGCGGTATCGCTCAAGTTTTCCTTGGCGTAGAGTTTGATTTGCCCCTTGATAGAGCCTGTCTTTTCCTTACCATTCACCGTAAGGGTCGCAGTAAGGGTAACATTCCCCTCTGCATCAATGGTGAAGGCTGCAATATCCAGTTCCGTGGCCGCTGCCATATCAGCGATCGGTGCTTCATCCAAGAGATAGGCGAGTTCGTAGTCGGCTGCAGCGGTGACTTCTGCGAGTGCCGCAGCTTTCACCTTACCATCGGTGATGGCTTCATTCAACCACGTCGCAATTTCCGCCGGCAAGACATTATCCACTGCGACATCGCCATCTGCCTTCTTGAGGACGATAGACGTTGCTTCCGTATTCGGTTCAGGAATCCACGTCTTATCATCGCCATAGACGGCAAGACCGATGACAAAGCAAGGATCGTTGTTTTTGACGTATTCCTTACGATCATACGCCAAGACAAGCGACTTACCACCCAAGAGCACCGTGCCAGGCGGCAAGGTGAAGACATCTTCAGAATCCTCAGGGAGTGTCGAGACATCCATCATGCCCTCCACGGTCCAACCGCTCAAGTCGATGGAATCAACATTGGGGTTCGTGAGCTTAATGCCGCCTTCAACCTTTTCCATCAAGATGGGCGCGAAGGTTTCAGGATGCGCAGCAGGAATGCCCGCATTCTTATCAGAAGCATAACCCGTTTCCCACTCGGAATTATTAATGGAGTGAGTTTCATAGAGGTGTGTACGACGCGGCACAACGTACTTTTCCCACAAATCTTCAAAAGCCTCATCCCAACCAAGGATGTGATCCCAAACGTAAATCACGGTATCCTTGTACTCGGTGCCCCACTTGGCGCGGTCAAGTTCTGCATCGGCAGCGACCACTTCCTTGAAAAGCGTGACGTAATCCCAGAAAGGCGTCTCCTCTTGCGCGGTGTCAGGCGCCTTGAGGTGTTCATCCATCAAGGTGCGCAAACGGCGCAAGTACATCTGACGAATCTCAGGATTCTGCCAAAGGGCTTCCACAGCGTAGTTGCCGCTACCAACGGTAGCCCCACTCTTCGCATGCGCACGCACCTTCCAACCGCTGTAGAAGGGATGCGACTTGAATTCGTCGGCTGTCGGACGAAGACCGATGCGACCTGTTGCGCGATCATCACCAAAATACCATGCGCCAAAGGAGAGGTTATGGTCATAGGCGAGTGGCATCCAGACGTCATTGCCGTTCTTATCCCAATAGAGGCTGATATTCGCCCAGATGTCGTCCGCTTCCTGCGTAATACGTGCCATCGCGAGATAGTTAATCCACGCAGGGATATCAAAGGAATCATAGACTGCATTCTTCAATGCTTCGCGTTTAGCAACGATGTCGGCAGAGACTTCAGTGCCCGCCTTTTCAGCAGCGAGTTCAGCTTCGGCCACGGCCTGAGAGGTGGAGAAGGTTTGTGCCCATGCAACCATGGGTGCATAAGCCGTTGGACTGGTTTCATCGCCATCATCCGGGGTCTTCTTTTCCACAGATCCTGCGGTAGTGCCAACATTTGCGGAAATCGTGCCCACATTCTTATAACCATAACCCATGGGGTCAAGGCCGTAGTAGTCCTCAATGAGTTCGTCCGTAAAACGATTTGAGTGGAAGGCGAGCTGATAGAATTCGCCATTCAACTGCAACCGCACCGGATAGTGGAAGGGCACCTTATTGCCCGCATTACGCCACATGTGGAACGAGAGGCTCTGACGGATAAAAGTCGGGTCTGCATATTCCGCCGTAAAAGAGGTCTTGCGGATTTCCTTGAGTTTCGTCCCCTTCTTGCCTTCGAGCATATTCTTGCAGGTGAGGGGTTGGCACTTACTGAAACGCAAACCGTGCGACTTCTTGGGGAAGTGTGCAGAGGTGTTGCCGCGCAGGTCAATGCGCACGTTGTCATAATACGTATCAGTCTGAGCATCGTAGATACCGCAACGTGCGCCCAAAGGATACGCCTTTGAAATGTCGGCATAGTCCTTATCCATCAAGTCAAGATTCGTGCTCCCCTCCACAAAGAGATGGAAGGTCTGCAACTTCTCATGGAGCGACGTCTGGTCTGCGGTTGGTTCCACAATCGTACCATACCAATTCGGGCAGTCATCGGGATTATTGCGCGAAGGCGAAATCCACTGGCGCCCTGCCCCATCGGTAATCCGCGCACCGAACTGAATGAGCAAGCCATTCGCAGGAAGATCTTTCGCAGGGATCACGCCCACATAAGCAGGGAACAACTTCTCCACTTCAATGGTTTCTCCCGCTTCATCCTCTTCTTCCACGGTGCGTTGGAAGGCCTCTTCGGTGAGAGCCATCTCCACATACTTCGTTTCGCCGAAGTTGCAACGATACATGAGTTCCACCTTTGTAATCGCATTTTCTGCGTCATCAGCAATCGGGTGTACATCTAAAACAACCGTGTAATCTTCGCCAGGCGTTGCCATCGGCTCGGGCAAATAGTAACCAAAGTCTTCAAAGACTTCCTTGTTCGACGGACCGATATTCGGGCCATACGGAATTGCAGTGGAGGTGTTGTTCTCAGTGCCAGGGGTCATATCTGGCATGATGACGCGCGTTTCACCTGCAATTTCGCCAGCGAGTTCTGCCGTAATCAAGACCGACATGCGGCTTGCGTCTTCATCTGCCGTCAACGTCCAAGCCAAAGTGCCAGCCGTAGCACCATCCAATTCAATCGGCGCGTCCAATTCAATCGCTTTACCTTCCCACGCCAAAGCCAACAAACCTGCGGTCTCAGGTGCAGAGAAGGTCAAAGTCGCGCCCTCTGCATATTCAGGCAAGGTCACCGTCATTTCACCCGTCACCGTAGAGGGCAATGTCTCCACGGATTCATAGACATCCGCAGAATCATCCGTGCCGGCTTCGGTGACCTTCGTCGTCGCGAGCGTTGAAGCATTGTACGCCTTCGCCACTTCGCGTGCAGGGAGCACACCAGAGAAGATGTTGATTTCCGACATCTCACCACGGAAACCGCGCCAATATTTATCGTGTGCACCCCCAAAGCGACGCGTTGTTATTGCCGGAATGTAACCTGTAATAACCTGCGAAGCAACGGCCACACCATTGATGTAGAGCGTTCCTGTTTGAGTCTTCGCATCAATCGAGAAGGTTACATGTGTCCACTCATTCACTGGCAGCACCTCCTGACCTGCGAAAGCCACATTTACCTTTGTCTCACCACCGCGCTGAACATAAATCTTTTGTTTTTGACCATCGTCATTTGTACCAACCAAGAGCAGATAACCATTCTCGTCCTGCGAACCATTACGCGAATCCATTAAGACAACCGCTTCATTGCCCGTCGCATCAAAAGAGGTGGGCTTCACCCAGAAGGCAAGCGTTTCACCAACAGAGACAAGGGTGTCCGTGGCTTGAAGGGAGTTCTCAACATAGGCTCCAATTGCCTGATAGTCCTCATCCCCCGCGCCCACAGTTGCAAAAGTGTAGGTATCTGTTTCACCGTTGTAAGTCAGGTACTTCTTCGTTGTCTCATTCACGCGAGACACCAAACCGCCATACTGCGATGTAATATTACGCGAGGCAGAATTTTCATCAGCCAACCAAGAGACTTCAGTTGCACTCAACCCACGATTAAAGACCTTAATGTCCGCAATCTGGCCATAGAACGTGTGCCACGAGGTGGAGTCATAGGCGTGACCAAAGCAATAAGGGATGGTATTCTGCAATGCGCAGTCAAACGGCATCTCCGTTGTGATTTCGGCCTTACCATCGATGTAAAGCGTTAAGGCATCACCCGCCTTCTGCCCTGCCACCAACACCAGATGGTGCCACTTGTTATCGGCGTAATTGGCATCCGTATTGGAGAGGAATTGCGCAGAATTGCTCGCATTACGCGGTTGAATGGTGATTTGGTTCTCATCATTCAAGAACAGGTTTATGCCCATCTTATTGCCCGTCTTTGATGGACGGCATTCGAAGAGCGGCATCCCACGTCCTGTGGTGTTATCGGTAATATCTTCAGTCGTAGGTTCGGAACGGAACCAGAGCGAAACAGCGTACATACCTTCAGGATAAGCCTGAGGCGTCATCTGCACACCCTTATTGCCAGAGGTCATCCCAGAGAAGTCATACACATTCGCCTGGAGTATGCCATCTGCATCCTTTGAGCCCGTGTAATCTTCCAACACCGCGACGGCGGCGTCTACTGTAGGCGTGAGCGTCACCTGACCTGCGACATCACTTGGCAACTGCGTTGTGCTCACGGTCAAACGGCCTACGCCAGTTTGCTTTTCGCCATCACCCAATTGATAGGTGTATTCAGAAGCTTCATTCACCACAGGAATGCGGTTATACGCATCCCCAGGACCAAAACTTTGGTCGTCAGGCAAATCCACCGGCACAATCAAGGTCTGCAGAAGCGTCTTTTGGTCAGCACGATAGAGGGCCACATTGGGGAACTTCTTAGGGTTGACCTTGGAGGGGAAGACCATCACATCCTTGTCGTACACCGCGACCTTTTCGCCATCCCAATAATTCGGATAGGCTTCGCTCGTGTACACAAGTGTACGTTCACCAGGACCTAATTCGCGGTCACACAAGATGCGACGATTCTTTTTCTTGTCTTCCTTACCGCGATTCCAACGAATCAAGGCAAAATCCTTCAAATTCACCGTTTCGGTGGTGCTGGTATTCGTCAATTCAATCCAACCCGCCTCCTTCCCATTCGGGTCAAGCGCATCCGGGCGAGGGCAAATTTCTGTAATACGCAATGTCGCAAAGAGGCTCGCTGCCATCGTTGCACCCAATACACTGCTCAACATCTTCAACGTCTTCATCTTTGAGCATCCTTCCATTCTAACTGTACCAATAAAGACTCGTCTAACACGTTGTCTTTACGAAACTTACATCTTTTAAATAATAACAAAGCGGCGCAGTTTTCACAACCGCACCGCCTCATTTTAAGGACTCTACTCGCTCGCGTATTACTTTGTATTCATACTACCAAAAGCTTTTAGAATACCCTCAGCGATTTGATTTGCAATCTTTTTCTGTTGCGCCACATCGGTTATGCGCGCAAAATCTTCTTCATTTGTGATGAATCCGGTCTCAATCAAAATCGCAGGTGCGGGCGTATCACGCAAGACCTTAAAGTGTGCATGACGCACGCCACGATCTGCCACCGTTATTGCGCCAGACGTCGCCTTATCCTTCGCCAAAAGTGCCTGATGGACATAGTACGCCAAGCGCGTAGAAGTCACCACATGCGCATGCCCTGCGAGTGGTCCGCGCGCTGGCGAATTCGGAAGCGTCCCTTCGCAACCAAAAGCAGGCAAGGTGTAGGTTTCCACACCCTTTGCCTCTGGATTTGCCGAAGCATTCACGTGAATACTCACAAAGGCATCAATCTTCAACGATGCGCCCAACTGCGTACGCTCATCCAATGTCCGCGTTGTCTTCTCATTCGGGCGCGTGAGATTCACATTGTGTCCCTTTGCCTTCAAGATTGCTTGCACTTCGCGCGCAATGGCGAGCGTAATCTTCTGTTCGTGCACATCCCCCTTTCGGCAACCGCTATCCGTGCCGCCATGACCAGGATCAATGAGCAGATTGAGCGTCCGTTTCGATGCCACTGGCGCCAAAAGCGCCGCCCGCAAGATGCGAATATCATCACGGCTCAAGTTACGCGTTCCTGCGGGACGATTGAGGTAGTAGGAAATCCCATCAATGAAGGCGGGACGTTGGCCGACCGTAAATTCAAACGTTTGTACAGGCGAACCTGCCGGCGCGACCAAGCGAACCTTCCCCTCCTCCACCGTTCGCTCCGCATCGGGGATTCCCAATTCTCGGGTGGTGGTTCGGTAAGCCGAATTACACCCCAAAATCAATAACAAGGCAGAAAGGCAACACATCTGTAAAGGAAACTGCATCAAAAAACTCCACGTACGTTCAAAAGATTTAAGTCAACAACTAAGATACGCCTCACCCATTCATCGGGCTCAAATGGATTCGGGTTGCAATGCCAAGACACCCGTTGTGCGATGGATATGCGTGATTGCCATCGCCAAGGCATCTGCCGCGTCATTCTGGATGGGCGGAGGTAACGAGAGAATGCGCGCGACCATCGCCTGCACCTGTGCCTTTTCAGCGGCACCAGTCCCCGTCACGGCGCGTTTAATTTCCGACGGTGCATACTCATACACAGGGATGCCGCGCTTGGCACAGTTCATCACCACCACGCCACGAGCATGACACAAAATCATCGCCGTACGCGCATTTTTGGCATAAAAGACCGTCTCTAACGCAGCTTCTGTGGGGTGAAAGGTATCCAACAGTCGCCCCACTTCTTCATCAATCATCTGCAAAGCCTGCGACATTGGGCGACTCTGCGGCACGCGAATCGGCGCAAAGTGCAATGCCTTACGCACCGATCCCAAGACCTGTACAACCCCCACGCCAGTGGAACGCAACGAGGTATCAAAGCCAATCACGATTCGTTCAAGCGCCGCCATTAAAAGAGCTCCATCTCTGGCCAGAAACGTGTCGGCTCCACACGCTCCAACTGCGCCTGATCCGCTTCTGAAAGCGCACTGAAGAAGTTGAACCCTGTCATCTCCTCAATTGCGTCAATTGAGGTCAGGCAGTACCGAGGATGCTTGTCACTGCGAATATTTTGCGGCATATATGCGCCGATTGCGCGCAAACGCCCCTCCTTAACTGAAGCGATAATCTTAAAGAATCCTTTCGGGATGCGTGCCTTACCTCGACTGATGTACGTTTGCTTTGCGGCGGGGACTGGGCCCGTAATCACCCACAGTTCCACGTCCTGCTTCGTCAACTCTTTCGCAACAATCTGTTCAAGAATCCGCCACGGACCACGATTCAAATCGGGTGTCTGTGGCACAATGTTACTCATGAAGAAAGTTTCGCGTTGGGCCGCCTTTCCATAGCGGGTGGCGATGAGATAATTCGGTGCCATATGCCCGCGGTCATAACCCGTGCGCGTGTAATCACTTGGGTCAGGACAGTCAGGTGCTTCGAGGTCAACCATAAAGGCGGGGCGCTCTGGGGGTTCATCCAAGACCTTTGACGTGGGCACCGTGTACACCGCATACGCAGGATGACCGCACATCGGTGACCAACCCAACCAATACCCTTGGCGTTTTAGGAGTTTAATATCCTTGACGGCCTTCTTGCTATTGGTAATCTCAATCTTACCGAAGAAAAACTTATTTTGCGTTGGCAGCTTCGCCGAATACGGCACCGACGCATCACGGCCTGTTAGTCCAATTGCGTCCGTAAAGCCCGCCGTCACAAGCCCCAATTTCTCTAATGAGGTCTCCAATGCACCAAATTCCGTACGCCTTGCCGCTGGCAAGTGCGCAAACCAATTGCCAAACCCTAAGACAATCACCAGAGCCACCGCCGAGAGAATCCCCTTCATGCGTCGGGATAAACGAAAAGAGGAGGAAGCCGATGGCTTCTTTTTAGACTTTTTAGGAGCAGCCTTACGCGCCATGGGAAGCCTTTCGTGTCAGTGCTGCCGCTGCGATGGAGCAACACTTCATTACGTTTGCGTGTTCACTTGCCGGCAGAATCGAACACAGATAATCTCGGCGGATCGTGAGACAATTCCGCGCCAAGGTTAGCGCGCAACTCGCCGGAAAGTGCAGACCACCGTTGCACCACGCCACCTGAATCAAAACAAAATCAGCAAAACTGCGAATTGCACCGTAGTCCACCGAAGTCCCCGCCTCAATCGCCTGCACGACCTCTTTCGAGAGAGGTCCAGTAAAGGGAAGCCCCCAATAGACCTCTGGGTGAGAGGGCAAGTAATCCGTTGCAATCGCTTCTTCCAACACAGTAAAGATATCCAACTTATCAGCATCGCGCACGACATGCGCCACCTTTGCATCCGCCTCAGAGAGAGTTGAGGGCAAATCGCGCACATTGTGCAATTCCACAGCCTTTAACACGCGTTCCCGTAGCTCAGGCGAAGCCTCATCCAACCACCCTAAGCGCACAATCTCTGCGCAACTCAACACTGCATGATTCTCACTGTTGCGATCGCTAAACGTGCGATACTTCATAAACTGCGGGAAACGTCCCACATCATGCAACCACGCCGCTATCGCGCCAGCCGTTTGCAAATCTTTAGAAAAGTGTTCGCGATGCATGATTTCAATTGCATCTGCGACGACACGTTCTGTATGGTGAATCTTTAACTGAATCATCTCCTCTTGCGGAAATGACTCTGTATAACGTTTAAACAACGAAGCAATGTGCGCGACATCCATAGCGCGTATTGTAACAAACATCCCTTAGGCAAATGCCCAAAAACAGAGGAAAATCAAACCCGACTCAAACAGGCTCCACCCCTACACACCACCCGATTCGCGCCCCTGAAGGAGGGAAGAAAACAACAGCACACGGCATCAAACCGCGTGCTGTTGCATCCATTCGCGCAAACGATGATTAGTTGGAAGCGCGACCCGCCACACCAGCTGCCGTAGCGGCATTTGCCTTAGCAGCTTCATTCGGACGGAGAGAGCGCACGGCAGCGCCAGCACGCCACAATTCGCTGTTGCGAATTTTGTCCAACTTCGCTTCGAGGCGTTCCTTGTAATCCTTACGACCGCAGTCGCGAATCACGGCCTTAGCTTCAGTCTTGTCAGCCACAGACTTGTAGAGCTTTTCGAAAACGGGCTTGGTAGCCTTTTCAAATTCAGGAGCCCACTTGAGAGCGCCGTGCTGAGCCGTAGCAGAGCAGTTAGCGTACATCCAGTCCATGCCCTTTTCGTCCACGAGACGGATGAGGGACTGGGTGAGTTCTTCCACCGTTTCATTGAAGGCTTCAGAGGGGCTGTGGCCGTGCTTACGAAGCACTGCGAACTGAGCTGCGAGGATGCCCTGGAGGCAGCCCATCAAGGTGCCGCGTTCGCCGACGAGGTCGGAGGTCACTTCGCGTTCGAAGGTGGTGGGGAAGAGGTAACCAGAACCAACGGTGATACCGAGGGCGAGGGTGCGATCGAGTGCCTTCTTGGTGGCGTCAATTTCCACAGCGTAGGAGCTGTTGATGCCCACGCCGTTGAGGAAGTTACGACGCACAGAGGTACCCGAACCCTTCGGAGCGACCATGATCACGTCCACGCCTTCAGGGGCTTCCACGCCAGTGAGGTCACGGTAGTGATAACCGAAACCATGGGAGAAATAAAGTGCCTTACCAGGGGTCATGTACTTCTTAATCTGCTTCCAGACCGGCTTAATCGAAGCGTCGGAGGTGAGCATCATCACGATGGTGCCGCGATCAGCTGCTTCTTCAATTTCAAACAAAGTCTTTCCGGGGACCCAGCCATCATTGATCGCGCGCTGCCAAGAGCTGTTCTTCTTCGTGCTCTTGCGCTGACCGATGATCACATTCACACCATTGTCGCGCATATTGAGCGCCTGTGCAGGCCCCTGAACACCGTAACCAAGAACGGCGACCACTTCATCCTTGAGGATCTTCTGTGCCTTTTCGAGGGGGAATTCTTTACGGGTGGTGATGTTTTCCGTGACATCAGCGAATTTAATCTTAGCCATAGTAGTAGTGCTTCCTTAACAATGAAAACAATGAACGTCCTTCATTAGAACGAAAATCAACCAATAGTATAAAACTCCAAGTACACTTCGGTCAAGCACGAAATCACGGAAAAAGAGACAAAACATCTCTTTTTAGCCTTTTTAGTTCATTTTCGGACCCACCCACCCCTCTGAAATGAGCACAACAACCCTTCACTCCACCCATACACGCCTTAAAAATGACCTCCGCACACCTCCGCTTCCTACCCCACAAAGCGCGTCCTCTCCCCCCGCATCAGCAGTTAAACCAACACCAATGAAACACCAAAGACAAAAAAGGAACCGCGCGGTCTAATCAACCGCGCGGTCACAACAACACGAAAGGAGTGTCTTCACACTGAAAAATGGCGGGAGGGACGGGGCTCGAACCCGCGACCTCCGGATCGACAGTCCGGAGCTCTAACCAATTGAGCTACCCCCCCGAATGGAGAAAGTGCGCACATAGTACCATATCCCCCGCAACCAACGCAAGTACTTTTTTCAAAAAAATCAAAAAATATTTCCCCAATCCCATTTCCCGCCCCTGTACCTCCTTATCACCTATACCTTAATAAATAAAAAGATTCGCGGACCATTCAATCCCTTCCTCTATTCGCCTAAATTGGATTCATCTTTTGAAAGAAAGAAGTGGAAAAAATCTAAAGCACCCTTCTCTTACACGAAAAAGTTAATTTAACCCCATTCTCTTTCCCTTTCAGCCTTCGCAAATGAGCCTCCTGAGCGAAAACTTCACCCTATTGTCATTCCGCATGCAGTGAAGCACCCCTCATTAAAAGCCGCACATCTCCCTTTAATGCTCCACCTCTCTTCGCAAACTCATCACCGCTTTTGAGAGTTCACCCGCCACCTTCTTAGCAAACCAACTCCTCTTCTTGACAGCCCCATCGCCCCCTTCCGACAAATTAAAGCATCCATCCTGCCCCTTCATCAAATCAAATCCATTGGATTTCAAAGTCAAATCCATTGGGTTTCAACGTCAAACTCATTGGGTTTCGCGATTAATCCCCGCTCGTTTGGTCACAGAGAGGTGCGACCCTGCCGCAGGAAGGAGTAAATAACACTCCCAACGTGCGGCATCGCCGCCGCCTCGCCACGCTTTATCTATCACCCCACCCTGCTTTAATGCGCCAATTTATTAAGGAAAGTTCGTCTGATTGCACGCTGAAAGTCATCTACTTTCTGAAAAGTCGCTTGCCAAACCCCGCGGGAAGCGGTATACTTTGCGATAGTCATTTTACATTATTGAAAGGGTTTATCCCATTCCGAAAGGATGTTTATCATGGATTTGTTGAGACAGATCGCAAACAAGACGAAGGGTTCTGGTCGCACAGTGGTGCTTCCTGAAGGTCAAGACCCGCGCGTGATTAAGGCTGCCAACCTCTCTGTTCAGGAAAACGTGGCAAAGATTATCGTGCTCGGCACCGAAGAAGAAATCGCCTTTTCTGAAAATGCCGCAGGCATGAAGCTCGCCCCGGAAGTCACGGTTATCAATCACACGACTGACCCGCTCTTGGATGAACTCGCAGAAGCCTTTTATGAAAAGCGCAAGGCAAAGGGCATGACCCTTGAAGAAGCTCGCGCGACCTTGATTAATAAGCGTATCTACTTCGGCGCAATGATGCTCGCAGTTGCAAAGGCTGACGGCCTTGTGGCTGGCTCCATCGCCTCTACGGGCGATATGCTGCGCGCAGCCTTCCAGTGCGTGGGCATGGCTCCTGGCATTAAGTTGGCCTCCTCCGTCTTCTTGATGGAACTGCGCGAACCGACCCTCACGGGCGAAAAGGTCCTCGCCTTTGCTGACTGCGCCGTCAATCCCTGCCCCACCGCTGAACAATTGGTCGACATTGCCCTTGCCACGGCTCGCACCTTCCGCGCACTCGTGGGCAAGCAACCGCGTATCGCCTTCCTCTCCTTCTCCTCTAAGGGTTCTGCCAAGCACGAACTCGTGGACAAGGTGGCCACCGCTGCGCGTTTGGCAAAGGAACGCTTTGAAGAACTCGGCCTTGATGCTATCGTGGATGGCGAAATTCAGGCTGACGCCGCAATCATCCCCGCAATCGCGCTCCAGAAGAATCCTGGCGGCGCCATTAAGGGTGATGCCAATGTACTCATCTTCCCCGATCTCCAGTCTGGCAACATCTGCTACAAGTTGGTGCAGCGCCTCGGTGGCGCAAATGCGCTCGGCCCCGTGGTGCAGGGCGTGGCAAAGCCAATCAACGACCTTTCGCGCGGTTGCAGCGCCGAAGATATCTTCGCCAATGTCTGCTTCACCGTGGGCCAGACCCTCTAATTGAAAGAGAGTTTCGCTTTCGCAAGTTCTAACTTACTACCGAAAGTGCCGCAAAGCCCTCCCCCGTCCAATGCGACCGGAGGGCTTTCTCTACTTGAGACTGCCCAACTCCGCGCCGCGCTGATTGCCATCAACCGCATTCCCGAAATCGGCGCAGCAAAGGTACGTTCGCTCGAACGTGCCTTTGGCTCCCTTCTTCACCTGCGCGACCACGAGGTGGAGGTCATTGCAAAACGTTGCAAAGACCTCTCCCCCCAGCAAGTCCTCTCCATCTTACAAGCAATGGAGAGCGATTGGGCGGAGCACGAAGAGGCGCGCGCCAACGCTAAAAATGTGCGCATTCTCACGTGGCTTGACCCAGAATACCCTGATAGTCTGCGCGCCTTAAGCACCGCCCCCCTCTGCCTTTACTGCGCGGGCGATGTGACACTCCTGCGCCAAGCACAAATTGCCATCATTGGCACACGCGCCGCCTCCTCCTATGGTAAAGACCAGGCCCAACGCTTCGGACTCAAACTCGCCACCGCAGGTCTGCACATCACAAGCGGATTAGCACATGGCATTGATTCTGCGGCCCACGAGGGTGCGCTCCTCGCAGGAAAAGAGGCGCCTGGCAAGACCATCGCAGTGCTTGGGGCGGCCCTTGACTGCGTCTATCCCGCCGATCAAAAACCGCTCGCCGTCAAAATCGTGCGAAGCGGTGGACTCGTCATCAGCGAGTATCCCTTTGGTCGCCATGCCGACGCAAAGACCTTCCCCCAACGCAATCGTATCGTGGCCGCGCTCTCCAAAGCCACCTTCATTGTGGAAACCGCCACACGCGGAGGCACTTTGATTACGGCCAATTATGCCATCAACTTCGCCCGCACACTCTACGCACTCCCTGGTCGCGTCGATATGCACTCCTTCGCGGGTAATCTCAAACTTCTGCGCAATGGCGAAGCGCGCCTCGTGCGATGCCCCGAAGATATTTTGGAAGATTTTAGCGAACTTGAATTGCGCGAAGGGCGTCCCGAACCTGAGGTTGCCACGCCCGCGATCCCGCTTGGGCTCACCCCAGACGAAGAAAAAATCTATATTGCCCTCGGCGATGAAGAGTGTTCGCCCGATGACCTCGTCTCCCGCACAGAACTCACCAGCGCCGCTGTGTGCGTAGGCCTCGTGGGCTTACGCTTCAAACGGCGCGTAGCTGATCGCCCCGGCGGTCGCATTCGCCGTCGCACCTAAGCCTACCACCCCTCACCCCAACCACCCAAAGCAGAAGCTCGCAATGGTTTTTAAATTCATTTTTCCCCATTGCTCATTTCTTGACTTGACATTCTATTATTCATTTTGATACATTGATGGTTCATTACTGATTTGACTTTTAAATCAGTTCGGATTTTTGGAAAAGTCTCAACGACGAGAGGAAAACATACCATGAAGATGACTTGGCAACCTTCGAAGATTAAGCGCGTTCGCAAGATTGGTTTCCGCGCTCGCATGGCTACTAAGGGCGGCCGCAAGATTTTGGCCCGTCGCCGTGCTAAGGGTCGCAAGGCGTTGGTTCACGCTTAAGTGAATCACCCGGGGAGCACGCTGTGACCGATTCCCCAGTGTGCGGCGCTGTTTCCAAAGGAGGCTCCTCAAAGGCGCCTCCTTTGCTTTTATCGCCGTTTCGTCTGCCGACAAATGCCTTCGCGAAGCTATTCGAATCCGGGAAATCGGAGGCGAATCGTTCGCTGGTGATGCGTTATGTACCCAATGGTCTTGATAAGACGCGCGTGGGGGTGATCACCTCCAAGCGCACTTTTCACCATGCGGTAGAGCGAACGCGTGCACGCCGACTGATGCGCGAAGCCTTTCGTTTGGAACGCACCCACCTCCTTCCAGGCTATGATTTAGTCTTAATCGGCCGCCGAAAATTGACGGAGATGCGTTGCCAAGAGGTGCAAAGTGACCTCTTAAAACTCTGCCGACGCGCACACCTCACAATCGCCCCCACACAAACGCCCCCTACGCCACGTGCCTAACCACGCCCGCATACGCACCCTAAGAATTTGCGCTACGGGCGATTTTGCGTTTTACAGCCAATTGACACAAGGAAGCATCGCACGTATGAAACACTGTCGGTGGCAACAACGATTGGCTGACCTATTGATCCTCTGCGTGCGCTTCTACCAACACGTCCTGCACGGGGCCTTTGGGTATGGAAGCTGCCGCTTCTCCCCGACCTGTTCGCAATACATGATTGAAGCATTGCGCGTGCATGGGCCCTTTAAAGGATTAGGGTTAGGATTGTGGCGAATTCTCCGTTGTAATCCCTTTTGCCGAGGCGGGTTTGACCCCGTACCTCCGGCGCGAATAAACAGAAACGAGATACGTAATGAACAAGAATGACAAAATTTGGGTAACGATTTTAGTCGCGGCTCTGTTGGGCTATTTTGCGTGGAATTGGTTCTCCCCCAAGCCCGTCGCACCCGCTGCACCCGCACCTGCCGCAGTGGCGCCCGCCGCTCCGACCGCACAACCGACCGCAACGCCTGTCGCCCCTACCCCTGTGCCAGAAATTAAGCCCGTCTCTGAGAAGCTCTACACGCTTGCCAATGAACAAGTCAAGCTCACCTTCTCCGACCTCGGCGCGCGGTTGACGAAGGCTGAACTCTTGCAGTACCGCCAGGAAAACAAGGAAGACTCTGCCCATGTGGTGTTGGCCACTGGCGATTTGCTCAACCTCGGCTTTGACAATGCAGCCCGTTACTTGAACTACCAGGTGGCAACACCCGATACCAAGACGCTCGTCTTCACGGCGACCTTACCCTCTGGCGTAGCCCTTGAGCGTACGGTCACCTTGGAAGCAGATTACATGGTCACCGTGAAGGACGCCTTCCTCTCCGCACAAGGTGCCGCACTGGCCCCTTACACCTTTAGCGCAGGCTCCTTTGATTTGACCAACCAAGAGGGCGACACCCTTGGCTTTGACACCCTTGAAGCAGGCGAAAAGAAGCCCGAATACCACGAAGGTGATTTGGCGAAATTGCTCGGCGCACGTAGCGCATTCCTCGGTTGCGGTACGAGCTCTGACCCGACTGGCCTGCCGCTCTCGGGCAATGCTTCGATTGCCACGCCGCAGAGTTGGGTCGCTTTGAAGAGCCGCTTCTTCACCACCTTGGTGATGCCGCCTGCCGCCGCGCCTTGTGATTACGGGGTGGCACGCGAGGCCTCGGCAAAGACGTTGAAGATCAACCGCGTCAACGCTACCTTCCGTTACCCTGCCCAACAGCTCACCGGCGGCGTGAAGACGGGTGTGGTGACGCGCCTCTATGTGGGTCCCAAACTCTTGAGCAATCTCAAGACCTTCGGTAACCACGCCGAACGCGTAATGGACTTTGGTATGTTTGCATGGTTCTGCGAATTACTTCTGCCCGTGCTCAACTTCTTCTACAACTTGATTCCTAACTACGGCATTGCGATTATCCTCTTAACCTTGCTCGTGCGCATCGTCTTCTGGCCGTTGACCCACAAGAGCACTGTCTCCATGCGTAAGATGAGCGTGGTGCAGCCGCAGATTAAGGCGCTCCAAGCCCAGTTCAAGGATAATCCGCAGAAGCTCCAACAAGAAACCTTGAAGCTCTACCGCGAACATAAGGTCAATCCCTTCTCCAGCTGCTTGCCGATGTTGATTCAAATCCCGATCTTCATAGCCCTCTTCACGGTGTTGCGCTCTGCCGTGGAACTTCGTTTCGCGAGCTTCCTCTGGATTGCCGACCTCTCCCAACCCGAAAATCTCTTCGTCGGTCTCCTCCCCGTGCCGCTCAACATCCTCCCCATCTTGACCGCCGTCACCATGGGCTTGCAGACGCACCTCTCGCCTGCCTCTGGCGACCCCGCCCAGAAGAAGATGATGACGTGGATGATGCCCATCATGTTGCTCTTTATGTTCTATTCGATGCCCTCTGCACTCTGTCTCTACTGGACGGTCTCGCAGGTGCTCTCCATTGCTCAGATGTGGTACATCCACAAGACCACCTCCACTGAACCTGTTAAGGCGTGAGTTGTCCCATGAAAGCACAGGATATCACCGCTGTTTCCGCCGCACTCCCTTCTTCGGAGGCGGCGGAATGTCTTCTTGAATTGCTCGATGCCGATGCCTTCACCCCCACCGTTTGGGAGGACATTGAAACTGGCTCTGTGCGCTTAGACATCTTTTTGGAAGATGCCTCTACGGCTGATGAGGTGGAGGCCGCCGTGCGCGCCACCGCCGAACTCGCCGGCATTGAGGTCACCTTGAGCCGCGACACCCTCCCTGCGGCCGACTGGTCTGAGGCGTGGAAGCGTTTCTTCCATGTGGAGCACATCACCGATCGCATCACCATTCGTCCCTCTTGGGAGGACTACGCCGCCCGCGAAGGTGAAGTGGTCATCACCTTAGACCCTGGCATGAGTTTTGGCACCGGCAAACACCCCACCACGCGTGCTTGCCTTGAATTCCTTGATACACTCGCCGTGGGCGATCTTTCACGCCCGGTCCTTGACATGGGCTGCGGCAGTGGCATTCTCTCGATTGCTGCAAAAAAGCTCGGCTTTACGCATGTCCGCGGCTTTGACTATGATGCAGACGCCGTTGTCGTCGCGAAGGAAAATGCCGCCCTCAATGAGGTCGTCGTACCCTATGAAACGCGTGACTTGGCAAATAACCTCGACCAAGGTGCCGTCATTCTCGCGAATATCCTCGGCCCGGTCTTGATTGAATACGCCGCAGAGGTCACCTGTGCAGTCCTGCCCGGTGGCGCATTAGTCGCCTCTGGCATTTTAGACTCGCTCTACCCCGAAGTGAAGGCCGCCTTTGAAAAGTACGGCTTACAGGAAGTTTCATCTCGCTTAATCGGCGAATGGCGTTCTGGTCTTTTCACCCGTCCGGAGGAAAACTAAGATGAACTTTGAAGCCCTATTCGCCGCCCTTCCCGTGTGGGGTCAATGGAGTGTCGCCGCCATCGCCATGGTGCTCGGCATGTGGTTGCTCACCAAAAGCGCCGACATCTTCGTAGAAGGTGCCGTAGCATTGGCCACGCGTCTACACATGCCTGCGCTCTTAGTGGGCTTTGTCATCGTGGGCTTCGGCACGAGCGCGCCTGAGATGTTGGTCTCTTCGCTTGCTGCTGCCCAAGGCATGACCCCGCTCTCGCTCGGCAATGCCTACGGTAGCAATATCACCAACATCCTCTTAATTCTCGGATGCTCGATGTTGGTCGCACCCATTGTGCTTCATCGCGTGGCCTTGCGCCGTGACATCCCCTTCTTGCTCGGCATTATCCTCCTCCTCTTCTTGCTCGGGCTCAACGGCTTTTCGCGCCTCGATGGCATCCTCTTGGTTGCGGCTTTCTTGCTCTTCCTCTTCTGGCAAGTCGGCATTATGCTCTTCCAACGTGGCACCATTGAGAGTGACGATCCAGAAGAACAGGAAGCTAATCTCAATAAGTCCATTTGGATTGTATTGCTCCAGACCTTTGGTGGCTTGGCATTGCTCCTGCTCTCCTCGCAGATTCTGGTTACCGCCGCTCAGTTCATGGCAGAGGGCGCCGCCGCTGCTGCAGGCATCTCGCCTGAAGCGACCCAACTCATCGTGGGCGCGACCGTTGTGGCATTGGGCACCTCTCTACCCGAACTCATGGCCTCCGTCTCGGCAATGCGCCATGGCCAACCCGACATCGCGCTCGGCAATGTGGTCGGCTCCAACTGCTTTAACATCGGCATCGTGGCAGGCCTCGCCCTGCTGATTCGCCCTGTCAGTGGCGAAAGCGTCCCCTCTGCACTGATGTGGCGCGACCCGCTGATGATGTTGGGCACGACCTTGCTCCTCGCACTTTGCGGTTGGGGTGCTTGGTGGCTCTTGAAGCGTCGCGGCGAAACAAATAAGCCCATCACCCTCTCGCGCGGTTGGGGCATCCTCTTCCTGGCCCTCTGGATTGCCTACACACTCACCGCAGTCTGCTTCACGCGCAGCTAAACAAATGCTTATTAAGGAATACAATGTCTCTCTTTCTCATCATTCTTGAACTCTTCATCTTCACTTGCATTCCTGCATTGGAGCTCCGCTTCTCCATCCCGATGGGATTCTTCGCATTGAAGACCGAAGCGGGAGTCCCCTTGGACTGGTGGTGGGTCGCCATCATTTGCACCTCTGCCAATATCCTCCTCGGCATCGGCGTCTATGAAATCCTCCTTCCTATCCTTCGCTTTATGTGCCGCTTTAAGTGGTTCGCCGAGAAACTCTGGTGCCACGTGGAAAAGCGTCGTGACAAACTTCGCCCCATGGTGGAGAAGTATGGCGAATGGGGCTTGGCGCTCTTCATTGGCGTCCCCCTGCCTGGCACGGGCGCAGTCACTGGAGCCGCGGGCGCCTTCCTCCTGGGCTTCAAACGGTCGCGCTTTTATATCGCCAATGCCATCGGCGTGTTGATTGCAGCCATCTGCGTGACGGTGCTTTGCCTCTTAATTCAAGATGGCGTGGTGGCGGATGATTCTTTCCTCCGCACACTCTTCATTAAAGACGTCCATTAAGACTCATCCCACATTAAAAAGGTCTCCCGAGAAGCCCTTTTTCGGGAGACTTTTTTATTGCGCAGCCCCCCTTCGCTAAAGGGGTGTATCCAAAAGAATCACACCTGCGCAAAAAATACTTTTCCCACTTGCACTCTTTTTCAATCAATGCTATTCTTAGGATGTGATTCAAAAATCCTTCATATGGAGTAGCAGATGAATCTTTTAAAGCCGATTTCTTGTTCTGTGGTCATCGCCACCCTGCTTTGTCTCTCTGTTGGGTGTCAGTCGCTCAAACCCACTGAGGTGCCACCGCCCCCCGCCACTGCCCAACCACAGGACCACCTCTCTGCTTGGTTGGCAAATGCAGAAGCGCCAACCGTTGTCTCCTGTTCAGTCAACCGCAGTGTCGCCCCCGTTGTCGTTGATCGCTTTACGGGAATCGCCCAACACATCGGCGCCCTCTACAACACCATCTACACCGAAGCTCAAGAGGCCGCCTCTGCCCAAGCAGCAGGCAACGTAATGTCTGACTCGGTCTTGGCAAAGGTAACCGAAAATGTGACCACCGCCACCGCGGGTGCAAATTGGAAATCCGCTGCACAAGAAGCTGTCATTGCCAATTACCAAGCCACCTTGAAGGCAATCAACGACCAAGGGAACGCGCTGTCAGCCTACACCAGTTCTCTGAGAAACGACACCGCAATTACCAACTTAACAAATAAGACGGCGATTCTTTTGGAAATTGGCAAGGACACCATGAAGTTGAGCAATCAATTAAAGGCTGCCGCAGAAGGTGCCTCCGCCATCCGTATTCGCAGAATCTCTACTGCGTTAGGCAAATAATACCCTCTGGCCCCTCGGGCTCCACTTTATGCACCCCGCTGAATGCAGTTACACAACTGCAGTGGGTGATGCTCGTCAAGTAGATAATCCTATGGCTCGTCTCGTCATTTACAAAGATTTCTTCAAACATGGGCGTGGCGCCGAACGCGCCACTGCGACGATGGCCAATGCCATGGTCGCCCTCGGCTATGACGTCCATATCATCACTAAACAACCCGCCAAAATTCCCTTTTCGGTTACTTTTTCGCCCGAAGTAACCTGCCATCGCTTGCCCCATCGCAGGCACCCCTTAATTCGCACATTCAATAAGTGGATTTTAACCTCTGCCCTCGGCGAACGACTCTTAATGCGTTGCTTCCCCAAACTTGACCTCGCCCTCGCGTGTTCCAAACGCTTGCAAGCGATGCTCCGTCAATTAACCCCTGATCTCATTATTGCCGCAGGAAGTGGCGAGTGCATCGATCTCTTATTGGCTGGCCCCCTTGAGGTGCCCGTGGTCGCCATGTTTCACATCTTCCCGCCCGCCTGCTTCGCCCAAAATAAACTTCGCCGCGCCACTCGCCTAAAGGCTCTCCTTCCCCAGGTGGCCGAATGTCAGGTGCTCCTCCCCTCGCATCGCGACACCTTGCGCCCTTACACCGCCGCGCCCGTCACCGCGATTGCAAATGGCATCACCTACCCTGTGGATGAACCGCTCCCTCCTGCCGCATCTCGCGAAAAGACCATTCTCTACGTGGCCAATTTCCTCCCTGAAAAGAACCACGCAGAACTCATAGATGCCTTCTCCCGTCTCAATGCCCCCGAATGGACGCTTCACCTCTATGGCAGCGGCAAACCTGAAGCCGAAGCCACCTTAAAGGCGCTCGCCCAAGATCTCGGCATTGCAGACCGCGTTCGCTTCAAGCCCCCTGCTGTCATTTCGCGTCCCGTTCTCTTGCAGGCGAGCATCTGCGCCTTCCCTTCAAAGATGGAGGGCTTTGGTCTTGCACTTGCAGAGGCTATGTGGTGCGGCTTACCTTGCGTGGGCTTTAAAGCGGCGCTCGGCGTAAATGAACTGATTGTGCACGAAGCCAATGGACTCCTCGCCGACCCAGGTCCCGAAGCCTTTGCCGCCCAGTTGCAACGTCTCATTGATGATGCAGCTTTGCGCGAACACCTCGGTGCCATTGCCGCACGTACCGCACGCCGTGCATGGGCCCAAGAAACCATCATGCAACTCTGGGACGATCTTATTCAACGCAACTTGCAGCGTCCGCGCCCCACGCCCACTTCCCCCGCAGAACCCAACGCATAAACGGCGTACAAAAGTCCGCTTTTCTCTTGCAATCAAGGCGTTTCGTCTAACTCGCGCTTGATTTTTCAGCCTTTTTTCAGGAAAAAATACAAAAAAAACCATTTAAATCAACTTTCCCCCTTGCAATTTTAAAATGAAAGAGCCATAATAGAAACATCTTCGGCGGATGACCCGTCGGAAGCAACTACACAATCAAGGAGTTAATCCAATGGCTAAGAAAACTGCCAAGCCCGCCGCAAAGGCAACCAAGCCCGCCGCAAAGCCAATGACCAAGGCCGCCATGATCGATGCGATCGCCAAGGAAACTGGCTTCACCAAGGTTTGCATTGAAGAAGCTTACAATGCTATCCTCGCTCTCACTGCGAAGGAAACCAAGAAGGCTGGCGCATTCACCCTCCCTGGCCTCGGCAAGTTTGCAGTCGTTCAGCGCAAGGCTCGCATGGGCCGCAACCCCGCCACCAAGGAACCGATGAAGATCCCCGCCAAGAAGGCTGTGAAGTTCACCGTTTCTAAGTTGGTCAAGGACAAGATCCTCGGCAAGTAAGCGAAACGCTGATCTTAGAGTGACAGACACGAGCCCCTCGTGTCTGTTATTTTTTACCCCTCCACCTTCTCTGGCTCCGTAGTCATGCTCGCGCGTAGTTTGTCAGACGGAGCGCCCGCCACATCCCCACAGCTATCCCCAGCCGTCACCTGCGACGTCAGGTGACGGTTAAGCGTGCTGCGGCAGGGCGCGGTGTCGCCCTGCATAAGAATCCCCGCTCGCCCCCCGCCACAGGCGCGCCCCCTCTTTTTCTACTCCATTTTCTACTCCATTAAGAGAGGAACGTGGTAAAATAACCGTGTTATGAGATTTTCCGTATTAGCATCAGGTAGTAGAGCGAATGCAACAATTGTAGAAGCCCGTGGCATGCGGCTTTTAATTGACGCGGGATTGTGTTGTCGGACATTAGAGCAACGCCTCAAAGAGGCCGAGATTGCCCCCGAGTCGCTTGACGGCATCTTAATCACCCATGAACACACCGACCACGTGGGTGGTTTAGACCGCTTTGTCAAAAAATATCACACCCCCGTCTTCGCGAATTACAACACCGCCGCGGTAATTGAACACATGTGCCGTCGAGAACGCCACGAGGCACCCGAATTCACCTTCTTTGAATCGGGTCTCCCCTTCATGCTCGGCGACCTAACCATCACCCCTGTGCCCATTCCCCATGACACCGCCGAACCCGTCGCCTATGTACTTGACGATGGCGCGCACCGCCTCGGCTATTTCACCGACTTAGGCCACGTCAATGATCTCGTGGCGCAGGCGCTCACAGGATGCACCGCACTCATCTTAGAATCGAATCATGACTTACAGATGTTGCGTAATTCAGGCCGAGGGTTTCAATTAATCTCTCGCATTAGCGGCCGCGCGGGCCACCTCTCCAACGAACAAGCCTGCGAAGCGGTTGCCACCTATGCCGCCGCTGAACTACGCTCCATCACCCTTGCGCACCTTTCCAGAGATTGCAACCTCCCCGAACTCGCCGCCACGATGATGCAGGGCACGCTCAAGCACATTGGACGGAGTGATGTCGCCTTACACGTCGCCCAACAGAACGCCCCCCTTCCCTTCACAGAGGTTTAACCATGACCCGCACACCTGCAGAGCTTGCCGCTTGTATTGACGTTGCCATGCGTCGCCAACCCGCCGACATCGTCATCCGTGGCGCACGTATTTTTGACCTAATCACCGGCGAGATGCGTTGCCAAGACATCGCAATCTGCGGCCAACGCATCGCCGCCCTCGGCGAGGGATATGAAGGCAAACGCATCATTGATGCCGCTGGCCTCACAGCTGTGCCAGGCTTCACAGACGCGCATTGCCACATTGAGAGCTCAATGGTCACGCCACAGGAGTGGGAACGCATGGTTTTGCCACGCGGGATTACCTCCGCGGTCTGTGACCCCCATGAACTCGCCAACGTTGCCGGCACCGCCGCGATTGATTACTTCATCGCCTCCGCCAAGACGCTCCTCATGAATCTGCAGGTGCAGATGCCCTCCTGCGTGCCTGCATTGCCCACTGAAGAGGCTGGAGCCGTCCTGGATGCCCACGCCCTCGCACCTTATGCCAAGGCTCACGCCCTCGCTGAGTTCATGAATGTCCCTGGCGTCATCCATGGCGATGCCGATGCCTTACAAAAACTCTCCGACTATTCCAATCGCCCGATTGATGGCCACGCGCCGCTCGTCAGTGGCGATGCGCTCAATGCCCTCAGTGCCGCAGGAATCACCACCGACCACGAGTGCAGCTCCCCAGAAGAAGCGTTGATGAAATTGCGCCTCGGTATGACCATTTTGGTGCGCGCGGGAAGCGTTGGACGAAATCTGGAGGCGCTCCTTCCCTTATTTGAAAGCGAACTAAGCGGCAATATCTGCCTCTGTACCGATGACCGCGACCCGCGCGATGTCTTACTTGAAGGCCACTTAGATGCCGCCATCCGAAAGGCACTCGCCGCAGGAAAGGATCCCCTGGCGGTCTATCGCGCCGCTTGCCTCACCCCCGCACGACACTTTGGGTGGCGTGACCGTGGCCTCATCGCGCCGGGTTACCGCGCAGATATCGTCCTCATGCCCGACTTACTGGGCTGCCGCGCACAGCGAGTATTGGCAAATGGCATCGAAGTCACCGAAGAAGCCTTCGCCGCTCGTCCCGCCGCCCCCTCGAGCGCCCCTTTCCAAGGGAGCATCCAGGTGGCACGCGCCTTCACTGCTGAGGATTTCGCGCCGCCCATGGATGAAGCAAATGTCGTAGGAGTGGTCGAGGGTACGCTCTTAACGCAAGCCCTCACACGAGATACTTGCACCACACCTCCCGCCATCCTTGCCCTCGCCGCACGCCATGGGAAGTCCAACCGCATCGGAAGGGCGTGGGCCGACGGCTTTACCTTGCGCGAAGGCGCGCTCGCCTCTACCGTGGGGCATGACTCGCACAATCTCTGCGTGGTGAGCACCTCACCCGAAGCGATGGCGCTCGCCGCAAATGCCCTGCGCGACTGCGGGGGTGGCTTTGCCGTAGTGAAGGGAAATCAAGTAACAGGCTTATTGCCACTCCCCGTTGGGGGGCTGCTCAGTGATGCCCCGTGGCAGGAGGTTGCCGCCGCATTAGAACGCCTCCACGCCGCCGCAGAGGAGACGGGCTGCACCCGCAAAAATCCCTTCTTGGCACTCGCCTTCTTGCCACTCCCTGTCATCCCACATGCGCGTATCACCCTGGATGGGTTCGTAAAACTTTGAGTTTGGAGGTCATACATGGCTCGTTTGATTGCCACAGATATTGAAACTGCAATGCAGAATGCTTCCTGGATCCGCCGAATGTTTGAGGCGGGCGCAGAGTTGAAGCAACAGCGTGGCGCCGAAAATGTCTTTGATTTTTCGTTGGGGAATCCCGATGTTCCCCCGCCAGAAAAGACGCGCGAGGTCTTACATGCCTTGGCTGAAGATGCCGTGCGGCCCTGTGGCTTGGGCTACATGCCCAATGCAGGCCTGCCCGCCTTTCGCGAGGCCTTAGCCGCCAAATTGGCCATCGAACAAGACTGCCCCGCGCTCTCTGGCAAACACCTCGTGGTCACCGTGGGCGCTGCAGGCGCCTTGGTTGCCTTCTTCCGCGCAATATTAGAACGCGATGACGAGGTCTTGGTGCCCTCTCCTTACTTCGTAGAATACGGCTTTTACTGCGGACACTTCGGCGGCATCTTAAAACCTGTGCCCATGCAGGGCCCCGCCTTCGCCTTGGATGTTGAGGCCTTGCTCGCCGCCGTCACAGAAAAAACCCGCGTCGTCCTCCTCAATTCCCCCAACAACCCCACAGGCGCCGTCTACGCCGATGCCGACATCCGTCGCTTAGCCGAGGCGATTACGGCGCTCAACCGCACGCGCGAACGTCCCATCTATCTCTTATCTGACGAGCCCTACCGCCTCTTTGCCTTTGATGGCGTCACCGTGCCGCCCGTCTTATCGCGTTCGCCTTACGCCGCCGTCTTGGGATCCTTCTCGAAGAGCTTATCCCTCGCAGGGGAGCGCATCGGTTACATTGCCTTTAACCCCGCGCTTGAGGGCGTGGAAAGACTCCTCGCCGCCGTCACGATGACCAACCGCACCCTGGGCTATGTCAATGCCCCCATCTTGGGCCAACGCCTCGCCATGGCGCTCTTGGACGAACGCGTTGACTTGAGCATCTATGACGAACGCCGCAAGGAGATGGCACGCGTCTTGACCGAGGCGGGCTTAGAATTCGCCCTGCCTCAGGGTGCCTTCTACTTCTTCCCAAAGGCGCCTGACGGTGATGACGTTGCCTTCTGCGCCAAGTTGATGGAGCATGGCATCATTGCAGTGCCAGGTCGTGGCTTCGGAATGCCTGGCTACATCCGTCTGTGTTGCGCCGTTGAGGTGGACATCATTCGCCGTTCTGCCCCCGCCTTTAAGGAAGCCTGCCGATGAGTGCGCGGCGTGATGCCATCTTTGCCCTCGCCTTGTGGCGCATCCAGGGCACCTTCCCCGCGATGACCCTGCGCGAATCAACGCACCATGCCGACGCCTTGGAACTCGTGGGCGCCGTCTTGCGTCGCAAGAGTTCGCTCGAGTGGATTCTCAAACAGTGCGTGAAGCGTATGCCCTCAGGTGAATTGTGGGCCGCCCTCATGGTGGGCGCTGCGCAATTGCTCGTCATGCCCGGCATGGCAGAACACGCCGCCATCGCGGAAACCGTAGAAGCCGCCAAACCCATCGGACGCGATGCCGCAAAGTTTGTCAATGCCGTCCTGCGCAGAATCCAACGCGAAAAAGCGCCCCTCCTCACCGCCCTCGCGGCCCAACCCGAACACCTCCAGCGCGATATTCCTCGCACCCTGTGGACGCGTTGGTGTGACGCCTTTGGCCTTGAGCAGACCCGTGCCATCGCCGAAGCCTTAGCTACCGCACCGCAGGTCTGCGTGCGCCCTCTGCCACCCCACCCCGCACCCGCCGAATGCACCCCGCACCCAGATGACGAATGCGGCACCTTTATCGTGCCCCGCCACACCCGCATCACAGACCTCACAGGATATGCCGAGGGTGCCTTCGTTGTGCAAGATGCCGCCACCCGCCACGCCGTAGAACTCATGGATGTGGCATCCGGCATGGCCGTCCTTGATGCCTGCGCCGCTCCTGGTGGGAAAACCGCCCAATTAGCCGCCCGCCTCGGCACCACCGATCAATTAATCGCAAATGAATATAGCGCCACGCGCTTAGACACCCTGCGCGACACCCTGGCACGTTCCGGCCTGAGCGAACGCGTCACCGTGCGCCAAGCCGATGCCACCACGACCCACTTCGGCTACTTTGACCGCATCCTCTTAGATGTGCCGTGTAGCAATACAGGCGTCTTTGGCCGACGCCCCGATGCACGTTGGACCTGGACCCCACAAAAACTCACACAACTCCTCCAAACCCAACGCGCCCTTTTAGACAACCTCGCCCCCCAGGTCAAACCTGGCGGACGCCTCATCTACTCTACCTGTTCCATCGAACCCGAAGAAAACGAAGCCCAGATCGAGGCCTTCCTTGCGTGCCACCCCGACTTCACCCGAGGCGAACTCCGACGCGACTTCCCCACCCCCACCCACGACGGCGCCTTCGCCTGCTCCCTCAATCGCCTCCTCGCACGGCGTTGAGCCCCAATAGGAAACTTGCCATGAAACGATTCTTGTTCACCCTCTGCTTCGCCCTCTTCGCGTCCCTCTCGCTCGCGACGCCTGCACAGTGGCAATGGGTAGATGCCGCCGAATATGACGAAACTAAATCCACCGAGGACGGCATCATTATCACGGGACTCCAACATCCCCACCCAGACCAATTAGACATCCCCAAAATAATCAATGGCAAGCCCGTAATCGCGATCGGTCGCTGCGCCATTGGCTCTTGTTGCGAGGCTGAAAATCACGGACAACACGTCACCCTCACCCTGCCCGAGACCATTAAGACTATCCACATCGGTGCCTTTTTAAATTGGACAGACCTCCGCGCCATTCATCTCCCCGAAGGGTTAGAGACCCTTGAGGCGCTCACCTTTGGCTTCTGCGAGGGACTCACCTCCATTACCCTTCCCGCCTCCCTTACGTCGATTGTGCGCAATCCTTTCCGCGGCTGTGCTGCATTAACCGAGTTCAAGGTCTCCCCGGACAATCCCAAATACACCGCCATCAATGGCCTACTCTGCAGTAAAGACGGCAAAACACTCTATGCCGTCCCTGGTGGATTAAGCGAGATTACCCTTCCTGAAGGCATCACCACCATTGAGGAAGAAGCCTTCTATAATTGTAATAACCTGACAACTGTTGTACTTCCAAGCACTCTCTTGCGTATCGGGGAGCATGCCTTTTCGGAGTGCCAAAAGCTCACCACCATCACCTTGCCCGAAGGGCTCACTACGATTGACGGCGGCACGTTCTCTTCGTGTAGCAATCTCAAAGAGGTGATTCTCCCAAGCACCCTCACCACGATTGGGCCAGCCACCTTTTCATCATGCACCGCACTCACCTCTATTGCCTTGCCTCCTCACCTCACCACCCTTGGACTAAGAGCCTTTGGTGACTGTACCGCCCTCACCGCGATTACAATTCCCCCAACCATCAAAACGATTCAATACGCCACCTTCAGCCAGTGCACCGCGCTTCGCACGGTACACCTTCCAGAAGGGCTTGAAACCATTGAAGGAGATGCCTTTTTGAACTGCGAGGCCCTCTCCGCCATCACCTTACCCGAGGGCCTCAAACAAATCGACACCCACGCCTTCTACAACTGCCGTAACTTAACCGAAATCACCCTTCCCACGACACTCTCCGAATTTGAAAACCCCTTCTCTGCATGTGACCATTTGACCACCCTTCACCTCTCCCCCGACCATCCACACTTCACCCTTCGCCACGGCCTCCTCTACGACAGGTCGGGCCAAACACTCCTTTGTGTCCCCCCAGGATTATCAACGGTAACCCTCTCCGAAGGCGTCACCACCATTGGGGAAAACGCCTTTAGGGGCAATCCCCACCTCACCTCGCTCACCCTTCCTGACACCGTCACCACCATTGAGGAAGGCGCCTTTGAGAGGTGTTCTGCGTTGCGCACCATCACCCTCCCCAAGGGCCTTACCACGATTAACGACTTTGCCTTTTCGCAATGTGCCCACCTAACAGAAATCACCCTCCCTGATAGCATTACCCACCTCGGCACATACAGCTTTGACGAATGTAAAGAACTGACCTCCGTCCACCTTCCTGAAGGACTCACCAAGCTTCCCCGCGGCACCTTTTGGGGTTGCCCAAAAGTCCTCCCCCTCACCCTCCCTCAAGGGATGACCACCATCGACTCCAGCGCCTTTGATGTGCCCTCCATGATCGAAAATCCTCCCAAAGAACTCCTTTATGAAAGCACCGCACAAAAGGTGCTTATCCATACGCCCCTCACGCTAAAAGGCACCTTTAATATCCCTGAAAGCGTCATTTCAATCCAAGAATTCGCCTTTGAAAGGTGCACTGAATTGACCCACGTCACCCTTCCTACCAACCTTAAAACCATCGGACAAGGCGCCTTCATGGGATGCAAAGCCCTCACGGCAGTCACCTTTAAAGGTCCCCCA
Source organism: Candidatus Spyradenecus sp. (assembly GCA_045605345.1). Classification (GTDB taxonomy): domain Bacteria; phylum Verrucomicrobiota; class Kiritimatiellia; order RFP12; family DVOR01; genus Spyradenecus. The sequence goes on from JAZUPT010000016.1 coordinate 87,869, forward strand.
CCAAAAGATATCGAGTATCTCGAAGGCGACCTTCCAAAAGACTGCTCCCTCTTCTATCCCTCCGAACACGAAACCGCCTGGCAAGCCCTCGCAGAAGAGCTCACCCACCCCCTCAAACCTAACCCCTAAGCTCTGAGCTTAAGGTCTAAAGTAGTCGATGGCAAAGCCTGTCACGACACTTGATTAACCCCTTCCTTCCACGCACACTAAAAGTGTAGCAAACCGGAGAGAAGTCGTCAACTCCGCTGACCCGAGTCAGTTAAAATCCCGCGGAAAGTAGGCGATTTTCCCTTGGTAAAATGGGCGACTTTACCTACCCGATTTCGCCCATTTTGGG
>JAZUPT010000017.1:0-67431 GCA_045605345.1 Candidatus Spyradenecus sp.
TGCGGTTGGGGCTGCCACAACTTATGCGTATGATAATGTAGGCAATGTGACCGCTGTCACTAATGCGTTGGGGAATGTGATAAACTATGCCTATGATGTGCGTGGCAATAAAATCTATGAAGGTGGCGCAACGTATCCCGTTGCGTATGAATACGACACCTTTGGACGCAAAGTAAAGATGACGACTTTCCGTGAGGAAACTGAAAATGCCGAAGGCGATGTGACCACGTGGATGTTTGATGAGGCCACGGGTGGTCTATTGGCGAAGACTTACGCCGATGGCGTGGGGGTAACCTACACGCTCACGGATGATGGTAAGACAGCGACGCGTACCGATGCCCGTGGTAAGGTGACAACTTACGCCTATAATGAGTATGGCGAATTAGTGTCGCAGGACTATTCGGATGATACGGCCGATATCACGATGGTCTATGACAATTTAGGACGCGTCACGCAAGTGACAGATGCAGCAGGTGTCACCGCTTTCGCTTATAACGCGTATGGAGAATTAGCATCTGAAGCGAATTTGAAAACATTGGTGCGCCATTACGATGAGATTGGACGTAATGTGGGTTGGACATTAGATGGCTCGCGTAAAAATATTATTCAGTATGACAATGCTACGGGACGTTTGTATCGGATGCAAGCCGGTGGCGCGTGGTTTACATGGAGCTATTTGCCCGGAACGAACCTAAAATCCTCGCTCACCTATGGTGGTTCGGGCAACACCACTTGGGAATACGAACCGAATCGTGACTTGCTGACGCGTGTGAAAAACACCATTTATGGCGCGGTGGCTTCGCAGTATGACTACACAAATGATATCGGAGGTCGTCGTACGCAGATTGGCAAGTCGGGCACCATGATGGCACAGGATGAAGTGCAGAATTATGGTTACAACACCCGTGATGAACTCATCTCTGGCCAAGGTTTGACCTACAATTACGATGATATTGGTAACCGAACGACCGCCGAGGGGAAGACTTACGCCGCCAATAATCTGAATCAATACACCGCCATTGATACTTTTGCACCACAGTATGATGCTGATGGAAATCAGACGTTGATTAAAACATCAACTGGCGTGTGGTCTGTTACCTACAATGCAGAAAACCGTCCTGTGCGTTGGGTGAAAGATAACATCGTTATCACAATGAATTTTGACCGCATGGGCCGCCGCGTTTTCTATAAAGAAGAAGTGAATGGTGTCGTTACTAAACATCACCGCTTTGTCTATGACAACTACCTCTGTGTTCAGAAGGTGGATGCTTTAAACAACAACGCGCAGATTAACCTCTTTGTTTGGGATCCGACTGAATCTGTGGCGACACGTCCGCTTTTCACCACTGGAAGTGGCAACCGCAAGTTCTTCTATACCTGCGATGGCAATAAGAATGTGTCAGAACTCGTCCACTTTGAAACCCGAAATGGCATTGCTGCACACTACGACTACGCTCCCTTTGGCGCTGTCACGCGTTCGGTCTCCGCCTCCGCAATCACGGACAACACCTTCACCACCGACAACCCCTTCCGCTTTTCCTCCGAACACCACGATGACACATTAGGATTGGTGTACTACAATTATCGGCACTATAATCCCATTGATGGAAGATGGTGTGGAAGAGACCCGATAGAATCTTGCTTAAATTTACAGTTATATTGCAATAACTTTGCTATTGTGAAATATGATGTTTTAGGATTGAAAGTAAGGTGTTGTGGCGGAGAAAAGTATGAAACAAAGGAACAATGTTGTGTTGAAAATAAAGTTTTTAAACGTAAAGATGAATGTCTAGTTGTTATTTATTATGGGCATTTTGGTGGGAATAAAATTGAAGAAATCACCCCTCGTTCAAATGATACATTGGAACTTAAAAAGAAAGAACAAGATAAAAAAAAGATTCATCAAGAGAATATTTATGTAACGTGCTATGCTAAATCAATGAATGAAAATCGAGAAAAAGAGGGCGAGTATATTGTTCCTGCGCCCCCTCGTCAAAGGGAAGAGATTGTTATTTATCCGTACCCTAAAGAGGGTATACCTCCAGAGCAACATGTAGATGTTATTATAAAACTTGAAGTCAAAAATGCGGCATATCGTGTTGCAGCGTTGTCAATGGCAAAATGCTGTAAGTCGTATCAACTTAAATTTGAAGAATTGCCTCCAAGGGATCAATCTGACTCTGTGAAAAGGTGGAGTAATGATGCAAATAAACGAAAATTACGCCAGACTTTGAAACAAGAATTTTCGAAGGAAGTTCAAAAAGCCAAAAATGAATTAAAAAAGAGAGGAAATTGAGATATGAAAGTGTTATTTTTGTATATTTTATTCTGTACATGTGTTGGCTGTGCAGTGGTTGAACGCGCTCCTCTTGATTCTCTTGATTCACCTATCTTTGTGCGTGGTGGAATCTATAGAGTCGTTGATGAGGCTTGGACCAAGAAGGAGTTAAAGGCTGAGCCGTGCGAACAGTGTAAACTCTTGTTTTATGTGGAAGCACCTGAGGAACCTTGTGCTGCTCGGGAGCCGAAGCGTGGATGTGAACAATGTGTTGCGATGTCAAGACATTACGTGAGGCGAGGTCTCAATATCTGCCAAGATTTCTCAAGTGTCTGCAAGTCCAATGTGCAAGAAGCGTTTTGTTTTCTCCTTTCAGATCAACTTGATAATAGCGCAGAGCATGCGTTTCAGATTGAGTATATTAACAATCTTGATGAGCCTGACGTAAGAACGAGTAACCATGTCTTTCAAACGTTTATCCTCTGTCTTCAATCGTCCAATAATCAAAATTCATTTTCATTTAAGTCGCTATTTCTTGCGCCTTCGAATGAGGGCGGGATTTATTTTACGACACTTGCAGATAAAACCGTTTGGAAGGGCGCGCCATGTCATTTTTCGTTTAAAGACTATCTAGCATTAAATTCGATTGTGCATAGTCGAGAACGATTGAGCGTTCCGTCGTTTGCTTGGCCGCCACGAGAAGAGGAAGACATGGGGGAGTTGGAAAAAACGTTGCGCGCGGCACCATCATCAATTGATCGTTTTGTAACGATAATCGGAAAAGAGAATCCGTTGCCTGAGGAACACTACCTGTTTTCATTAGATTCCTTGGATGCTCACTTTTTGTATATCCGAAGTCGTAAGTTGCTCTTTATCTTTGTCCCAACATTGGGATGGGGTAATAAGTATGACGTGCGATTATTAGATAGCCAAGCTGAAATTAATGGTGAGCCCCTTGTTCAAGAAGCAATAAAAAGACTAGAGGAAATAATTGAGGGACGTCTTATCAGTGGGCAGGGACTTTTCAATGGATTTTGACCGTATGGGGCGCCGTGTCTTCTACAAGGAAGAGGTTGCAGGCGAAGTGGTAACGCACCATAAGTTTGTCTATGACAACTACCTCTGTGTTCAGAAGTTGGACGCTTTAAACAACAACGCGCAGATAAACCTTTTCGTTTGGGATCCGACCGAACCTGTGGCGACGCGACCGCTTTTCACCACTGGAAGCGGCAACCGTAAGTTCTTCTACACTTGTGACGGCAATAAGAATGTGTCAGAACTCGTCCACTTTGAGACGCGCAATGGCATTGCTGCACACTACGACTATGCTCCCTTCGGAGCCGTCACCCGTGCGATCTCTGCTTCCACTATCACGGACAACACCTTCACCACCGACAACCCCTTCCGTTTTTCCTCCGAATACCACGACGACACCCTCGGCCTTATTTATTACAACTATCGTCACTATAATCCCATCGACGCCCGCTGGTGTGGTAGGGATTTGTTAGATTTTTTATTGGGACAGTTATATGCTATTACATCAAATAATGTTTTAAGTGATGTAGACTTTTTAGGCCTAATTACTGTTGACGAGGTTCTCGCGGGCTTTGAAGCCGCTTGTGGAGCTGCAACTCTTGATGGGTGGTCAATTTGGTTAGACTCTTTGAAGTGTGCACAAGCTTATGTGTTGACGAGGGCGATTCTTCAACTTAGAAATGAGTTGCAACGAGAAATCTTGAAGGTTCCTCCAGACTTTGAACGGATGAGGCAAATAGAACAAGCGATCGGTGACCTAAACTATATTTTGAATAATGCTTATTCAAAATAATGAAGGTAGAGGTGAGAATGAAAATGATTCGGTGGATTTGGATTGCGTTGCAATTTATCTTTTTGGGGATAAATATTGTTTTTTTAGTTGGTTTTGTACTATTTCGTTTTCTTCCGATGTTAAAAATAGATAAGTTTTTGTCAGAGAGAGAGGGTGTAATAGGGGAGTCGTTGTTTCTTGGTCCTCCAAGTTTTCGTTATTCGCCTATTTCTGTGTGGTGGAATAAGAAAGAGGTTAAGGACGAAATTGACTATCAAATTTTAAATGAAGCAGACTGGACATTGTTTGCATCACGAGAAAGTGATTGCGGTAGAAATCGCGTGGTTAGTATTTTTTTACAAGAACCGCGGGCTACTGCAGTAATTACATATAAGAAGGGGGCAACTGAAATAGATGAAACCATAATTTTATATAAAAACATTTATTTAAAACTTCCGCTTGAAAAGTGGCGTCAACAAATAGTGAATGGGGAGTCTCTTAACTTAGACGGATATGTGAAAGATATATCATGCCCAGATAAAAACTAAGGGGGACTTCCAAGTTGGAGTAAGAGGATAAAAGGCAAAGGTAAGGCGACGAGTTACTTGCCTTATCTTTTAGGAGAAAAATGTTTTGAAATGCTTAGGGGTATGTGTTAAAGTGGTGACAGTTGAATGACTGGTGACTGGTGCTGAAGCATGTACGCTGTAAGTTTCTCAAATAAAGATATTTCGTGGACTCATTCCGCGTGGGATCCGACCGAACCCATTGCCACGCGACCGCTCTTCACCACTGGAAGCGGCAACCGCAAGTTCTTCTATACCTGCGATGGCAATAAGAATGTGTCAGAACTTGTGCACTTTGAAACGCGCAATGGCATTGCTGCACACTACGACTACGCCCCCTTTGGCGCCGTCACCCGTGCCATCTCTGCCTCCGCAATCACGGACAACACCTTCACCACCGATAACCCCTTCCGCTTCTCCTCCGAATACCACGACGACACCCTCGGCCTCGTCTACTACAACTACCGCCACTACAATCCCCTTGACGCTCGCTGGTGCGGCAGGGATCGCAAAGACGATCTTTTACTTGAGTATTCTTTTGTTGAAAATAATTCATTTAAGTATGACATATTAGGACTTCTTACAGGGTCTCCGCTATCAACAATTAATTTCACCATTTATAGGCCAACAATTAATCAAACTCCAAGCCTTGAAGATGTGTCTTGCCGACTGTGCTTGAGATTCTTTGAAGAATGGTTTGCTAACAATGAAAATTTAGAATGGACAAAGGAATTACGGCCTTGCCCTAAAGAATTAAAGTATGTTGCTGGACAATTTATTAACCCCGACGTTAATATTTGGGTGTTTTCTTCAAAAGTTAGTCAAGCTCATCATCCAGGAGGAACTTACGAATTAAGAATGTCTGCTAGTTCTGGCGTTGGGAATCAGTGTATTTATGATGAATGTGGTAAGATTATGACTTCAATCCCTGCAGCAGGAACTGCGGATTTTGTATCGCCTAAAGAATCTCCCATTAAAAATTTCCCTGGACACTTCAAAGAAGATATGTTGCCTTTCTATTATGCTAAGTTCTTGGATATGTGTTATCCAAATAGCAATCCTACATTTATGGAGCGTTACTATATGCGACGACCTATCATAATTGAAGAGTAGCGTGAGGTGTCGTGATGTTTTCGTCAATTATAAGTTCAGAATCGATAGGTGTAGTATTGGTAATTTTATTTAATTTGCCAATTTTTGTTTTATCAATTTATGCAATTGTTTCGTTTGCATTCTTTAAAGCTTTTTATTATATGCAATTTTATTTATTCGCTTTTTTACTTGGCTTAAGTTGTGTTATTTCTTATCGTTATTTGTGGTCTTTTTATCCATATGCATATTTCTATTTTTATTACACGTTATTTTGGCATATTCAATTACTTTTGGCATATTCTAGCTTTTATTTGGGTAAGCCCAAACTTTTTAAGCGGGGTATTATCATAACTAAAAGCCCTTTTATATATGCTATATTATTACAAAGTCTAATATACTTGAGTGTTATTTTTACGCAACTACCAATATCCTATAATCATTTTGCGGTTGTTTTTTCTTTTGTCCTATGTTTTTATCACACTTTTTGTTAATGATGTATACACTCCTTCCTGGTCTTGATGTTATTATACCTACGCTTTTTTTTATATTAACTTTTGCCATGTGTAAATTGACAATTAATTACATAAAGAGTCGCCATAAGGAATACCACTAGCCACTATAAAACTAGTGATTTCACTTCTTCATTATTCCGTACTATATTTGCCGAGCCGTAACTTATTCATTTACAATAACTTATCTTGAATATTTTATGGTCGGCAATTTTAAGCTTAAAATCAGTACAATCTGTACTATTCATGCAAAATTTAAACAGTACGATTTTTTGAGGGGCCAATTATTTGAAGGGGAAATTTCCTCTCGGGAAGAAATCTTAAATAGTACAATTTTTGGGCGGGGACTTTTTAGCCCTATTTAGAAAATTCTAGAAAATAGTACGAAGGGCCGAAGAAATGAAATCAGTGAAATACTTTTAGAATTTCAGTGAAATTCTCTGAGCATTTCAATAGAGTTGAATCGGAGCGTGGGCTGAACGCCAAAAGACCTGCGGCAGAGAAGCGCCGAGGAGAGAGCCCTTGAGGGGCAGTGAAGATGGGCTGCGGGTAATTAGAAGACGGTATTTATCGTGGCCACGGCCCACTGCGGCCGTGGGACATTTACAAAATGGATTTTAGGCGGGCGACCAAGGAGGGGCGGTTGGCGTAGGATTCTACTTTTACAGGGAGGGAATTGGCGAAGATGGTGCCGTAGTTTTTTCGCAAGATGCGCGTATCGGCCACCACAACCATGCCTTTATCTGAACGGCTTCTAATGAGGCGGCCAAATCCCTGCCTGAATTTAATGACGGCTTGCGGCACGGAGAGTTCGGCAAAGGAGGAGTGCCCTGCCCTTTCAATTTGTTCGCAACGTGCCTTAAAGAGCGGGTCGCCCACCGTTTCAAAGGGCAGACGTGCAATGATGACGCAACTCAACGCATCCCCAATCACATCTACGCCCTCCCAAAAACTCTGTGTACCGAGCAACACGGTGGGGCGTTTTTGTTCACGAAACGCTTCGGTCATCGCATCGCGGCTGAGCGTGGCAGACTGCGCCAAAAGATCAATCCCGCGCGCCTTCAGGTGCGGCTCCAAGGTCTCTGCACAGGCTTTTAGCATCTCATAAGAGGTGAAGAGCGCAAGCGAGCGCCCATTAGCCGTGATGAATAATTGGAACATCAACCGCGAGAGTTCAAGGATATACTCTTCTTTTTTAGTAATATCCGGCAGGTAGTCTGGCACGGCCATGCAACACTGCTTCGGGTAATCAAAGGGACTCTCGGCAACAAATTCACGAATGCGCTCGGGCTGTTGGATTAAATTTAAACCCAGACGATGGCGTACGTGGCCAAAGTCATTGCGAATTTGCAAGGTGGCAGAGGAGAAAATGACCGACTCTTTGTGGTCGTAAAGCAGACGATTGAGTTGGATTGAGACATCCAAGGGAGCGGCGGTCAAGATAACGCCGTGTTCCTCGGGCGCGAGGCGCGTCATCCAATAGACGCGTCCGGGGTCATCACCACGCAGTAGCCCATCTAATTCATTGCCGAAGGCATCCAAGAGGTCACGCGTAGTCTTAATTGCGGCGAGGACATCTTCGTATGGATTCTCTTCACCTTCGGCTGGCGCATAGCGCACAATTTCGCCCTGAAAACGTTCTAACATCACCCCGGCATCGCCCAACGTGCGCATGACACGTTCTGCGCCCTCTGCGATCTCTGCCTCGGGCACGAAGGTCTCTGCGCTGCGAAAGGCGCTACTTCCGAGGGCGACCTCACGACGCAATTGGGGTTGGCCAGCGGCGGTTTTCGGCAAGGTATCATCAGGGACCGAACGATAACGGATGGTGCTCTCTGGCGTTTGCGTAAAGAATTGCGAGAGGGTGGTGAAGAGACTCTTCCCTCCCAACGAGAGCGTCAAGCCATGTTTGCGCAACGTGGTCAACATATCCGTCACGCGGGCAATCTCGGCGGTATCCTTAAGCGCCTTATCGATAAAGTCCGTTTTGATTTGCTGAAAGAGACTGCTCGCCTCGCGTCCCTTACTGGGCGCCAACCTCTGGCAGAGTTCGTAAAGCGTAATAGGCGAGATTTCACCCGAGAGCGCAGAGGTGGCCGCATTCTCCAAATTGTGCGCTTCATCAAAGACAATCTGCGCGTGCGGGGGCAACAATGTACCAGGATTGGCTAATTCCGCAAAGACCAGGGCATGATTAGCGATAATTAAATCCGCAGAAAGTGCCGCTTGACGGGCTTGTTGCAAGAAACAACGTTTGTAAAAACGGCACGTTTTTCCTGTGCAAGAACTTGAGTGACACCCAAAGGTGCGGATAAAGGTCATATCCCCGCGCGTGTGTTTGGGGCGAAAAGCATCCATATCGCCATCGGTCGTCTTCGCAGCCCACGCCACAAAATCAGCGAAGAGCACGGCTTCTTGTTCGGAAAGGCGTTCAAAGCCGCCCTCCACAAAGGCACCAAAATGTTTTAGGCAGAGGTAATTGCCACGCCCCTTCAATACCACCGCATTGAGTGCGCGGCCTTGAGCCGAAGTGCCCGCAAGGCATCTGGCTACGAGGGGAAGGTCTTTTGAGAGGAGCTGCGACTGCAAATTGCGCGTATTGGTGGAGATGACAATCGGCAGGTTATTGCGAATCGCCCACAAGGCGCAGGGGATTAAGTAAGCCAAACTCTTACCCACGCCCGTTCCGGCCTCAGCCAAGAGATGGGTGCGTCCATTGAGGGCACGCGCCACCTCCAAAGCCATCGCCACCTGCCCTGCACGCGGTTCGTAAGAAGAAAAGATGCGCGCAAGGCCACTTCCACCCGCTTCAAAGATAGCGGAAATCTCTGCCTCAGAGAGCGGCTCCCACGTTTCGGGCAGGGTCAACTCTCTGGCGTGGACGCGAAAGTACGGTGGGAAGTGACCATACCATGCTTCATCGCCGACCGCCTCAAAGAGACGGTCATTCATCGCCGCCTCAATCTCCGACATGAACGCCTTATGACCCGCGCTTCTGGCACAGGCCATCATCACTTCAAGCGCCCACATCGGCAGAGAATCAGTCATCGAAGGTATAGCGAACGGCGGTGATTGCAGTGGGGAAACGCGCGCCACGCGGTAAGTCGACAATGGCACCTTCCAGTTTCGTTGCGCCAGAAGCCACCTCAAAGCGCGCAGGGATACCCGTGGTAAACTTCTTTAACACAGGCTCAATTTGGCGTCCGATCACCGAATGCAGCGGACCCGTCATGCCCACATCGGTAATGTACGCCGTGCCCTTCGCCAACAAGGTCGCATCACTCGTCTGCACATGGGTGTGCGTGCCAAAGACGCAAGCCACGCGGCCATCCAACCAATAGCCCATCGCGATCTTCTCACTCGTCGCCTCAGCGTGCACATCCACGAAGACGGGGATCGTCGCAGGGATTGTCGCCAACACGCGATCTACCGCACGGAAGGGATTGTCACACTGCGTCATAAAGACTTGGCCCAAAACAGACACCACGGCAATCGGCCCCAATGCAGTCTCGGCAATCGCAGTGGTCGCGCCAGGGACCGACTCAGGGAAATTCGCAGGGCGCACAATGCGTTTGTCGCAGCCAATCTGCGCATCAAACCCTCTCTGGCCCCACGTGTGATCGCCCAAAGTCATCAAAGTCGCACCCGCATCAAAGAGTTCCTTCGCCACAGGAAGGGTAATTCCGCTGCCTGCCGCCGCATTTTCAGCATTGGCAATAATCGCATGAACCTCGCCGCTCTCCAATAATTGACGCGCCACGCGCTTAAAACAAGCCCGCCCCGGCGAACCCACAATATCACCAACCAAAAGAATCCGCATATTTGCCCCCTTAAGTGCCGTTGGACCCACGGCGAAAATCGGCCGAAGTGTGGCCCTTCTCAATTGACTCAAAAAGAAGGACGTCCCTCTTGCAGAGACGCCCTCTGTTCAACGCGCAATTGCGCGTTTGATTAACCCTTGAAGAAGGCGTGATAGAGTGCTCTCACGGCCTTTTCACGTTGCGAGCTCTGAACGCCGAACATCATGGAGATTTCGGAGGAGCCCTGGTTCATCATATCGATGGAGATACCTTCGCGGAAGAGCGCGAGCGTCGCATGAGCGGCCATGCCCGGCGTGTAGTAAAGGCCCTCGCCCACGATCATGATCAACGCCGTACCGCGTTCAATCTGCAGATTATCGGGTTGGAGATCGCGCATGATGTGGTCACGGACGCGGCCTTCCACCTCAGGGGTGAAACCCTCTTCACGGAAGACAACCGACACATTATCGATGCCAGAAGGCATGTGTTCGTAAGAGATGCCCTCCTCTTCGAGGATTTGAAGCAACTTACGCCCAAAGCCCACCTCGCGATTCATCATGTACTTGTCGATGTAAAGCGTGCAGAAACCGGTGGAAGAAGCGATACCCACGACCGAGCCCTGACGTGCGCGACGGTGGTGAACCACCATGGTGCCCGGCGCTTCGGGGCGGTTGGTATTGCGAATGTTAATCGGAATGGCGGCGCGAACGGCGGGAATAATGGCCTCATCCTGGAAGACGCCGAAGCCAGCGTAGGAGAGTTCGCGCATTTCACGGTAGGTCATCTCAGGAATGCCCACAGAGACTTCCGGCACCAAGCGCGGATCCACGGGGTAGACGGCGTCGACATCCGTGAAGTTTTCGTACACCGAAGCCTTCACTGCCGCAGCGAGGATCGAACCAGTAATATCCGAACCGCCACGCGGGAAGGTGGCCACATCACCCGAACGGGTGTAACCGAAGAAGCCAGGGAAAATCTGGACGTAGTTGCGATTCCGCATGGCCTGAGCCAAGAGGTCATACGATTCGGGCAACACCTGGGCGTTACCGAAGTCATCCGACATCAACAAGCCTGCGGTCTTCGGATTCACATATTCTGCTGCCACGCCCTTCTTACGGAAGACGGCCGCCACGATGCGTGCGGAGTTATCTTCACCTGCCGCCTTCATGGCATCCATGAAGCGAGCGGCATCCGAGGGGTCACGATTAGCGATACGCGCTTCAAGGTCTGCACGAATTTCTGCGATAACTTCGTCATCCAAATCAAAGCCACGCTGAATCACGGCATAACGTTCTACAATTGCGTCCAACACCTCCGTGTGGTCGCGATCGGTGATGCAACGACCCGCGCACTCAATGAGCAGGTCTGTTACCTTCGTGTCATTTTTATTACGCTTACCGGGAGCAGAGACCACGACAATCTTGCGGTCGGGGTCGGAGGAAACAATATCAAAAATCTTTTGGATTTGAATATCATCTGCGACAGAAGAGCCACCAAATTTACAAACTTTCATCTGTGTTATGTTCCTTATCAGGGACTTAATTAAACCTGTTTTTCGCCATTTGCGCGCCGCATCACTTAGAAGATGCAGAGGCTACGCGGCATGGCTTGCACGATACCTGCAGCGTGAATTTCAGAGAGCGCGGCATTCAAATCACCCGCATGTGCAGGCTGGGTAAGAATGACGACGGGCACATAACCCGCTGCGCGCTGTTCTTCAGTCGGCTCATGCTGGCTGGCTGCGAAAATGCTCACGCCGTGATCGCCGAGGATGGTCGCGAAACGTCCCACCATGCCACAAGCATCCTTCACCATCAAGCGCACGTAGTAACGGCTGGTGCAGGCTTCCACGGGCAAGAGTTCGAGCGGGCTTTCGTCGATTACGGGAAGCGGTTCTGCTTCACGCGGCACTCCAGAAGCCACGTGACGCGCGACCGAAACGATATCGGAAATCACTGCACTGGCTGTGGCGGCGCGACCTGCGCCGCGACCGTAGTAGAGCGTGTCGCCCGTCATCGAGCCATCCACGAGCACCGCATTAAAGACATCGCTCACCGAGGCGAGCATGTGCTTCTTCGGCACCAACGTCGGATTGACGCGCACTTCAAGTTTGCCATCATGTGCCTTGCACACGGCCAACAACTTGATGACGTAGCCCAATTCATCAGCGTACTTCACATCCACGAGGTCAAGCCCGCGGATACCTTCCACCTGAACTTTATCAAGCGGCACGCTTACGCCGTAAGAGAGCGAGGCGAGAATGCAAATCTTGTGAGCGGTGTCAAAGCCGTCGATATCCAGAGAGGGATTCGCTTCTGCGTAACCCAAACGCTGAGCATCGGCCAAGACGGCGTCAAAGTCTGCACCTTCACGTGCCATTCGCGTGAGGATGTAGTTGCAAGTGCCATTGAGAATGCCGTAGGCAGCCTTGATATCATTGGCCACCAAACCATCACGCAGCGAGCGAATAATCGGAATACCGCCCCCCACGCTTGCGCCAAAGTAGAGATCCACGCCCTTTTCACGGGCCAAGGCGAAGAGTTCTGCGCCCTTTTCTGCCAAAAGTTTCTTATTCGCGGTGACCACCGACTTGCCCTTTTCAAGGGCGGTTTTCACCACCGTGTAGGCGATGCCCGTGCCACCAATCAATTCCACCACGATGTCAATGTCATCGCGTGTGGTCAGGGCCAATGCATCAGTGGAAAGTAATTCTTGCGGAACCTTTACCCCACGGTCGGTCGTAATATCCAAATCCGCAACTCCGCGCAGTGCCACATTCACACCGCAACGGCGGGAAATCAAAGCCATTCCATTCAAAAGTCCCTCTGCGACACCGGCACCTACCGTACCGAATCCGACAATTCCAACGCCGACTTCTTTCATGCTCGCTCCCGTCTCATTAGCGTTTCACAAAGTAATTTGTACACATTGTACCAAAATCTACGCGCGCCTGTCGCGTAATCTAAGAGAGAAATCTCGCCATTTTGACGTTTTTCAACGCAAAAAGCGGGCGTTTCCACCTTCATGACGCGCGGCTTTCGCCCTTAAAGCAATTGTTGCCCCGCGGCAACATAGAGCACCTGCCCTGTCACCGAGGGCATATGGAGCAGGAATTTCAGCGCCGTGGCAATATCTGCAGGCGTTGGGCGGGGCGTTAAGCAGTCCCCCGCCTTCTCGGAGTGTTGCTTATTGGGCGGCGGTAAAACAGGCCCTGGCGCAATGGCATTGACTCGCGCACCCGTGCTTTTTCCCCAGTCGCTGGCCGCTTCAAGCGTCCAGCGGGCAAGGGTTTGCTTGGACTTGACATAGGCGCGCACAGCCTCTGGCAGAGACTCCAGAGCACGGTGGATGCGCGCATCAAGGAAGGTAATTACCTGAGCCTGCGGGAAGCGGGCGTGAACCGCTTCTGCCAATCGCCGAATCGCACCACAATTCGCCTGCTCCATGCGCGCTTCAGGTGCATTGAGCTCAAATAAGCCCGCAAAAAAGATGACCGCATCGCACGCGGTAAGCGTGGCAACAGCCGCCTCGGGGGCGAACGCAGGCGATAAAAAATCACCGTACTCTCGACGAGAGAGCACGGTAATGGTGTAGTCTTCCGATTCAAAGCTGGCGCGTACGGCTTCGCCGATACGTCCAGGCCCGACAAAGACAAGTCGCTTCATGCCTTAGGAGCGAGTCGGGCTAAGGCCAGTTGCGGGACGAGGTGCAGGCGCCTGCTGGGGCTGTTCAGCAGCGGGAGCCGCCTTCTTGCCACCCTTCACAGACTTCGGCGCGAGCATACAGCTGAGCGTACGGCCGAGCAATTTGGGAGCCTGCTCCACCTGAACTTTTTCGCCGCAGAGATTGATCACGTTATCAATCATCTCCTGGCCGAGTTCACGGTGTGCGTTTTCACGTCCGCGAAACATCAACGAGACCTTAACCTTGTTGCCTTGTTCAATGAAGCCGAGGATTTCCTTGACCTTACGGGTCACGTCACCGACATCCGTCGCGGCGTGGAACTTGATTTCCTTGACCTGCGTCGCCTTAGCATTCTTACGGGCCTGCTTCTGCTTGAGGCTTTCCTCATAGCGGAACTTGCCGTAGTCCATTAACTTACACACAGGCGGTTGAGCGCCGGGCGTAATTTCAACGAGGTCAAGTCCCTGTGCCTCAGCGAGGGCTTGCGCTTTGCGTGTCGGCATGACGCCGAGCATCTTGCCGGTGGAATCAACCACGCGAACTTCCGGCACGCGGATTTTGTAATTGGTGCGGACGAAGCTATTTGTCTTACGTCCGTTCTGTTCCTGACGGTCTTGGGGGAAGGCCAAGTGAATCTCTCCTGTTAGGGTTGTTGTTTTCAGTTCTGAGATGTTTCTTGACGAATCATCTCAATAAAGGCTTCGGGGGTCATGGTGCCAAGGTCGCCCTTTTCGCGGCTACGCACGGCCACAACGCCTGCTTCGGCTTCGCGGCCACCAATGACGAGCATGTACGGAATCTTTGCGAGGGTCGCCTTGCGGATCTTTGCGCCCACCTTATCACTGGAGGGGTCGATTTCCACGCGAACATCAGCCGCCTGCAACTTCGCGAGCACGTCCTTCGCCATGGGGAGCTGTGCATCCGTGATGGGCAGCACTTTCGCTTGCACGGGTGCCAACCACACAGGGAAGGCGCCAGCATAGTGTTCAATCAAGATGCCGAAGAAGCGTTCGAGTGAACCGAGCAATGCGCGGTGCACCATGTAGGGACGGTGTTCCTTACCATCTTCACCGACGTAGGTCAAATCAAAGCGTTCGGGGAGATTGAAGTCGAACTGAATCGTACCGAGCTGCCATTCACGGCCGAGGGCATCCTTGATCTTCATGTCAATTTTCGGACCATAGAATGCGCCACCGCCTTCATCCACTTCGTAGTGCATGCCTTCGGCTTCGAGTGCCGAGCGCAACGACGCGGTGGCCTGTTCCCACTTTTCGGGGTCGCCCACGGCCTTTTCGGGACGCGTGGAGAGGTAAGCGGTGATATCCTTAAAGCCGAAACGGTGCAAAATGTGCAAGCAGAACTTCACCGTAAAGCGAATTTCGTCTTCAATCTTCTCCGGTGCGCAGAAGATGTGTGCATCGTCCTGCGTAAAGCCACGCACACGGAAGAGGCCATGGCGCACGCCGTCCTTCTCGTAACGATACACGGTGCCGAGTTCTGCCCAACGCAACGGCAAATCGCGATAGCTGTACTTCTTCGCCAAATAAGCCTGGATGTGGAAGGGGCAGTTCATCGGCTTAACATAGTACGTTTCCTGCACAGCCTTGTCGCCTTCGCCCTCGGTGACGTTCATCGGGGGGAACATACCATCCTTATAGAAGCCGAGGTGACCAGAGGTCTGCCAGAGGTTGGCGCGGCCAATGTGCGGCGTGAAGAGCATTTCATAGCCGTGACGGAAGTGTTCCTTGCGCCAATAGTCTTCAATCGCCACGCGAACGCGTGCACCCTTGGGCAACCAATGTGCCAAACCAGGACCCACGCTTTCGGTAATCGTAAAGAGTTCCAATTCTTTACCGAGTTTACGATGGTCGCGCTTTTTGGCCTCTTCAATGCGGTTGATAATCGCATCAAGTTCCTTCTGCGAGGTGGCCGCGATACCATAGAGACGCTGAAGCATCTTATTCTTTTCGTTACCGCGATAGTAGCTGCCGGCCACACTCATCAACTTCACCGCACCAATGCACCCGCTGTGCTCCACATGAGGGCCACGGCAGAGATCCACGTAATCACCTGTGCGATAAATCGAGACCGTTTCCCCTTCAGGAATATCGGCCAAACGGTCCAATTTGTAAGGCTGATCCTTAAAGATTTCCGTCGCCTGTTCGCGTGTCACTTCTTCACGCACGAAGGGCAACTTCGCATCAATCAACTTCCGAACCGCCTTTTCAATTGCCGGAAAATCTTCCGCACTCAGGCGATGTTCCAAATCAAAATCGTAATAAAAACCATCATCCGTAGCCGGACCGATGTCAATTTTTACATTATCAAACAACGAACAGACGGCGGAGGCCACGAGGTGGGCCGCACTGTGCCGAATTTCTTCAATTGTTGCGCTCATTTCTATAAACTCCTTGAAATCAGCGTGAAATTATACATTAAATCAATACGAAAGGCAAAGAAAAGCCGCGTTTTCCCGCAAAAAGTTTAAGCTTTTTGCATTCAAACGCGGTTCTCTGTGTTGTGACTCATTCAACATCTGCCACGGGGACAAGCGTTGCCTGCAAGAAGGGCAGTTCAGTTTCCGCTTCAAGTTTAGGCAATGCGAAAGAGGCCGAGGTGCCATCTGCCGAGAAAGCAATATCGTATTCCTTCGCCTCTGCAGTGGCAAGCGAGG
Source organism: Candidatus Spyradenecus sp. (assembly GCA_045605345.1). Taxonomy (GTDB): domain Bacteria; phylum Verrucomicrobiota; class Kiritimatiellia; order RFP12; family DVOR01; genus Spyradenecus. Next base: position 16,411 of record JAZUPT010000017.1, read on the forward strand.
CCAAGTCTGCCGCGCGACGAATGCACAAGCGTGCTGCACGGGTAGCCGCTTCGCGCAGATCGCACCCTTCAGGTCCAGTGACCGTGAAGGAAAGGGTGTCGCCCTCGGGGACGATGCCCGTCACGGTCAAACGCAGGGGCTCATTTGTCTTCGGATCCATGTAGAGCAAGAACGCATCAAAGGCTCTCTCTGTATCCGCAGCAGTGGTTGCCGAGAAGAGCGCGACACCCTCGGTCTTCTTCACCAAGTAGTCCGTCAAATCCACGTTGTACTTGGTCGCCCAATCGGTGTAGAGATTGTGCAGCGCCATATTCGTCGTCGCAACATACGAGGTAAACTGTGCCGTTTCATACGTAGCGAGCTCCTTGTGATCCACGAACTCCGCCATTTCCATCCACGCAGAATAGAAGCCACCCGCAGTTGCAGAAACCGCCAAGCGATTCAAAGTGTCCAACGATGAAGCATCCAATGTATTCGCGCCCGTGAAAATCACACCGCTATCCAACGCATAAAACCACTCACCTTCCCCTAACTTGGAGAAGTCAAACTGGTAATTGCCGTCTTCATTAATCAACCACGGATAGCCGAGACCTTCCGTCAAGCACTTCTCTTGGGGCGTCCCATCCGCAGCCTCACCCTGCGCGTAAATACGAAATGCGCGACGGCCAAATGTATCGCCATCTTCACAATACGTGCGGAATTCAATGCGAATCGTCACATCATCGCAGTTCGCATCCACTTCCGAATAGGTGTACTTTGATTCAACAAATTCAAAGGCATAATCTTCAGGTTCGCCCGTTCCAATCGCATCTGCGCTCATGCGCGCCACTTGGAAGCGACCAAAAGCATCCACAAAAACCCCTAACTTCGCCGCCACCGACACTGCCGAATCACCCAATACACTCGGGCTCTCATCGTAAGAAGGATACATCTCCTTCAGCATCGTGATATCTGGCACTTCGGCACACTCAACAAAGCGCACCTTTGCATACACCGAATCCACACGAATCTTATTGTTCGCTGTGGGCGTCATCGCCACAGGATTTTGAGTCGTATCATTAGCATCTTGGCTAATGCCGAGCGCCAAAAAGGTCTGCTTGTTATCAAGGCGCTCACTAAATCGCAGCTCACCTTTCGTCTTATCTTCGACAGAAATCTCATAGGGCTGCGTCGCCTCTAATGCCTTAGATGGCGCATTAAAGACCGACCAACCAGGAGCATCTGTAGACGGCAAAGAGACCTGCTTCGTGCCATCCGCCATCGTCGTCCCCTTCTCTAAAAAGGTGTACTGGACGGGATTACCTGTCGCATCTTTAGAGAGGGAAAGCCAATTCTGTGCTTGCAACGAACCTGCAAGCATCATAGAGAAGAAAAGGATGTATCGCATTGATGTCATAACACAATCTTTCTACCTATAGAATACCTTATTTCACTTCTACATGCAACCAAAAAACAACGACCATCCTCCCGTGAGCACCGTAAAAGCATCCGTAGGATGCGCAGCGTGCAGGACTCAGTCCTGCCTGAAGGGTGTGGGGGCGAAGTAGCCCCCACCACGTCCCCCTCCTCCGCGCCGTGGCATCCCTCCCCATCGACCTGCGGCGTTAGCCGCCCTCAGCGTGGTGCGGCAGGGGCGGCATCGCCCTGCATAACCGCCTCCTAAAAATAAAACCGCACGCCCTCAGCGTGCGGTTTTACTTTTACACAGAAGGGCTGTCGCTTACTTCTTCTCAGCTTCGACAGCCTTATCCAAGAGTGCATTACGCTTTGCGGCGAGTTCCTTAAAGGCCACCTGGAAAGCTTCTGCTTCCTTACGCGCCTTCTCCTGCCACTTCGCGACCTTCGTTTCGAGGGCTTTGCGTTCTTCAGTCAAAGCCTGCCATGCGGCATAGTCCTCTGCAGAGAGGAGTGTTTCCATCTTCGAAATCAGAAGCACGCGCTGTACGCTGCGGACAAAGGTTTCCGGGCCACCTTCGGTTTCTGCACCGAGTTCGCCGATTACCGTCTCACCATCGGGAGCGAGGATGATGTAGGTAGGATAACCTTCCACCTTGTACTGCTTGGCGAGCGCATCATTGCGTTCGAGCATTCCTGCGGGCATGTGCTCCTTCTTGCGCGGGAAGTCAATCCAGACCAACACCAAATTTTCAGCCGCATAAGCCTGCCAAGCTTCTTGAGAGAAGACCTTCTTATCCATGAGCTGACACCAACCGCACCAGTCGCTACCCGTGAAGTTATAGAAGAGCGGCTTGCCCGTTTCCTTTGCGAGCGTCTTTGCGGCAGCAACGTCCATCGTCCATTTACCGAGTTCGGCACCTTCAATGGCGGGCTTTTCGGAGGCCATCATCACACAAGCGGCGACTGCAGCACAGAGGGAGGCGATCAATTTCATTTGAGAATTCCTTTCGTTAAATTTACATTCTTAAAAATCATTTCGCCGAATTAACGGGAACAGTATACGCTTTCTCTCTGCGACCATGCGCGTATTTCAAAGAATGCCCTCGCGCTGCATTACGCCGTAGACAGCGCCTTAATCTTGTTGGCGCGGGGCGAGTGCTTTGCCAAGATAGGGCTCTACACCCCAGAAATCGCAAAGTTTTTCGTATTCTGCCACCGCCTCCCCGAGCCCGGGGCGCACACCCTTTTCGGCACGAATGAGGATATTACGCCCAGTTGCCTCTGCGGAGACAAATTCCATCACGCGGGCACGATAACCGCAAATACGCAGAACCTGCGCACGGAAAGTGTCGGTTAAGAGATCGGCCAAACGTTCGCGCAAGATCCCATGACGCAAGACCGCGCGCATCGCATCGCCACCCTCTAAGGCGTGGTGCAATTCGTGTTGGCAACACGGCACGCAGAGGATGCCTGCCGCCTTTGTCTTCACTGCGGCGATTAAGGCATCATCCGTCGCCGTATCGCACGCATGCAAACTCATCACCAAATCGGGCTCTTTCGGGAACTCCGCAGACTCAATCATGCTGACCTGGAAGGTGACTTCATCACCGATGCCCAATGCATCCGCCATCTCACGCGCCGAGGCAATCACCGATTCATTCTTATCAATGCCGAGGATGCGTACATTGCGCCACCCCTTCGCGCAGACCAAATAGCGATGCAGGGCCAACGTCAAATACGCCTTGCCACACCCACAGTCTACCACGGAGAACTGCGTTGGTGCCGTGGTCGGCAAGAGGGGTTCAACCGCACGCAAAAGGGCATTCACCTGATCATACTTGCCACGCATCGAGGGCTTAATCTGCCCACGGTTATCGGCCAACCCCAACACGCGCAAAAGCGGCACTGCGTCAAACGAGGTGAGGGGTTGCTTCTTTACATGGTCATGTCCATCCTGAATAATCGGAGCCTCAGCACCCGTAGCAACCTTCGGCTTGCCGCGCGACACGAGCGGTTTACCCTTCTTCGTCACGCGGATATGCAAATCGCCCGCTGTACTAATCACGTGCAAATCGCGCTTGCCGGGTTGGCGCAGAATATCTTCCAACCCCTTCCTTGCCGCATTATCAGAGAGGTTACGGACCTGCGTGCGCCCATTGTCACACATCTCTGCTTGCATAAACACCTCACCTTTGAGGCGTACGGGACGCAACGAAATCCGGAAGGGCGCGCCATCACGGGTTAATGACTGCGTAAGACGGATAAATCCCTCGCCAAATACACGGGTGCGAATTTCCTCAGCGAGTTCTTCTGGAAGTGTAGATTCGTCAGACATAATTAGATTAGTTAAAATTGAAGGAAATAAACCCAGCGAACCGGCCCCTTAAGCGCCTCTTCGCGAGCGTGAAACATTAAGATTTTTTGGGGCGTTTTGCACGCGAGACTGCCCGCACGCGCACCGCTGATGCATGGAGAATCGAACTGTGTCGCACTTGATGCACCGGCGAAGAGTCGCGGTCACGGCGTTGGCTCTTGTAGAGCGTCCACCCGGGCGTCATTAAGAAAGAGAAGCCGCAGACCCACATCGCTGGCAGGAGCAGATTGTGGTTGCCCGTGAATTCACTCACCATCAAAATTGCCGCCAGTGGCGTACGCACCGCTGCCGTAAGATAACCCGCCATGCCAATCATTGCACAGTTCGCAATGCTAATCTGCAAATCTGGGAAGAGCCAATCAAACAAAGCCCCCACGCTCGCACCATACATCGCGCCACTGAAAAGCGCCGGGCCCAACATACCTCCCGAACCGCCCGAGCCCACGCTGAACGAGGTGGCGATCGCCTTCAGAATCCCAAGGCCCAAGAGCAACAACACAATATGCCCACCAAAGTAAGGCGAGTCCAATACCGCCTGGTTGCCCTGTAAGGTTTGCTGGATGTAACCATACCCAGAGGAGAGAATCTGCGGGAAGAAAAGCCCCAATGCGCCCACCATCAAACCGCCAATGAGCGGTTTCTGCCACGGCCTCACCTTTAAACGATGGAAGGCAATCTCCGTCTGACGGAAGAAGAGGATGTTAAAGCGCACCGCCGCCGCAATAATGAAAGCAAGCAGTGTGTAACACACAAATTTAATCGGTGAATTAAAGAATTCCTGCGGCGTGTAAAAAACAGGATCCCACCCGAAGACGCACGCGAAGGTCATGTAGGAAATCGTTGAGGCGACCATCGAGGGAATCAAAACATCACCCTCTAAATCAAAACCGCGATAAAAAATCTCCGCCGCAAAGAGTGCCCCCGCCATCGGTGCTCTAAAAATCGCTCCTATGCCCGCCGCCATACCTGCCGCAAGCAAAATGCGGCGTTCGTAAGGAGTTAATTTGAAGAGACGCGCCACCGCAGTGCCACACACCGCGCCAATCTGCGTCACAGGGCCTTCAGCTCCTGCCGAACCACCCGAGCCAATCACCAAAGACGACGCGATCACCTTCACCGGCGCCACCGCAATCGGCAAATCCGTCGCAGAGTGATGATACGCCCCAATCACCGTATCCGTGCCGTGGCCACTCGCCGACGGCGCAAAGCGTCGCGCCACCAAACAAGCCAAAAGCGCACCCAAACCCGGAAGCAAAAAGCGAATCAACCCTGCAAAGATGGTCCCCAAGAACGGAATGTATACCCCGCACACTTCGCCACCACCCCACATACGATTCAGGAGCGTGTAGCGAATATCCAAAGGATGCGCGATTGCCAATTCACCATCCGCAGGCGGCGGAAAATAGTGCGCAAAGGACTCCAAACCATACACCTTCACCCACTCAATCATGGAGAAGAACCAGATTGACATCAGCCCCACCACGATGCCAACCACAGCACAGATGAAGACCGTACGTCCCGTATGAAGCGTTTCGCCCTCCGCCGGAACCCAAAAGCGCAACCACTGCCACGACTTGCGGCCGCGATACTGCAAATCCACAAGTCCAGGCAGAACTTCTTTAATTTTGCCCATAGGCGATTAGTCTTTGAGAATGCGACGGAAAAAGAGGCTCAACGGAATCGCGCCAATCAAATGACGTTCCGCATCAAGCACATAGGACACCGTTGCATTATTTTCAGCAAGGTCTGCGGCAATCTCACGCGCAGGCGTATCCACCTGGCACGTACAAATATTGTCATTCATCGCCTCGCACACACGAATACGAGAAGTCTCGCGCAAGCGTTCCGAAAGCGCCTCCATCGTATCCGTCAAATTACCCTGCATCTTCGGGAAAAGCTTACGCAGCCCCGTGGGAATGAAACTCCCCAAGAGCGCACGCGTATCAATCGCGCCAACCAAGTGCCCCTCGTCATCCACAATCGGCAACTCCTGGATCCCACGCAACATAAACGCATCAAATGCTTCCGACAAAGGCGAGCCCATATGCAGCGACTCCACCTTCGACTCCATCAAATCACCTGCGCAGATGTAGTCCGGCAATTTCAACTCGCTCCGACGCAATGCCTGCATCACCGCCTCTGGCGATTCCAACATCGCCAAACGCTCCACTGCACATGCATCACGCAACAAATTCGCAATCGCGCGCAAAATCTGCAAATAACGCGCCGGCTCCTTCTCCGGCACCAATAAGAGGAACACCAACTTCACCGGCACCGAGCTCTCCGGCGAAGGAATCCCTGCCGGATAAATCCCCAATGCCAAATACGGCCGCGCCAAACCCTCAATGCGCGCATGCGGCAACATCACCCCATCCCCAACAATCGTGTGTGCCACGCGCTCACGACGCAACACCATATCCACGATGGACTCCACATTCGTCCCGGGAAGATGACGCTCCACCAATAAACTGGTCAAACGATGAATCAAATTAAAATTCGAAGGAACCGTCTGTTCAATGATAATATCAGACTCATTGAAAAACGAACTCAAATAAAGCGGCTGTTTTGTCTCTGCCATAGGAAATACTCCACTTACTTCGTCTATAACGATACCATAAACCCACCTATCTGTAAAGTACCCGAAGCAGAAAGACCGCTTCGTGCGCCGTCATGTCTCCCGCCCCTTACAAGTGCTGCGGCAGGGCGCGCCGTCACCCTGCATCCCTTTCCCATCCGGGCGCGCTGCGTCGCCCTGCATAAGAATCCTGACAGTCCTGTGGCGTAGCCACCCCCTAAGCGTGATTCCGTAGGGCGGCTCATTCGCCCTGCACCCTTTTTCCCACCTCACACTGGCAGTCCTGCATAAGCGTGCTGCGGTCACCTGCGGCGTCAGGTGACATCCTTCTCCCACCCGGATGCGCTGTCACCCTGCATCCTTTTCAAATCCACACGCCCCAGCTGCAAATATGCTACAATAACGCTCATTCATCTTAGCGGAAAGGAATGTTCAATGAATCGCAATATCGCATGTATCGGTGCAGGCTATATCGGTGGACCTACAATGGCGGTAATTGCCCAACAACATCCCGACCGCAAAATCATCGTGGCCGACTTCAACCCCGACCGCATTGCGGCATGGAATTCCGACAATCTCCCCATCTACGAACCTGGCTTAAAAGAAATCGTAGAGGCCTGTCGCGGAAAAAACCTCTTCTTCACCACCGACATTGCTGCTGCCATCCGCGAATGCGACACCCTCTTTGTTTGCGTAAACACCCCCACGAAAACCTTTGGCGCCGGCGCAGGGTATGCCTCCGATTTACAATATTGGGAGGCGGCGGCTCGCATGATCTCTCAAGAGGCAAATGGAGATAAGATTGTGGTGGAAAAATCCACCCTGCCCGTACGCACCGCTGATGCGATGGCCGCCGTACTGCACACCCACCACGAACACACCTTCATCATCCTCTCAAACCCTGAGTTCCTTGCCGAAGGCACAGCCATTCAAGACCTCCTCCATCCCGACCGCGTCCTCATCGGTGGCCCACAAGATGAACAAGGTCTTGCTGCCATCGAGAGCCTCGTTGAGATCTACACACCCTGGGTGCCACGCGAACGCATTATCACGACCAATGTCTGGTCCAGCGAACTCTCCAAACTCGCCGCCAATGCGATGTTGGCCCAACGCATCTCCTCCATCAATGCCTTCTCCGCCCTCTGCGAAGAAACCGGCGCCGACATCGATGAGGTTGCCCACGTCCTCGGCACCGACCACCGCATTGGAAAATACTTCCTCAAAGCAGGCCCAGGCTTTGGCGGCTCCTGCTTCAAGAAAGACGTGCTCAACCTCGTCTACCTCTGCCGAAGCTATGGCTTGGATGAATGTGCCGACTACTGGGAAAAAGTCATTGAGATGAACGACGCCCAACAGCGTCGCATCGTTGAGCGCACAGTCCACACCATGTTCAACACCCTCGCCGGCAAACGCATTGCCCTCTTTGGTTTTGCCTTTAAGGCCAATACCGGCGACACCCGCGAAACCCCCGCCCTTACGATTGCCAACCTCCTTGCCGAAGAACACGCCGAGCTCGTCATCACCGACCCTCAGGCCCTCACCAATGCCGCCAAAGACCTCGCGCACCTCCCCAATGTCACCTTTGAAGCAGACCCCTACCTCGCCGCCACAGGCGCCGATGCCATTCTTCTCATGACCGAATGGGACTGCTACAAAACCCTCGACTGGGAAAAGATTTACGCCTCCATGCGCCAGCCCGCCCTCCTCTTCGACACGCGCAACCTCCTCAACCACCCCGCCCTCAAACAAATCGGCTTCCGCCTCCTCGCCGTCGGCAAGTGCTAAGCACCTATGACGCAGTAACGGAGCAAGGCCCCGCGGTTAATGGCTGACGCCATGGTTAGCACCGATGGTGCGGTTGATGCGCAGAGCGCATGGTTAACGGCTACGCCGTGGTTAAGCCTAACGGCATGGTTGACGGAATAAACTCCGTGGTTAATGGCTGACGGCATGGTTAGCGCCCGCAAGTCGCCCTAGCGTAGCACCCCCGTTGCTTGATAAGGAGCACCCACCACATCCCCACGGCACCTATCAAGTTCCCGATAAAAGTTGACACACTATTGTTGTATAGTTTTCTTTAAAATTGGTCTCAACATCTAATTCCGTTAACAAATTAATAGAATTGGAGGTTTTCATTGATAGATAGAAATGCACCTACTTGAATCCGAAAAGCGCCAATGGCAAACATCAATAGAGCTATAAAGCATTTGTTAATTTCGTAATGGCATTGATCTAATAGCTCTATTAAATTTCCTGCTTTTGCAATAGTAGGACTTTTTATTGAGTATAAAGATTCTATTTCATTGTTAAGTTCTATTGCTACAGATTCACTAATATCAAACACTCCATCAAGTTGTTCTCCTGTAAATATCGGAGTTTTTCCGATTGTTCCCCCTTCGTGAACAAAGCAATTTCGTAATGAATAGCTTAAGCAGATATATTCACCAAAACAGTCACTTACGATATTGTTAATGCCTATTGTGTGTATAATTTTTTTATTCTCATTTTGTTTATCATTCTTCTGTGACTGATATCCAATAAAAGTTCCAATTAATTTTGGATTCTCTTTTGATAGTGGATTTTTTAAGGCATTATCTCCACTGAGTAAGCGTCCAATTACATTTGATAATTTATCATAAAGAGACCATGTTGTAGTTAAGTAGGTGGTAACTGCAAGGGTACGCTCTATCTTGAAGCGATGTTTTTGTTCGTTGGAGTCACAACTGTTCGAATCTTCCATTGGGCTGTAATGTAATCTTTGAAGTCGTTGGAGTTCGTCGTATTGTTTTTTCACACAATCAATAAGAAAGATCGCATCTGAGAGTTCTGACCGTAAATTACATCGAATGTCCCATACGTTATAAGTATTTATAAACTGTCTTTCATTTGCAGCATTTGGGGAATATGAATTTTGTGGTAGGCGGCCCTGAATTTCAGATAGTGTTTTAATGGAGTCCTTGATTACCTCTCTTAAGTTTAAATCATTCATATTTCTGAGCCTCCGCTTCATCGGCAAAATGATTAAAGTCACGCTGTACACAATCAAGAGACCATTTCCAATATTCCCTTAAGTAGACTGGGACCTCTCCTACTAAGAGTTTTTTTTCAACAAACTCCTTACGTTGAACTACTTCCGAAGGGATTTCTCCAATTCTAAAAGCATAAACTTGAGATCTATTTTGAAAAGAAGTGTAAATACCATAACGATCTCTTTTATCTATTTCTGATTGGTAAATCGCTTTGCAAAGGGGCATAACCATCTGTTCCCATTCTTGTGTTTCATCCGAGTAAAAAGAAAGGATTCTACCAAGGTTATAAAGTTTTTCTAGCAATGGTTCAGATTTTTTGGATAGCACATTTTGGATGTAGTTGATAATCGGTGTAATATCTTGCGTAAGATCTGGAAGTTGTTTCGGTAATTGATGACGTGAGAAGTATGTTTCGCCCTTAAAGATAAGTTCGCATAGTTGTTGAATCACATTATCATCTTGATCACTTGAAACCCATTTGTCAACTTGAAAATCAGTTGACAAAATTTCAAAGTTGGAGTCTCCCTCTTGAACTAGTGCAACCCGTTGTTCAATCAGTGATAGAAAATTTACTTGAGAAAATTTATAATTTCCCAATTCTGCCAATCGTTCAATACTATATTCTTCCAAGTATTCACCGTTAATGCCAAAGTCAACAAACGCTTGCATTAACCATGATATTGGATTGGGAATATCTAAATCATTTTCGTATAAAATGACATGATATGCTGCGTTGGCGAACCTAAACCATAGTTTGTTAAGTTGTTGAGAATTATTTTTGTTTTGTTCAAATGTATTTAATACAAACACTTTAATTTCTTTTTCTGCGACATTTAAAAAAGTTGGCAGAATCTCAATAAATTGTTCAAAAGTAAAATCATCTTTATGAGAGAATAGATAATTAAACTCATCGGTGGTAGTACCACCGAGCGAAGATGGAGCACTTTTTGCATAAACAGAGTGCAAGAGGTCTCCTTGGGTAGGAGAATCTTTTAATAGATGTATCAGTTCTTGTGATACGGTTTGATTCCCTTCTTGGTCTTTAATGAAGTGAATCCATCTTTTAAGAAAAAGAACAAAAAAGGTATCTTTAAATGTTCCAAATCCTTTTGCATGTTTTATTCCAGTATTAATAAATTCACAGAAGGCTGGTTGTTTTTTATAGGCATACAAATCGAATGTCTGATCAAGAATCTCTTGACTACGACTACAATCATATGAGTTCCCCTTTAAGTTTAAGAATTCGGTTGCACTTGTGAAGAAAATATTAATATCCTCACTGTTCTTTGCGCCTCCTATGAAAGTTACGATGTCGCCAACTAAATTATTACCCTCGTTCTTTTCATGCCACGAGAAAAGAGTCGCAAAATCCCATGGTAGATACTGCTTAAATACATTTTCACATTGTTCAGCGATTTGTTTTTCCTTTTGCTCTTTTGGATACCGCAATGCATATTCCCACATTTGCCTAACCATCAGTAGCGTTTTAAGAGGCATTTGTTTAGTGGAAATAATTTCATGTGTTTTATTTAAATCCTCTAACGCAATAGCATATAACTGTGTTTCGATTGGCAGATTTGAATGTCGTGAATGATCAATATCTCGCCATTGATTATGGGTATTAATAAGAATCTGCCAATAGGCGGACTCAACATCTTCTGAAACATCTGCCTCTTGAAGTTTTTCAAATAGAGATTTTCTTAAGGTCGTTGCATTTTCCCAATCCTTTGAACCAGGAACGATGTAACGTGTAGAAAAGGTGATTGTTTTTTTGTAGTATGCTGTTGACTCGTGCTTTGGAGTAAGTAAAGATTTAATAATGACGAGGAGGAACTTAGAGCAGATTTTTTTGAGTGGGAATACTTCATTAAAGGCTAATTCACGATAGTAACTGCCGACAGTAATATCTTTTAAAAGTGCTAAAAGATGAGCATAAAACCGAGTATGTTCTATTTGCGACGTGGCGGAAATTTCATTGTAGTAATCTTTGATTAATTGCCAAATAGTTGATGGCGAGTCATCATCGGCAGTGGAGTAGGCAATTGAAAATATAATTTCTTCAATCATTGGTAAAAGATCTTGAGCGGTATATAAAACATCCCCACACCAAGTGGATACATTTTTGGGGGCACAGGTTTTCGCATGTTCCCAAATCTTTTTTAGTAAAGACACTGCGCCATCAAAATTTAGATGAGCGACTTGCTTAAGTGATTGGAGTCCTTTTTCACAAGCAAGAATGTCATCGCAAAGACTCTTATCTCTAATTTTGACAAAAAGAGGAGAGAAAAAAATGCGCCGTTCTGACGAAGGTAGATAAACTATGGCTAGCAAGCCTAAATTTTTCAATACAGCATCAATATTGGGAATGTTTTTTTCTAACAGTTCCTCAATGAAACATCTACCACTAGTGTTTAATGCGTAAGTTTCATTTCCAGTTTTCTCAAATAACCAATTTTGCAGAATTTCGTTGCGAATGAGATCTGAGTCAAGCGTATAATGAATTTCACTTTTTCCCCAACGAATCAAGAAGTTATTTTCTGCAAGGGAATTTAAGTTCTCTCGTAAATCATTTTGTGTACATTGGAGTTCTTTACATAAGAAATCACAGATGTTAGAGTTTTGGTGATGGGGATTAATACAGATTGTTTTATACAATGAAATCCATCTTAAAATGTTACCCTGCAATTTCGAGGTAAAAGTATTACTACACTGTAATTTTTCTTGAATGTATCCGTTAACAGAAGCTAATACTTCAGAAGTCAAACAGAGTTCCTGAGAGTTAGAAGAATTCTTAGAAAGTATGATGGATAAAAAATAGGGATTGCCCCTTGTTAAAGCAAAAAGTTGTTGTTCAATACTATGAGGCTTAGTACGCTTAGGATCATATCCAAATGCTTTCATATAATTCGAAATATCACTAACATCTAAAGGGACTAACGATGTTACAAGGGTGTCATACCTCTGTTTGTATTTTTCTAAGTGTAGGTTTGAGATTTCACCACCTATTGAAACAACAACCTTCCATGAAGACCTTCCCACGACTGAAAGTTGTTCATATATTCTTTCAAGTAATGAAAGTGAAACATTGTCAACTATCAAACAACGTTCTTTTTTTGAATTTGTAATTCCTAAAAACCATAAGTCAGAGACCTCCATGGTAGTAGAAAGTCCCCAAAAGGGTATGTATCCGTTATCACATAATTTTAAAGCATGCTCGTATAAAAATCGCGTTTTGCCAGAACCTTGATCTCCTTTTAGAATTAAGATTTTTTTTGTTGAATCAGCTATGAAAGTATCAAATACTTGAGACGCTTGCTTCTGATTTAAAAATTGGCTTTGAAAGAAAGTATCACCTAAAAAACCATGCTCTAAGTATTTCTGAGCTTCCCATATCCCTAAAAAACAACGATTCTTGCCACCAAAATATGCATTTTCAACATCTGGGCAATTAGTAAGTTTCGCTTCAAGAATTGTGGCATCCCAATAATCTAACTCCATCCCTAAGTTCGCGAATGGTTCTTTAATCTCGAGCTCCCACTTCGCATTATCAGACGGATTAATTGTTGCGTTACAGACAAGTGTCCAATGGTTAACATTTTTCCAATGTTGAAAATTTAAGTTAGCCTCTTTTTTATAAGCACGGATTTTGATTAGTTCCTCTTTTGCACGCTTAATTGCATCCCCAAAAGTCAAAGTCTTACCATATTTCGCTTGATAGACGTGAGTTTTATCACCAGTAATTGCGTCTTGACCTGCGTCTGCTCCAGGGCGTCCAAAAAGAATAATCGTAGGATCTTCAAAAAATAAAATTGAATGGACGAGCGACTCAAACTCTGCACCATTGAAAATTGCCCAATTTAATCGACTCATTTTATTCTCCTCAAATATGTCACGGAATACCCCTTGTACTATATAAAAATTATATCAAATTAGTGAGGCCATAATGCAAGGCATTAAATAAAAACACGAGCCGCCCATCCTTGGGGCCATAGGCCATCGCGCCGCAGGCGCCTAACTATCCATCCGCCACGAGCCACTAGTAGCTACCATTTTTCTGTGTCATTCTGTGTATTCTGTGGTTTAATTCTCCACGCTGGCAGTCCTGCGCCCCACGCGCCACCGTGGCGTCAGCCACCTTTTCGTGGAAATTCGTCAAATTCGTGGTTAAACTAACCGCTTTTAACCACGCCGCTGGCGCTCACGCTTCATTTCTTGGATGCGCTTGTCGACGGTCCAGCGGTACCAGAGACCTTGCCAGAAATTCCATTGCCAACCGGCACGGCCATCTAAGAAGCCCCTCCACAAAAAATAACGAATCCCCCAATACATCACCGCACGTAAATACGGCGGAAGCTTGTAATACATTGCCTTATTGCCATGTTGTCCGCTTAACGCCTGACGCGCTTCACGTTCAGCATAATTCAAATGCTTCTGCTTCCACCACTCCAAAGAATTTAAATTATCATCCACAAAGACAATTGGCAACTCAATCATTTCGCCCACTTGTGCCGCCAACTTTTCATCCATCTCCTGTTGATTATAACGACACGTCCCAAACTTAAACAAACGTGGGATATACATCGTAGGGATGCCATGCGCAATCTTACGTTGTTGCCAACGACGTTCCACTTGCAATGCCACAAGCGAAACACCCTCTTGCGGATTTGCAATAAACTGCTTCAACTGTTCTATTGATTCAGGAAGTAAATACTCATCCGCATCCAAACGTAAAATCCACTCACCCTCAATCGGTAAGTTATCCAAAGCCCAGTTAAACTGTGCAGCTTGATTCCCTGGATACTTATGAGCAACCACCATCGCTCCCATCTCAGAGGCAATCGTATCAGTCCCATCAGTAGAGGGAGAATCCACCACAAAGACCTGCTTCGGATTCAACTGAAATACATTCTCCAAGCACCGCCGAATATGAAGCTTTTCGTTATAAGTTAGAATAATTACAGAGAGATTAGTCATCATTACTCTACCAAATGTAATCAACTAAATTATGCGTTTAAAGCATTCGTTGTTCATCTTTAGGAAAGAAGATTAAACACTCTCCATTTGGTCCCCAACTATGTCCAACTCTTGCCTCAATAGGCGGAAGAGATTGCCAATCGCCAAATGCTATTTCCAAGTAATCATTGTATTTAGTCGGGACTGAAAGTGTTGCGTTCTCATACGGGAGGCCTTTGGTCTCTGCAAAAATTTCAGCAGGAAAACATTCTTTATCACCACCAGTGAAACACCACACCCGCTTCGCTATATTGTGGAATTTACCATGAACAATCCGAGTGTAGAGTTGTCGCAAGCATCTAGGAGACATCCACATAAAGGGGATTGCTAATACTGAAAAAATGTGTTTATTTAACCCTCTATATGGGGAAGCATCCTTGCCAAAAGTCTTTCGATTAATTAATCGTCTGACTGTAATTGCCAAAATGCAACGCAACACCACACCGATTCTTCCTGACGGCGCATTATCAACTGGGAAAATATCAACACATGCCTGATAATCTGCAATTGTTTGATTTTGGGTTATTTTATTAAAAACCTTTGCAAAAGGCATTGGACAAGTTTCATCCCTATCCCAATGCCAAACAAACATCTCTGGCAATTCTTTTTCAAGAATATTTAAAGCCCGTGCATAATCTTTTCTAAAAATACCAATATCTAAATCGTCATCCCATGGGATAAAGCCTTTGTGTCGAACAGCCCCGAGGCATGTCCCATAAAGGCCAAAAACAAGAATCCCATGCGCACTCAAGACTCTTTCAATCCGTTGCTCTAATTGAAAGAGAGCCTGCTGTAAATCTTTCAATGTCGCGCGTTCATTTTGCATGACTTACCTCTAACAAATCTGATGGCGAACGAATATCCCACCTTACGTCTTCTTTAATGACACGCGCGGGGTTGCCAGCTAGAACACAATATGGCGTATCAAGAGCCTTCTTTGTAACAACAGCACCCATTCCAATAATTGTATTATCTGGCAATAGCACATTTTTGAGGATTGACGCTCCTTTGCCAATCCAACAATGCTCACCAATTTGGAGCGCCTGTCCAATATTTAAGGGTGTTTCATTTTGAGTATCTTCTATACTCAAAATTGAATGAGAGTCCGTATTCCAAATCGTGACATCCCACGAAATCATCGTATTGTTACCAATCACAATTGAAGAATTATGCTCGCCAACCTTCAACCATGTTTGATTTGATGTCAAAACATTATCTCCAATAATTATTTTTGTATTATTACATCTTGAAGCGAGGCGGGGATACACATCAATGCGATATGACGCATCTCTAGAAGAACCAATTTGAATAAAATTATTATTTCCTCTAATCTTTATCTCTGAGAAATCGGTCTTAAATGGCCCCGTAAATAAAACCTTATTATCATTTCCTTCAATATGTATATTTAATTTACCGTCAAATATGGTTGGTAAACATATTTCATTTTGTTTACCAATTATCGTAATATGAAATTTTTTAAGACTAAATGGAACAACCACTTTATTCGGATGTTGATATTGATAAACGCCACTACGACAAAATCGCACCCAAACAATACGAATCCTTAAAAGTGTAATTGTCAAGAACCGAATTATGTCTTTCATAACGCTAAATCATACGTTGAGAATCTTTGGGAAAAAAGATAAGAGCACTTCCGTCGCCATCCCACGAAACACCTTTTTGTTCTTGAATAGGTGGCGGAGTCTTCCAATCTCCGTAACAAATTTTTAGATGTATTTCGTATCCACTTGGAATCCTAAGTTTAGAATCTTCAAAGTCAACTTCCATGGTAGATGCTAACATCGTCGCCGGCCAAACATTATTCCCTGCGGCATGTGGCATCCACAAAACATTGGTTACTCTCTTTGTCAACAACCATGTATACACACCTTTCAGCCATGAACATGGTAAAATACAAAGAGGTAATGCAACACAATGTATCAAAAGACTTGATAGTTTAGTTAATGCATAGAACTTTATATGCTGTTTAACATAAATCGCACGCATAATCGCTTTTACAAATAAAAGCGTGATACATCTCCCAAACTTACTATTAGGAGCGTTGTCAACGGGAAATAAATCTACCCCCGCAAGATAATACATTGAAGATTTATCTGTTTTCGCAGTAATCCGGTTATAAACTTTTGCAAATCTAATAACCGCTTCTTTATCCGAATCCCAATCCCAAACAAACAACTCTGGAGCCTCTAAACGCAAAATATCTAAAGCTTTAGCATAATCTTTACGCAAAACTCCAAAATCAAAATCATCATCCCAAGGAATAAACCCCTTGTGACGTGCCGCGCCAAGGCATGTCCCAAACAATCCAAAAACTTCTATTCCATGCTCGGCCAGAATCGTACTAACACGCAATGCGATTTTAAGAAGCTCGGACTGCAACTCTTTCAAGTTTATTGAAACTATCATTTAATCTCCACATCTGCAGGTAAATGATTGTCTGCCTCTTCCCGAAGTTTATTAAAGCGAGTATGAATGCGTGTCTTCAATTCGCTTGAACTTACCCCTTTACCATAGGGGAAGTAAACCACGGTCACGCCCATCTCTTTGAGATAGTCATATTTACCAGTCCAGTCATCACCCACAACAAATACATCAAAATTAAGTTTCTTTACTTTATCGCGATGATCAAGGGAGTGTTGTGGAATCACGACATCAGGCCCTTTAATCGCACGCATTAAGGCAATGCGTTCATCAAACGGAATAATTGGTTCTGACTTATACGATTCTACCAACTCATCAGTATTGACACCTACGATGAGAATATCCCCTAAGCCTCGTGCATATTCAAGCATCCTAAGATGATTGATATGCAGCATATCAAAGGTCCCCGAAGTATAAACAACAGTCTTTCCTGCAATCATGACGTTCTTCTCTCCTCTCTCAAGCAAATTATATTACATTTCGCGCTTTTAAATCACGTAAAGCATTCACTAAACAATCATTCTCTGCGGTTGTTAAAGCACCGATATGCCCCACGCGGAAGACTTCGTCACGTAAAGCGCCCCCATTCGGGCAAACCCAAATGCCATATTCATCCTTCAATTTCTCAAAGATGGTGTATGCACTTGCCGTTAATGGATGCAATGGGGTCACCGCATTACTCAAAGATTCACTTACTATTTCAAAAGGCAAGTCTTTAATCTTCTCACGGAAATCCGCAGCCAATGTGGCTACCTTCGCAACTTCACTTGCGACTCCGCCAGCAGCCTCTATTGCCTTCAAGCGTGCATGCAACTGCAACAAGACCCCTACCGCCGGTGTAAAAGGTGTTTGTCCACGCTCTTGATCCTTAAGCGCACTCTTCAAATCCAAGTACATGCACTTCGTCGGATTTTCATTAATCCGCTGAAGCGCACGCGGGGATAAGACCAAAAGGGAAATGCCAGGAGGACAAGCGAATGCCTTTTGCGACCCCGCAATCATGACATCCGCACCTAATGCCGACATATCAAATGGGTCTGCAAGGAATGAACTAATATTGTCAACAATGAGTAGCATTCCATTCGCTTTACAAAATGCAGAAATCAGCTCAAGGTCATAATGAACACCGGTAGAGGTTTCATGCTTATTGACAAGAAATGCCGTATAACCTTTACCCTCAAAAGGCGCTAAATCGTTTTGCGTCAACGTCTTACCCACACTTAGACGAATCACATCGTGCGGGATACCATGCAGTTGACAAAGTTCAACAAATCGTTGACCAAAACTGCCGCCATTGACCACAAGCACCTTGTCATTCGTCGAAAGCACATTCATGACGCAAGCTTCCATACTTGCCGTACCAGAACCCGTCATAAATGCGACACGAGCACCTTCTGGAGCACTAGCAAACAACTTTACTAAGCGCTCATTCTCAAGCATTACTTGAGAGAACTCAGGCGTCCGAAAATACGGCACATGCTGCGCTCCAATTTCAAGCACTTCATGGGGAGACTGAACAGGACCAACTGTAAAATTAATCATAATAGCGCACTCTTTTAACGTCCACCAAAACAGAACCTTGCAACTTTGGGCATAACTTTACGAAAAAGTATTGTAGCACATAGCGAGAACCCGAACACAAGAACCGCTACAGTTATACACCCGAAAATTCCACATTCTAAGACAGTGTTTAAATTTGCCAAACTACTTGGAAATAGGAATTTGTGCATAAGAAAAATTGGGAATGATTCCGAAATCAACCATTTCGGCCACTGTTTATTAGGAATTAGCCCCCACATGCCAATCATCATAAACGGGATTGCCAACCATCCCCAATATTGAGCCCATTGATTAATGTTCAAATAATGAAAGATCGCCTGCATAAACGAGAGCAATAAGCCAACACTCAAAAAAAACACCGAATGACATCGTGTTAATGTAATCCTAATAGGATGTTGTCCGATAACAAGACCTGTTGTAAAGTAAAAAACTCCTGCAACAGGAAGGATGCCAACCCTCGTGAGTGAATGCACCCACCCTTCTCCATTCGGCCCAGGGCAAACAATCCCGTAAATGATAAATAAAATTAAAAGTCCAACATATTTACTTTTTCCAATTTGTAGCCATAACGGACTTAATATAAAAAGAACCAATAACGCTCTCACATACCACAGTGGTGATAATGCAGGTAGTTCGCCATAGTGTACCCCATAGAACGACATTACATCATTCAATACAAACGTAATACCAAAAAGTTTATTGCATACATATCCATACAAAAAATAGAGCGTTGACCAACAGAAATAAGGAAATAACAATGAAAGCAGTCTCTTCTTATTCTCCCTTATATACCACCCATTCTCATTAACATGACGTGACAACATAAATCCTGAAACCACGAAGAAAAACGGAACCGCAATTGTGCAGAGTCCATTTTCTAACATCTGCTTTATCCACCAAGAAAATGTTCCAAACTCAAACTGTGGTCGACAGTGGATTAAAACCACGCAAAACGCGCACACAATAGACATGTTTGAAATTTTATTTGAGGTGGACTTTTCCATAATTAGGACCTTAGTTCCATTTCTGTAATTCGAACCGCATATTCAGACAACTCTTTACATGGAAGATTCTCACGCGCAACAAACTTTGCATCTGGAATTCGCCAAGTTGACCCAAACTCTTCCACTAGTAACTTCTCATAATCCTTTGGGATAGAAACATCCACCCCATTCGGCATTGTAAATGTTGCTAACGCCTCAGGCATTGAGTACTCCGTTTCAACTACTGTATTTGCAAGTTCTGATGGATATGTCCGCTCTGGTTCCCAAAAAATATCAACACCGTAGTATTTTCCACGATTATCTTTCCGTGGGAAAAAGATATCTATACTCAATCCATTAATATCCGTAACAGTGAATTCTACAATACGAGTCCCGACTTTAAACCCATGCAAAAACGCAAAACCGTTGTTTACTAAAACGCGATAAACTTCGTTCGGTGATTTTGTCCCTGGCAAAATGGTCAAATCAATATCATCGTCATGCTTAATAAACCCGCCTTCTCGAATTAAACCTAGTAACGTTCCATAATCATAAAAGTAACCGATTCCAGTCTTCGTGAGAACTTCATGGACTTTTTTAAGTGTATCCCAACCGTGTTTTTGTAAACGTCTACGACGCATTGGGATTGCGTAAGCGCGGTATGTATTTTGGACGAGTGGATAAATCCCACGACCAAATGCAGACGATTTCAAAAAATTAGCAACACGAACCTTAAACGTCATATTATCACCTATTCCTCTTAAAACATTACGAACTATACGCAAAACTTAATCGACTCTCACAAAGTCCGGCTTTTCGCCCTGCCCTAAAAGCCATGCGTACGCCGCTTTCATCTTGGCGCCAATGCCTTCCCACGAAAAATCACGTTGAATCCAGGCTCGACCACGCTTGCCCATCTCTGCGCGCTCATCATCCGTGAGGCATGTCAATTCACGCAGAGCTTCGACAAGCGGTTCCACGCCAATCGGCACCCACTTACCACACTGTTCCGTTTCAAGCCCTTCCCAAGGGGTACCTTGAGAGGCAATCGTAGGCGTACCACAGACGAGTGCTTCGGCAACGGTTACGCCGAAATTCTCCGTATGACTCGGGAGAACATAAATATCAGCCTCCGTCAAAAAGTCATACTTCGCAAGACCATAAATCTCACCCACAAAGCGCACGCGAGGGATTTTCTCTTCAGCAATGATGGCCTCTAATTCGCCCTTGGCACCACAATCCGGCCCTGCAATGACAAGTTCCCACTCGGGCAAATTAGCATGCAGTTGCCCCCAAGCCTTCACCAAATGGTCCACCGCTTTCACCTTATGCACTCGACCGAAGAACACAATGCGTCGAAGACGATTGTGTTCAGTGGCAAGTGGCAAGTGGCAAGTGGCAAGTGCTGGTAAATCCACACCAATCGGTACAATCGCCACAGGTTGTTTATATCCTTGTGCGCGAATCTCTTCATATTCCTTTTCGCACGTCGCATGAAACATGTCCGTACGTTTCAAAGCTGGATATTGCAACAATGTGCCGAAAATTAACTTTTTAAGCCGGCTATGCTTAAGGGCCCAAGGAGCGAAACACCCATGTGGACTTGTCACCACTTTTACGAAACGTTTTTTAGCAACCCAAAAAGGATAAACATTCGGCATCATCCAAAAACTATTCGTATGAAGGATATCCACCCCTTGACATGACTCTTTTAACCCATGATACATTTCTCTCGAAAATTTTAAATTTGGGAAAAGATGCTCAAAATAGGAATAACATTTAAAAGGACATGGGACGTGCCGATTAGGAATCACTCCCGCAAAATGTAATTCAACTTCACATTGATTCTGCACCAACCCACTACACAAGCCCAATAATGCATGACTCACGCCAGATTTCTCTAGTCCTAACCCTGATACAACTTGAATAATTTTCATGTTTTACTGTTAGCAGTTGAAGGTTGAATGTTGGCTGTTCACAGTTAGCTGTTGGCAGTTGGTTGTTAATACGATTGATACGTCTGTGGTGGCACAGGAATTTGGCCTCCAGAATTATCCATTGGGAACTGAAAACTGAAAACTGGGAACTGACGTAGTGCATCTTGCTTCAAGCGCGCCGCGTCCATGGCGACACCAAGGAAGACCATTGCCCACATTAAGCCACCGCCTGCCGACATGGAGAAGATGGTAAATTCACCAAGATTTGAAACAATAAAAACAAATAGCACTGCTGCACCAATAAAGGCCTGGCGGGAGAGCAAACAGCCAAAAGCAATGAGTAAGAAGAGGCAGAAGAGTATCATGCCAAAGACGCCACCTTCCTCAAGAACTGCGGTGACCCACACACCCTTTTCAATCGGTGCTGATAACAATTGCTTCCAAGAGGACACCCTCATATCCTTCTGCTCCACGCTAACCTGAAAGCCATTCCCAATCCATGGGCTCTCATGGAAATTCGCCATTGCAATATCAAATTTACCCTGACGAGAAGAAACCAAGTTCTCCATCGTTCGTGACTCCTTCGCCACCTCCGCGCCACGCGTCTTAAAGATAAACTGCACGGCACTTTGACGCATACTGGGCGTTGCCATGAAGGCAAGGCCACCAATCATCCCAATCAAAAAGAGCGCACTTAGGGCCTTTCCCTTCCACTTGGCACCAACACCACGCGCATGCATAAAAACCAAGGTCACAAAGAAAAGACCTGCCACATAGGTACCCATCGCTGTACGCGAACCTGTCTTGTAGATTAAGAGAGGAGAAAAAAGTAAGAAGAGTACATAAAGCAAATCCCACTTTTTGACCGAAAAGAGCAAGTCTGCCAAAAGCATCACACTCAAGACAGCCACAATAGGTCCTAAGGCTTGCGAGTGCAATGTCATTCCCATAAAGAGTGACCCTTCAGGGACAGGAAGCCCACGCAAAATATAGAATTCCGCAGACATTGTTGCAATTCCTGGGAACGGAATCAAGCAAACCGAGCCAACAATGAGGAAAGTCGCAAAGCAGAGGAAAGTACTACGCAGTTGCGTAACATTTAATTGTTGTCTTGAAATTGTTGAACTACTCACACTATAAAAGGCGAAGAAGACGATGGTAAAGAGCGACAACTTCAAATAACTAACAATCGGCTGCCAACCTACCGAAGAAACGATTGCCATGTAGGCCACATAAGGCAGAATCGCCAAAAGCGGTGTCATTAACTTTGAGGCACGCTGCCCCACCACCTGAAGCACCATGATACCGCCCACTAAAAGATAAATTAAGCGGTTAGCAATTGAGAATGTACTATCCTTCGGTGCAATATTAGGGTTGGTCATTGTAAGAACGGTAGTGGCTAAGATACACCAAAAGAGCAGCCCCGTTTTATTCTTACTAAAACCCATTAAAACCAAGGGAAAAATAAGCAAGAAGCCAACGCCACCCGTGGCCTTCATGGCAAGGCACAAAAGACCGAGCCCGAAAAGCCCCTGCATCAAAAGTTTTTTATCGTAAACCGCATCAGATTTCATGGGAAAATTTTAGCAAATTAGCAAGGAGAAAGGAGTAAGGAGAGAGGAGTTTTTGGATAATTAGTGAGGAGAAAGAACACTTCTTACTCATAACTTCTCTCTGCGCGAAGCGCATCTCACTGCTTACTCATCACTTCTTACTACTTACTCACTCTTCCCTCTTACTTCTTACTACTTACTCATGCCTTCTCTCTGCGCAAAGCGCATCTTACTCCTTACTCATCGCTTCTCACTCATCACTACGCGAAGCGCATCTCACTCAGAAGAAAGTTTTTTGCGGAGGCTTGTTAGCATTTTCCGGATCTCATTCATTTGAGTAAGTATTGTAGCGACCTTTTCTGTCGGACAGTAATTTAAATGTTCGCAAATTAATAGTTGAGTTTCCAACTCTGCTAAAGACCCTGCCGAGATTGCCAAGAAATGTCTAAACTCTTTCTTTGAATCTCGTGCGTATCCTTCTGCGATATTTGATGGAATTGAAACGACTGACCTACGCATTTGATCACCTAATGCGAATCGCTCCTCCGCTGGAAACGAGCTTACAATCTCATAAACACTAAAGACAAGACTCATTCCGCGTTGCCAAACAACTAAATCCTTATACCCATTCATCTCCTTCTCACTCCTTACTTCTTACTCATCACTTCTGACTGCCCAAAGCGCACCTCACTCATCACTTCTTACTCATTACTTCTGACTACCTACTGCTTACTTCTCACTGCTTACTACTTACTTCTCACTTCTTACTGTGCGAACCTCTCCTCACTACTCACTTCTTACTGTGCGAAGCACACCTCACTTCTCTCTGCGCGAAACGCCCCATCCGTGGACTCTATTCGTGCTATTCGTGGTTAATTTTCAGTGGACTCTATTTATGGGTGCGTTCACCTAGCATCCAGGGTGCGAAGCGACCAATCACCCAGCATGCCCCGCACGTCATCGCCATTGCAATGACAAAAACAAGGAAACATCCACAAATCCCTGAGATTAAAGCCCCTGCAAAGAGAGCTCGACTCATTGGAATAAAATTTTGAAAGAATAACACGGGGAATTTATGCATCAACATAATCCCCATGGACTGTGTTCCCCAATAACGCACCATCTTTGAGAGATTAAAGGACTGCGCAAGGAGTATCCAACCGAAGATATTTCCCGTTGCAACCATAAAATTGAAAAATTTTTGCCACATACATTTAGGGAAATATTGCCATGGATTCCAGACAGCCGTCGCACCAAAGACAACAATTAATCCAATCGCTCCAATAAGCGCAATCGTTCGTTTTTCAGAGACAACCACTCGCGTACCAATCAGATTCCCTAAAATGAAATATGGCAAATAACGCGGAATTAAATTTGCTCCCCATGGAAGCCAAGGTAACTTCACCCAAAATAATGCGATGCAGAGAAAAATCAGTACACTCCAACGATATTTCCAGGTTAAGACCGAAAATAATGCTTGACCAACAAGCATTACACTTACCAATGCAGGAATAAACCAAAGAACGCTATTCGCTGTAAAACTTTCCGCACTATACCCACCGACGAGCAAATGAAGAATTTGAGTCCCCAAAGAAAGTTGACCTGTTTTACTTGCATAGTGTCCAACACTATCAGAAGATAAGACAAGTGGCACAATAACATCGTAAAGACACCAATAGATTAGAATTGAAGCAACGCCAAAAAGGAGATAAGGTACAATAAGGCGCTTCCCAATCCCCTTAAAAAAGTCATTCCAGGGGCGAGCCCGAAACGTCATTCCCGCAATAACAAAAAAGAGGGGCACATGAAAGGCATAGAAATACTTATATGACAACATAGCGACTTGAGATGAAATTCCAGTCCCAAGATGACACCATGCCCCAACAATATGTCCCATGACAATAAAGGCAATGCCTATACCTTTTAAGGCATCTAACCAATCAATCCGTTTCTTCGTATCTTTCTTCATCTCACTCATTCCTTCTCTCTCCTCACTCATTACTACTCACTTCTTACTGTGCGAAGCACTCCTCACTACTCACTTCTCACTCATTACTGCGCGAAGCGCCCCATCCGTGAACTCTATTCGTGCTATTCGTGGTTAAAGGTTCACTGTTTACTGTTTGCTACTCATCTATTAACTATATCAACCGCCAACATTCAACCTTATGCATTTGCAGATAACGGTTTGCTAAGGGATTCATGCCACCATTGAGGACACACTTTACTTCAAAAGCGGACAAATCCTGACAGAGGCAACGCGATTGCACATAATCTTCAGAAAGATTCCCAGGACAACTTGCCCATACGCGTTGGTAACCCGCTTGCTTACAGCGTTTAATCGTCTCGTCAGAGAAATAACCCACCGGAAAACAGAGTTCAGTGATAGACTTCCCCAAACGCACTTCGAGTTCACGTTTAGACTCCACAATCTCATGCTCAATCCACGCTTCCGTTCGTCCTTCAGAAGGCTTAGGCACTTCATCATTGTAAGGCCCCGTCAACGTCTGATGCGACCAAGTATGACACTGAAAGTCAAACCCATAGTCTTTTTGTAAAGTCAAAATCTCAGCCCATGTAAGATAATTCGGTTGCCCGACCAAATCCACAGCGAGAAAGACCTTTGGATAAATCTTTTGAGCCTTAAAAGTGTCACGTTCATCCCAAACACCTCGAAACCCATCATCAAAACAAACAAGGTCGCCAGTACGCAACTGAGCCATATGAGCCCAAAAAACATTCGACTCCGTTCCCATCGGCGTATAGTCTTTACTCACATCATGATAGAAAATGCACTTGGGTGTCGCATCACGCTTCACCAAAGCATTCAACCATAAAATCAATGTTTTCAGTTTACGCTTCATTTAGCAACCTTATTTAATTTTACCTGTTTTTTATAAAAAACCGCATTATTCCACACCATCCGTATAAACTGGAATAAACTTGGGGTCGTAAATGTTTGACCATTATGTTGAGATTCAGCATGAGCTAAATATTCTCCAAATTTTTCACAAACGGATAACATCGCAGCTGGAATCAATTGATCAACTCGTTTTTTATTCAAACGAACTGTTTGCTCAAGCGTTTTAGCGAAAATTAATGGGATTTTTTTCTGATATAAAATATCACCCGCATCAATCTTTTTTGCGATTCGATGAATTGTAAAGCCTGTATATGGATCTCTACAATAAATTGGCCATATAATTGACTGTGCATTCTGATATTTCGGCAATATTTCACTATGTAAATTAATCATCCCATAGCGAGGTAACTCAAAGACTCGAGGAGAGATATAACCATTTCCTAATGATATTCCTAAATCTACACTAAAACTTTTAATTAATTCCACCATCTGAGCACTATTTAGCCCCATAATTGTATAGAATGGAATCTTGTTTTTCTCACACAATGTTCTTATGTCAACCACTTCCTCGTCTTGTTCTGCATACCATGCTCGCATTCGGATTCCATTTAATGCCCCCAAAAGACCAATCTTAGCAATCTTTATAATTCTACGCTTTAGAAAACGCCATTTACTTGTTCCGGCTCCAATCGCTCGAATAACTCCAACAACTTCGATCTGTGACGAATGAGTGAGTTGAGGTAAGCAGTCTGTAACATGCCCCTTCTCCATACAAGTCAAAACAAAAACACGTAACTTACTCATTACTGAATCCTTTTTTAAAATAATTCGCACCTTTTTTCGCCGTCCATTCACCGATGGGGATTTGTTCGATTTCTTTTGAGAGAAGTTCTATCAAGCGATTCACATCGCCAGCTTTAAAAAGATGTGTTGGCGGCAATATCGTCGCCGAAGCGCCTGCGCCAGTTGTCCCTAAGACCTTCATTCCCTCTTCAAGCGCCTCGTTTACAACAGCGCCCCAACCCTCACCGCCATCACTCGGCAAGACATAGACATCATGCGCACGCATTAAGTCACGCACCTGCGCCACTGGGACAAAATCATGGGAGAAGACATTATTCCCCGCCTCCGCAAGTCGCTTCAACTTCTCTTCCTCGGGTCCATGCCCATAGAGATGAAGCTCCACCTTATCCTTTAAAGCATCTGAAATACACGCCTTCACTAACGTATCCACCCGCTTCCAATCCAACATACGACCCACCCAAAGCACACGGAGTGTGCGGTGGCGCGTGGCGCGTGGCGCGTGGCTCATTCGTGCGCAGCACCCTTCCGTATTCTGCAGTTCCAAAGATTCGTGTACATTCGTACAATTCGTGGTTAATTCCGTGCTTTCCGTGTATTCCGTGGACTCTTTCACACTGGCAGTCCTGCCCGCAGCGCCCTTTTCGTGCATTTCGTGTATTTCGTGGTTTCTTCCCACCTGGCAATCTTTTCCCGTGGTCCCAAGATTCGTGTTTATTCGTACAATTCGTGGTTCTTTTTCTGTGTGTTCTGTGTATTCTGTGGTTTTATTCCCACTACTCGGCTCCACAAAATATCCCCACAACCGCATCTTCGCATACACCTTCTGTGGTTTTACCTTTCCCCAATGCTCCCGCGGAATCTGTACAAAACCATACTTTTGCCCGAAGGCAATCTCTTCCTTAGAAAGAAGACCAGCCCTAATCGCCACCTTCAGTGGTACGATCGCACCACCAGGGCGCGACTCAAAGGCCACCTTCGGTGCACGAAAGAGACAACGCACATCGCCATTTAAGAAACCCACAAGACGCGCCATATCCCGCGCAGCATGAATTCCATACGGATAATAGTAGAACTGCTGCGTATTCAATAACAACCGAACTAAACGCCACGCCATCATCAAATAAGATGGCACAAAAATACGTAAGAAGCCTAATGGAGGCTTAAACCAACGCTCCGAAACGTAAATATCCCATTTATCCAATCTACTGCGTTGTTTAAAAATGGTAAACACTCGTTGTGCAGACATTAAACAATCTACATCAACTAATGCCTTATGCGATGCATCGCCCTGTTGACACCATTGCGCATCAACCACATCACCCCATCCCATTCGTTGACGTTCTTCAGTTAGCGCGTCTGTATAGATATAGCGATAGTTCTCAACACCTAAAATCTCTACCAATTGCTTCGCAAGAGGCAACTGATGTGGCGAGATACAATTGGTAAAAAAAGTGAATGTCATTTATACTGCTTTACTACTTTAGCAGGAACACCTGCGACTAAAACCATTTCTTCATCAATAGGCTTTGTCACGATAGAGCCCGCAGCTACGATTGTCTTTTGTTTAAGTGTAACACCTGGCAAAAGTACACTTCTTGCTCCAAGCCAACATCCATCACCCACCACAACCGATGCAGAATAACCTTCACCACCAATATGATTACCCATCGGCTCAATCTTGTGAGATCCCGTCAAAATCATCACTTGTGGCGCAATATCAATATGCGAACCGATTTGAATCGTCGCCTTACCCACAGGAGAAATCAAACATCCTGGTCCGACCCAAACATCATCCCCAATCTCTAAATTCCCATCGCCAGAAAGCTGAGCAGAAGAATTAATGCGCACATTTTCACCGATTGTCGCACCACACCAACGTAACAGTTTCACCTTCAAGCCAAAGAAATGCGTCTCTGGTAACCACCGTACAATTTGTGAATACAAATAAAGTCTAAAAGAGTTCATCGTTTCGTTACCTTTTGTAAGACAAAATCAATTGTTTTTCCTATCAAGCGCTTACTCTTGTGAAACATCCATTTGCTTCTTGAGAACTCCGCAACATTAAATCGCCCCTCGGAGGTACTTGATCCGAACTGCTCTTGTACTTGCTGACATACCGAAGGCAATGCATGAAAAAGTTCAATTACACCCTTCTTTACCCAACGCCCCCAAGTATCACAGGGAACAAGTAGTGGCAGATTCTGTTTCAGCAATACTTTCGCCGCTTCTTGCGTTAAACAATATCCATCTGCACATGTTCCATTTATTGACTTTCGTAATTCAAAAGAGTCCGCCTCAAGTACACCTCCATACTGCCGTGTGTGGTCGCTTAACAAAACAACTTGTGGCTTTGTTACATCCAATCGAGATTCTACTTGCGCAACGCTCTCCTTAAATTTAGGAGAAAGCTTTATGTCATCTTCTAAAATGCAAGCATATGGGATATTTTCTTCAACCATTCGCGTGTAAATCTTAAAATGTGACAGAGCACAACCTATTTCCGCATTTACGACAGGGCGCCCCATTGCACACCACCAACGAAACTTATTAACCGCTTGATTACGCTCTTGTAGTGGTAGTTCTTTTCCATAGACCGCAGAAATACGTTCATAGACAACGCCTAATTGCGACAACTGAGCATCAATTGATGCCATTCGTGCTTTTTCTTTATCCAAATTGATGACAAATGTTTTCATCTCAACGCCTCCAAAAACGCTTAATCCCCATTGTTTTTAATTTGTGGGGAACATAGCACAATAAAAATGCGACCCAATTAAACGAGGCACGAGTTAAAACCCAAATTCGAACCTTTTGAAATAATGAGATTACACCTAATGAATAGACCCGTTGCAATTTAGCATACCACTCATTCCACAATCGTTTATCGCTTCCACAGGGTAACAAATAGGCATAGACGACACCACCCTCTACAAGCTTGTTCACCGTTAATCGAATATAATCTGATGCGACTCTAAATCTATACCGATTACACTCTTCCAAAATAGATGACGTATACCCAATCAAATCAAACCACTTCTGTTCCGTAAATGATGTGTGCGATACAGACGTCAAACGTTGTCGATAACCATAGCATACCGCACTGATTTTCACCTGTATACGCATCCTTAATATCGATTGTGTCAAATAAAGCAAATCCTCTCCTATTTTATAGGGAGAAAAGCGAATCCCCTGAATATTTTTAAACTTGTATATTTTTCCCCCAAAAAAAGAAGTCACTTGATCCGCAGTAAGGCACTTTGAAATGTCTTCTTCAACATACAAAATATCTTTAATACCCTCATCATTCCAAGTACACACTTCCTGCTCTGGAAATGTTTTTGTTCCATATTGAATTACATCTACATTAGGAAACTTTTTTATGGCACAATCAGCGTAACAATATGTCCATGGTGCTATGATATCATCACTATCTAAAAACCCAATCCATTCGCCTTTTACATTGTCAAGGGCGAGGTTACGTGCTGCAGAGACACCGGCATTTGGTTTGTGGAAGACGCGGAAGCGAGGGTCTTTCTGAGCATATTCATCAAGGATGGCGCCGGATTCATCGGTGGAGCCGTCGTCCACGCAGAGGCATTCCCAATCGGTAAAGGTCTGAGCCCGCACCGAGTCCAAGCACTCGCGTAAGTACGGCGCGACATTGTAAACTGGGATGATGATGGAAAAAAACGGCAGTGCCGTTTTTCGGTGTTCAGTGTTCGGTGTTCGGCGTTGTTTGTCCATATTAAATGTTTGTCATTTACAATTAAGACATTTAATGAGAATGTTACACAAATGATGGACAAGCCATTACTTTCTAATGTTATTAGCCATATTTTTCAATCTTAATCGAGTTAAGATAACACTTCTCAAAAGTAACCATAATACGAGGCATCCCCATTTGCGTTGGGGTAAAGTCCAATAGAGCAATGCAACTTTTTTATTCAAATCTAAGTTCACGTTTTTAAAACTAAAATCGACACTTGCCCCAATGTCATGCAATTTCTGGAACTGTTGACGCAATGGGCACGACAATGCCAATGCATGTACATAAATTGAGTAAGCCCATTGTCCACATACAAAATGCCAAATGGGATTACTTTGTTGGTTTAATTTTAGCAACTTTTGCAGACATAACAATCGACAATTCCAATATTTTTCTGCAGCTCTCTCCATCAAACTCCCACGCCCTTCGGGAAGTCTATAAAAATAACCTGCAACATCTCCCAAGTGCTTCATCTTTTGGGTGTGAATAAGGCCCAATGACATAAATAAAGAATCTTCTGCTACGCTCAGTTCTGTATCAAAGCGTAATTGACATTCGTCCAACCAAGCTCTTCTAAAACAATTTCCCCACACCACATTTAAATCAATTGAATACTTGGAAAAGTCTCCTCGTGAAAGTGTCCAAACCTTTCGCGGACGACAATCATCAATAATCGTCCCCCTCGCATCCATTGTCTGCGCATTAAATGAAAGCCAGTCAATTTCATCTGTTAACTGTTTAGAAATAGAATCTAAACATGTATTCGCAAATAAATCATCCGAATCTAAAAATAGGCCCCATTCACCTTTTGCGTTATCAAGGGCGAGATTACGTGCGGAAGAGACGCCGCCGTTTGGTTTGTGGAAGACGCGGAAGCGAGGGTCTTTTTGGGCATATTCGTCGAGGATGGCGCCGGATTCATCGGTGGAGCCGTCGTCCACGCAGAGGCATTCCCAATCGGTAAAGGTCTGCGCCAGCACCGAGTCTAAGCACTCGCGGAGGTACGGTGCGACGTTGTAAACGGGAATGATGATGGAAAAGAAGGGCTTCATAATTTAAACCACAGAATACACAGAAGACACAGAAATCATATGGCAATTCGCTTAATCTCAACCTTAGGATAGTGGCCGAAATTCACAAGCAAACCCACGCGCATTTTTGTAGCACGCAAGTAATTCTGCAATTGGGCCTCATGTTCAGGTAAAAGATTCTGCACTGCTTTTAACTCCAAAATGATCTTGTCATAACAAACCAAATCTGCTCGATAAGTCTGCTCCAACTTCATTCCCTTGTACTCAATATCAATGTCTACTTGAGATACAAACGGGATGTTTCGTTGCGCCAATTCCACCTCTAAGGCCTTCTGATACACCGCCTCAAGAAAACCACAACCTAACACACGATACACTTCAAAGATGGCACCATGAATGGCATAGGTCTCATCTTTGTATAAAAAGCGCTCCATTCATTCCTCTTTTCTGTGTTTTCTATGTATTCTGTGGTTCCGTTGAACTTCACAACATTAGTGTACCAAATAATCAGTCTTTCGTTACGAGTGATTGTCGTTTGCCTCCGAAAATCCAATGCTTCTGCGAAGCGCATGCTATACTAGGAGGGTTTTCACGAGTCGCACAGTCGTGCTCGCTGCTCAAAATGGGCACAATGTCCCACTGCCCTTCGGGCCTGGGCGCATCAAGTTCATTTCTCGTCAGCGAGCGTCTGCGAATAGCAAGCACAGAATAGCGAACGCCCGCAGTAGGACGCAGTCCGTAGCGAGGGCTGTAAATCTATGGGCCATCTCCGCAGGAGTGGCATAGGAGCGGAGCGACTGGCAACACACAGAATACAAGTATGTATTCCGCATACACTGCCATCACCTATTCCTCTGGGATTATTGCAACCGTTTCCAGGGCCTGACACTGTAACAAATCTGCCGGACTCACCAGCATATCTTTATGATTCGCAAAGAAATCCATCAAAGTACCTGGCACATCAATTTTTTCATTTGTGAACAGACGAATCAATTTTCTGGCGAATTGTCGCACAGTTTTTAGCAGTTTTGCCGAAGGCTTCCACGCAGTCAACATATCAGATGCCGGCTCTGCTTCCAAATATCTTTTCGCCAGTTGATTTGCCTCACAAATCAGTTGTTCCAACGTCATTTCAGGCGAATCGACTTCTTCTGACACGCTTTCAAGTATATTCACAGATTCTGATAATGCCAACTCCAATAACGTTTCCGGAGAACCATTCTTCTTTAATGCGTTATTGTGTGCATTTAACTCATATTTGTTATTTTTTGTCGCCCTCGCAGCGTCCGTGTAACATTGAGACACAAAATGTGAACACGTCATCGGCACTTTACCGGGATTTTTACACTTATCCAGCATCGTCGTAATCACAACGCAACAAAGTTCCAACAGACGTGTCAGGGTTTCGTCCTGTCCAACTTTTGGAATAAACTTCTTCGCAATCAAAACCACACCAAGCAGATAAAGTCCGCAATCACTGTACGGCTCTGCATTCTGTAAATGAGCATTCGCCGCATCAATCAATGGCTCAACACTCAATGTTTCATCCTTTAGCCGGCGCACCGTAATTGTACGCCCCTTAAAACGTTCATCCGCATGATTAACAGAAAGCTGTGGAGGCGTTTCCTCAACAATAAGATGCCGCACCACATCGTATCCCATCGCCGCGTGACTAACGCTTGAATCCGTCAAAAATGCGATCATACTCGATATAAAATCGTCTTTTTCATAAGAAAATAAGACAATATCGCCCGCTTGAATTTTCCATGAGTTCAAGTTCATACACATCCCTTTCATCAGTTAACGGCTATCCATCCCTTATTGGACAACATCATTATTTTAACACATCCAAAATCATTTCGAACACACGACGTTCAAAATAGTTAAATACAAAAGATAAACAATTGGTGACTAAATTGTGAAACTCCCCTGTTAATTAAAAGTGTAACAACGAGCCTATTGCATCTACTTAATGATTCCCCTACACCTTTTGAAAACGACTCACGCCTTTTGCGAAATTTAAGAAGTAGCTTTGTCTTGGAGTGCGCCCTATAGTTAAATACAAGAAATACCTTCATTAAAATGAAATATTATTGGATTTTTACTACCATTATCATTTTTTATCTGCTATAATTTCATCGAAATGAATATTCAGGCGATTAGTAACGTAATTGTTAAGCGAAGAAAGATGCTTTCGGTTTCCCAAAAGGAATTAGCCGATTTGGCAGGTGTATCATTGCATTCAATTATCAACTTGGAATCAGGAAGAGGAAATCCGACGTTACAGTTATTATTGACGGTTGTGGAAGTGTTGGGAATGAAAATGCAACTTGAGGTTAAAGATGTTTTTGAGTCAAACGGGGGATAGCGATGATTAGAGCAACTGCAGTTTATTTTAGGAACGAACCTGTTGGTATTTTGGCACAGGGGCGAACGGGATATTTTTTCCGTTATACACGAGCCTATTTGCGAAATAAAACGATGCCGGCAATCGCAATCACATTACCTAAACAAAATAAAACGTTTCGTTCAACCGTCTTCTTCCCATTCTTTTTTGGTCTCCTGACGGAGGGTGTTCAAAAAGCGACCCAGTGCCGTTTAATGAAAATTGATGAACAGGATTATCTGACGCGTTTAGCAAAGACTTCAAAATATGGTGTGATTGGGGCCGTCCATGTAGAGGAGAGGGGTGATTGATGGCAAGGTGTCGTTCAACATTGATTGAATTGCCCGAGGATGGTTTTTCGCGAAGTGCGCTTCGGGTGTTGGCAGATGGACGAAAAATGTCGCATCGGTTAATGGTTACGCGTGCCGATTTACGATTAAGGGACGCTTCAGGTTCGGGAAGACAGACGCTTTCTATTTCAGGCGTCCAGAATAAAGTTGGGCTCAAATTAGTCCGCGGTCATCTCATTCCTGAAGAGACTGAGAGTCGCTATATCCTCAAGCCAATTCCTTCAATACAATGTCGGTTTCACAAAGATATTCCCGCGAATGAACATCTTACCATGCAGATTGCTTCGCAAATTTTTGATATTCCTACGGCTGCAAATGCTTGTGTCGTCTTGAATGATGGAGAGCTCGCCTATTTAACGCGTCGCTTTGATTATCGGAACAACCTCAAATGTCTGCAGGAAGATTTCTGTCAGGTCAGTGGGCGAACAGAGGAAACGCATGGTTATAACTACAAATACAATGGTAGTTATGAAGAAATGGGAGCGTTAATCCAACAATCATGTGCCGCTCATCGCGTGGAAATGGTTAAGTTTTTCCGCCTTGTTCTCTTCAATTATCTCGTCGGCAATGGCGATGCGCACATGAAGAATTTTTCATTGATGCGCACAGAAGCGGGAGATTTTGTATTAACCCCAGCCTATGATTTACTAAATACGAAGTTACACTTCCCTAATGAGTCTGCAATGGCATTGAACTTGTTTAAGGAGGGGTTTTATACGGAATCGTATTTGACCAATGGACTTTATCGACGCGTAGATTTTGAAGTATTTAGTCAACGCTTAAACATTCCTCCAACGCGTATTGCTAAAGAACTCAACGCCGCTGTCAATGCATTAGAGGCGATTAAACGATTGGTGAAGCGTTCGTTCTTGAGCGAAGCGGCCCAACAGGCCTATTTAGCAGTTATAATCGATCGCATTAGAGCACTTTCGTAAAAAACTCGTCACCACGAAAAGCCAACGCATCTGCGAAGCGGATGCTATGCTAGGAGGGTTTCACGAGTCGCACAGTCTTGCACGCTGCGTCGCACGGGCACATATCCGTGCTCCGTCTGCGTGCGCTTCTCACTTCAACGATGGCGTAGCCTGACGAGAAATGGAGATGTGCCCATTTCGAGCAGGCTACAAAACTGTGCGGCTCGTGGAAAATCATATGCAGTCCTGCGACGTAGTCGCGAATTCTTCATTCATCTTTCATCATTCGTAATTGGGGTAATGCCGACAGACCGCCTAATCTCTGTGAAAACACTGCCAGAGTGGTTTACCGCGAACTACGCGAGGCGCACGACCGCACCACGGCGCGATGGCCTGCGGCCCCGTGGATGCTTGTTCGTGCTTCTGCGAAGCGGATGCTATGCTAAGAGGGTTTCACGAGTCGCACAGTCGTGCTCGCTGCTCCGCACGGGCACGTATCCGTGCTCCGTCAGCGAGCGTTTAGGTGCGATATGTTAAACGGATGTTTCAGGTAAATTTGCTCCTGCAAGAAGGACTCGCCGATAACGTCCGGCAGAAACTGTTCCAAAGTTAATAACCATGCCAAGTGGATAATTCGCCAATTTCAAATATGACAAAAGTTGCATTCGATGTTCCGCGCGAATGGGACCTTCAAGTGCTTTATTTGCTTTTTCGTACATTGGGTGAATGTTAGTCTCCATTCAATGGAGATATACTGACATATTTTAATGCTCACGTCACGAGATGCGTTGGCTTTTCGTGGGTGAAAACGACAATCACTTATCTTCCGCCAAAAAGGAAATGACATGCTCTCGAAAAAAACTTATGCATAAAATATGAAACAATCATTGAGCCGACAAATGCGATCATCACTGAGATAAGACTCGCAGTGAGTGTCTTTTCAATGCTTGGGATGGCATGTTTAATCAAGAGGCCTACGATTGAAAGGAAGAACATATGAAGGATAAAAATGGGAAACGACGCTTGTGTTAATACGAAACTCCATCGTCGGTCAGAGGAGGTAATCTGCCATACAAAGTAAAGCCCCGCTGGAATACTAAAAAAATGAAAGGTCTCACTTAAACAAGGTACGTATAATGATGCGATTCCCCGCAACACGAGTAGTATAACCCAAAGTCCGCCAGCAAGATAAGTTAAGATTTTAGGCGACGCATTTTGTAAGGGATAGAGAGCAAGATGAAGACCTAGTGAAAAGTAGAAAAGACTTACGACCGAAAATGTACCAACAGTAAACCACAATGTATCACCTTCTACGAAATGGAAAAGCCCTCTAATTGTCCCAAGAGGAAAAATAAGGAGTAGAAAAACGAAACTAATAAATTTACTCTTCTTAACAGTCCAAGTGATAATAGGCGAGATTAGAACAAAGAGAAAAAGACAACGCACAAACCATAGCGGGACTAGATACGGGTAATAGAATGGATCTAGCCCCAAAATACGTAACCAATCATTAAGGCTAGTAGGAAAATTCCGCAGTAAAGATGTGTTTGCTATGATATTTGCAATAAGAATAAGCGGGATGGTATACAAGAAATACAAAATACTCCATGAAACGTAGGGAATTAATAAACTTTTTATACGTTTATTTACTTCACGCTTCCACCAATGATTCTCATGGGTGTGCTTTGCAAGGAAGAATCCAGAAACAACAAAGAAAAATGGAACAGCTATACTACAAATTCCCTTATTAAAAGTTTCATTGACCCACCAAGTGAATCCCCCAACAGTGCCTGTCGGTTTACAATGAATACAGACAACAAAGAATGCACAAATGAGTGATATCTTTGAGATTTTAATACTTATGGTAGAAGGTATGTTCATGGTGTTAAACCTATTTAGTATCACTATTCGTGTAAATTCGTCAAATTGCCATTCGCTCTACCCTTATGCCGCGCCTTGCGGTGACAGCCCATAGACGCACTGTCCTCACTACGGACTAGTATCCTACTGTGGGCATTCACTATTCGTGATTAAAGCCTTCAGCCTTCAGTTGCTAACATTTAACCTAATTCACAAGGGCTCCGGCCCAAATCCACTAGTCCTCAGCGAAGCATAATCCACCGAAAAACATCAACCGTGCCGCAGCGCCACTCGCCCCGCATCCCCTAGCGACTAGAACTGGCGCGAAGCGTTCCCTCCAACCATGCCTTGGATTCGGCACGAGCGACATCAAGCGCACCATTATCAACAATTGGTGCTTGTAGTCTTTGAAGCATTTCTTCAATTGACATATCAGGCGTGACAATACGATCTAAATTACCTGTCAGTTTCAATAGTGTTCCAGGACGAGAGAGTGCGTTTAAATCCTCTGGTTGTTCACGTAAGGATAAGAAGGGCTTTTTGAAAATTGTGGCAAAGGCGGTCCCATGGAAAGAACCCGCAAGAACATATTTTGCATTCGCAATATAGCCCACCATTCTGTCGGGCGAGATACCATAGGTTAAACCTTTAGGAGCAAATAAGCGTGAATATTGATACATTGGCGCAATAATCGCTTTTACACCTAATGCCTTTGTCAATCGTTGCGCCGTTTCTACGTAGAAAGGCGCAGTACTCAACGTATACATAAAGAGATAAGGCTCTTTGGGAGGTGTAAATTTGCTAATTAAAGGCGCATATTCCTCCGCAGTAAGCAACAAGGTGGGGTCTAAAACAACCTCAATTGATTTTCCGGAAGGTGGTTCAATTTGGTCCTTTACGACTTTCTCACGTACAGACAACGCATTAAACCGCTTCGCAGAAGCAATCACACGCTCAAGAGCATCGCCCTCTAATGGCTTATCTCCATAGCTTACCGCATAGGTAAGTTTAGGCAACGAAGAATCGATGTTTTCTGCAAAGAACAACGGAGCGTCCTTCTCAGAATGGCGAGTGCTCCACACTTGATCGCTTCCTACGACAATTGCATCGTAATGTTGGACGAAGTCTCTCGGCGAGCAAATTCGTTCAGGTAAATGTGTTTTTCGAAATCGTGCAAATCGATAACGCTTTAAATCTTCCCCTGGAATAGAACACGCATTGTTTAAAACCCGATATCCCAATGAGCGAATTTTACGAAGAAACCCAGCAGGCCATTCTCGCCATGCAAAACGCCATCTTTCGGCAAAACCGACAGTATTACAATCGGGAAACTCCACCAAATGCCCCATACGCTCCAAAACGGTTCGAAGCGCCCAAGCTTGCAATGCGGCACCACAATTAAATGCTTTATGAAAGGTTAAAATACCAATTTTCATAGCCCTAAAACTTTCTTTACGATGCGTTTCGCTTTACCAAGGCAACGGCGCGCCATCCAAATCACCCTAGGGCCATTTTGGCAACGGCAGACGAGTGTATCTAACTTTCGTATTTTACGAAAACGACGCATGAACAGATTCCGATTTTTCGGTTGGGCAACTGAGCGAATGTAGGATGGGTTTCCCATTAAAACATCATCAAATGAAACAGACTTGTATTCAACTCCTTGCAAGGCTTCCCACATTTGAAGACCTTTTTTAGAATGAAGCAATACAGCAGACGTTCCACGGTCATCATCTAATTCAGGGCAAATCTTTTCTATGCCCCAAAAGTCTGCGATGGTAATATCTGCCTTACTCCGTCCACCTTTG
This sequence comes from Candidatus Spyradenecus sp., assembly GCA_045605345.1. Taxonomy (GTDB): domain Bacteria; phylum Verrucomicrobiota; class Kiritimatiellia; order RFP12; family DVOR01; genus Spyradenecus. The sequence continues at coordinate 55,057 of JAZUPT010000017.1, forward strand.
GCTTGGCAATCATAACAACTCGGACGCAAACAAAAATCTCGTAAAAAGGCTAATGCGTAAGCGTTCGCATAGAGTTTTTCACGTGAGGCGTTCCCATTAGAGGATTTCCATGAAAAAGTTGGATTATGCCACGACTCGGTCTTATCTTTAAAGTTAACCGTGATTGGTAGCCCCAATTCTTGCTTATACTTTTCAAAGACGGTTGGAGACGGAACGCCATGACAGATAATTTCTACAGTTAGTAGATTATCGTACGACTTACCTAAGTATTTGTTCAAACCAGCGATTTGACAAGGCGTACCACTGAATAAAACATCGTGGCCTTTTTGCAGTTCGGCTTTAGCCTCACGATAGGTGTCGCGCAAGTCACTTTGAACATATTTAGAGCCTCGCATTGCAGCGAGTTCGTCTTCAGTTTCAGCCTTTGCGTGAATCGCCACGAGGACTGGTTTTTCCCAAACGCAACCAAAGACAACACCACCCTTTGCCAAAATGGGGCGGGCAAGTTCAGTAAAGATGCCACCCGAAGAGGAAACCATGCGAAGGGCTTCATCTTTCGTTCGGGCTGCATAACAAGTAGGCGTGGCATCGGGTTCTCCCGGATGCAATATTGGGCAAGCGTGTTCGCACGCATGGCACTGCACGCATTTCTCTGCATCAATCTGCGGACGCAAAAAACCTTCGTGGTCTGCCACCATCGCAATAGCTTGTTTCGGGCAAACCGCCTTACAAGCGGTACAACCACTACACTGTGCTACCGAGGCTAAAGTAATCACGAGACTCGCCCTTTCAATTTTTGCGTCAATTGCGCGACCTTTGCTTTTACAAAGTGGCGCTCCTCTGCATCCAATAGGAGGAACCAGGCCAACGGTAAAAGGGTTGCCTCAATCAACATTCCCGTCACACCAATGCGCCAAATAGAGGCGGTCATCCAAAGACGTGGCAAGAGGCCTACCGCTCCACTGAATGCTCCCACAACGCCGAGAGGGATAAAGATGCGAAAGAGCCAATAGCGTGCCGACATCCCCACAAGTGAGCGTGCGAACCACACGCGTCCCCAAGCGCAGAGCATCATCGTGGCAATCATTGCCCAGCCGACTGCATAGACGCCCCCACCCAATGCGACCCCAATCCATGCCACGGGTAAGGTCAACAGTAATGCGCCACCTAAGACCGCTTGGCAAAGGGCAATTTTACCACAAGCATTCACGGCAAGCATGTGTCCCACCGCCGTCTTATCAATCACCACCATTGCGAGTACACACCAACACAATCCTGCCGTGTATTGCGGTGGTTGTTTTAACCAAATTCGCAATACTTCAGGTAATTCCACGGCAAGGGGAACCATAAAGAAGAGAAGCAAAAGGGTGCCAATCTTGCACGCACGATAGGCTAAAGCACGCATACGATCCATTTCGCCTGCGCCATATGCATTCGCAATGGCGGGTTGGAAGGCACCAATCATACTTGCGGAAAGCGCTCCTGCATGTGCGGCCACATTGTTGCCAATCGCCATCGCAGAATTGACCTTCGGTCCAAAATACTTATTGACCAAAATGGCAAGACCTTGTCCACGGAGCATCGTCCCAAGGTTTCCAAAACATTGCCACCCTGCATAATAAAGCAATTGTTTAAACTTTTTGGGTGCCCAAACAAAGGCGAGCCGAAACCTACACTCTGGGAAAACTTTAATTGCGCGGAGGCAGATGATGAGTTGTGGCACCACCGAGAGGCTCATCGTCCACACCGCCAACTTCGTCAACCACACGTCAGGATGGGTCACCATGTAGTAAAGGAAGCAGACGTTTAAAGTGGTCGTCACAAAGGAGTAAATGGTGAGTTCGGCGATGTATTGTTTCGCGGTGTACATCGCCGTAAACGGCACATTCACCATGCCCACAAAGCAGGAGAGGCAAACACACCGAAAGACCCACACGCACGCTTCAATACGATCGGGTGGAATCGTGAGCCAGTTGCGAACCGCCCACACGCCAATGGGATAGCCAATCACCATTAAAACAAGCGGAATCACCGTATGGATAAACACAGCAATGCTAAACCATTGGCGGCATTCTTCAAGACCTTCAAGTGCTTTACCTGTTGCTTGAGATTTACCCACGGAAACGGCATAGAAGCGGCCGATTGCAGTGGCAAGGAGTCCATTAAAGAAGGCAATAAAGGCAGTTAAACCGCCGACGACACCCATGAGTCCGTAGTCGACTTCGCCAAGGGATTGAAGGGTCCAGCGGGCGGTAAAGAGTCCGCAGAGGAGCGCAAAGAGCGAACGCCCATACGTGGCAACAATATTTAGAAAGATTCGTCGATTCGCTGTCACTGCTTGTCCAATAGTTTATGCCTCTCAGCTCTGACCCATGCCCAACGCCCCATTCTTTTACGTTAACCATCAGTCAATGTATACCATTATAGCATAATGAATACGCCTCCCCGCGAACAGCTAACATTTGACAGTTAACCTTCTTGTTTTACCGCTATCTACGCGAGGCGCACGACCGCACCACGGCGCGATGGCCTGCGGCCCCGTGGATGCTTGCTCGTGCTTTTGCGAAGCAGATTAAATGATGCTAGTGTGTTTTTTTACCGCTAACCGTCAGCCATCCTAACCCTTTATCCTGCAAATGGCATTAGCCTTGGGTGGCGAAGGTACGCGAGTTGCGTGAGGGTCTCGTTTATGTCGGGGAAGAAAGTAAGTTATGTTGGGGTGACAAAGTAACTTATTCCCCAGAACAAAGTAAGTTACTTCTTTTGGGAAAGTAAGTTACTTTGTCATTGGAAGGCAAGTTACTTCCCTTTGGGACTTGAGTGGCTTATCTCCGCAACTAAGGCGAATTCGATTAAAATGTCCGCTACAATGTCCGCCGATGTCCTCTACTAAAAGCCTGCAAAACTAGGGCTTGGGAACTTTAAATCAAAAAGATGTCCGCTTCTGTGCAAGGATGTGACAGCGCAAGTGTTAATGCCTTGTGACAGGGTTCAGGTGAATTCGGCAATCGCAACACGTTTCGCAACGTCACACAAAAAGGTTGCCCCATTATGAGTTCTCTTACTGCTAAAAATAATCCTGGCCATGCACTTCGTTACGAAGTTGTTCGGAATGCCCTTTATGAGAAGAACCGCGGCGAAAGAAGTTACTTTGCTCGTGTTCATGCAGAGGTTAAGAGTCTTCGCGAACTTGCAGAGACCATGGTGCGCGAAGGCTCAAAATACAAAGCAACTGAAATCTTTGCCATCTTGCAAGATTTTACCGACCTCACAATCCGCCTTTTGCAAGAGGGCTACGCGATTAATGTGGGGTCGCTTGTACGCTTTCGCCCAAGTATTCGTGGCAAATTCACCTCTGAAGAGGATGTCTTTACACGTGGGGTTCACCAAATTGTTGTTACTTCTGCCACGGGCTCTGTCTTACGAAATATCGCAGCCAACACCGTTGTTGAACGGGTTAACAAAAGTGATACTTTGCCAAAATTGGCTGCTATTCATAATACAACCACAGGCAGGCTGAACACGCTTTGTCATACGAAGCTGCTCACGGTGCTTGGGAAACGTCTCATCTGGGATATTGACGACCCCAATGAAGGCTTTTTTGCAACATCGGGCAACGACTCGCGCCGTTGCGAAGTGCTTCATGTCAACAAACTGAAGACAAACGTCCTCATTAAAGTACCACAGGACTTTCAAGTGGGCGACCAGTTCTCCATCTCCTTCCGCACCCAACTTACCGAAACCGACCCCCTCCTGAACATCCCTTATCCCGCGCCCCTCACCTACGAAGCGTAAGCGGCTCCGCGAGCACCCGTGGCGAATGATAAGTGGGCTTGCCACGGGCTGAGCCCGAGGAACGGACGGAGCGCGTGGCGCTCCGTCTGAGACATGCTACGCTAGGAGGTTTTTTACCGCGAACTACGCGAGGTCTTACAAATCCGATCAACTCGGCGCGAGGAGTGTTATGCTTCGCATTCCACTCCCCGAGTATGACGGATTTGCGCTGTGCAACTACAGAGCGGAGGGTTCAAATCCCTCCGCGCCCTTTAAACGAATTGCTCACAATTACATTATATCTCTACACACTCTCACCCATCAGCAAAACGTCGCCGGCACAATGAATAGATTTTGCATAGATGAACCAAAGTATGTTATGAAACACTCATGTAATTATTGATTCGTTGTATTAACTTGAACGACATCATTTCCTTTCTGACTTACGGATGATACGATACCTTTATTCTTTAAAAAATCAATAAAAGTGTCTCGCTCCGGCCAAAACGGTATTAATGGACGAGTTCTACAATATCCCAACCGCGCGTATGGCTCTTTAAGACATCTTAATCTTTCACGTATTACACTAGTGTCTCCATCCAAAAACTGTATAATCTTACATTGCAAGTTTGGAGACGTAACATCTGCTATCACAGCCTCCAATATAGAATGTTCAAACTTATCAAAATTATCCGCATTTATTTTTGATGACACTAAGGCTATTACAGCTTTATCCGAAACAATCAACTGCTGTAAAGTTTTTACCAAAAATAAAAAATCATTCAATTTTATATTTTCAAGTGCTAAAAGTTTTTTTAACTCCTCACGATTCAACATTCCACTTTCATACGAAACACAAAAATTACTTATATTCATTCGCACCAATGTTATATGCGAATCATTTCCCAATCTTCTAAGAGACTCGTACAACGGACGAGAATACGCAATTCTTTTGCCTTTTATAAGGTATTCTACACGTTTAGGCGTTGCCCCTTTACCTGTATATTTACTTATCTTCCCTTTATGCATCCCTAATAAAAGAGCTCTCATAGCATCGTCTGAAATATTCTTCTCTTCTGCAATAAATGTAGCAAATTCTTCACACTCTTCCCATTTTAATGAACATGAATTTCTATTTGCTAATACGGTATAATTCTCAGGACGATTAACAAACAAACATATTTTTAACCTATCTTCGCGAATTCTATTCCAAATTTCAAAAATATTATACCATGTTGGCACAATCCAATTAAGTTCTAAACACAGTTCCAAAACCTCGTTTTCATGAATGCATTTTACATCAAGAATCCGACCTTGTCCAGTCTGCTTTCTTATAAAAATCTCCTTCGCATGTTTAGAAAGGCTTTCCTTATTAAGAACATACAAAATATTCACAACCTCATCTTCTTGTAATTGATCCAACAACGCATACATATCTCGAAAGTAATATTCAAGTTTATCATCTATATAATCAACAATAGCTTGAATCTTACAATTTTTTATTGTTGAATAGTTTGCAGTTTGAAAGCCGTCAAGTGCCACTCCTTTCGCGGCAAAAATCTTTTCTATCATATCTTTTTTAATCCTGTAGGCTCGTTTGCGGATTACAACATCAAGTAATCCACATTTTTGTGCAGCATCACAATCTAATGTAGCGAACTTAAATCCGTATCGTGTCAAAAACGGCTCTACTAATACGACTATATTAATACCGTTCGCTAATAATACATCTGTAATTTTTTCTGTTTTTTCAATAAATTCTTTTAACTCCTTTGAACAAGAATACATCTTCTCATCTTGCATCATAAGGGCAATATAAAGTCCAACTTGCGTTTCTACAAGGACTCTTGGCAAAGACGAATCTCTTAAAAACAACTGAATCAATTCTAAAATATATTTTTCATTAACCATTAATAATTTTTTTAGGAAAGACTCCCTTTCTTCTTGAGATGACAAAATCCGCAAATATCCATCCGTAAATTCATAATTATCTTGTTTCTGCTGAGTAATCAATGTGAAAAAAGCATTCGCTTTATCAGTCTCAAATTGGTGTAATAGCACATCACAAAGATTATAATTACGTATTGCGGTTGACTTGAAATAATGGACATCAATATTGTCAATCACCTCTTGGGGATAATCTATTACTTTATCCCAATCGTTCTCTTCACCTTTCGCTACAGCCACTTCAAAATAATAATCATTTCTTGTACGCAAACCTTGTGTGTCATAAAAGATTGAAATATAATAGGAATACCGTTCATTCAAATAGCCATTTTGAACTAAAAAACCAAACAATTCTTGCTCGTGCTTATTTTCATAACCAGACAAGACTTCTTTACTAATAATTTCTTGCGACAATACTCCTGCGCTCCATAGGTCTACCAAAGTCATACGCCTAATACTATTTATATCATTGCGTAATTTAGAGATTTTATCCATTAATACATCAATCCCCCCATTCTTCTTACACTCAATTTGTTTTACATATTCTTCATAAGTACAATCTGGGTTATAATTCCTCTCTACAGACCTCCAATCAATCACTTGACCTGTTTGCAAGTTTACAATTTTATTTGCATATAATACAGCAAACCAATCTGGCTTCTGAACAATCGATGTTACGTTGAGTCGCTCATTGTTATATCGAACAACTTGGACACCATCTAACATTTTCATCATTTCAAAATAATACATTTTTTTCAATGTTTCTATATCATTGTTATTATCTTGAAGTTCCTTAATTTCATTAGAATACTCTTTGATCTGACTTATAATACGTTCGTTCTTAAGTTCTTGTTTTTGACGCTTTACTTCCAGTAGTTTTTTTATTACCCCTCTATCCTTATGCATATCAACAAACTCTTTTGGAAAGAAGTTTTTAAAAATAATCATTCCAAGCAATTCAACTTTTAAATTACAATCAGGTAATTGATTCTTATAGACATCAAACTCGTTACAAATATTTTTTAGAAGACGCATATCTGAAATGAATGGAGAGACACCCTTAATTATTTTTTTCCAAGCGTCATTGATCTTAATTTGGCAATTTTCTTCAAGAAACTTATAGAGAACATGTTGAGAATTTGACGCATTAACAACAGGAACAATTGGAATAATCAAATCAAAAAATTTTACCTTCTCGTGTTTATCATCAAATAAACCTTCTTTTAACGCATAAATAAAACGAATAGGCTTATGCGTTTCTTTTATCTGATCTGCATTATTTAATAAGAGGTTTACTTCTCGCAACTTCGTAAAATATCAACATCATTAAACCGGTCAATATCTTCAAAAACAACAGTTCTATACTTAGATGCCGCAAAATAATAGATGATTTCATCAATATTCTGATTCAAAATGGACCTTTCAGTCTTATCTGACATTTGAATACCAAGTCCACTCACATCCACTCGTTGAATATTTTGTGTTTTTAGCAAACGTAATATCTCATATGCCAAAAAGATTAAAAGAACTAGTAATACTACACACGAAACAAAAAAAACTTTTTTATCATTCGCCGTAATCCATTTGCAAAATATTTGAAAATCACAATTAAAAATAAAATCAGGTTGCCATATGCCTACTACACAAAGAATACTAAGAATAAACCAGCAAATCCGTATACCATACCACTCCAACTTAACGGCTTCAACCTTACATAACCGAGAATATGGCACAGTACTTGAGTTAAATTTATAAAAAATCTGCTGTACGATGCTCAACTCTAAACGACGCCCATTCTCTTCATGAGATAACTCTTCGGAAATAGTCTTCCTTTCTTCGCTATCACACAAAAATGAGGCTAATGAGATCCACAGTACTCTCTTGTTATTCTTAAAGTATGTTCGTAAAAACGAACTTTTCCCTGCTCCATACGGACCCGTCACTGCGATGTTTCTTACATCGCTTTGGCTAAAAGCAAAGTCCATTACTTTGCAATACGCTTCAACATTCTCGGCGTTACCTGTTGGTGTCAAAGTGAAATATTTGGCATTATTTGCCCCCTTCGTCTTGTTATCAAAATTCTTCCACCACACTTTCACCTTTTCCCTCATTTGAACGAAGATTTTACAAATTTGATTCCTCTTTTTGTAAAAACAAAGATTTGCGGTCAATAATTTCTTAGCCATCTTTTTGTCCTCCCTTCAAAAGATAATTCAATCATACCAAAGCTCGCGGCCATCTTCATGCTCTCTAACGAGTTCCTCGTGCAGTCCTTAAAGTCCCATCTTTTTTATAAAAAACGAAACAAACCTCTGCTCGACAAGTAATTTTGTGTAGAGTTGTTGTTCTAGGACAGAAGGTAATCTTTTCATATAGAATCTCACGTACTTGTTCTAATTAATATAATTATTCAAATACAATTTCTTCTTCGGCTTTTTGATAAATCTCAATTTGATTTTTAATTGAAATTTTATGAACAATCCAATCTCTTTGACAAGCTTGAACAAAATCATCAAATCGATTGATGCCATTCATCCCTTTTAATGTTACAACAAGGCCGAAAGTTAATTTTTCCTTACTTCCGTCAGTCCTTCGATCTTTACTTACAATTTTAATCCCCCACATCTGTTTATTCCCAAGCGGCTTCGGACGAGCGTTAGGATTAATGCGTTCTCCAATTCGTTTTACATTGTCCCATTTCCGATATTCTTTTCGGGCTTTCTCTTCAAAAGGCCCCCACTTTTCGTCATTAGATTGTGAGTTTCCATTTATTGAGATAATTTTGAATTTTCCATCCTTATCTCCTGTTCTACCTAAATAAACATCTAATTCTGTTACAGTATAATCAACCCCTTGATTCCTATCGCAACTTGGAAAATAAGCTAATGTAGCACGTGCAAAATAAGGATGTTTATTATTTACCACAGGTACAGGCAGCTTGAATGTGTATGTTTCCCATTCTTCTGCGGTGCCATAAATTACAAAACGAATTTCATCATCTTGACATTGGAGAATCTCTGATATTGATATAGGAACCATCCCATACCCTTTGCGAAGTCGCTCGCTCTTTTCTATTTGTTTTTTATCCCAACCTGCCGCAGAGTCTATGATTAAAGCTTTTGCAACTTCTCTCTTTATGTGCATAACTTCAATTAAATAAGCTAATTTTCGTGCCACCCAAGGGGCTGCAAAAGAAGTGCCCTCTTGATACTGGAGGCAAAAGCCATTGCAAACACGGATACCTGTTTCTGCAGTACGCCCATCTCCGCCATAATAACATACATCTGGCTTATAGAAAAATGATAAGACTGGGCCGATGCGTGTATAACTTGCAGGTTTTCCATGCATATCAAGAGCATTAACCACCAACGAATTCAATGAATCCGCGGGGGCGCCTAAAAGCATATCTGTTTTACCTTCATGCTCCTTGGGAACATTGGTTCCTGCGACAACAAAAATAACATCAAACTCTCGCTGGAGTTGATCTAATGCCGCAGCTTGCGGTGATATAAAATTAGGATTTATCTCAAATGCAGAGCCAAGTGATAAATTCCAAACATGAATATCTTGATTTTCTTGGACTATTTCACGAATTTGCTTAATAATTTCAAATGCACTAAATCTTCCTGCTGGGGCAACGCCAAAATGCCGAACTCTAAAACGCCCACAATGATCATCTAGTTTTGGATTTAACGTTGGTCCATCCACAATAATTGAACAAATTTCAGTAGCATGACATTTATCACTTATTTTTATTGGGATCCCAGTTGGAATTCGATTCTGAGTAGAAACCCATTCTGCGAAATATACATCGGTATCAAATAATGTATCAATGACGCCAATTGTAGGTTCGTTTGTTGGATGAGGAATGGGAGGGAAGTCTGTTTCACTTGCAGATGATGTCACTGGTATGGCAGGCATCTGACAAAGATCGTGTACCCCCATTGAAATCAGATATGGAGCCTTTCGATTCAATTGATTTAATTGCTCAATATCAAGTTGTACCATCGTATTGTCTAATATACATTCTGAACGTAGGTTAATTCCATACTTGGCAAGTAATTCTTTTGGAGAAATCCCAACTCGATAAAGCGAAATAATTGATTTTTCAGCAGATGTATATTTGTTATACGCGATATCAATTTTCCTGATAACACTCACATCTTTTATAGCATTCAAAAATTTTGTTTTAAGTTTAGGCCATTTTTCATCTATAGCACCTTGCCGTATTTTAGAGATATCATTAAAATTCAATTTCCCATAAAATTGAATTTCAATCATGGATTGTAATTGTCCAAGTAAATCAATCGTTTGTCGTAATGTGTTTAACGCAACAAAATGTGTGAAAACATGTGCTGTACAAGTCCCCTCTACAGTCTGAAAAGACTCAAATTTTGCACCGCGAATTGAAGCTGACGCACCGCCTATAACACAATCCTTAGACAAAAGTATTTGTATCCGTCCACTTTTGGGGACTATCCGATTGTAGTGTATACAAAGAAGTGCTCCCGCGATTTGAGTGTTTTGAGTAAAAAATGTATCAACTTCTATTAATTGTTGTCGTAATTCTGCAACTTGGGCTACCTTAATAAGGAAGTTACTATCGAACTGGGGGCCTTTCGGACTACTTGGATTTTTACGTGAAACGAATTCGCCACGCAACATTAATAAGTCATGCATTATAATTGCCCCCCATAAGCTCTCGGCCAATGCAGCTTTTTGATTGTCCTGTTAAAATCCCAATTTCACGTATTGTAAAGCCTTTAATCTGTAATTCATGTAAGTCTAGTGATGAATTTCCACAAAAAGCTTTATACAAGCGTCGCATATAGTCAAACCCATTTTCAGGATTACTAAATGCAACTGCGGTTTTTATAATATTAAATATATCTCCAGGTTGAGGTAACGGAGTGGCCAATGAAAGAATTTTTCTGAAGAGTCGTACATCTCGATTTGCAAGTTTTACCTTGTTCAAGTATCGCTCAAGCATTTTCTCCGCGATTTCAGCAAGGTCAGACTCTTCATATCGATCAAAATCAACAACAAAATCAAAGCGTCGTATCAATGCTTTGTCAAAGCATGAAAATAAATTAGTTGTTGCGATGAGAACAATATCCTCGTTTAAAGAATCTAGACCTTTTAAAATCTCTGTTGTTGCGCGTCCCATTTCACGTAAGTCATTTGTATTTATTCGGTCAAGCGCTAATGCATCTAATTCATCAAACAGTACCACAATTTTTTCTGGGTGTATAGTTGTTGATAATGTTTGGAAAAGAGTAGAGATATTTTTTTGAGTTTGACCTAATTTACTATTGATTAGTGCAGATTCATTTATGATAAACAATTCTCGCCCCAACAAACGAGTAATTTGCTTAACCGCTTGCGTTTTTCCTGTTCCAGGTTTACCCTGAAAAAGGAATTTGTTCGTACCTATCCGTCGACTAACCGCATTTACTATACCCTTCAAATCTTGCACTATAGCATCTGGAAGCAGAAGCATTTCTTCTGCTAAAGACATTTTATGAAAGAACGGAGACTCAAAATTAAATTCGTAATCATATTGTTGTGGGACAAAAGAATTTTCTGATGACAATAGAGATAAAATGTACATCGCAAGTTGCGTATCACCATTCAGATCAAACTCATTTGCGATTTCTCGCGCCTCCGATCGAAACCCAATGTCATTGTTTTCTACATGACATCGAATGAGGTTAAGTATACTCTTCTTTTTCATAAAATTTCTCCAAATCAAAAACAATACTATTATATTTAACTGGGACAAATTTGTCAATATTGGGACAGATTTACACTTTGAATAAATTAGACTGTGTAATTAAAGGAAATCAAGTCATCTCTTGTGCGATTCGGGAGAGTCATCGCTTTTTGTATTTTCTGCAAATCGTACAGCACATTCTGTTGGAGTACGGATATGTACTAAAGGGCTACGCTGCAGTTAAACGTTTTAAGTTCGCTTCGCTTATAGTTGAGAGTTGATGTCTTACCCGTTTTGCTTGAATCTATATAAGTCGAATACGCCAAGCGCAAATTCGTCATGCTCGGGAAAAAGCTTGCACGTGCAAGGTTTTTCATCGCGCCGAGCTGAGCGAATTTGTAAGATTTGCGTAGCTAGCGGAAAATCACACTAGCATCGTTTCCTAACCTCGCAGAGGCATTTTTAGTGTTAAATCCACGTGCATGGCAAGGGCGAGCAGTTATCGTGGGGCGTGGGATGCAAAGCAGATCACGCCATCGCGCCGCGATAAGCTGCTGCCCGCATGGCGTGTTCCCGGCGCCTTTGGCGCGGGCGCATATTGGCTAGCGGCAAAAATCCTGGCAGTGCTTCCCACACATCGCAGATGCGTTGGCTTTTCGTGGGCGTAGCCTAGTGTTACGAAAAGAGCAACGCATCCTAGCGTTTCTAGTGTTAAAACCGCTAACAGCAAACAACTAACCTTCAACCGCGTCGCAAGCGCTAGCAACTTGCTCGATGATTTCTTGGGCATCTTTTAAAGGAAGATTCACCTCGTTTGCTAAACGTAAGAGGTCGTTTGGCCCAGGGTTGCGACCTTCGCCTGCAACTGAAAGGGTTTGCCAACCGTTAGGCCCCGTAGAATAGGTAAAGTCATAGAAGGGGGCTAATCGCCAAGTACCATT
>JAZUPT010000018.1:0-37255 GCA_045605345.1 Candidatus Spyradenecus sp.
ACAAGAGAAGAACACACCTCCTTGGCCCACAGAACGACATGGCTACGATCCGACTTGGATGTTTGATGAGGCCACGGGTGGTCTATTGGCGAAGACCTATGCCGATGGCGTGGGGGTGACTTACACGCTCACGGATGATGGTAAGACGGCAAGTCGGAGGCCAAGCGGTCTTAGGAAGACAAGAGAAGAACACAACTCCTTGGCTCACAGAACGACATGGCTACGATCCGACTTCCACAACTTATGCGTATGATAATGTAGGCAATGTGACCGCTGTCACTAATGCGTTGGGGAATGTGATAAACTATGCCTATGATGTGCGTGGCAATAGAATCTATGAAGGTGGCGCGACGTATCCCGTTGCGTATGAATATGACACCTTTGGACGCAAAGTAAAGATGACGACCTTCCGTGAGGAAACTGAAAATGCCGAAGGCGATGTGACCACGTGGACCTATGATGAGGCCACGGGTGGTCTATTGGCGAAGACCTATGCCGATGGCGTGGGGGTGACTTACACGCTCACGGATGATGGTAAAACTGCAACGCGTACCGATGCGCGTGGTAAGGTGACAACTTACGCTTATAATGAGTATGGCGAATTAGTGTCGCAGGATTACTCGGATGACACCACTGATGTCGTAATGACCTATGACAACTTGGGTCGTATCACACAAGTGACAGATGCCGCAGGTGTCACGACCTTTACCTATAATCAATATGGGGAATTGGAATCGGAAGCGAACCTCCGCACGCTCATGCGCCACTACGATGATTATGGACGTGGTGCGGGGTGGTCGCTGAATGGGTCGCGCAAAAATATTATTCAGTATGACAATACAACGGGTCGCTTGTATCGGATGCAAGCCGGTGGCGCGTGGTTTACCTGGAGTTATTTGCCAGGGACAAATCTAAAATCGCAACTCACCTATGGCGGTTCGGGCAACACCACTTGGGAATACGAATCAAATCGTGACTTGCTGACGCGTGTAAAGAATACCATTTATGGTGCAATCGTTTCGCAGTATGATTACACCAATGATATCGGCGGTCGTCGGACGCAGATTGGTAAGTCGGGCACGATGATGGCACAAAATGAAGTGCAGGATTATGGTTACAACACTCGTGACGAACTCATCTCTGGCCAGGGATTGACCTATAATTACGATGATATTGGCAACCGCACCACGGCCGAAGGGAAGACTTATACCGCGAATGAACTCAATCAGTACACCGCGATTGATACTTTTGCACCACAGTATGATGCAGATGGTAACCAAACGCTGATTAAAACATCAACTGGTGTGTGGTCTGTCACTTACAATGCAGAAAACCGCCCTGTGCGCTGGGTGAAAGATAACACCGTCATCACGATGAATTTTGATCGCATGGGCCGTCGCGTCTTCTATAAGGAAGAAGTGGATGGGGTCGTTACTAAACACCACCGCTTTGTCTATGACAATTACTTGTGTGTCCAAAAAGTTGATGCTTTAAACAACAACGCACAGATTAACCTTTTCGTTTGGGATCCAACTGAACCAGTGGCGACACGTCCGCTTTTCACCACTGGAAGTGGCAACCGTAAGTTCTTCTACACCTGCGATGGCAATAAGAATGTGTCAGAACTCGTTCACTTTGAAACGCGCAATGGCATTGCTGCACACTACGACTACGCTCCCTTTGGCGCCGTCACCCGTGCCATCTCTGCCTCCACTATCACGGACAACACCTTCACCACCGACAACCCCTTCCGCTTCTCGTCCGAGTACGCCGACGACGCGCTGGGGCTGGTGTACTACAACTACCGTCACTACGACCCGTGTGTTGGCCGCTGGCTCAATCGTGACCCCATCGAAGAAAAAGGCGGCGAGAATCTCTATTCGTTTTGTGACAATAACCCGATAGAAAAATCTGATAGAGATGGGTGTGCTTATTTTGCGTACCGCCCTCTTGATATTCCTGTTGTTAAGCACCTTGGAATTACCATTAACTTCGATTGGATGGACAAGGACAATGTTGCAGTATTGCATGAGCAACTTTTTTTTGAAGATGGAGGCATTCCAACCAACCAAGGATACTTTGACGACAATCAAGTCAGAATTGATACGGCGGGTATTCAATATAACACTCCTCATAGTACTGGATGGAATGACTGCATAATGCGAAAGGCTGTACGTGCCGTTCGCCCACGACCATATAGTCTTTTGGGCGATGAGAAAAAGGGTATCGCAAAATATAACTGTCAAGATTGGGCCGCCGAGGTAAGAGTTGCATACTGGACAATCGCGTCCGGCAGAGAATACCATCCATGGGGATATACGGAAATGAGGTCTAGACCATGAATGAAAAGTCTCTATTGCTTTTGTGTTTTGTTGTTTCCACGGCAATACTTGTCGCAATTAGAAACCGGCTAAAAAGAACGACTTTTGCTATTGGCTTTTTTGTGTTGCCCTTTCTGATTTATGCTGTACTTCTTATTCTGATAATTGCTCTTGCGTTGGTATATGGCGACAAATGAACATAGGAGGGATAGTGTGACATAACTAGATTTTTCTTCGGTGCACATTACTATGACACATCACGAGCGCGGAGATTTTACAAACAAACTGCTTGCTTGTGGTAGGGCAAAAGGTGTAGAATAGCCGTGTTCGTGGAAGGATGAGATGGGTTATTGTTTAACAAAGGCAAAACTGTCGCAAGGGTTTAGCGTGGCTAAACACCATTGCCTCGCTAACAATAATTCGCAGATAAACCTCTTTGTTTGGGACCCGACGGAACCCATCGCGACGCGGCCGCTCTTCACCACTGGAAGCGGTAATCGCAAGTTCTTCTACACCTGCGATGGCAATAAGAATGTGTCTGAACTCGTCCACTTTGAAACGCGCAATGGCATCGCGGCGCACTACGACTACGCCCCCTTTGGCGCCGTCACCCGTGCCATCTCTGCCTCCACTATCACGGACAACACCTTTACCACAGACAATCCCTTCCGTTTTTCCTCCGAATACCACGATGATACATTAGGCTTGGTGTACTACAATTATCGGCACTATAATCCCATTGATGGTAGATGGTGCAGGCGGGGCTAACTTCTATGTGGGGCTGGCTACGCCCGCACGTCCCCCAAGGCAGGGGTTCGCACCCCTGCACCCGCGAAAGCGCAGGGCGCTTTACCCCGTGCTCGTCCTGCGGACTCGCCTGTGAAGATGGGAAAATGCAGGGAGAAGTAAGGAGTGAGAGATAAGGGGAGAAAGGAGTAAGAAGAAAGCTGTGAGGAGAAAGGAGTGAGAAGTGAAGAGAGGGGAAATGTGGTGGTTACGTTGTAAATGGTTAATCTATCCTTAATCTATCTATAATCTATTTGAGCGATGGGCGGTTGCCCGTCTAATCTATCCTCCTGCTCATCCTTAACACTTTGATTCGCCGCTCGTCCCTAATTGCGTTGTGGGCACCCGTTGCGTAGAGGGGGAAGTTTTGGTATAATTCGTTACCGTTTTGCGTCAGTAGTGACGTGTCAATCATCCAAGTTAAGGAAGTTGCTATGCCAAATACCATTTTGATCGGTTCGCAATGGGGCGATGAAGGCAAGGGTAAAATCATTGACGTTTTGACCGCACAGGCGGATATGATCGTGCGTTATCAGGGCGGTTCGAATGCCGGCCATACGGTCATCGCAGAGGGCGAAAAGCGCGTGTTGCGTTTGGTGCCGTCGGGCATCTTGCATGAAGGTAAGGTGTGCGTGATCGGTAATGGCGTGGTGATGAATCCGTTGGATTTGATTGATGAAATCGAAATGCTCCGTAGCACGGGCATTGAGTGCAAAGGTCGCCTTTATATCTCTACGCGCACGCAGATGGTGATGCTCTATCACCGCGCATTGGATAAGGCTGATGAAGCGGCTCGTCCGGTGGGTAAGAAGATTGGCACCACGGGTCGTGGCATCGGTCCTGCGTATGCGGCAAAGGTCTCTCGTACGGGTCTGCGCTGCGGTGATATGTTGATCCCCGAATTCCCTGAATTGGTGCGCGAACAGGTTTTGGAAACGAATGCGAAGTTGGCCCAACTCAATGCAGAGCCTTTGGATGCAGATGAGATGGTGAAGACTTACATTGAGGCGGCTGAAAAGCTTCGCCCGTACATCATCGATACGATTCCTTTGATTCATAAGGCCGACCGCGCAGGTCAGTCGATCCTTTTGGAAGGTGCTCAGGGTACGATGTTGGATATCGACTTCGGTACCTATCCCTTCGTGACGAGCTCGAACCCCACCTCTGGTGGCGCTTGCATTGGTTCGGGGCTCAGCCCGCGTCGCATTGATCGCGTGATTGGTGTGATTAAGGCTTACACGACACGTGTGGGCGAAGGTCCTTTCCCGACGGAAGATTTCGGCGAAGTGGGCAAGACGCTCGCAGAACGTGGTCACGAATTTGGTGCAGTGACGGGCCGTCCGCGTCGTTGCGGTTGGTTCGATGCTGTGGTGGCACGTTATGCTCAGATGGTCAACGGCGTTGACTTCTGGACGATGACGAAGCTTGACGTGATGGATACGTTGCCTGAAATCAAGATCTGCGTGGCGTATGAACTCGATGGTAAGCGCATTGAAGATATGCCTGCCTCGGCAGCGGAATTGGCACGTTGTAAGCCGATTTACGAAACGATGCCGGGTTGGTTGGAAGAGACTTCCAATGTGACGTCGATGGATCAGCTGCCCTTGAAGGCGAAGGCTTATGTGGAACGCCTCGTGGAGCTTTCCGGTGGCCGCTTGGGCATTCTCTCTGTGGGCCCTGCACGCGAATCGACCATCCGCGTGGGGATCTAATGGAGCATTTGGCGATCATTATGGACGGAAATGGCCGTTGGGCGAAAGCCCGCGGCCTTCCGCGTTCTGAGGGGCATCGCGCAGGCGGCGAAACGGTGCGACGGGTGCTTGGTTTTTGCCGTGATGCGGGGATTCGCTATCTGACTTTGTATGCGTTTTCGGTGGAGAACTGGAAGCGTCCAAAGGAGGAAGTGGATGCCCTGATGGGATTACTCGTGACCTATTTGGCCGGCGAGGAATCGATGTTGCACAAGCATCAGGTGCGCTTACGCATTATGGGGCAGAAGGATGATTTGCCCGAGGCGGTGCAGGCAGAACTCGCCCGCGTGGAAGCGGCAACGGCGCAGTATGAGCGTCAGCTCATCCTCTGTTTGAGCTATGGTGGCCGAACGGAGATTGTCTCGGCGGCAAAGCGCTTAGCCAAAGCCGTGGCGGCAGGGGAACTTGACCCTGAAGCAATTGATGAGGCGACGTTTACCCAACACCTTTACTTGCCTGATGTGCCAGATCCTGACTTGATTGTGCGCACGAGTGGCGAAATGCGGTTGAGCAACTTCCTTCTCTGGCAGGCAAGTTACGCAGAGCTCTACGTGACGCCCGTCTTGTGGCCAGATTTTGATAAGGCAGATTTTGATGCGGCTTTAGCCTCCTTCGGAAAGCGTGAACGTCGTTATGGAGGCATCTAATCGCACAACGGACGGCTAAACACCATTTGGGTGAATAATCATTGGGACTTTCGTGCACATTTGCAGGAAAGTCCTTATTATTTTGATAGGTTTTTATTAGAATCTTTGCTATACTGCTAGAAAGCCTCTATTCAAGGAGTGGAAATGGCGGACAAACAATCTTTGGCATTTTTGAAAGAACTGGTGGCCTGTCAGTCCCCCAGCGGCTTCGAACAAGATGGACAGCGCATCATGGCGCGTTATTTGAAGCAGGCAGGGGTGGAGTGTGCATTTGATGTGCATGGTAACCTGCATGCAGTGCTTAATGAAGGCGCACCCGTGAAGGTGATGCTGGAGGCTCACTGCGATGAAATCGGCTTTTTGGTTTCGTACATTGATTCAAACGGCCTCTTGTGGTTGATCCCCAATGGAGGCGTGACGGCGCAGACGGTCTTGGGTGAGCGTTTAATTATCCAGGGCAAGAATGGCCCAGTGCACGGGGTCTTCGGGGTGCGTCCGCCCCATTTGATGTCCTCTGCTGAACGTGAAAAGGTGGCGCCCAAAGAGGTGACGGATTTGCCCGTGGATATCGGCGCTACATCGCGTGAAGAGGCTGAAGCCCTCGTGGCACTCGGTGCGCCCGCCGTGGTGGATGCAGGTTGGTTCCCGCTCGCAGGGGAGAAGGTGGCCTGCCGTGGATTTGATAATCGCATTGGCGCGTATATCATCACCGAAACAATGCGCCGTTTGGCTGAGCAACCCCTCGCGCCCTTGAATGTGGCTCTGCATTTGGTGGGCAGTGTCCAGGAAGAGCTCGGCTTGATTGGTGGCTCCAATGCGGCACAATTGGTGCAACCCGACATTGGCATTTGCGTGGATGTGGGTTTTGCCACGGATGTGAATCCTGCGGATTGTCGCAAGATGGGCGATGTGAAGTTGGGCGGTGGTCCCATCATTGGAACTGGGCCCTTCTACAATGCGAAGCTGCGCCAAGCGCTGATGGATACGGCGAAGTTGGAAGAAATCCCCTTGCAGGTGCAAGTGCGTGCGCGCGCTTCTGGTAATAATGCGTATGCGATGCGCATGGCGGGGGGTGATGTGGCGGTGAGTTTGATTGGCATCCCGCTGCGATATATGCATAGCCCTGTGGAGACATTGGATTTGAATGATGCGGAGCGTGCAATTCGTTTGCTCTGCTCCTTCCTCGGATCGCTCCCTGCAAACCCAGACTTGACGCCCACGTTGTAATTTGAATTTGTCAATTGAGTAGTTGATTTCAATCAAAAAGGAGAACTCCCATGACGGTGAATCCTGAGACCTTACCTGATATCACGAAGGACCCTCGTGCTGTATTGGCCATTAAGGCCGCACTGAAAGAAGATATTGGCGCTGGTGATGCGACAACGCTCGCCTTAGTGGGGCCGGATATCTTGGCGACGGGTGAAATCCAGGCACGTGAGGAATGCTGCGTGGCGGGCTTGAATGTGGCGCTGTACATTCTCCAGTTGTTGGACCCGACGTTGACCTATGAGATTTTGATTCCCAATGGTGCAATCGCCCCGAAGAATAGCGTGCTCGCGCGCTTCACGGGTCGTGCACGTGCCATTTTGACGGCAGAGCGTACGGCGCTCAACTTCATTCAGCGCATGTGTGGCACGGCCACCCTGACGCATCAGTTCGTGGAAGCCGTGAAGCCCTATAACTGCATGGTGCTTGACACCCGCAAGACCACCCCGTGTTTGCGCGTGTTTGAGAAGTTTGCGGTGCGCTGCGGCGGTGGCACGAATCATCGTTTTGGTCTCTACGATCGCGTGTTGATGAAGGATAACCATCGTCACCTCTGGGCGGGTGGCGATCCGAATCGTTTGGATCTCGCAGTGGAAGCGGCTCGTAAGGCATATCCTTTGTTGGCCGTGGAAATTGAAGTGGAGAGCATTGAAGAATTGAAGTCCGCACTGAAGGCTGAGCCTGAGTGGATTATGCTCGACAATATGCCCTGCGATATGATGCGCGAATGTGTGCGCATTACCCGTGAGGCAACGAAGGTCACGAAGTTGGAAGCATCGGGTGGTATCAATCTCAAGACGGCGAATGCCATCGCCGCAACGGGTGTGGATGCATTGAGCGTGGGTGCTTTGACGCACTCTGCGCCGAGCATTGACTTGGCCCTTGAATGGAGTGTCATCTGATGCGCTTGGTGTGCATCGATATTGGCAACACCTCCGCTACGCTGGGGCTTTACGAAGACGGCGAAATCTCGCGCGTGACGCACATCAATGGGGGCATTCGGAAGAATCCGGAGGCATGCTCAGATATGGTGCGTTTGATTGCTGATGGCGGCGTAGAGGGGGTGTCAATCGCTTCGGTCGTCCCAGAGGTTAATAGCAAGTGGCGCCATTTAATCCATGAAACATTGGGTTGCGTGCCGCGCTTTGTGACATCGGAGAGTCCATTGGGCTTTACGGTAGATTATCCGTGTCCAGAGCGCATTGGTGCAGACCGTTTGGCCGATGCGGCAGGTGGTTTGGCACGTTATGGTGCGCCGCTCATTGTGGTGGACTTCGGTACGGCGCTTAACTTTGAGGTGATTGATGATCGCCCCGCCTATGTGGGCGGCGTGATTACGCCTGGGCTCCCCTTAATGACGACCTATCTTCACGAAAAAACCGCACTCTTGCCAAAGGTAGAACTCGGCAATACGGAGACACCTGTGGTAGGGAAATCAACCGAAGAAGCGATTACCCTGGGCGCACAGGTCGGTTATCGTGGCATTGTGCGTGAATTAATTGCGCATTTGCAACGTCCCTTTAATGGGAAGGCACACGTGGTCGCAACGGGTGGTTACGCAGGTTGGGTCTTAAACGGAAGCGATTTAGAGGTTGCGATTGATCCGACATTGACGCTCTTTGGCCTTGGAAAAATCTTTGAAAACGGCGGTGCCGACTAATGCTTTTTTCACTTGTTCATGCTTTTTTAATCTTCTTCTGCGTGGTGGTCATCGTCCGATTGATGTTGCCCGCGCAGTATGCATTATTAAATCCTTATGCTGCAACGCTGGATAATCTCTTGACGCGTCTCTTAACCGTGCTGCGTCCAGCCTTGCCGATGCCCCCCAAACCATTATGCGTGGTGCTATTGGCATTGGCGCTCTGTGCAGACGCAGTGATGCTATCGCGGATGCACGTGAATGCGATGGCGGTTAATCTCTTTGTGGCATATGCCTTGCCAGCGGCTACCTTTAAAAATTGGCTTCTCATTGCGGTATTGGGACTTTTCCGTCACTTTATCATGTTGTTGGCAGGGATGTTGGTCTTACAGGTGTGGCATCGCTCGAGGGTATTGCCAGGGTATTCTGGCGATTTATTGCGTTTGGCACTCTTCCCGGTGGGGCGGTTGTCCCTGGCGCTTCAGTGGGGCATTCTTTTCGTTGCGGCAGCCTTTTTGGCCTTTTTGATGAACTGGCATGCGGAAAGTGTGACCTATCCCTTTGAGAACATAGAAGCGCTCACAGGTATGATGGGGGACCTCTCCAAAAAGATGGCGCTCTCCAATCTGGTGCCTGGCTTGCGCTTTGTGGCGGTGACGGGGTTAATTGTTTTAGAGGTCTTTTCAGAATTGCATGAATTGACGGTGACGTTGATTCTCTTCGCCATTCTCTGTGCGCTAACGCGGCATCAATCGTTGTCCTACTTCATTAAAGATATCTTCCGTCTTCTCAAGGGGCCTTTGCCAGAATTCCGTGTGGGATTTCTCTACCTCACGCCAATTTTGATTCTCTTGGTTTGCTCGGCGGCAGGGGGAGTCTTGCAAGCGCTCTTCATGATGTTGATAGAAGTGATTGCAACGGTGGGAGGTCTTCATGTGGTGTAGTCCGTGGAAGGACGGATGTGCAATCACGGTGAAGGTCACGCCGAAAGCATCGCGTAATGCGGTGTTGGGCGCGGAGGAAACGTGGTTGCGCGTGGCTTTGACGGCGCCGCCTGTGGATGGTAAAGCAAATGAGGCGGCGCGCCGCTTTTTGGCTGAAGCTCTCGGCGTTTCAAAGAGCGCAGTCTCCTTACTCTCTGGGCAAACGGCGCGCTTAAAACGTTTTGCCGTGGCAGGAATGCTCCCCGAACAGGCGAAAAGCATCCTTTTGCCTTAACCCATCCTCTTTTTTTGCTATAATCCCGACACTTTTTTGGAGGTACTATGATTCTCAGTAAACTTGCTTTAACTCTTACCGAATCGGATATCAATAATGGTCTTTCTGCGGCATTTGCAAAGATGGCTGAAACCCACGGCGAAATGCTCAAGAAGGTGAAAGACCCTCAGGTGACCTTGAAAGATGGTCTGTTAATTTTCAAGTGTAAGGCTTCGATGGGCTTTGTTCCCTTGCCGGTGGAAGCGCAGTTGCGCTTGGCTCCTGCACAGGATGGGGCGGCCTTGGATATCACCTTGTCTAAGCTCTCAATGGCAATGATGGGGGGCGAAGCAGGGGCTGCTGCAGCCATGGGGCAACTCGCCACCGCAGTGGCAGGTAAGCCGGGCTTGAGCGTCAATGGTAATACGTTGACCGTGGCAATCTCTGAACTCGCAAAGTTGCGCGGGATTGGATTACAGGGCGCACTCAAGGATATCGCCATTGTTAATGGCACGATCTCCCTTGATTTCTCGTAAGGACGCCTCTTGGTACATTTCAAAAGACCTCCGTCCGCGGAGGTCTTTTTGTTTGTTTAAAGTGCTTTACGCAGGCGTGGGAGTGCATTGTGAATCGCTCAGGGTAGGGAAAGAAGTGGGGGGAGTTTTGCAAAAGAGCGGTTTTTGATATAATGTCCGACCTATGCAATTAAAAAACCAGTGGACACTCTTTAAAATTTTTGACATTCCGGTCAGGCTAAACCTTTCGGTGGTGCTTTTGGCGGCGTGTCTGATCTACTCGTTTTTTGATTTCTCAATGCCGCTCTTTTCGGTTGGAATCGGGCTCTTTATCCTCGTTTTTCTATTGATTTCGATTCTTTTACACGAGTTGGCGCATAGTTTGACGGCGATTGCTTTTGGCGGGCAGGTGCGCGACATAACCTTACAATTATTAGGAGGGTGTGCCGCAATTACACGGATGCCAACCAAGCCGTGGCAGGAATGGTTGATGGCTTTCGCAGGGCCGTTGTGTTCATTTTTGATTGCGGCGGTGGCGGTATTTGGCGCTACGTACTTTGGCGGATGGGGCGAAAGTTCTTTAAGCCCAGAAGGTGAAGTGGTGGTCGTCTTTTATCCCAACTTATGGTGGAGCCTCGTGGCGATGCTGAACATTGGGTTGGGGTGTTTTAACCTCTTACCTGCGTTTCCGATGGACGGAGGGCGCATGTTGCGTTCGGCATTGCAAATATTCGGGAAGTCAAAGGTGCGTGCTACGGAGTGGGCGGTTTTCGTGGGCCGTTGCTTCGCAGGGTTGTGGGTGGCTTTGGTGGTTTTGGATTTTCTCTTCAATATTCAGGTGCCGTGTCCCTCCTTTTTCCCCCCATTGGGCGCGTATCTCTGGAATATTGTTTTTGGAAGCGGCGGAGTGATTCGCCTATTGATTGCTTATATGATTTGGAAATTCGGCCAACGCGAATTGGAGTATGTGCGCGTTGAGGCGGAATACTATGGAGGATGGCGATGAGCCTTGCAGTTGGTATTGTAGGTTTGCCTAACGTGGGCAAGTCGACGCTCTTTAATGCATTGACCCGTGCGCAGAATGCGGAAGCGGCAAATTATCCTTTCTGTACGATTGAACCGAATAAGGCCACCGTACCTGTGGCAGATGCGCGTGTGGAAAAGCTCGCAGAGGTCTGCAAGAGTGGTCGCATTCTTCACGCCACGGTGGACTTTACGGACATTGCAGGTTTAGTGCGTGGCGCCTCGAAGGGTGAAGGTCTGGGTAACCAGTTCTTGGGTAATATCCGTGAGTGTGATGCCATTCTCGAAGTGGTGCGTTGCTTTGATAATGATGACGTGGTGCACGTGGAAGGTTCGGTGGATCCGATTCGTGACATCGGTATTATCGAAACGGAATTGGTCTTGGCAGACTTGCAGAGCTTGGAAAAACGTTTGGATCGCCTGAGTCGTCAGGCACGCGCTGATAAGTCCTTAGCGAAGGAAGTGGAGGCGATGACCAAGCTCCAGCAACACTTGGATGCGGGCGAACCCGTGCGTACCTTTGTATGTGATGACCCGGATGCCATCGCGCCGTGCCGTCGTGATTTGCACTTCTTGACCGATAAGCCTGTGATTTACGTGGCAAACGTGGGTGAAGATGACCTCGGTGGTGAAGATAATGCACACGTGAAGGCGTTGAAGGCTTATGCGGCTGAACGTCAGTGTGACACGGTGGTGATTTGCGCCGCAATGGAGGCAGACTTGGTGGGCCTCTCGGAAGAGGAACAAAAAGACTTCCTCGCTTCGTATGGTCTGGAACAGTCAGGTCTGGATGTCACGATTCAGAAGGCCTATCATACGTTGGGCCTGCAGAGTTATTACACGGTGGGACCGATGGAAGCGCGCGCCTGGACGATTCGTCAGGGTTGGACCGCGCCGAAGGCTGCGGGTGTGATTCACTCTGACTTTGAACGCGGTTTCATTCGCGCTGAAGTGGTTTCGTATGATGATTTCGTCTCCTTAGGAGGTGAAGCGCACGCCCGTGAAAAGGGGTTGTTGCGCGTGGAAGGTAAGGATTACGTCATGCGCGAAGGTGATGTGGTGCACTTTCTCTTTAACGTTTAAAGGATTTTTGCTTTTATGTCTACGAAGTATTCTCTTCCCCATGGCGTTTCCGCCTCGCCGTTGTTTATGCGAAATCTGATTGTTTGGGGGTTGCCGTTGCTCGGATGGGTGGTGCTCATTGTGGCATGGTTGGCCTTTTCAAGCGATGAGGTAGGACCTGAAAATAAGCCCGAAGTTACGCAAGAGCAGACAGCGACGCCACCTGAAGCGCCTGCGGAAAACACCCCCGCACCTGCGCAACCTGATTCTACGGTGACGCAAGAGACAGCGGCTCCGACGAATCAATCCTCTGCTTTGAAGACGCCTTATGACTTTAAGGGTGCCGCAACGCGTCTGGATTTGCCGAAGGAAATTGCGTGCAACACGGGCATCCTCGTAGATCCCGCCACGCGTAAGGTGCTTTGGGCAAAGAGTGCAGATCGAGCTGTGCCGATTGCCTCAATGACAAAGATGATGACGATGCTGCTTGTGGAAGAAGCAATTGCGCAGGGGAAGATTTCGCGTACTACGACGATTCCTGTGACAGCGGCGGCAGCAGAAATCGGAGGATCTCAGGTTTGGTTGGATCCGCGTGAAACGTTTGCGCTGAATGAGCTCTTGAAGGCGATTGCGATTAAGTCTGCGAATGATGCCGCCTATTTGGTGGGTGAATACCTTGGCGGTGGCGATGTGAACTCATTCGTGGCGCAAATGAATGGCCGCGCACGGGAATTGGGGATGAATCACTCCTCATTCTATGACACCCATGGCCTCGGCGATAAGCAGAAGCGTAACAACCTTTCTTCTGCCTATGACATGGTCATTTTGGCGGAACGTCTCTTGGACTACCCTGAAGTGATTAAACTCGCTTCGACGCGTATGGACACCTTCCGCAATGGAAAGACCGAACTGCGCAACCACAATAATTTGGTCTTTAATCGTGTGGCCGGCGTGGATGGGATGAAGACGGGCTTCACGAAGGCAAGCGGTTTTTGTGTCACCTTTACGTGTAAGCGCGGTGGCCGACGCTTAATCGGATGTGTGACGGGCTTTAAGTCCGCGAAGGATCGCGACATCTTCTGTCGAGCATTGTTGGACTGGGGCTATCAAAAGCCCTAAGCATAGGAGGGGAAATCAATGCGTTTCTGCTTAAAAATGAAGATGAGTTGCCTTGGGGCAATGGCGCTGATGATTGCCTTGGGCTGTGCAGGATGTGCGGCAGAGACCGTAGCGGCGCGCATTGCTTCGCGTCAAGAGATATTTGATGCGTACGACGTGGATACGAAGGCACGTTTGCAACGCGGGCAGATTCGAATTGGCGATGACACGGATGCCGTTTGGTTTGTCTACGGATCGCCGACGCAGAAGATTCGCCGTACCGATGCAAATGGGCTTACCGAGGTGTGGATTTACAAGATTTTGGGTTATTCCGATCGCTTGAACCACGCGGTGCGTCCCGTCTATCAAGATGTGGGTGGCCGTCTGCGTGGCAGTTACTACATTGATGACACACCCGAATACGAGTGGAAAGAAGTGCTGCGTATTGAGTTCGCTAAGGGGCGCGTTTCTGCCGTGCAGTTTAGCGAATAAGGGTTAGCAATTAGCTCAACGAATTGGGAAACGGACGGTGCGTGGCATCGTCCGTTTTTTTAGGTGCGGATATTTTCGAATGCAGTAGGGAAAGTCATAATAAAATGGAAACGTATTCTGCAAGATATGGTATACTGTGAGTAGTTGAGGACGCTATGGATACTAATTTGCACTTTATTCTTCCGACAGAAGTTTTTTCCGGGCGCGGTTGCGTGGCAAAACAGGCGCAACGTTGGATGCTTGGACGTCATGCTTTGATTGTTACAGGGAAGACGAGTGCGCGTCTTTCAGGGGCATTAGATGATGTGTGTGCTTGCCTTGATGCCCGTCAGATTCCCTATGTGACCTATGAAGGCATTTCTGCAAATCCTGATGAGACGCAGATTTACGCAGGTGCGGCAGTGGCGCGGACGCGTGGGTGCGATTTTGTGATTGCGATTGGCGGTGGGTCTGTTTTGGACGCTGCGAAGAGTATCGCATGGGTGGTGGCAAGTGATGTGCCCCGTGAAGCCTTTTTCAATGGCGTGCCGGCAACGGACCCCGTTCTGCCCATCGTGGCAATCCCGTTGACCTGTGGTACGGGAAGCGAAGTGACGCAGTATTCCATTATCACAGACCATGAGGCAAAGACAAAGAAGAATGTCTCCTCTGCGGCATTTTTCCCAACGATTGCCCTCCTGGATGCGCACTATTTGACGAGCCTCCCGAAGGATGTTTTGTGCGATACAGCTTTAGATGCGCTCTCTCATGCAATTGAGGGTATCTACTCTTTGAAGGCGGACTGTTTTTCGCGTGCGCTTGCAGAGACG
This sequence comes from Candidatus Spyradenecus sp., assembly GCA_045605345.1. Lineage (GTDB taxonomy): Bacteria > Verrucomicrobiota > Kiritimatiellia > RFP12 > DVOR01 > Spyradenecus. The sequence continues at coordinate 14,607 of JAZUPT010000018.1, forward strand.
GCAATTGGCATCTTGATGCCAGAATTGGTGCGCATGGCACATGGCACTTTTGTTAATTTGGCGCAACTTCAGTATGGCTCTATGGTGGCAGGCATGGTCATCGCACAAACGGGCACTGGCTTGGTGCATGCGATGGGTTATCCGTTGACCTACTACAAAGGCATGCCGCATGGCCGCGCGAATGGCGTCTTGTTGGCGGGTTACCTCACCTTTATGCAGGCAACCTGTGCTTCTTTGACGGAACGTATTTTGGCAGCGGCAGGATTGAGTGTGCCAGAAGAGTTGCAGGCATTGGTTGATACTCTGCTTGACATTCAAGGTTGCTTCCGTGAGGCACCAACAGAGGAAGAGTTAGAAGTGTTCACTGGCGATTCGCTCCGTTTGGAGATCGTGCGTCGCTATCGTACGTTGCCTTCGCCTGAAGAGGTGAAAGATCTTTACCGCATGGGCTTCTGATGCCAAGCGGAATACAATTTGAAGTAAAACAGTTGAAGGATTGATTATCATGGAAAAAGTAAAAGGTGTTTTGAAGCGTGAAAACGCATTTCGTGAGATGACCGAAGCAGATACGCTAGCATGTGAGGCGTACGCAAAGGACTATTTGGGTTATCTCGGCATTGCCAAGACAGAGCGTCGTGCTTATGATGAGGCGGTGCGTCGCATTGAGGCGCTCGGATTTAAAGAACTCTCGACGATGGCAACCCTGAAGCCCGGCGACAAAGTCTATCGTGGTTACCACGGAAAGACGTTGATGGCGGTCGTCATTGGCGAAAAGCCTGTGGCAGAAGGCATTAACGTGATTGGTGGTCATACGGATGCGCCGCGCATTGATATCAAGCCGGTGCCGGTTTGCGAAAAGGGCGGTTTGGCCTATTTTGATACGCACTACTACGGTGGTATTAAGAAGTTTCAGTGGGTTACGCATCCGCTCGCCCTTTACGGGGTGGTGGTGAAGCCAGATGGTTCAAAGGTGGAAATCGCGATTGGTGACCAACCCGAAGATCCCGTCTTCCAGATCACGGACGTGTTGCCGCACTTCGGTGGTGAACAGTCCGCAAAGAAGCTCGGTGAAGCTTTTGACCCAGAAGATATGGACATCTTGGTCGGTTCGCTTCCTGTGGCGAAGGATGAAGATGACGAAGACATCAAGGATAAGGTCAAGCTCAATATCTTGCGCATCCTTGAAAAGACCTACGGCATTACGGAAGAAGATCTCGTCTCTGCAGAATTGGAACTCGTCCCTGCAGGGATGCCGCGCGAACTCGGTTTGGACCGTTCGATGATTGCTGGCTATGGCCATGATGACCGCGTCTGCGCTTATGCAGGTTTGCGTGCATTGATGGATTTGCCCGCAGTACCGCCGCGCACGGGCATGGTCTTGCTCTGCGATAAGGAAGAGATTGGCTCTGTCGGTGCCACGGGTATGGATTCGACCTTCTTCGAAAACTCTGTGGCAGAATTGATTGCCCGTCAGGATCCGACGGCGGGAGATATCGCGGTACGTCGTGCGTTGGAAGCGAGTCGCATGCTCTCTGCTGACGTCTGTGCGGCAAGCGATCCGCACTTCCCGTCCGCAGATTCGCCGAACAACATGGCGAAGATGAATGCGGGTGGTTGCATGATTAAGTACACTGGCGCACGAGGTAAGGGCGGCGCATCCGATGCACGCGCTGAATTTATCGCAGATCTCCGCCGTATTTTTGCGGCGAAGAATGTCGTCTGGCAGGCAGGCGAATTGGGTCGCTGCGAAAAGGGTGGCGGTGGCACCATCGCGCTTTACATGGCACGTTATGGCATGGATGTGATTGACTTCGGTGTGCCGTTGTTCAACATGCACGCACCGTGGGAAACCGCGACCAAGTTTGACTGTTACATGACCTATCGCGCCTACAAAGCCTTCTTAGAAGACTAAGCGCGAAGGCTTAAAGATGCGCCCGCCAGTCGGGCGCATTTCTTTCATCGTCAGCCTTGCGAAGGAATACGTTTCAAGAGAGAGGCGATATGGCACAACAGCTATTATTAGTGGATGATGATCCCAACATTCGGATGATGTTGGGGGATTTTCTTGTGGCCGAGGGCTACGAGGTGACGTGTGCTGAATCCGGCGAACGGGCACTTCAGGTGATGGCAGAAAGTTTGCCAGACCTTGTCATTCTTGATATGGGCATGCCAGGCATAAATGGGACAGGGTTCTTGGAGCGGATTACCGATAAATTGGGTCGGACGCGTGTGCCTGTTTTGGTGCTCACTGCGCGCGGGGACATGGCAGAGTATTTCGCAGATAAGCGCATCGGTGGCTTCCTGACGAAACCTGCGGCGCCTGATGAACTCTTGGCCGAGGTGCAACGCATCCTCTTCGTGGAAGGGGATTTACCAAAAGAAGATTTGCGCGTCGTCGGTAGTGACGTGAGACGCTTGGTCATTTTGGCTGAAATTAATGCCATTCGTGCGAATGCACTCTGTGAATCTTTGGCAAATGTGGGCTTCTCGGTAGAGGTGGTTCATACGGGGGCAGAGGCGGTGGAATCGGTGATTGCACGGCGCCCCGCAGGGCTTATTTTGCCCTTGGATGCGGAAGAATTGTCGGCAGATGCCGTGCTTGAAATTCTACGAAAATTACCGAGTGGGAAGAATCTGCCAGTGGTGGTTTATGCAGCAGAAACGAAACCCTACGTTTGGTCATTCATTGATCCGCGCAATGTGGCTCGCGTAGAGGGGCGTAAGGGACTTGATATTGCTCAGGCCGCCGTGGATATTATTCATTAAAGAGGAATAGAAGAGATGCGTTGTCCAAAATGTGGAAAAGATAACAATCGCGTCATTGATAGTCGCTCCAATACCGACCGCACGGCAACGCGTCGTCGTCGTGAATGTTTGATTTGTGGTGCGCGCTACACGACCTACGAATATGTGGAACACATTTTGCCGCGCGTAATCAAACGTGACGGATGTCGTGAGCTCTTTGACCGTTCTAAGATGGAGCGCGGCTTGCTGTCGGCGTGTCAAAAACGTAAAATTCCAAGCAGCGCCATTAATCGTTTAATTGACGAGGTCATTTTTGAATTAGAGCATATGAATGATTCAGAAGTGCCGACGGAATTGATTGGTAAACTGATTATGGAGCGCTTGAGAAAGTTGGACGCTGTGGCTTACGTGCGCTTCGCATCAGTGTATTCTGCGTTTGATGATGTTCAACAATTCATGGCGGCCGTAAATGATGTTGGGGCAGGGGAGAAGGCAGAAGAAAAGACGCGTAAACGTCGAAATAGTAACTAACCCTTCCTCTAAAAAGTAAAAAAGATTGCGATTACGGTAAAAGATATGCTACCATAGAAGGAGTTTTTGGTGGTGGTGTCTTGGAAACCTTTACCCTAAACACACAGACTAACCAGTAACCCCACAAAAATATATAATCCCGCCCTGTTGAGCTTCGGCTCAACAGGGTTTTTTTGTTGTCAATTTCAAGGAGACGGGAGAGGGGCGAAAGAGAGGGAGAAATGTGCTTTAAGTTGTAGGCAGATTTAGATGAGATTTCGTACCTTAATAAGAACACGAGCGCGCGCCTTGTGGTATAATGTGAAATGATTTAACGATGATAGAATTATCAACGATTAAGGAGTAATAAAAAAATGAAGAAAACAATGTTTTTCGCTTCTACGATGATTGCTGCAGTGGCGGCTTTTACGGCAGGGTGTGAAAAGAATGAAGCAGAATCGGCAGACCAAAACGCGACTGCTGCACTTGGAGCGCTTGAGATGCCTGCAGGTGTGCAGAGTGACGTGGTTGCGTTGCCCCCTCCACCCAAGGATACCGATGTGATCGCTTCGGTTGGCGATGCCAAGATGACCTGGGCTGACTTGAATAAGCAGGTCGATGAAATGATTACCATGGTGACGGAGTACTCGTATCGCCCGATTCCCTCTGAAGAATTGCCCCAGGCGAAGCAGGAATTCCGTCGTTCGCTCGTGCAGAAGTTCGTGGTGGAAAATGTGATTACGCAAGCCGCCGCCAAGGAAGGCGTGGTGCTTGATGATGCTTACCGCGCCGCAGAAATCGCAGCTATTGAGAAGGAAGCGGGCAAGCCTTTTGCTGAATTGTTGGCAGGCCATCCTGCTGGCGCAGAACGTGCGAAGGAGATTGTTGAAAAGGGTATGCTCGAAAAGCGCCTTTTGGACGAGAAGGTCTTCGCAAAGATTGTTGTGACGGATGAAGAAGTGCAGGCCGCATTGGATAAGAATGCCGCTGAAGTGGCACTTGCCAATGAAACGATGGCTGATTATGCCAAGCAGGTGGCTGAAAATCCTGAAGGCTTTGAAGAGTTGGTGAAGGCTAACTCTGCGGTGAAGCAGCAGATTGAACAACCCGAAGAGATGATGCGTCACCTCTTTGGTGAAGCTTGGCCTACGATTGATGCTACGCAGATTGGTGCCGTGACGCCTGTTTTGGATCTCGAAGGTGGTAAGGCAATCGTTAAGGTGATTTCCCGCACGGCCGCTGAACAGGTGGATGCTACCGCTGCAAAGGCAAAGATTGATGCAATTCGCGAGCGCTTGCTCAAGGGTGAAGACTTCGCCGCTTTGGCTGCAGAAAACTCCGACTGTCCCTCTGGCGAACGCGCTGGCGGTGATTTGGGCTCCTTCGGTAAGGGCGCAATGGTGCCTGAATTCGAAAAGGCAGCCTTCACTCAGCCCGTGGGTGAAATCGGTGAAGTGGTGCAGACGAACTTCGGTTATCACATCGTTAAGGTGACCGAACGCAATGATGCTGCGGGCACTGTGCGCGCATCTCACATCTTGGTGAAGACGGGTGAAGCTAAGCCTGCCACGGTTTCCGTGTTGGCTTTGATTGTGACAGCACCGAAGCAGGTCACCGCAGCAGAAGTCCGTGAGAATGCAACGGAACTCCGTAAGCGTCAGGCTGCGATGGAGTATTTCAATGCTCAGCGTAAGGCATTGGGGGTGACGAGCACCTTGTTCCCCGAACTTGCTGCTGACCCGACGACTCGTTAATCCACAGTAATAATGCCGCCCCGTCGCGCGACGTGGGCGGTTTTTTCGTTTTCAATGTCACATCGTAAACACAATCAAAAACATGCTTCAACCGCCTCCAAGAAGCCTCGCGCTTCGGTGGCGCAGGAGGGGATTCCGCAAATGGTAAACGTTGAGACTGTTGCACCGACTGCGGGGACACTTCTCCCAGAGGAGGCCGTTGAAAAGTGGAATGGTTTTTGGGCAAGCGTCTTAAAACGTAAGATGTTCCCTTTGCCTGCAGTCTTGTTGGCATTCCCTTCGTTCACGGTTCTTTTTGCATCAATTGGGTTTCTTTTTGGCTTTGGGATTTCCGCGACTTGTGGAATCTTGGGGTTGTTGAGTGCGATGGTGCTTGCTTTGGTCGGCGGTGGCACTTATCGCGATGGCATTGTACGAATCGGGTGGTTTTTAGGCATTGTGCTTTTGGTCTTTGCAATTGACCAAAGCTTTATCTTCTTCTCGTGGTGGGATGCGCAAGCATACCATTTGCCCGCCGCAAAATTTTTGTTGGATGGGTGGAACCCTGTCTTTGATTCCACGCGAGACCTCTTGTTGAAATCAACGGGCGCCGATCCGTTGTGTTTCAACAGTTATCACACGGCCTACTTGCCACGTGCAGGGTGGGTGTGGAGTGCTATCACGGCGGCAATTACGGGCAATCTTGAATCGGGTGACACCTTGATTCTTTTGACAGGGGTTGCATTGGGTGCTTTAACGTGGCAGGTAACGCCGCTCCTTTTCGGGCAGGGGCGTTGGAAGCGCTTTTTCTTCGCATCGCTCACGTTGTTGTCACCAGGGGTGGTGGCGAGTGCTTTTTGTGGTGCACAGGATGGTTCGTTGTATGCCTTGCTCTTAATTGCAATGTTGTCGGCCTGTGCGTATCGTAAGACTGGTGCAACCGCTTGGTTGACCTATCTTTCCATTGCGCCTGTGTTAGGGTGTAACCTGAAGTTTACCGGTGCAATTAGCTTGGTGATGTCTGCAATCATTTTTACCTTGCCAGTGCTTTGGGGTGCAGCACGAGGGAAATTGCGCCCGAAGGCATTTTGGAAGTGGGCGGCTGCCAATACGGTTGGGTTTGGCTTGGCATTATTCGTTGGCTTCTCGCCGTATTTGACGAACTGGGCGAACCATGGCGGCCCCTTCTATCCGGAACACAGTTTCTCCAAGACCGAACCACTTCCTGCAATGACTGCAGACTTCGATCTCTTAAACGATGATGCCGCCGCGATGGGATACTTTGGGCGAGTGACGAATGCGTACATCTCAAAGTGGCTCGCACACCGATACTATGAATGGAAATTGGGGAAGAAACCCTTTAATCCCGTCTTCCATTTGGACCAAGTCAGCGGGCTTGGTAGTGGATTCCGTGTGGTGATGTGCCTCACCTTACTCACGCTTTGTTTTACACGACGATGCGGTACGCCGTGGTTGCTCATCGCCCTCCTTGCGACAAGCTTTATTCAACCCGTAAAGACGATGGGCTATGTGCGCTATGTGCCGCAATTTTGGATGTTCCCCGTGATTGTGGCATTCAATGCCATGACGGTGAATATCACGCGCTCGCCATGGATTGGTCGCACCTTAGGCATTGTGGTGACGGCAATCTTGGCCACCATTACCTATGTCTTTGCAATTGGTAAATTGCTTCATGCTGTGGGGATGAGCAATTACGCCCTTTCGATTGTGGAGACCATGCAGTCGGAGAAAGCGCCTAAGGCTTACGTGCTCTCTTTGCATGACCGCTATCGTGAAGATGGACGTTGCCTTGCGGCATGGGAAACACTTCCGCGAGATATTCCCGCACCGCATGTCTTTGACACCTACTACAAAACGATGCTTGCGGAATGCGAAGTGGACAACATCGCATGGCAAACCTCTGCCCAAATGCGTGACTTGCGTGCCGCGGGGATGCCGTGCTTCTACTTAGGAGAACATATGTGGTATTGGCCAGAGGATCCCACGAAAATCCGCCTCCCGAATATGCATTTCTATGCTGGCCACCCGCGTAAAACATTTACGGCAGGAAATATGTGGCGAATGACGTGTGACGTGATTCCCTCGTTGCCAAACTATTTTTGGCGAATTGGAAAATTCCGTTGGCATGAGTTTGTAAAACAGTTGAGCGGAGAGTAATCTTGGCGGAAGCCTCAGAAAGCAGAGTCACAACATTGACCTGGTGGACCTTGTGTGCACTGGGTTTGATGGTACTTTGTTATCTTGCCAATGCACTGCTCGGTCCCTTGAATCAAGATGAGGGGTGGTATCTTTACGCGGCACGTCTCATAACCGAGGGCGAACTCCCACACAAAGATTTCTTTTTTACACAGGGTAAATTGATGCCTGCGGTGTATGCGTGTTTCGCATGGGCATGGTCGGCTGCGGGGGTCTTGGGGGGGCGTCTCTTTACGGCGGTGCTTTCAAGCGCTGCCCTTCTATTGGCTTGCCGAACGATTCGTGGCGTACTGACGAAGGCGACAAATCAAAAGGTTGCTAACTTAGTCTTTTTGGCGCTGACAGGGGTGAATCTCTGGTATACGTATTTCACGACAATTCCAAAGACTTACGGCTTATGTACCTTTGGCATTGCGCTTGCGCTCTATCTTTTGCGAGGCCGTACGCCAGACCAGATGCAAATTAATGCCTGGCGAGCTGCGCTCTCGGGTGTTGTTTTGGCGGCGTTGGTAGATGTACGCTTGTCGATGGGAGTCTTGTTGCCAACGGTGGCGATTTGGCTTTTGTGTCATCGTCATGTGGTTGGACGCATGACGTGGCTCGTCTTTTCAGTTGCTGCGGGTGGAACGCTATTGGCGCTCTTCTTGCCCGAGGTGTTGTGTTGGCCTGAGGCCTTTTTTGAAGCGCAATGTTTCCATGCGGCCCGTGAATCCATGGGATTGGTGGGCGTGATTGGATGCTTAGCGCGTCTCTTACGATTCAATCCTGTCCTTTGCTTTATCGGCGTTCTAATTGGGTGGACGTGGTGCACGGAGAGGGCTGCGTTTAAAACGTCAACCCATGCGCATCTGCTTTTCCCAAAATTGTGGTTGATTTGCGCCACAACGCTAATGATGGTGCATCTCCTTGCGCCTGTTCCCTATGATGACTATCTTGTGCCGGCGGTCTTTTTGGGCGCGATGGCGCTTGCGGTTTTGACCACAGAGTTGCCCTTTGATTCACTCAAAAATGCCTTGCCAAAGGTGCTTTTCCTCGCTGCGGCTGCCTTATCCATCTGTGCTTCTCCGGTGGCGCAAGATTGGGTGATTGCAGGGCAGGATCGCTTTTGGGTCGTTACAAAGCCTGCACCCGATATAGTTGAGCTTCGAAAGGTGGCCGCTCAAGTTCGCGAAGCCGCGGAACGTTTGGGTGAGGATACGATTTGGACACAGGATACGTATCTTGCAGTAGAGGCGGGATTACGCGTGCCGGCAGGAATGGAGATGGGACCTTTTTCAAAGCCGACCCAACTTAAAATCTATCCCAAACTCGCGGCATGGAGTGGATACACCTACGCTTTATCGTATCCTTCGTTAGCGCCCGATCCGATGCGTGAAACGAAACTGAATGCGCTTGAAAAGACCTACGGACGTCGATTATTGACACATCCCCAGTTTGGTCAGGGATGCACGCAGCTCGTTGTGGCAGAGAGGACAAATCCGTGAAAAAGACAGCTTTACAATGTTTAGGTGCGCTCTTGGCAGGAGCTATGTTGGCTTCCTTGTGGGCGCCATTTGAACAGAGTGGCAACGTGTGGTTTGCATTGGTGCCTTTGTTGTTGACCCTGCGCGGTGTGTTGAGTTTAAAGCGCGCCTTTTGGTTGGGTTGGTTAACGGGATTTGTCTCGTGGTGTGTGCAGTTGTCGTGGATGTTTTGCTTAACCGATAATGGCGGTCCATGGCCACTGGTGGTGCCCGCATTATTGGGCTTGAGTGCGGTGCTTGCTGTGTATGTGGCGCTCTTTGCAATGATGGTAGTCGCAGTTCGTAGACGCATTGCCCAGCAGCCCGGCATTGGACGCATCATTACGGCGAGTGTGGTGGTGCCGGTACTTTGGGCGGCATGTGAAGTTTTGCGTGCGACGCTCTTTACTGGTTTTGCGTGGAATCCGTTGGGTTTGGCTACAGTGAATCAAATGTTGCCCGTTGCGCAATTGGCGGCGGTTGGTGGAAGTGCACTCGTGAGTGCATTGGTCGTCGCAATTAATGAGGCGATTACAACGATTATTGAGCGCTTTTGGTGGAGCGTTACCCATCGTTCGCCTACGGCCCGATCGGAAAAGGTCTTGCTCTCCATTGAGAGTTCACTTGCCTTTGCCGCGCTTTTGGTCGCCTTTTTGTTTGGTTATTCACGCATGAATGCCTATGATGCCGCTCCGAAGAAGCGCGATGCTGTGGTCGTGGTGCAACACACTACCACGCCTTGCATCTTTAAGGCAGGTGCAGTTGTCCCCATGGTTTGGGACGTGGGTGCTTCATTTTCGGACATTATTTCTTTCTTCAAGGCAGATGTTTGGTTGTGGCCTGAAAGTGCAGTGGTTCACTTCTTACCGCATCGTGGGATGGAGGGCTTGTTGACTAATCTGGCAACCAATGCTCATACGCCGCTCTTTGTGGGTGGTTCATACCAGACGCCGACTGGGGGCTACTACAATGCGGCGATGTTGTTTACCGAAAAGGGTTTGGATCAGACGCAAGTGTATGCCAAGCGTCACCTCGTTCCATTCGGTGAATATATCCCCTTTGATAAGCAGATTCCGGCGTTGCAAAAATTGGTTCCCACGGGTTTCTCCTGCGAGCCAGGTGATGCCGTGCGTGTCGTGCAAGTGCCTTCTGGCTTAAAACTTGGTCCCTTGATTTGCTTTGAAGATACCGTTGCCTCGGTGGCACGCGATTCGGCATTGGCGGGGGCGGAATTGTTAGTCAATATGAGCAATGATGCGTGGTATTCGCCCTCGGCAGAACCCGCGCAACATGCCCAGCAGGCCATTTTCCGTTGTATCGAAACGGGGTTGCCGATGATGCGTTCTACGAATGCAGGGCTGAACACCGTGATTGATGCGGTTGGTCGTGCGCAGGTGATTGAGCCCGGCTCTTTCCCAACGCGAGTCCCTGTGACAGAACACCCCTTCGCGTCTCTTTATTTGCAGTGGGGTGAGATTGTGTTCGGTGCACCCTGTGTGGTGTTTTTGTTGATGTTGTTGTTTGCCTTAGCAATGGAGCGGTGTAAGATGAAAAAAGTAACGATGACGGCAGTATTGATGTTGGTCTGTTTCGCACCAGGAAAGCTTTGGGCTGGAGATGAGCTCTTACCAATGGCAGAGATGGCGATGGATGATGGCAATGTCTCGCTCGCCGAACGAACCGCCCAAACGGTGTTGACCAAACTGGGTTTGGCGCCAGAAGAACGTGCAAAGGCAGAGGAGGTGCTCATTCGTGCGGCGCTGAAGCGTGGCGAATGGGAGAATGCTTTGACCCGTATTGAAGCCTGTCCGGAATTGCCCGCAGATCGCCGACTGGCCTTTCGCTTGGCGGCATTGAGTGGTAAGAAGGATTTCGCTCAGGTGCTAAAGGAATTTGACGAGGCGCAGGTCGCTACCGACACCATTTGGGGCGTCACCGCTTTACGTTATGGTTTGCTTGCGGCACAAGAACTCGGCAAGAAGTTGTTGGCCGCAGAACGCTTCTTGGATGTGCAGAGCGCTCGTGGAGCAACGGATGTGATCCGCGCAGAAAATGCGCTCGCATGGGATGCCTACTCGCCTAATGAAGCCTCTCGTCGCGCGCTTTTGGAGGCGGCGGCAAAGGCTGACCGAGGGGGTGTCTTCTTGGCTTGTGCGTTAGCCTTGCCCACGGCTTTCTCTGCTTCCGATCCTGGCCCAGCCTTGGCCTGCTTGAGAGAGTTGCTCAATTTGAAAGGCCTTTCTTCTGGTGTTGAAGCGCAGCTTGCTTTGGCCGCGGCAGAATTGGCGGTGGATGTAGAGGAAAAGGTGCTTTTTGCTCGTCGTGCAGTGGCTGTGGCGCGTGAGGAGCGGATTCGTCAAAAGGCATTGTATGAATTGGGTAAACAACTTTGCACCAATCCGTTGACGCTTGAGGAGGGCGTTTCCTTCTTGAATCAGGCGGTGACCTTGAATCCCTCAACGAAACTTGCGCCCGAGATTCAGTTCAAGATTGCCGAAATCCTTCATGCATCGAGTGATTCGCAGGCGGCATTAAACGCTTACAATCGTTATTTGGAAAGTTATGACGTGCCCGTTTTTGCGGTTCGAGTTCGCCAGGGTAAGGGGCGCTTGCTGGTTGCGATGGCACGCTTTGACGAGGCCTTAACCATGTTCTTAGAAGCGGCAGAATTTGCCACTGAGGTCTCGCTCAAAACGGCACTTTTGCTTGAGGCAGCAGAAGCGGCCACCGCCGCAAAGCGTTATTCAAGCGCGATTGAAATTTATCGTGGGTTGCTTCGTGAAGGTGCCCGCACGGGCATCCCGCTCCGTTTGGCACGTTGTTTGGAAGCTTCTGGAGATAAAGAGGGCGCACGTCGTGAGTATGCTGCGGTGCGTGATGATGTTTCTTCTTCAGAACAGGATGTCTTCACGGCGGTGATGCGTCTGGCGGGGATGTTGATTGAGGAGAATCGCGTCATTGATGCGATTGCGGAGTATACGCGTTTGAGCGCCGTATTGACGCGTGAGGAATTGAAGTGCTCGGTCTTACTTGAACGTGGTCGTGCGTATTACAAACTTGATAAACTCCAACTTGCCATTGAAGATTTTGCGAAGGTGAGTGAATCCAATGCCTCAACTGCAGAGGAGGCGCGCTTCTTCTTGGTGCTTTGTTATTATCGCTTGGGCGAAGATGAACGTGCACGTGAATTGGCTCAGGCGTATGTTTCGTTGTACCCAGAGTCTACACGCATTCCCGACGTGGTGCTTTGGCTCGCAAAGAGTGATTTTAATCGTGGCGACTATGCTGCGGCGAAAGAGGGCTTTTTGGACTTCACGACGCGTTGGCCCACGGATGGACGTGTTGCAAATGCACTCTATTTAGCGGCACGTGCCGCCTATCAGAATCAGGACTATGCCGCCGCGGTGGAATTGATTGGTCGCCTTGCGCGCATTATGCCTGATTCGGAATTAATCCCAAATGCGCAGTTCCTTCAGGCACAGGCTTTGGTAGAACAGGCTCGCCATGCAGAGGCGCGTGACTTGTTAAATGCGCTTGTGCGCCGTTATCCGAATGCAGAATGGATTGCCGAAGCCTATGGATTGCGTGGGGATTGCCTCGCCTATACGGCGATTGATGATCCCGAACGTTACACGTTGGCATTAGCTTCTTATCGTGAAGCTGTGCTTCGTTTAGAGGATGATTTGGATATCTCGCTGATGTATCTTTTCCGTATTGGACGTGTTTTAGAGCGTCAGAATCGTCGTGATGACGCCGCCGAACAGTACACCAAATTGATTTATCGCGTCTTAAACTGCCCCGAAATCTCGACTGCAGGCAAACAGTGGTTCCAGAAGGCGTTGGTGCGTCTGCGAACGCTTGAAGTTGCTCGCGGTAATCTCGCCGCGTTTGAGGCACTGTTGCATCGCGTTCGGCGTGCGCAGATTCCCGATGTAGAGTTACCTTAATTTTGGTTTAACGTTGACATTTATACGAAATAGAAAGGTCAATGGTTCGTATGAGCCCTATTTGTAAACATGTTGATGCGCTGACAGGTTATACGCCTGGTGAACAGCCTCGCTTTGATGGCATGGTCAAGCTGAATACAAATGAAAATCCCTATCCACCATCGCCCGGAGTCCAAGAAGCGTTAAAGGCATTTGATTGGGAAAAGCTGCGTCTCTATCCCGACCCCGTCTGCAATAAAGTACGTGCATTGATTGCCGAACAGAATGGCTGCACGGCAGATCAGGTCTTCGTTGGAAATGGTTCCGATGAAATCTTGGCATTGTTTACGCGCGCATTTGTTGAGGTAGGGGGGAGCATTGGCTACTTTGATCCCACCTATTCGCTCTATTCGGTCTTGGCCGCCATTCGCGATGCTACGGTGAAGCCCTTCCCCTTGAATGATGACTTTACCTGCTCGACGCCGCCTGCTGATTATGCTGATGCGTTTATTTGGACTAATCCCAATGCGCCCACGTCCTTGATGGCCGACCCTGAGATGATTGCCGCGTTCGCCAAATCATTTAAGGGTGTCCTCTTAATCGATGAGGCCTATGCCGATTTTGCCCCTGCGAACTGCATGGCAGTGGCGACGGCTGCAGAGAACACCAATACCTTAGTCATGCGCACGCTCTCTAAGAGTTATTCACTTGCAGGCATGCGTTTCGGTTATTGCGTTGGGCCGAAGCCGCTCATTGATGCGCTTTACAAGATTAAAGATTCTTACAACATGGATGCCTTGGCGCAGGTCATCGGTTATGCCGCATTGGCAGACCTGGCGCATATGAAGCGTAATGCAGAGGCAATTATTGAGACTCGTGCGAACTTGGCTGAAGCGCTTACTGCACGGGGTTGGCAGGTTTTGCCCTCTGCGTCAAACTTCCTCTTTGCGAAACCTCCCGTGGAGGCGGCGACCCTCTTTGCCGCCTTGCGCGAACGCCACATTTTCGTTCGCTATTTCCCTGCACCGAAGACAAAGGACTACCTGCGAATTACGATTGGTACCCCCGCAGAAGTAGAAAAACTCTTGGCCGTGCTTGCCGACTATAATGCTTGATTTTGGAGATGAACATGCGTACAGCTGAAATCCAACGTAAAACCCGTGAGACTGACATCGCTTTAAAGTTGAATCTTGATGGCACCGGAAAACATTCGATTTCCACTGGGATTGGCTTCTTTGATCACATGCTTGAACTCTTTGCCCGTCATGCATTAATTGACCTTGAGCTGACGTGTAAGGGTGACTTGCAGGTGGATTATCACCACACGGTTGAAGATGTGGGCTTGGTGCTCGGCTCTGCATTGGATCAAGCTCTTGGGGAACGTCGTGGCATTACGCGCTACGGTTCCTTTATGTTACCAATGGATGAAGCGCGTGCTGATGTATTGGTGGACCTGGGTGGCCGCCCTTATTTGGTGTGGAAGATTTCGCACCCAGAGCAACATATCCGCGACTTCAATGTGCAATTATTAGAGGAGTTTATGCGCGCCTTCTGTACGAATGCACGGATGAATCTGCACGTTGTCCAACCTTACGGTGCAGAGGTGCATCACGTTTATGAAGCTGTCTTTAAGGGGCTCGCCCGTGCGTTGCGTATTGCCGTGGCATATGATCCGCGTGAAACTGGCATCCCTTCCAGCAAGGGCACCCTCTAAATCGCTCTTCTCTTTTACGAATCTATTTTGGATAAAACGATGGTTATTCTTCCTGCAATTGACCTGATGGACAACTGTTGCGTGCGCCTGCGTCAAGGCCGCGCCGACCAACGTACCATTTACTCTGATAATCCCGTCGCGCAAGCCCAGAAATTTCGCACAAGTGGCGCCGAACATCTTCACGTGGTGGACTTGGATGGCGCCTTTACGGGTGCACCTAAACATACCGCTGTCATCGCACAAATTGTTCGTGAATGTGGACTGAAGGTGGAGGTGGGTGGTGGCCTTCGCACGGATGAAGCCGTGGCAGAATTGATGGAAGCGGGCGTCGCTCGCGCCATTATCGGCACGCGTGCGTTGGAGGATACCGAGGCGTTGGCACGTTGGGTACAGCAGTATGGCGAACGCATCGCCGTGGGGATTGACGCACGTGACGGTTTTGTGCAGACGCGCGGGTGGGTTGAAACCTCGTCGGTGAAAGCCACTGATTTGGCAAAGAAGGTCGCCGACATCGGGGTACAAACGATTATCTACACTGACACGGCTACCGATGGCATGCTGGGTGGCACCAATCTGCAAGCAATGAAAGCGATTGCAGAGGCGGTTCCTTCGGTGAAGATTATTGCCTCTGGCGGTGTTTCCTTGCCGCAGCACGTCACTGACTTAATGAATCTCGGTTGTGACAATCTCTGGGGCGCTATCGTTGGTAAAGCGATCTACGAAGGGGTGACCACCCTGGAAGCCATGCTTGCCGCCACGAATGTCTAACCTGTTTTGTGATGATGTGACTCCTATGAATGACGCTCCAACGATTTTCTTTGATTTAGATGGCACGTTGATTGATTCGCGTAAGGATATTGCTAATAGCGTGAATTTGACGCGTGCAGATTATGGTTTGCCACCATTGTCATTGGATTCCATTACGGGAATGGTGGGGAATGGCGTTCGTCAGTTGCTCTTGCGGGCGATGCCAGAGCATGAATCTGAAATTGAGGCGTTGTTAGAGAACAATCGTCGCCATTATGCTGCGCATCCAGTGGTTCATACAACGATGTACCCTGGTGTGCCCGAAGCGCTCAAAGCTTTGAAGGAAATGGGATGTCGGATGGCGGTAACGTCCAATAAGACCTCTTCATTAATTCCGCGTATCTTAGAGGGCCTTGGGATTTTGCATTACTTTGACGTGACCGTGGGGGGCGGCGATGTGCCAGTGTTGAAGCCCGACCCTGGCTTACTCTATTTGGCCGCCGAACGGATGGGTGTGCAGGTGCGGCCGACGGACTGGGTCGTTGGTGACCATTACACGGATTTAGAGGTGGGCCGTCATGCCGGCGTTCAGGTGTGCCATTGCGCGTATGGCTTTGGTAATCCGCGTGAAGAACGCTTCGATTTGCGCGTAAAGGACCTGCGTGATTTCGCAGATGCATTGCGAAAGCGCGTGTAAGATTGGGCGCTGAACGTATGAAAGTGGTACAGATGATAAGGCGACTGTGGTGCACGAGCCGTGCTTGGCTGGTTGGCATCGCGCTATTGGGCACTGTCATCGCCACGAATGTGTGCTTTACGCAGCGCGCTGTGCCGCCGACTACGGGCACTGATTCGCCCACGCTCTCGGCGGTTTTGGTGGCATTAGGTGGATGCAGAGGCATTATCTCTGAAGTGTTGTGGTGGCGTATCGCAGATTTGCAACGTCAAAATCGTTACGCTGAATTGGTGCCACTAACCGATTTATTGGTAGCATTAGATCCCGCCTCTGCCGACACTTGGGTCTATAATGCGTGGAATCTCTCCTACAATATCAGTGCGGCGCATCAGGATGCGGATGAGAAGTGGTATTGGGTGAAGGAGGGGATTGCGTTGTTGGAACGTGGCCTCCGCGCTGCTCCACGCGCCACGCCAATCTTGCGCCAGTTGGGATGGATTTTTGAAGATAAGTTGGGTGGTTCATCAGATATCGCCGCACCGTATTACCGAGCGCACATCATGGAATTAGGAGTGCCAGCAGATGCTTCCGCATTCGCCGCCACCACAGGGGTGACGCCGAATTGGCAAGACCCGCTCGTGCGGGCGCTCTATTGGTATTGGCGAGCAGAACACGGTCGGGATATGCTGCGTATAACGCTCGTCTTGGTCGCGAATCGTGATGAGGCGGCATGGCTTCCCTTTTTAATTCAAATGGCACGAGCAGAGTGGGAGGATTTAGCCCCTCGCCAACGTGATCAAGTGGTTCATTTCTTCCGTCAATTGTCGGGGCCTCATGCTGCCCACCCGGCAATTCAAGCCTTTTTAGAGGAGGTTTCACCATGATTCGAAACATTGGTGAGATGGTCATTGCATTTGACTGTGAGTGGATCCCAGATGCCGCTGCGGCGCGTTTGATGTTTCCTGAGGCTGAGGGGCTACCTGATGAAGCCGCATTAAAGATGCTTTGGGCCGCGAATGGTGCAACGGAGGAGAATCCGCAACCCTTCGTCCGTTTGATGCAGAGCCGTGTGGTCTCAATTGCAATGATGATTCGCGAGGAGTTGCGTCATCTACCCGAGGGTGAGCGCGTCAAGGTAAAATTAGTCTGGCTTCCGAAGATGCCTGAGGATCCAGCGCATCGCGATGAACGGAAGATTGTAGGCGGCTTCCTCTCTGCCGTTGGCGCGAAGCAACCCCAATTGGTGGGCTTTAATTCGCGCAATTCGGATTTGCGCATTCTTGCACAGCGTGCTTTAGCTTTGGGAATTCCTGCGAAGGGATTTTTGAATCGTCCCGCGAAACCTTGGGAGGGCGTGGACTACTTTGGGCGTGATTGTGATGCATCGGTGGATTTGATGGAGCTCATCGCTGGCGGTTTTTCTGGACGAAATGCTGCCGTGAATCTGCACGAAGCCGCAACCCTTTGTGGCATTCCGGGTAAGTTTGATACGCATGGGGACGCCGTTTTTGAAATGTGGCAGCAGGGGCGTTACCGCGAAATCGTGGAGTATAACTGCTATGATGCGATTACAACCTACCTCTTGTGGTTGCGCTTAGCATGGATTTCGGGTCGCTTTACCACCGATGAGTACGAACAGGAGCAACATCTCGTGCGCGATTATTTGATGGAACTTTGCGAGCAGCCCGAGACCGCCTTCCTTGAAGCTTACATTAATGAATGGGATCGTCTCTTGGCGATTCGTGAATCGTAAACTGACTTGTGGAGTTTTTCATGCTTGAAAGAATTGAAATGGGAATCTTTCTGGGTGGGGCAGGTCTCATCTGGATCCTCTTTTTGATGATTTTTATTCGCATTGCGATAATCCTGTTTCGCATCATTTATTTGGCAATTGCCTTGCAACGGGCTCATCCGAATCGTCTGAAAATGGAGTGGACTTCGCCAAGTCTTGAGCAACGCTTGTGGATCTTCAGACAGGCAAAACGTGAGGGCTTGTATGATGAAAAGACAAATCGCTTGCGCGAGCGCCTCGCTACGGCATTGCAATTCCGTTTAGAACGTCTGCAGGCGGTGCTCTTTGGCGTCCTCGCAGGATTGGTCGTGATGGGGGCGATAATGGCGAAACACTGGGCACCCTGGTTGATGTTGCTCTTCTTCTCGTTCTTTGCGTGGGTTCTTTATGTCCTTATCCGTAAGGCGCGCTTGCGCTTGCTGAATGTCTTTTCTACAGAAACTTCCCTTTGATTTAAAAACTCGATAGGATTGTATTGACTATGTTTGCTTTTCCTTGGGCCTTTCTGTTATTGTTGCCATGGGCAGTGGCATGTTGGCGTGTGTGGCGTGCCGCTCGCGCAAAGGGCGTAGTCTTCGCCTCGGCTTCAACGCGTTTTACGGCGTTAAAACCCTCTTGGCGCCAACGCTTGTGCGCGTTTTTGCCCGCGGTCTTTCTCATTGGTGCACTCTGTCTCATCATTGGTGCGGCGGGTCCGCGTTCGCTCTTGTCGCGCGAAGTGCGTTCTGCAGATGCCTTGGCAGTGATGATGACGGTGGACATCTCTGGGTCAATGCGCGCCCTTGATCTCAGTGAGGGCCGTCATGATGTCACCCGTTTGGATGTGGTGAAGCGCATTTTCCGTGAATTTGTGGAGCAGCGCCCCGAGGACTTAATTGGTTTAGTCTCCTTTGGTGGTTATGCTAGTGTGCGTGCGCCGCTTACAGCCGACCATCGAGCGCTTTTGCATACGCTCTCTGGGGTGACCATCCCTGGAGAACATGGCGAGGTGGATGAGCGTGGACGGCGGGTGACGAGCGATGAATTGCAGACGGCTATCGGTGATGGTCTGGCGGTGAGTTTATTGCGTTTGAAGGATGCTACGCCGAAGACAAAGGTGGTGATTTTGCTCTCAGATGGCGAGAGTAATGCAGGTGCGGTAACGCCGATGGAGGCCGCGAAGGCCGCGGCAGACCTCGGGGTACGCGTCTATACCATTGGGGTTGGCACCACAGGCTTGACGAAGGTGCGTGCACGCGATATGTGGGGAAAAGAGGTTTTGGCCGATGTCCACATGACCTTGGATGAAGAGACGCTAAAGACAATCGCAGAAACCACTGGGGGCGAATATGCCAATGTGCGTGAACCGGAGCAGTTGGCCGCCTTCTTAAATCATATTTCTGAACTTGAAACAACGCGTGTTGAACGTCAAATCTATGCACGTTATGCCTCGCATACACAGATTTGGTTGCTTATCGGCGGGGGATGTTGCCTTTTGGCAACGGCTTTATTGATGGCATGGATAAGGAGACCGGTGTAATGGTCACGGAATCAGCACTTTCCGAAAAGGAGCTTGCCGCCGCTTTTGAATCCGTCTTAACGGGGATTCCTGTAAAGTCGTTGGAGGCGTTTATTACGCAAGCGAAGTTGGTCGCGGGCGGGATGCGCTTTGGGAAACCGGGTAATACTCTTTTTATCCGTAAGGTTATCTTGAATGCTTATGGTGGAAAGTTACTGAAGTATGACACGACGTGGGCGACGTTGGTCCGGACTTATATGCCTGAGGCGCGCCTGCTCACTATGCTTTCAGCTGAAGAATTGACGCGCCGCCGCGGGCAATTTACCGTCTTCTTTGGTAAGGCACGCCTGATTCTGGCATTGTTGGTGGACACGCGCGAGGAGATTCGCACAGAGGCACTCAAGTGGATGGGTGAATCGGGGGCGGAGTTGCCAGATGAAGCGACTGCACAGTCCTTGGTGCGCGAGGCCTTTGCGCCTGTCGCTGAGGCAGGGAAGGGCGCCACAGAGGGCGCTGGCAATAAGCAGTTGCGCACGGAACTCTCCGAGATGAAGCAGAAGCTTGAGGAATTGGAGAAGAAGGCGAAGCGCGAACGCCGTGCCTTGGAGGAGGAGCACTCCCGCACCTTGCGTGAACAAAAGGATCTTTTGGCCTCGAAGGATTTTGCGATTGATGATTGCAAACGGCGCGTAGCGGTCCTTGAGGGGCAGTTGGCGCGTGAAAAGGCTTCGCTGGATTTGCATGTGAATGAATTGCTCGCCCTGCGCAGAATTGAACTCTTTGGGGGATGGTTAAAACCTGTGTTCGCCGTGGAAACGCTCTTGGAAGAGGCAAAGGCTTTGCCCCTGTTGGAGCGCGCTGAGGCGATTCTGGAAGCGCAGCGAAAGGCTGACCGCGCCTCGGCGCGACGTCATGAGGCGGAGGCACACCTAAAGGCGCTTGAAGCGATGCTTGACCAGGTGGAGCATACACTCGCTTCCGCGCAGCACATCTTGCCAGAAATGCTTGCCCTGCGGGATGAATTGCAGACCCAGTGTGAGGCGTATCGTGCAGGGTTGATGACCGAGTTGGATACCTTTTCTGCAGTGGCGAAGGAGCTCGCTGCCCGCATTGATGCCACGACCGAGGCAGATTATACGCCTGTGCGGGATTGGTTGCGCCTGAGTAAGCAACTCGGCGCCATCACGCCCACGGAGGCCAAGGCGCTCTATGAACGCTTCCACCGTCGCGCAACGCAGTGGGCAGATGCGAATCCGAACTTTAACCCTGAAGATATCGGCCTTGATCCCGAAACGGAATCGGATGCCATTCGCCGTCGCAATCCTGTGCTCGCCGCCGCACTTGCTGGCCAGGGCGCGATGATTCTCTTCTTGGATGGACACAATATGCTCAATGGCCTTTCTCGTTATCGCCAACGTCGCAGCGGGAAGCCCCAGACGCACGAAGATGCCCGCTCGCGGTTAGAACGGGATATGAATCGTCAGTTTGAGCATCTGCCTCTGGTTTCTGTTAACTTGGTTTGGGATGGTGCCGAGCAGACTTCGCACAATGAGGGTGTCGTCTTGGTGCACTACTCGGGTGGCTCTGGCGAACATCGCGCCGATCGTTATATCGTTAATCAGATTGATTACGTCAAATCGCTCTCTGACACCCCCATGGTCCTCGTAACCGATGACAATGGCTTTGCCGGAGAGGCCGCGAAACGTGGTGTGCAGATTTGCAAATTACATGACTTTGAGGCCTTTTTGGATGTCCCGCTTGCCTAAGCTCACCCCTCATGCACTTGAGCTTTTAGCCTGCCGTGATACGCCCGAGTGGCACTCATGGCAGTGGCAAGTCGCCCATACGCTCTCGGCAAAGGAGTTTGGGATTGAAGATCATCCCGCCTTTCCGTTGCGCGTAACCCCTTACTACGCCGCGCTTGCAGAGTTGATCGTTGCCGAAGATCCGATTGCGCGCCAATTCCTTGTCGCTCCAGAAGAATTTCTTCCTGATGATTATTCACCAGATCCCTTTGGTGAAACCGCCCATGCCGCCATTGCCCCCGGGATTAAGCAACGCTACCCCGACCGCATCTTGGCGATGATGAATCTGACCTGTTCCACCTATTGCCGTCACTGCACGCGACGTGGACTTTTGGGCGCTGCCTGTCGTGCAGACCTTGATACTCTCGTTGACGCGGTCAAAGCGCGCCCCTCCGTGCGAGAAGTCTTGCTCTCGGGAGGCGACCCCTTACTCTTGCCCGATGAAGAGGTGTTGCGTTGGGTCAATGCGCTAACCGCTTTACCGCAGATTGATGCCGTGCGTCTCTGCACCCGCACCCCCGTGGTGTTGCCGATGCGATGGACCGACGCCTTGGTGAAAGCGCTCGCCCAATCAGGGCGTGTGTGGGTGCAGACTCAGTTCAATCACCCCCGAGAATTGACACCTGAAGCAGAGCAGGCCGCCGCACGATTAGCGAATCATGGGATTCCTGTCTCCAATCAAAGTGTGCTCCTGCGTGGGATTAATGATGCCCATGAGACTATGGCCACCCTCTGTGCGGGGTTGCAACGTCGCCGTATCCGCCCATACTACATCTTCTTATGTGATCCCATCTCTGGGATTAATCACTTTAGAACCACGGCAGAATCGGCGCGTGCCTTGCGTCAATACCTCCTCAACCACCTTGGCGGTCTGGCCTGTCCCCGTGTGGTTGCCGACCTTCCCGACGCCACACACAAAACCGACCTCTAAAACTGTGCAGCGTTTAATTCGCTAAACCCCCTCACACACATGCAGTCCTTAGAGGGCGAGCAGTAATCGTGGGGCGCTGAAAGCGCCATTGCGCCGCGATTAGCTGCTGCCCGCATCGCGTTGCTAGCGTATACTCGCACTGCTCGCCACAGTGACCAGTTTCGCTCGCGATGCTCGCTACGGTTCCCAGTTCGTTTCGCTTGCAGTTGACGGTTGAATGACGAATTACGAATTTTTAACTGCTAACTCGCCACTAAAAGCGAGCCTTGCGAGCGCACTCTCAACTGGTGGCTCCGCCACCCCCCCACATGCAGTCTTTAGAGGGCGAGCAGTAATCGTGGGGCGCTGAAAGCGCCATTGCGCCGCGATTAGCTGCTGCCCGCATCGCGTTGCTAGCGGAAAACCATATGCAGTCCTTTACACATGCAGTCCTTTTTTCTGTGTATTCTGTGTATTCTGTGGTTTTAAAATATTCGTGAAATTCGTGGTTAAAATCCTTTACGCAGGTTTGTCACTTTTTCCATTTTTTCATCGATTTTTTGCCTGTTGAAAACTTTTTTGAGTTATCAACAAGTTATCAACAATTCACATTTTTTGACGCAGTTTTTTGGGAAAAAGATCGGTGAGGGGGTGGTTTTTGAGGTAAAAAGGCGGGGTGGTGTAAAACTGCATAACTCATTGAGAGGTAAAGAGATAAGGCGAAAATGTGGCGAAATCAACTCCGCTACAGTGGCTTCCTTGTGAAAAAATGGTCCCGAAGAGGAGGAAAAGTTATCAACAATTTGCCCGTTTTTTAGGGCAGTCTAAAGAAATTCTAGGTCAATATGGGCGAAATTGAATGGCAATATGGGCG
>JAZUPT010000019.1:0-254262 GCA_045605345.1 Candidatus Spyradenecus sp.
ACTAATAGCCAAAGACATCGCGATTCTCCAGTATAAACTTGCTCATTACCCACGTTCATTACAAATCAAACAAGAAGGAGCCGCATGAAAATTTTCAATGTTTTCCCCACCCGCCTGCGCAATTTATCTTGCATTTCACCATTTGAAAAAACACGTTTAAAATTTATTTTTAAACGGAGATTGAACCTCGTAGTTTAATACTTGGCTACGCTCACGGTTCGTGAGGATTTGCGGTGGCGGTGAGGGTGCCCTTTGCGAGGCGGATGGAGAGGGTGTCGCCGGGGGAAACTGCGTCGGCTTGGGTGACGAGGTGACCTTTGGCATCGGTGACGAGGGCGTACCCGCGGTTTAAGACGGCAGTGGGGTCAACCGCTTTGAGGGTGGCGGTGTGACGGATGAGCTTTTCGGAAGCCGTTTTGAGGGTGGCTTCTAATGCGGTTTCTAAACGTTGGGAGGTTTGTTGGAGGTGTTCGCGGGCGCGGAGGAAGACTTCGTGGCCGTATTGTTCTAAGGCATGTTGACGCACAGTGAGCCTTTGGCGCGTCTCTGCCAGTCGGCGCTCTAAGGCAAATTTGAGACGATCTTCGCGGGCGTCGGTGCTCTGCGCATGACGTTCTAAGAGGTGAAGTGGATCACGGAAGAGGGCAGAGGATTCGTAACGACGCAGGGTGGTGCGCGCTTCAATAAAGTGAACGCGCAGGGCTTTTAAGAGACGCTCTTTTCCTTCAAGGATGCGACGCTCAAAATCTTCTTTTCGTCCGCAGAGGAGCTCTGCCGCGGCAGAGGGTGTGGGGGCGCGAAGGTCTGCAACGAAGTCGGTAATGGCGATGTCGGGTTCGTGCCCAACGGCAGAGATGACGGGGATCTTTGAGTGGGCGACGGCGTAAGCGACATTGGGCTCATTGAAGCACCACAGTTCTTCTAAGGAACCGCCACCGCGGCCGACAATCATGGCATCCATGGGTTCATCAGAGACCCCGGGCGCGAAGAAACGGTTGAGCAATTGAATGGCCGCGGTGATTTCTGCCGCCGCCTCGGGCCCTTGTACGCGACAGGGGGCAACGATGATGTGGAGGTTGGGGAAACGTCTGCCGAGGATATTGAGGATATCTCGAATGGCGGCGCCAGTGGCGGCCGTGACAATCCCCACACGTTTGGGCAAGAGGGGCAAGGGGCGTTTGCGCGAAGCATCGCAGAGGCCCTCGGCAAAGAGTTGGCGCTTGAGGGTTTCAAAGCGTTGGAGGAGTTCGCCCGTGCCGTCGCACCGTTCGATGCGTTCCACATTGAGGTGGTAGCTTCCGTGGGGGGCATAGACGGAGATGCGGCCTATGGCGCGAATCTTATCACCGTTATTGAAGGCGGGGACATTGCCTTGCGCCTTTTGGCGAAAGGCGAAAAAGGCGGCATTGAGCTTCGCAGCGGAGTCGCTTAAAGAGAAATAGAGGTGCCCAGAGGCATTCGGTGGGCGTAGGTTGGAGACCTCACCTTCTACGATAAAGGTGGGGAGGTCATCAAGACGATCTTTGACGACGGCGGTAACTTCGGAGACACTGCGGATGGGAATGACGGCCATATCAATAGTGCGGCGGTGGAGGTTCTTCGGAAAGCGGGCGCAACATCAGGGCATTGTCCTGGCGGGCTTCATGCGCTTCAAAGCGTTGCTCAAGACGTTCAACGATGCGATTGAGTCTGAGAATCTCGCCATTGAGTTCATCAATGGTGCGTTCCTGACGGGTAATCAGACTCTCTAAGGTGATAATGCGGTCGTTCAGGGTGTCGGAGTCGGACATGATTGACCTCATAAGAAGATGGCCGCGGGGTCATCTGCGGGTGCAGGCGCAGGAGGCGGTGGGGTGGACTTTTGCTTAGGCGCGGGGGCAGGAGGAGGAGCAGGAGGTTGCTTCGCCTCAACGACCGGAGTAGGCTTTTGAGCAGGGGGTGGTGCGGAGGGGGGCGTGGCCGCTTCGCAGATGCTCAAGACCCACCCATTGGTGCGAACACAGTTGGCGCGGGTGAGCGTCTTGTCGGTGCCCCCGATACCACTGAGGATTAAGGTGCGTCCCTTGCGAATGCGGTCGCGCACAGCATCGGTGAGTGGGTAATCAATGAGCGGATGGGGCAAAACGCGGATGAGGCGGAGCTCGGGCAGGGCGGCGAGTTGGCGTGCCGCCTTTTTCTCTGCGAAGGAGATAAAGCCACCCACCGCCACGGCACCTTGGCGCACTGCGGCGGCGATGCGCTTCGTTTCGGCATCAATCTTGGCTGGCATGAGCGAACGCGAGAGGATGACAGGGATAAAGTCCGTGGCATCTAAAAGGGAGAGGTCGCCCAATGCTATCCACGTGGTCTCTGCGGGGAGACGGGGATGGGTGACTTCGCGAGGAAGAAGAAGGTTGTCTTCAGTGGCCATGGCGAAAGCGTTAGAGTTTTTGGGCGGGGACACCAAAGACGGTCTGCCCCGCACGGAGGTTGGCAATGACGACCGAGCCTGCGCCAATGGTGCAGCCCTCCCCAACGGTTTTGCCCGGCATGACCTTCGCCCCTGTGTGCAGTGTGACCGCATCGCCGAGTTTGGCAAAGCCGCCAATGAAGGCCGTTGTATCCATACGTAAGAAGTGGCCCGCGCAGACATCGTGTCCGATGACACCGCCAGTCTGCAAGAAGAGGAAGTCGCCGAGGGTCGCATCTGCCCCAATGTAGGCAAAGGGCGCAACAACCGCCCCCTCGCCAAGTACGCAGGGGAGCACCTTTGCGGCGGGATGGATGAAGGAGGCAAAGACGGCACCGCGCGCTTTGAGGCGTTCCACCGCATTGATGCGAAGGATATTTTGTCCAATGCCACAGAGAATGGGCAAGTCCAACGGCGCACTATCGGTGTCACCCACGATAGGAGGATAGCCGTGATACGCGTCTAATGCGTGCGGATTGTCATCGATAAAACCTGCGCAAGTGCAGTTGCCATCGGCGAGCCAATAACAGAGTTCGCGACCGAGACCGCCGGCACCAAGGATGTAGTAACGCTTCATTGTGCGGGTTTCTCCTCAGGAGTGGGGGCCTCTGGCAAGAGTTCACCATAAGCCTCCCAGTGACGTTTTATGCGGACGCCGAGGACGGGTTCGCCTGATTCAATCAACATCTGGCCATACGCGGGGACAAAGGTCGCCAAAAGCGTTTTGTCTTCGGTGGACTGAATGACCGCCTTCGCCAAGGAGAGTCCCTCGGTGGTTCGGCCCGTTTGGCGCACAGTGGCACGGGCAATGAAGAACATAATCTGCGCAATCTCTGCGGGATACCGTTCGGGCGTGTCAAAGTGTTGCAAAGCCTCACGCGCATCTGCCTCTGCGGCGGCGGCCTTGCCACATTCCAAAAGCCACTCAGCGCGATGCATAAGGATATTGGGCGAGGTGGGGGCGAGGCTGACGGCGAGATTGAAGTAGGGCGCGGCGCGGGAGGGGTCGGGCGATTTGCGCGCGATTTCAGCGGCCTCAACCACATCCGTCACGCGTGGTATGGCGATGGAGAAGGCTGTGTTGTAGAGCTTTAATGCCTTGTCATGTTCGGCCATCCGTTCAAAGGCGCGTGCGGCAAAACACTCTCTTTCGGCGAGACTTTGCAGATAGGGGTCAGACGCATTGGCCTTTGAGGCATCAGCGAGTTTCCCTTGGAGTGCAAGGATGCGCGCACTGCGGAGGGTGGAGAGCACTAAGCGCATCTCGGAGGCAATCGCATCGGGCACGTTCACCCACGGCATCTCCATGTCATAGTAGGGGCGGAAGGCCGCTTCAAGGCGTTGGCCCCCGAGCCCATCAAAGAGCAGACGGCGTGCCGCGCCCGCACTTCCGCGAGAGAGTTTCGGGGTAACGGGTTCCGCGAGGAAGTCATCCAAGCGCTTAGGGTCGGCAATGAAGCAACACGGCAAGAGCGAGAGCGGCGAATCAAGATTGGCCTTCGCAAAGACGGCGGCGACCTCTGGGCGGTCGAGCAACGTATTCATTGCGGTGGTATCCAAGGTGAGCGCGGATTGAGAGGCGACCAATTGCCAATGATTGCGGCTCGTCATCCAGAGTTGGACATGGGCGAAGTGCTTGCGGAAGACGGCGATGCGCTCCATCAGCATGCGCGAATCCAATGCGTGCCCATCATTCTCATAGATCAAGATGCCATCAGGGGTGAGGTGATCTTTGGCGGAGGAGAGGGCGGATTTGCCGTAGTAGTCACGTTCGGTCGCGGTCCAAGCAGGGGGAAGTTCCACCCAAAGGGCCTGGTATTTACCATTGAGCTTTCCCGTCTCCGCGCCCTGAAGGGCGGGTTCGCCCACCTGGAGGCGGTAAGCAAAACGGGCATTTTGTTGGGGGAAGAAGAGCGCGGGGAGGAGTTGGGAGGCGAGTTGTGCAGCGGTATCCAAGCCCGCTGTGCGGAGCACTCGGCCCTCTTTGAGCGTGAACCCAACGTCAGTCTCACCCGTATACACTCCATCGCGTGCGGCAATCGGCGCAAAGGGATGCACCTCCTTGAGCAACTCCTCGGTGGTGCGGCGCATACCGAAGTACCAACCCGTGAGCAAGAGTGCCATTAAGGTGATGACCACGCCACGGATCACGCGGCCTTTGCACTGCGAAAGCAACAACAAGGGCGCGGCATGCAAGCACCCTGCAAGGGCGATATCGTAGAGACGGATGGTGGGGATCACCCCAGAGAAGAGGCGGGCGAGGATTAAGCCACAGCATGTGCCGGCGAAGACAATGAGGCGACTGCGCGGTGCCTCAAAGCGCAGGAGCAGGAAGGGGAGGAGGAAGGCGGCCCAGCCGAACCACAAGAGCGCTTGACCAAAGACGAATTTGTGCCAAGTCGCGTACTCAAGACCGATGCGCAGGGAGAGCAAACGCCAAGTATCAACGTCATGCGCTGTGTCGCCAAAGGCGGCGAAGGCAACGATTGCGCCGAGGATGGCTAATCCGGCACAGACCTTATTGCCGCAGAAGCGCGCAGCATAACGACGTAGGATGAAGGCCAAAGAGCCCCCCATAATTGCGGCGGGGAGGACAATCGGCCACACCGGAAGTCCCCCAGTCCAATGGGTATACACTGGGACTGCCGCGCCTGTGAGAAGGGCTGCAAAGAGCGAGAAGAGGAAGAGCATGGAGGGCGTGAGCATAGTCATATCCATCAATGAGGGGGGAAGAGCTTAGTCTCTGGGAATGTAACGGCGACGGTTACGCTTCGGATCGCCATAGATGCCGTCATTCTTAAGGGCGTAACTGACCGTATTTCTGCCGCAGAGCGCTTCAATCTTGGTGAGGCAATCGGCGGTCGGATTAATGGTCCAGGAGATGTCGGGTTCAAGGGTTGCGGTGCGACCGCCAGGCAAATCTAAGAAGATGGTGACAGGGAATCCACCGGGATACTCTGCCAAGATGTCGCGTAAGGCTGTGAGTTTTTTTGCCGAAGGTACATCATTATCAACGCGACAACGGATGCGGATGCACTTGGCAAAGGTCGCAGGAGCCTCTTGTAAGGGATAAAACTCCTGCGCGAAGATGACGGGGTCACGTCCTTCTTCAATCTTCACCTCACCACAGATGAGCACGGGCGCATCCACGACAAAGCCTGCTTCATTCTTTTCATAGGCATCATTAAAGGCAAGAGCCTTGATGGTGCCAGTGCCATCTTCCACCGTGAGTTCGGCCCACGGCTTCTTGGTGGTCTTTGAAATCGCACGACGCACGCCTGTAAGGATGCCTGCAATGCGGACGGCGTCACGATTGGCACTCGCGGTAGCGAAGCGTTCGGCGGTGGTGGTTTGGAAGGATCTTACCAACATCCGATAGCGATCCACGGGGTGGCCCGTGAGATAAACGCCGAGCATATCGCGTTCATCCTGGAGCTTTTCCTTTTCCGAACGGTCCGGTGCGTCAGGCAAATCCTCTGCGCCGAGCGGATTGACTGCGCTGTCGCCGCCGAGCATGTCGAAGAGAGAGGTTTGCCCGGTGGCACTGTCACGGTCGGCCTCTGAGACGCGCGAGAAGGCAAAGTCAATGCCCGCGAGGAGGCGCCCCTGCGTGACCTCCTTGAAGCACGCCATCGCACCACTGCGAATCAACGCTTCCACCGTGCGCTTACTCACCGCGACGCGGTTGTCATTCGCCGCCTTTGCCGCCGCGCCACAGAGACGCTTGCAGAAGTCAATGAGCCCCGTGTAAGGACCATTTGCCTTGCGTTCGGCCACGATCGCATCACCCGCCGCTTCACCCACACCACGAATGGCGCCCAAGCCATAACGGATGGCGTCTTTCCCTTCTGGTGCAAAGACGCAGCGAGAGGCATTCACATCGGGCGGCAATACGGTGAGTCCCATATCGGCCGCTGCAGCGACCAACATCGGCATCTTATCGAAGTTACCAATTTCTGAGGAGATTTGTGCGCACATGAAGTCTGCGGGGTAGTGCGCCTTGAGGTAACCTGTCTGGTAGGCGACGTAGGCATAACAGACCGAGTGCGACTTATTGAAGGCGTAGGAGGCGAAGGCCTTCCAGTCGGTCCAAATCTTTTCGGCAATCTTCGTCGCCTGTTCTTCGCCCGAACAGTGCTTCATGAATTCGGGGTTTTTCAAGCAACCATCGAGAAACTTCACATAGAGTTTCTCCATCGTTTCGAGTTGCTTCTTACCCATTGCCTTACGCAACGTATCCGATTCACCGCGCGTAAAGCCCCCGAGCAGGCGCGAGAGCAACATCACCTGTTCCTGATAGACCGTGATGCCGTAGGTATCTTTGAGATACTTTTCCATCAACGGGTGGTCGTAGGCAATCTTTTCTTCGCCGTGTTTACGTTTGATGAAGGAGGGAATGTACGCCATCGGGCCAGGACGGTAGAGGGCGTTCATAGCCACGAGGTCTTCAAAACGGTTCGGACGCAACGAGCGCAAGTGCGCCTTCATACCATCCGATTCAAACTGGAAGAGGCCGTCTGTTTCGCCGCGTGAGAAGAGTTCAAAGGTCGCCTTGTCCTCGATGGAAATCTTATCCATGTCGATTTCCAACCCGTGCGACTCCTTAATCGACGCCAAACAAGCCTTCACCACGGAGAGCGTTTTGAGCCCCAAGAAGTCCATCTTCAGCAAGCCGATGGGCTCCACAAAGTGGCCATCGTACTGCGTGGTCATCAAACTTTCCCCTGCGGTGGGGGCGATAGGGATGGTCTCCATGAGCGGGTCGCGGCTGATAATGATGCCGCAGGCGTGCACACCAATATTGCGTGTGGTGCCCTCAAGGTTCATGGCGAGCTCAAGGATGCGCCGCTTCTGCGGGTCATCCCCATTCATGACTTCATCGAGTTTGGGATTTTCCTTAAATGCCTTTGCGAAGGTAATCTTGGGCGTGTCGGGAATAAGGGCGGCGAGCGCATTTGCCTCTGGGATGGGATAGTCCATCACACGGCAGACATCCTTGATGGCACTCTTGGGTGCCATAATGCCGAAGGTCGCGATGTGCCCCACATGGTCAGCGCCGTATTTCTCCGTAACCCATTCCAAGACGGCACCACGACCATTATCGTCGAAGTCCACGTCAATATCAGGCATGGAGATACGGTCGGGGTTCAAGAAACGTTCGAAGAGGAGGTCGTACTTGATGGGGTCAATATCTGTGATGGTCAGCGCGTAAGCTACCGCACTTCCTGCCGCCGAACCACGCCCCGGACCCACAATCACGCCCAACTCTCTTGCTGAGGTGATGTAGTCCTGCACGATGAGGAAGTAGCCCGGAAAGCCCATCTGTTTAATCGTGGCCAATTCGAAGGCGAGACGTTCTTTGATTTCCTCGGTCATCGCTTCGTTGGGCCAACGTCGCTCCGCACCCTTCCACGTCAGGTGGGCCAAGTAGTCACTTTCCAACTTGATACGCAGCACCTTTTCGTAGCCGCCGAGCTTGTCATAACGGTCAAACTCTGCCTTGAGTGCCGCTTCATCAAATTGTTTTGCGTAACTTTCCTCGGTGCCGAAGTCTTCAGGGATGGGGAATTTCGGCATAATTGGCGGCGAATCGAGTTCGTAGTGTTCAACCTTTTCGGCAATCTCTACGGTATTGTGAATCTGCTCTTCGCATCCGGGCAGATTCTCGCACATCTCTTCGTAGCTCTTAAACCATTCTTGTTGGGTATAACGCAGACGTTTTTCGTCGCTCAACTTCTTTCCTGTGCTCACGCAGAGGAGCACATCATGCGCAGGACCATCCTCTTCCTTCAGGAAGTGAACGTCATTCGTGGCGATGACTTTAATGTTGTGTTTTCGCCCAAGGGCCAAGAGCGCCGCATTGACCTTTAACTGGCGCTCAAGCAACTCCTTACGTTCGTCTTCGCCAAAGCCCTTCACCGTGGAACGATGAAGCATGATTTCCAAATAGTAATCGTCGCCGAAGAGGTTTTTGTACCATAGTGCTTCCGCTTCGGCATCTTCCGTGCGTCCCTCTGCAATCATCCGCGGCACAATGCCCGCTACGCAGGCGGAGGAACAAATCAACCCCTCGTGATACTGCTCCAAGAGTTCACGGTCAATGCGCGGACGGCCATAAAAACCATCAATATGCGCGATTGAAATCAAACGTAAGAGGTTGTGATAGCCCGTCAGATTCTTTGCCAAAAGGATTAAGTGGTCACCGCTGCGCACCGTACGATCGGTATGCCCCAACCGAGAAACGTACGCCTCGCACCCCAAAATCGGCTTGATTCCTTCCTTACGGCAGGTATCATAAAAGGATTTTAAGCCGTAGAGATTGCCGTGGTCCGTGATGGCACACGCGCGCATCTTTAACGCTTTGGCGCGTTTGACCAATGGCGACACCTGACACGCACCGTCTAAAAGCGAGTAGGCGGAGTGTACATGGAGATGGACAAACGGGACGAAATCCGGGGTTTCTGCGGCGGAAGAATCTGGGGCATCACTCATAACGATTACATTATAGCACGTTCTCCTTTTGCCTACCTTAATTTAACTTCATTAACATCCCATAAAGGAAAAGTAAACGCTCTTTTCGGCAAACGAACCGCTTTTCTATAAATAATTGCTCTAAGCGTTGACCTCTTGAATCTCTGCCCCAACGCTATTGGATTCCAAAGTCAAGTCGATTGTTTCAGTCCTTCAAGGCTTTTAGAATTTTCTAGATAGGGCTAAAAATGCGCCCGCACAGAACGTAACCGAGCATTTTTGGGCTGCTCGCCTCGCGTGGGAAAGGGGCGTTTATGCGCCCGAGTAGCACGCAACTGTGCATTTAAGGGATGTCAGTCGTGCGTGGACGTAGGGCGGTCATGCGCGTATTTGGGGTGGGGTGAAGGTGTGGGTAAGAGAATGACCAAATAAACTTTTTGTGTATTGCGCGTGGGCGTGGTATACTGTGGGGTAGCGCGTGGAGCGATGCGTGAGCGCGTGGTTTTTTAGACACATTGACGGGCGCAGTTTGGGAGGTTTTATGCAGAAATGGTTGCTTTGTTGCTTGGTGCTCGGTTGCGTTGGGTGCGGTGAAGAGCCGGCGCAACAACGTCAGACGAAGGTGTCGGCGGCTGTACCACAGGCGACGGTAGCGTTGTACGAACAGGGTGTTGCCGCAGAGCAAGTTGGGGATGCTGCGGGTGCCTTTTCGGCTTATGGACAGGCGGCGAATCAGGGTTATGCACCCGCTGTTCGCGCACTGGCGCAGTGTTATGAGTTGGGGATTGGCTGCGATGCGATGCCGAAACGCGCGTTTAATCTCTATCAGCAATTGCACGAACAAGGCGATGCCGAGGCGGGGGCGCGATTGGGCATCTTTTATTTTCATGGAGTGGGGGTTGAAAAGGACGAACGCCGTGCCCTTCAATACTATCAAGCGTCGGCCGAACGCGGGAGTGTGTTTGCCGCGATTTTGGTCGCAAATTGCCATGAATTGGGTTTTGGTACCGCGCAAGATTCTGCCGAGGCGTTTCGGCGGTACAAGGCACTCTTTGATCGCGGCGAATCGGTCACGAAAAACTTTCTGTACGTGGCGTATCTGCCGGATAATCAGCAGGGCTATCTCGCGGGGATGGAGTCGATTGCGCTGTTGGTCGCGCGGTGCTATCGGATGGGGATTGGGGTGGCGCAAGATTTGGATGAGGCGGTGAAGTATTACCGCGTGGCGGCAGAAAGCGGTGATTTTATTGCGCAATTTGCGTTGGGGCGTCTCTATGCGGAGCGGGAACACTTTTCAGAAGCCGTTACCCTTTACAAAGCGGCCGAGGCAGCGGGGTTGACGGCGGCGACTTACGAACTCGCGAGGTGTTACGAACAGGGGCTCGGCATGGTGCAAAATCAACGTTACGCCTTTGAATTGTATCAGTGGATTACAGAAGAGGGACAGTTTCGGGCCGCCTCCTTTGCGTTAGCGCGTTGCTATGAGTATGGGATTGGAACGCAACGGTCGCCACAGTTGGCGTTGCATTACTACACGATTGCGGCAAACCTCGATTATCTCCCCGCGCAGATGCTCCTCGCGCACTACGCAGAAGAGGGGAAAGGTGGTCAGGTGAAGGACCTCCAGCTCGCGCGGAAGTACTATGAGATGGTGGTGAAGAATGAACTCTTGGATATCTTTATGCGCCAACCTGAAGCGTTGCGCGAATGCAGATTCCAGGAGTTCTCCTATCTTGAACAGCGCGATTTGGGTTATTCCGTGATTGACGCCGCCCAGCGTGCAAAGGCAAAACTCGACTAACAGCCTGGCCGTCTCGTTGCGAACGCGAAGGGGTGTTGGTGGGGCGACGGAGGCCGAAGGTTTTGTTTAAAATGACAAAATATTTCACTTCTTCGGCCCTTCGTACTATTTTCTAAAGTTTTCTAGACAGGTCTAAAAAGTCCCGTGCAAAAAAATTGTTCTATTTAAGAATTCTTCCCGAGCGGAAATTTCCCTTCAAATAATTGCCCCGTAAAAATTTTGTACTGTTTAAATTTTGCACGGATAGTACAAATTTTACTGATTTTAAGTCTAAAATTACCTGCCATAAAATATTCAAACTAAGTTATTGCAAATGAATAAGTTATGGCACGGCAAATAGAGTACAGAGTATTGAAGAAATGAAATGACTGAAATTCTTTTAGTGTTTCAGGTAAAGATGCTTTTCGTTTCACTGGTTAGTTTGTAGAATAAATGCACTAATTTAAATCGAAAAAAGCAGTTAGTCTGCTAAAAAGTGCAGTTGCAGTTCCGAAAAGTGTG
The DNA here is from genome assembly GCA_045605345.1 of Candidatus Spyradenecus sp. Taxonomy (GTDB): domain Bacteria; phylum Verrucomicrobiota; class Kiritimatiellia; order RFP12; family DVOR01; genus Spyradenecus. Next base: position 11,223 of record JAZUPT010000019.1, read on the forward strand.
GTTTATTTGCCGAAAAGAGCATTTACTTTAAGAATTTACCTTGGTGGGATGGGGGAGTCTTTAATTTAACTTTGCGTATGGAGCGAGATACAGGTGAATTGCTCAACGTTTCTGATGGGGTCTTAATTTAACTTAGCATACGGAGAGGTGAATTAAGGGTGGGCATGGGTGCTTAAGCCGCCTCGCCTTAGTTCACTCATCGTTCTTAGCATCTGGCAACTGCTGAATCGGTCAATCCACGCATCACCCGCTTCCGCTAAACAGAATTTCCGTGCATTAGGCTTGACAGGGTGGGGGGATTGTGCGATAGTCATTGCGTTGACAGGCTTTTTAGAGCGGTTCGCAAGGTTTTTGAGAATCTTGCTGACAGGCTTTTTAGGGCAGATTGCAAGGTTTTTGAGAGAGGATAGCAGGATGATGAGAGGATTGATTGGGCTGGGCATGGCCCTTTTCGTGGGGGCGCTTCAAGCGGTGCCTACGTATGTGTGCCAACGCACCTTGACGCCACTTGTCGTGGATGGCGTTTTGGATGAGGCGACCTGGGCCGCTGTAAAGCCGTTGTCCCCCTTGCGCGATTTGTCGGGGAAGGCATCGGCCTTTGCTGCGGAAATTAAGATGACCTATGACGATCAGTACCTTTATGTGGGGGCGGTGCTTCCCGAAAAGGCACTTGCGGCAACCCTGACCCAGCGCGATAGCATCATCTATCGGGATGATGATTTTGAGGTCTTTATTGATCCGACCTGCACGGGGCGCAACTATGTGGAGTTGGAGATTAATCAATTCAACACCGTGTGGGATTTATTCATTACTGCGCCCTATCGTGAGGGGAAGGCTTGCGTTGCTCTGCACGATTGGGATATCAAGGGGCTGAAGACCGCCGTCACCGTGCAGGGGACGCTGAACCAACCCAATGATACGGACACCTCGTGGACTGTTGAAATCGCATGGCCCTGGGAGTCGATTACGGGTCACTCCGAATTGCCGCGCAAGGGGTGCGCGCCTACGCCTGGCACGGAGATGCGCTTTAACTTTTCGCGTGTAGACCATGATGGGGGCACCGAGTGGAATACGGTTTGGGCGCCCACGCGTCAGGTGACCATCCATGCGCCCGAACACTGGGGGCGCGTGCGCTTTTCTGATAAACCTGCGGGCACAGTAGAAAACTATCCACCGAAAGTGGGTCTCTGGGTTCATGGTAATGATGATGCCCTCACCGCAGAGTCGGTGCGCACCTGGGCTGAAGCGGGGGTGACGACCTTAGTGATTGATGGCACGCCTGAGGCCATTGCGCGTATTTCGGCATGGGGTAAGGCGGCGGGCTTGGAGACCATCGCGTGGTTTTGGTCGCTCAATCGTCCCGAAGATCAAATCGCCCTAAAACACCCTGAATGGTATGCTGTCAGCGCCGAGGGAAAGGGGTGCCACAAGGAGTCCGAACGTCCCTTCGTGGCGTATTACCAATTCCTCTGTCCCTCGCGTGCTGAAGTGCGGGAGTATCTTAAGCAACGCATTGCAGAGATTGCCGCCATCCCCACTGTGGACGCAGTGCAACTTGACTACATTCGCCAACCTGATGTTGTTCTCCCCAAGGCGCTGTGGGCGACCTACGGGCTTGACATGAGCACCACCTTGCCTGCCTATGACTTCTGTTACTGCGCACACTGTAAGGCACAATTTGGCAAGGAGCCCATCGCCGATGATGACGCTTGGGTGGAGTTTCGCCTCAATGCTGTGGCAGCGACCGCGAATGCGCTCATTGAAACGGTGCGCGCCGCAGGTAAACGGTGCGGTGCGGCGGTCTTCCCAACGCCGAAGATGGCGGCAAAGATGGTCTACCAAGACTGGAGCCGCTTCAATCTGGACTTTGCTTTCCCCATGGTCTATCACAGCTTTTATGGTGAAGAACGCCCGTGGATTACTCACTGCACCAAGGAGGCGCTCGACACGATTGAGGGACGTTTCCCCATCTATCCCGGGTTGCACTTGCCTGATTTTGAGCCGTCGGCGCTCAATGCGCAGTTGGCTTGGTTGCTCCAATACAATCCTGCGGGTGCCTGCCTCTTCTCGCACGAAACATTTACCCCAGAACGTCAAGCCGCAGTGCGCGCCATCGTGGATGAGTTGAAGCGGTCGCAACCCCGCACGCCCGCCTCCAAATAAAGCGGCTTATCCCAAAAAGAAGAAAGCGACGACAGCCTTCCTGTCGTCGCTTTGTTTTACATGCACATCCATTAATTCTCTTCGGCGCGACGGAATTCGACCTTGCGCAAGATGCGGAATTGGAGGTAGGTGAAACCCACAAGAGCGGTGCCTAAAAACCACGCCATGGCGGTGGCAGAGCCCATGCGGAGGTTGTTGTACGCCTCTTTCCAGATGGCGAGGGAGAGTACGTCGGTGGCGTCGCCTGGCCCACCAAAGGTGAGCAGGAAGATACTGCCGATGCTCTGGAAGGCGGCAATGAAGGCACCTACGAAGTTAATCACCATGAGAGGCATGATTTGGGGAAGTAAGACGTGACGGAAGCGACCCCAATAGCCTGCACCATCAATAGCCGCCGCTTCGGTATAGTCCGCAGGGAGTGCTTGTAAGGCGGCAATGTAGATGAGCGATGCCATCCCTGCGCCCGCCCAAACGCCTGGCAGCACGCAACAGACCATCGCCCACGCAGGATCTTGCAACCACGTTTGGTGGGGGAGACCAAAGAAGGCGAGGATTTGGTTGAGCATGCCTTTTTCGGTGGGGTCATACATCAACTGCCACAAGAGGGTGATGACAAGGGTGGAGGTGAGGTGCGGCAGGAAGTAGAGCGTGCGGAAGAAGACCTTACCACGCGGGATTTCAGAGAGGAGAATGGCGAGGATGACGGGTGTGAAGAAGCCGAGGGCCAACGTCAAGAAGACGTACTTTAGGGTGCGTCCCGCACTGCACCAAAAGCCCCAATCGCTCGCCACAAGGATAAAGTTGTCAAAGCCCACCCACGGACTTTCCCCAACGATATGGTAGTCGCGGAAGGCCATCAGGACACCACGAATGAGCGGATAGTAACTCCACACCGTGATACTGATGAGTGCCGGCGCCAACATCAAACAGACGATGGTGACAGGAGAGTTGCGCCATGAGGCGCGCTTTTTCGGGAGATTGGCGGTAGGCTTCGCTTCGCTTGCCTTGAGCGTACGCAACTTCCACACCTTGATGACCAACACCGTCAATACGGCGATGCAGAGCAACGCGGTAATGGTCCACGCGATGGGGCGCCCCTTGGCAATCTCTTCATCGGCCACGCGGAACATCAACCCGCGATTGGCATCGTCATTAATGCGCTTGAGGGCCGCCTCAACGTCAAAGTCGCGCCCTGCTTCGGAGAGTAGAATTCCGAGGAGGCGACGTTGGATGAGATCGCTCACCCCTTGCCAAAAGCCCACGAAGGGTTCGGTGCGTGCCACAATTTTCCCTTCGTCCAGCTCGGCATAGAGTTGGCGAATCGCAGGTGGAATCTCGTCCAAGTACGCTTCTAAGCCGAGGCGTTTGAGGTCGGCGGGGTGGCACCACCGTGCATTACCCTCAAGGACTTGCTCCTTAATGCGTTCGTCATTGAGCGTGGGAGAGGCGAGCCGTTCAAGGCAGGCGAAGATAAGGTCTTGTTCAGCCTTCGGACGACGCGCCACGCCCTCGCTAATGCCCCAGAAGTGACGGTGCGCCTGGAAGACGCGTGGGAGGGAGGCATCGCGAGAGGGGAAGGGCATCATGCCAATGAGATCAGGGTCCAGGCCCCCCGTGCCCGTGATGCGTTCAAGCGCTTCGGTGCCCGCGAACATCGCGACAATTTCACCACGAATGAAGAGTTCGGGGTCATTATTGAGGGGAAGTTTGCGGACGACGCCCTCGGTGAGGTCCGCTTCGGTGAAGCGAATGGTGCGCCCTTCGTGCGTGACCTCGCCCCTTTGACGGTCGGCTTCCGTGACGCTAATGGGCGCACCCGTGACAGGATCGCGAAGCCATGGCGCCCAAATGAGCGTTTGTAAGAAGTGTGCTGCGGCGAGCGCCTCTGCAGAATCAAAGTTGGCGCGCCATACGGGGGGCACATCGGAGAGGTCTTCGCCGTCGGGGGTTATGCACTGAAGCGCCTCCATCGGGAAGTGAAAGGCTGTGCCGCGCAGACGGGATTCGCGCGACTGCATCACGGGAGAGCTGCCCGCGCTCTGCATCCAGGGCAACCAATTCCACGGCGCTTCGCAGACACCAAAGGCACGTTGGCCGCGATTGCTCACCCCACTTGCGCTCCGCGGTGTGGTGAGTCTGCGGCACCATTCAAGAAATTCGGGCCATGTCTGCGGTGTCACTTCGGGGTCTAATCCCGCCTCACGCACGAGGTCTTTACGATAAATGATGCCATAGTAGGCGACAGAGGCGGCTGGGAGTCCATAGAGATGCCCCTTCGCCGTGGCGACCTGATGCCAGAGGTCGGGGACGCGTTGCCACCCCTCCCACTGATTTCCCGCGGGGCCCAACCATTGATCCAACGGCATCAAGAAGCCGTTAGCAATGTCATTTTGGATAATGTGAAACCAACAGTTATAGATGTCTGGCGCATTGCCGCCTGCCATCGCAAGGAGGAGCGGCGAACGTCCCCCCGCGCCGGGCAACCACAACCCGCCCCATTTCACTGGGCGCAAGTCGGGGTGTTCGGCAGAGAGTGCGAGAATTTGACGGGTGACCGCGCTTTCGGGTTGGTCAGGGTCAAAGCCGCCCATAAAGGAGACTTCTACTGCATCGGCGCGAAACGCGGCAAAGGTGAGCCCAACCACCGCGAGGAGGCGGGCAAACGGGCGAAGGAGGGAGAAATGAAAGCGGGTGCGCAACACGACGAAATCCGATTAGAGGTAAGCAAAGACGCGCCCGCGGTGATTCACCTGTGGGCGCGTCTGGAGGGGGAGTGCCTTAGAGGCCGCGCTGGCGGAGTTCTTGGCTGAGTTGAACCTTGAAGGACTGCATGTCCGCTTCAGGCGGGGTGTAACCCAGTAATTCGGGTTCAAACCCAAAGCGTCCCATCTGGTCAAAGTACCACCGCGCCTTATTGCCATCGGAGAAGACGACGCTGCCCGAGACAATCGCGCCAGGGATGACCTGCAGCGTGTCCACCGAGACGGTGACCGTGCCCGGCGCTTGCGGTGCCGCAGGTGTACCTGGCTTCGGCGGCAACTTCGCCTTGGTCACGTCATCTGCGGCGACTTGGACTTCCTTATCTTTGAGTGTCGCACCAAGATTCATCACGAGCATGCGCACATCAAAGAAGGTCGGGTGGAGGTTAAACTCCGCGCGGATCTGCTTCTGCACATCGCTCAGCGAGGCACCTTCTGCAACCCACTGACGGACGAGGGCTTCCTGTTCGGCGGTGAGATTCATTCTGCAGACTCCTCTTTGAGGGCTTCCTGTTCAGCAGCATTGGATTCCATGATGTCCTTGAGGAGCGCACGATGCATGATGCGCTCGTCCTCAATTTCCTTCTCAATTTCCTTGCGTTCGGCTTCAGGCAGGTCTTCATACTCGTCTTCAAGCATCTCGCGCTTGCGACGAATAGAATCCTTCAGCATCTTTTCAACCTTACGGTCATGAGCACGCTGTGCTTCAGAGCGCATTTCCTTGGTTTCGAGTTGCTTAAGTTCGTACTTGCGCTTGTTGTTTTCACGGCGGAGCATGTCAGACTCGTCGGTCATGTCAGCGAGGTCAGACTTCGACCAACCCTGGTTCCAAACGCCCGTAGCATCGAGGTAATCCTTACGACGACGTGCTTCTTCCTGAGCGGATTCGGAGTCATTGAAGACGTAAGGCGTGAGGAAGACGAGGAGCTCATTGCGTTCGTCTTCAAAGGAGGTGTAACCGAAGAGGTACTTACCAATGAAGGGGATGTTCTTCAAGAACGGAATGCCGCCTTCAGATTCGGTCTTGGTCTGGGTGACCAAACCACCGAGAATGACCGTCTGGCCATTGTTGACCGAGATGCTACCCGAGAGCTTACGGGTGACGGGCGAGGGCCAACGCGATGAGGCACCATCCACACCCGAGCCAGGCACTTCCTGCGGCACGCCGAGGTTCTGGAAGGTTTCTTCAAATTCGAGCACCACGGTGCCATCGGGATTGATGCGCGGGGTGACGGTGATGGTCAGACCGATTTCTTCCTGCTTAATGTCAGGTTGGTAGTCCGAACCGCTGTACGAGGAGCCCATGTACTTCATACCATTGTAAAGGTAGGCGAGTTCGGTGTTTTCAATGGTGGCTTCCTTGTTGTCCTGCGTCATGAGGATGGGCGAGGTGAGCACCTTGGTGCGGCTGTCGCTTTCGGTGGCGCGGATGAGGAAGTCAAGATTGAGCTTGTCAATCGTGCCGAAGTACTGCGAACCGCCACTGATGGCGCCGAGAGCAGAGGTGAGGTTTGTGGCGAGGTTGAAGAGGTTGGCAGGGGAGGTGCTTGCGCCTTCAGGCATGCCACCGCCACCATAGGAGTCTTTGTACTTGTTGCCACCGCTAACGCGCTTCACCCACTGGACGCCCGTGGTGATTTCATCGCTTAAGCCAACGCTTAAGACGACGGTTTCAATGAGCACCTGGGCGACAGGCACGTCCATTTCGGCGATGATGTCCTTAATGGCGGCGAGGTCGCCGGGGGAGGCCATGACCATCACCGCATTGATACGGCCATCGGCGAGGATTTTGATGTTTTCCTTACGCAGTTCGCCAATCTTGCTCTTGCTGGAGGTGGAGAGGTTAACCTGCGGGGCAGGGGTGTTGTTATTCTGATTGGTGAGGTTGCTCTTGCTGGCATTCGCAGTGGAGTTGCGATTGTCGGTGTCTTCCTTTTTGGAGGAGGTCGAGTCAATGAGGTCATTGAGGAGGTCGGCGACGCCCTTATTGGACTCCTTGGTCTCCGCTTGGGCATACTTGAGACGGATGATTTCCACGGCGATTTCGGGCGCAGTTTCAATATCCAGAACCTTGATGATGCGTTCAAAGAAGGCCATGTTGGAGGGGCGCGTCACGATGATGAGCTGGTTGGAGCGGGCATCGGCCATGATTTGTACCTTGCCACGAATCATGCCACGGTCGGCATCATTGACGAGGGCATCGGTCACCGAGGAGGAGGGCTCTTCAATGGGCGCGCCGGGACGGGTGACGCCGGGGAGATTGCGTTGGATCGAGACGCCGCGCTGCATACCACCGCTCACGGAGTTGCCTACGCGCGGGGCGGCGGTGGACTTTTTGCTCTTCTCTTCCTGTTCGCGGGAGGCTTCAACGAATTCTTCAAGCGACTTCTTGATTTCTTCAGCCTTTGCGTGGCGGATGGGATAGACCTGCACTTCTTCCAAAACAGGGAGCGGGCGGTCAATGAAGGCCAAGATTTCAATCATGCGATTGACGTTTTCCTGCGTATCGGTGACGAGCAGGGAGTTGGTGCGTTCCAAATATTGGATTTGACCATCTGGACGCTTAAAGCCTTCAATCACCTTCTGGGCTTCTTCGGCGGAGATGTTTTTGGGCGTCAGGATTTGACGTACGATGCGACCTTCTTCAGGGTGACGACCTGCCGGTGGGATTTCGAGGAAGGTGTCGATACCTTGTTGGCCAATGCTCTTGAAGGGCACGACGAGGGCAAAACGTTCACCTACGGGAATGAGGCCGATGCCATTGAGTTGGAGTTGTTGCTCAATCGCCTGGATGTACTCTTCATCGGTCCAATTTTCTTCATCGGTGGAGCGGAGGCTCATCGTGACCTTCGGCACATCAGGCGAGGTGAGGAGGGTGCGATGGGTGACCTGGGAGTAAATCTGCAGGAAGAGTTCTGCGGGGGCATTGTCAAACTTCAACTTCGGACGGCCACCCTTGCCGCGTTCTGCCTTGGCGAGCTGTTGGGCGATTTCAGTGGAGGAGGTCGCTGCGGTCGCGGCGGTGGGTTGGGCCGCTGTGCGTGCCGCAGTGTTGTTATTGGTACGGCGAATGGCAGGGGTCCGTGTGGCACGGGTCTGCGCCTCGGCGACGGAGGCGAGGGTGACCGCGGCGCCCATGAGGAGGTAGATTGGAAGGTTACGCATGGTTTTAGTACTCCAAGTAATAAATTCGGTTTGCCGTGTTACTCAACGGCTTGGCGCATGTAGGCGCAGTTCAACGTAAATGCACCCTGTAAGATGCCTGGCTTTTTGGCACTGGGCTTGATGGTGAGTGCGCGAACGTCCATCATGGCGTCCTGACGGGTTTCAAGGTCGTAGAGGAACCAGACCAGAGAGTCGAGGCGCCCTTCCCAGTCACGGCATTCAAGCGTGAGTTCAGTCACATCGCCGAGATTTTCTTCGCCGCCGATGGCACGTTGGGCGATGTTGACATTATTGGCGCGTGCGGTGTTATCCATGATGGGCAACCAATGGGTGTCCACGGACTTGCCTTCAGGGAAGATGGGCATGTGGTCGCGCAATTCTGCATAGCGCGTTTCAATTTCGGGGCGTAATGCAATGACGGCGCGTTCGCGATTGAGGCGCATCTCTTGACGTTGCCATTCGCCCTTCTTGGCGGTCCACTCCTTCTTGGCCTTGGGATACCAAATGCCAAGGATGCCAATCGCCACGACGAAGACGAAGAGCACGAGCAGATTGCGGTCTTTAGCGGAGAGGGAACTCATTATTCTTCCTCCGATTCAGTGATGAAAATCAAGTCGATGTCAAAACGTTGTTGGCGTGTTTTGGCATCCTGTGCCAGACGATTGATGCGCACTTCCTGAATACGTTCGTCCTTCTGCACTTCATCCTTGAAGGCGTAAACGCCCGAGGTGTCGCCGCAGAGACCGGTCAGACGCAAGGACTGCTTCTGGCGATAGGTCACCGAGAGGAAGGTCATGTCGGGCGCCTTTGCCGCGCAAATCAGGCGCAACATTTCCAATGCCGAGAAGCGACGGTCTTGGTAACGCAGGATGAGCCCTACACGTTCTTGCAGGTCGACCACGTCATTGTAGGCAGTGCGATGAGCCTGAATGCGCAGCGCCGCTTCTTTCGCACGGCGAGCGTAGTACTTGGGCAGGAGGAAGAGGGTGAGGGCGGCGGCCGACCAGAGAATGCCAAAGATTACCCCCGCGACAATCATCGCGCGGCGGGTACGATTGGCCTTCGCTTCGTCGCGCCAGGCTTGTGGGGTCAAGTCAAAGGTGGCAGTACCCTCGGCGCGTTGGTGAAGCGCCTTTTGCAGGAGTGTACTCGCCTCGTCTTCGGTGAGGACGCGTTCGCGTGGGGCTTCGGTTACGAGGTCAGTGAGGGCCGCACCTGTGCCAGGCGTGGTGGTGTAGCAGACGCCCTGAAGGGGGGCATCAGTGAGGAGATTGTCAAGCGTGGCTTGCGCTAAGAGGCGCATCGCTTCGCGGATGATGTCGGCATCGGTCGCTTCGGGTGCCAAACCGCGGAGGGCGACCATGTGCCCCTGCACGAAGAGCATGAGCAGGACTTCGTGTGCCGTGCGCAGAAGGGTGAGGGTCTGGCCTTCCTTGAGGGTGACGTCCAACTTTGTCAGGGCTTGCATCCATGCGAGTGGGGTGGCATCTACCTTGACAGAGGCGAGGAGACCACGTTCCAAAAGAGGTGCGCGCCACTTGTCGGTGAGTGCGGTGTTGGAGGCGACAGCCAACCAAACGTGGAGCATGCCGTCCTGGTTGCCAATCACTTCCCACGCCGCGGTGGTGTCGTCTTCATCAAAGGGAGAGAGCGTTTCTGCCTGCAGTTGGATTGCTTCGTCCAAGGCTCCAGCGGTCTCTTCGGGCAGACGCATGACAGCGTACACGGTTTCGTGTGCGGTGACTGCCGGAAGGGTGTCTGGGAGCGGTGAGGGTTTCTTTTTCGCCATAGCGTGAACTTCGTGTTACGGTCGTGACCAACTTAGGTCTCTTCCTGCCATCTTAAAATCACAAGGTTGTTTTTTCCGCCCGAGGAGGTGCCAGACTTTGAGTCGCCCGATCCCTTTTGAACCACCGCGGAGGCCTTTCTGCGGACACGCCCAACGCGTCCTTCTAATTCAAGTTTGTAGACATCGCAGTCTACGGTCAGATAGGTGTTTGCGTCTTCTTGGCTAATGCCAGGAATGCGCGCAAGGAAGTCTGAGATATCGGTAAAGTGGTAGTCTTCAATTGCTGGAGTGCCGAGGCTGGCACCATTGCGTGCATTCTGGCGCACCTTTGCAGAGGCGTCGGGGCTGTCGGCATTGAGCCCTTCGCGTTCTTCAAGAATGGTGTCCACAATCAAGCCATCAACATCTTCCAGGCAGGGGACGGTGAGCAACACTTCGCGCGGCGCGGCATTCACGTTGACCTTGCCTGTGCCGTAGAGGGAGAAGAGGTGTTCAATCCCAGAGACGGTGATTTGACGTTCTTCGGAGTCTTCAGGATTCCAAACGCCACCTTTGAGAATGACGCCGCCATTGCGATTAAAGCCCTTGATGTAGGCGAGCTCGCCCACGGTGTCCAGGGGGCCATTCTTGCAGGTGTAGGGAGGGTTGAGGGCTTCGTAGTAGTCCGACTCGGCACCTTCGCTTGAGACGGTTACGCTATCATCGTCGACCCAATCGTAGAAGGAGTCAACGAGTTCGCTCTGGTCTTCTTCAGGGACGCCCGCCACGGTGAGGATGCGATTCCAAATGAGGTCGGCATTGTCGCCAAAGCCTGCGCGAGCCAGTTTGTTGAGGTTCCAACGCGCCGGTTCGGGTTCAATCGTGACAAAGATTTCTGCGTCTGGCTCTTCTGCTTCGGCGACCTTCACATTGGCGGTTTCAAATTGCAGCTTGCCGAGTTCGTCGCGGTAGAGGCGTTGGGAGACTTCTACGCGTTGGCCACGCTTGAGGCGGATGGCGGGCTCGATCCAACGATCCTTTTCGACCTCTTCTTCGGTCTCTTCGCCCGAGACCTTTTCTTGGCGCTCCATGAGCATTTCTGCGAGGACAAGGCCAGATTCTAAGAGTGCATTGGCCTGGTGACGGTTGCGCACATAGGTCGCAGCTTTGCCTTCCATGTAGGCGTCAAGGGTAAACGAACACACCAGGAGGCTGAGCACGGCCAACGTCCAGATAACGGCGATCAGTGCAAATCCCTGTCGCCCAGTGTGTAGTGTGGTTCTTTTCAAATCGCTAATAGGGTATCAAAACTAACACGCACCGTGTAGTCTTTTTATTATTAATGTACGAATTTTGACTAAAAAAAGCACCCATTAGTGTGCTATCGGCACAAAACGTTCGGGGCGTTTGGCGCGACGAAGGATGCGGTCGGCATAAGCCGTGCGGAAGGTGCGTCCGTCATGGAGGCGGTCTTTGCGGCCGTTGTAACGTTTTAATGCCGTGCGCCAGGAGTCGAAGTAGACCCCCGTGCGGTGCGCCACGGGTTTGCCGGAAGTGCCAAAGCCTTTGCGAACGAGGTATTTGATGCCGGCGCGGAGATTGGTCTCAACGGAGCCCTCATTGCGTTCTTTGGGACGTTTGAGGCCGAGGTCTTTTTTGGCTTCATCCCAGTCGCCTGGCACATTGACTTGGAGGGGGTCGCGATCCCACGCTTCGCGGGAGCGTTTGCCGCCACCACCAGTCTCTTCCAACATCATTGCCTTGATGAGTGCGGGCTTCAATTCGGGGATTTCAATTTTTGCTCCAGGTTCGGCGCCCGCCCATTCTGCGCGATGGGCATTGTATTCGGTGACGAGTTTGAGAATGAGCGCGTCGTGTTTTTGGTAGCGATCGTCTTCAAACCCCTTGAAAATCGGCACGGAGAGGACTTTTGATTGGGGGCGCGCCACGGGCTTGGCGCGTTCGGCTTTGCCGAAGTCGGAGGCGGCGAGCAGTTCACGATATTGCGCTTCAAAACGGCTGATGAGTTCGCTGTCTTCGGGGTCGGTGAAGCGTTCGTCCAACATCAAATTGCCGAATCGGTCAAAGCGGTAGCGACGATTGTGCCAAATGAGGTCAAAACGCGCCTTGCCTTGGGTTTCAATCTCTTCTTCTTCGCGGATGAGCTTCATCCACTGTTCGTGGGCACGTTGGCGAATGGCCACGCGAAGGGAGAGCTCGTCCATGCGTAGCAGCAGGTCACAGAAGCCGGGGACGGCCTCGGGTTTGAGTTTGATGGTGAGGTGCTTGGGGAGGTTGAGCTGTTTCGCCCAGTCGCCTTCTAAGACGGGGCGGAGTTCAACGGTGTCTTGTGCCAACGCAATTCCGCCCAAGAGGAGGGCTAAAATGAGCCCCCCGTGGCGTAAAAAGCGTGTGCAGGCCCAGTTCATTTTCGTTTCCCCACGAATAGGAAGGGTTCGTATGTCAAGGTGACTTGGCCATCGTCTGTCGCGAAGAGGCGATTGTAGTCGGTGACGAATTGCGCTAATTGGCGCCGCGTCCAGAGTTGCTCTCGCGCTGCACCTGTGGCGGTGACGCCGGTTTCTTTGAGGTGGCGCAGTACTTCCCAGCCAGATTCAAAGCGCATCACGCAGGTGAGGGGTTCGGCCTCTAAGGGAGTGAAGTCATCGCTAAAGGCGCGGACAAACCCATCAAAATCGGGGTAGGTGAGCCCTTTGCCAGTGAGTTGGCGCACTTCAGTGAGGGTCTTGGGGCCAAACCCTGAAATGGCAATGAGCCCCTCTTTGGGGAGGGCCGCGGCGCACCGTTTGGCAAAGGCACCTAAATCTTCAAACCATTGCACCGCAGAGGAGGAGACAATGACATCAAAGCGTCCGGGCCAGGGGAGGGTCTGCGCATCGCCCGGTAGGAAGGTGGTGCGAGGTACATTGGTGAAGCAGACTTCCATCTCGGGGCAAATGTCATTTAAGACCATCTCGGAAGGGGCAAAACGCGCCGTAATCTGGCGGGTCAGTAAACCCGTGCCGCAGCCAACCTCAAGGATGCGAGGGGCTAAGGTGTGGAGATGGCGGCCGAGCAGATCGGTTAGGCGATCCGCTGCAGTGCGTTGGACGGTCGCCTGGGTCTCGTAGGTGCTGACCGCTTTCGCAAAGCGATTAATAATCGCACTGGCGCCAATCAAAGGGAACGTCCTTTCAAGAGGGCTTCAAAGAGCGCAGGATTCCAATGCGCGCCGTCGTGAAGTTGAAGGTCGGGGAAGGCGGCTTGTTGGGCCGTAATCGGGAAGATACGGTCGGCCGAACACCCAATCGCACGCGTCCAAGGAAAGGGTTTTTCGGGCCGTGAACGAATGGCTTCGCCTAATGCCGCTAATTCGGTGCCGAGGTCATCAGTAGTGCGTTGGGGGGCGTGTGCCATAAAATCGGCGGTGGCGGTGGCACCACCACACATGCGCTTGCGAAAACGGGCTAACCCCGCCTCGGAGTAGGTGGAGAGGGTGCCGTCAAAAATCGCCGTTGGAATGCCGCGCGTGTCGTCGATCGGCCAGGGGGTGCCATTAACCGCTGTTGCAGAAAGCAGCCGTTCGGTAGGGCAGGTCTGAGTTGCCGCCCATACGCCCATACTCCAAGCAATGAGCTCAATCGGACGTTCGTCAAAGGGTAAGGTCGTGCTGAGATCGGTGTAGTCCCAAATAATCAAGGTGTCGCGTTCGCCCATAAACCGCTCAAAGACATGGTCGTCCATGCCCCAGCCTGTATAAAAAACGCAAAGCGAATCCGATGCTTTACCCGAAAAATATCGCCACTTCATACACGTATTCTAACACAAAACCACCCCTAAAACAAAAAAGAAATGAAAAAGAGTGCAGCGCGCGCGGGGAGAAGGGTGGTGGCACCGTCGCCCCCACACCCCCAGGCAGGGGCTCCGCACCCCTGCACCCGCGGGAGCGTGGTACGCTCCACCCCGTGCTCGTCCTGCGGACTCGCCTCTCTGGAGGGTGGGGTGAGGCGAGGAGCGGCTACTTCCCGTACCATCGGCGAGGGGTACGGGGAGCGCAGCGTCCCCGTCGTTTGGTGCCACATAGAACTGCGGCTACTTAGCAGCCGGGATTTATCGTAGCCCCCTGCCACTGCGCAACCGGGATTTATCGTGGCCACGGCCCACTGCGGCCGTGGGACTGAGTCCTGCACGCTACGCAGCCTGCGGATGCTTTTACTGGTGCTCACGGGGAGGATGGGGAGAGTGAGTGGAGAAGGGTGGGGGCTCCGTCGCCCCCCATGCCCCCAGGCTTTATCGTGGCCACGGCCCACTGCGGCCGTGGGACTGAGTCTTGCACGCTACGCATCCTGCGGATGCTTTTACTAGTGCTCACGGGGAGGAAAGGGAGAGTGAGTGGAGAAGTGTGGGGCACCGCGCCCACACCCCCCGCGGCAGGGGCTACGCACCCCTGCACCCGCGGGAGCGTGGTACGCTCCACCCCGTGCTCGTCCTGCGGACTCGCCTTTCTGGAGGGTGGGGAGAGGTACGAGGGGCGGCTACTTCCCGTGCCATTGGCGAGGGGTACGGGGAGCGCAGCGTCCCCGTCGTTTGGTGCCACACTGGAGTGCGACCGATTAGAAGCCGAGATTTATCGTAGCCCCCTGCCACTGCGCAGGGGGGATTTATCGTGGCCACGGCCCACTGCGGCCGTGGAAACGAAAAAGCCTCGGCGAACCGAGGCTTTTTCGTTGTTGCGTTTGTGAACGCTGTCGCTTACTTAGCGATGACGCGGCACATTTCGACAACCTTGTTGGAATAACCCCATTCGTTGTCGTACCAAGCGCAGACCTTGACGAAGGTAGGATCGAGCTGGATGCCAGCCTTTTCGTCGAAGGTGGAGGTGCAAACTTCGCCACGGAAGTCAGTGGAGACCACTGCGTCAGCGGTGTAGCCGAGCACGCCCTTGAGTTCGCCTTCAGAAGCTTCCTTCATGGCGGCGCAGATTTCTGCGTAGGTGGCTTCCTTAGCCAATTCGCAGGTCAGGTCGACGAAGGAGACGTCAGAGGTAGGAACGCGGACGGACATACCGGTGAGCTTGCCCTTGAGTTCAGGAAGCACCACGCCCACGGCCTTAGCAGCGCCGGTGGAGGAGGGGATCATGTTTTCAAGGATACCACGGCCACCGCGCCAGTCCTTCTTGGAGGGACCGTCAACAGTCTTCTGCGTAGCAGTAGCAGCGTGGATGGTGGTCATGAGACCGCGCTTCAAACCGAACTTGTCGTTGAGGACCTTGGCGATAGGAGCCAAGCAGTTGGTGGTGCAGGAAGCGTTGGAGATGATGTCCTGGCCAGCGTAGGTGGTGTGGTTCACGCCGTACACGAACATGGGGGTGCCGTCCTTGGAAGGAGCGGACATAACAACCTTCTTAGCACCTGCTTCGATGTGCTTGCGAGCAGAAGCGTCATCGAGGAAGAGACCGGTGGATTCAACGACGACTTCAGCGCCGACTTCGTTCCACTTGAGCTGAGCAGGATCCTTTTCAGCGGTGAGGCGGATCTTCTTGCCATCGACGATGAGGGTGTTGCCGTCAACAGCGATTTCGTGGTCGAAACGACCATGAACCGAGTCATACTTCAACATGTAAGCGAGATAATCGGGATCGAGGAGGTCGTTGATGCCGACCACTTCGACGTCCTGGAAGTTTTCAACCGCAGCGCGGAAAACCATACGGCCGATGCGGCCGAAACCGTTGATGCCAATCTTAATGGACATTTTTTTTACTCCTTATCGTTTTTCGGCACTGGAGCCTGCGCGCTTGCGCGGACACTGCCGCAAATGAATACTCATAAGAATACTGTAAATCCCCTCAAAAAGTCAAGTTAAATCGCATTTATTTTTACTGCGGGCGGCGTGGAAGGGGATTGTAATAGGGAAAAAGCCTCCACCGGTGGCATTCTGTCTCCCTTGAAGGTGTCTCCTTTAAATAAAGTGCCCCCCTGCCGCAGTGGGCAGGGGCCACGATAAATGCCGGCTTCTAATCGGCCGCTGACGGAGGTCGCCATGCTCTCGAGCGTCCTTTCTTCTCGTGAGCACCTGTAAAAGCATCCGTCAGGATGCGTAGCGTGCAGGACTAGTCCTGCCGCAGGGGTGTGGGGGCGGCGTCGCCCCCACGTCATCCCTTTTATCTTTTCTATCTTTTATCCCTTTTATCGCTTTAAAATCCCTTACGCAGGTTTGTCACTTTTGGGGAAATTTTAGCGATTTTTCGCCTGTTGAAAACTTTTTTGAGTTATCAACAAGTTATCAACAATGCAG
This sequence comes from Candidatus Spyradenecus sp., assembly GCA_045605345.1. GTDB lineage: Bacteria > Verrucomicrobiota > Kiritimatiellia > RFP12 > DVOR01 > Spyradenecus. The sequence goes on from JAZUPT010000019.1 coordinate 27,372, forward strand.
GTTTTTCGACGCAGGTTTTTGAAAAATTTTCGGAGGATTGGTGGATTTTGAGGTGAAAATGGCGAAGGTGTTAAAAACGCATAACTCATTTAAGGAGAATGAGATAGTGTGAAAATAGGGTGAAATCAACTCCGCTACAGCGGCTTCCTTGCGAAAAAATGGGGCATGAGGGGAGGAAAAGTTATCAACAATTTGCCTGTTTTTGGGGGCGGACTGGAGAATTTTTGGGTCAATACTAGCGAAATTGGATCCCAATACTAGCGAAATTGGGGTGGCAATACTAGCGAAATTGAGTCGCAGTTTCGCTAGTATTTGGGTGCATTTTTCGAGCTTTTTTAGGCTTATTTCACCCTTTTCTAAAATGACGATTTGACACCGTTAAGAAAGTTTGGTACACTGGAAGTGTACCTAGAGAGTAGCGTGTGGTGAGGCGAGGAGCGGCTACTTAGCACCCCGGATAGCGGGTGATTAGAAGACGGTGTTTATCGTGGCCACGGCCCACTGCGGCCGTGGGACTGAGTCCTGCACGCTACGCATCCTGACGGATGCTTTTACTGGTGCTCACGAGGATGAAGGGGAGACAAACTGGGGGAAGGGGAGGAGAGATACAGGGGCTACGCACCCCTGCACTCGCGGGAGCGTGGTACGCTCCACCCCGTGCTCGTCCTACGGACTCGCCTCTCTGGAGGGTGGGGAGAGGTGCGAGGGGGGAGAGTGCCTTCGGCGAGGGGTACTCGTTTGGTGCCGCTCTGTACAGGGGCTGATTAGAAGCCGGGCAGGACTACGACTACTTCGCTGCCGGGATTTATCGTAGCCCTCTGCCACTGCGCAGAGGGGGCTTCGTGAGGGGGTTGTTTGACGTTTTGGTGTAAATAGTGTATAATGTGTGCTCGTTTTCCCGTGTAATAGGTTTTTGTTTCACACGTGGGAACGCATTAAGAGAGGAATAGACTTATGTCTTCGCTGTTCGAGCGTATTATTGATGACCCTTCGAAGTTCACGTTCTTGACGGAAACGTTGGGCGAATGTAAGGTGGATACTCCGATTGCTCACACGTCCCATTTTATTGAAGCGGACGACATGTACTCCATGTTGAGTGTTCGCGCTTCGTATGTGCATGAATTCGTAAAGCGTTACGGTTCTGTCCCGAAGTTGGAAAGCGCGGGCCCGCACCGTAAGATTTTCCATGATCCGGCCAATACCCGTGCTGCGATTGTTACCGCGGGCGGTCTCTGCCCTGGTTTGAACAACGTGATCAAGGGCTTGGTCGAAGTGCTCGCATTTGACTATGGTGTGAAGACGATTTATGGCTTCCGCTATGGTTATGCAGGTCTCATTCCTGATTTCAATTATGAACCCATCCTCTTGACGCCAGATATCGTGGATATCATTCACGAAGAAGGCGGCACGATGCTCGGGTCTTCCCGTGGCCAACAGGACACCTCCCGCATGGTCGACACCCTCGAACGCATGGGCATCAACGTGCTCTTTGCGATTGGCGGTGACGGTTCGTTGCGTTGCGCTCGCGACGTCTCCAACGAATGCCGTGCGCGTGGCCTCAAGATTTCTGTCGTCGGTATTCCGAAGACGATTGACAACGACCTTCACTTCGTGGGCCGCACCTTCGGTTTTGAAACCGCAGTGGCAGCCTCCATTCCTGCGATTCGTTCGGCACATGCTGAAGCGCTCGGCGCTTACCATGGCATCGGCGTGGTGAAATTGATGGGTCGTGACTCTGGCTTTATCGCGGCTTATGCTGCCCTCGCCAACCCCGTGGTCAACTTCTGCTTGATCCCCGAATCGCCCTTCACGATGGATGGCGAAAATGGTCTCTTGCGTGCGATTGAACGTCGTTTCGAATCGGGCCGCAGCCATGCTGTGATCGTGGTGGCTGAAGGCGCGGGTCAGGAATTGATGGAAGGTGAAGTCCGCAAGGACGCTTCTGGCAACATTCTTAAGAAGGATATCGGTGAATTCCTCAAGAACGAAATCACCCGTTACTTCAAGAATAAGGGCGACGATGTGACCGTGAAGTACATCGACCCCAGCTACACCATTCGTAGCTGCCCTGCAGATGCGTCTGACTCTGTGCTCTGCTACCGTTTGGCACGCATGGCGGTCCATGCCGCTATGGCAGGCCGCACCAACTGCGTGGTGGGTCGCCTCAACGACGACTACTCCTTGGTGCCGATTCCGCTCGCAACCATCGAACGCCGCAAGGTGGAACTCTCCTCCAACCTCTGGGCTTCGGTGCTCGACGCAACCGGTCAGGAATACTACATGAATCCAGCGACCAAGCCGGTTGGCTCGATTTACAACCCCTAATAGACGGGGATGCTGCCCAAGGCGCGCGTGGTGACACGCGCGTTTTGGTTTGCGATTTGGATGAATTGAACTTGCCGTAATCGGTGGAGAAGCCCCATTAGAGTGTAAGGTGATTAAGTGCGGTTACGGCGCATGACTCCCATAGGGGGCCGCATAAAAAGTGAGAGATGACACGTGAAAACGTGTCATTTCCCGTTGAGAGAAGGTGGTTGCACAATGATTAAGCATATGATTTTGTGGAAGTTGAAGGACGAACTCACGGACAAGACTGCGGTGAAGGCAGGAATTAAGGCTGGTTTAGAAGGCTTGAAGGGTGTTGTGCCTGGTTTGACGGAGATTTGCGTTCGGACAGAGGGGCTTGCAAGCTCAAATGCCGATGTGATGTTGGATTCGACCTTTGAATCGGAAGCGGCATTAAAGGCATATGCGGTGCATCCTGCACATGTCGCGGTGGCAGATGAGAAGGTGTGTCCCTTTACGCAGACGCGTCTCTGCCTTGATTTTGAAGTGTAATACGTGTGGTTTGAGTCGTCGTGGGGTCGGGTCTCTGAATTGACCGATGAATGCTACGGATGGAAAGTGATTTGGCATGAAACGTTTATTGGTTTGCTTGATAGCAAGTGTATGGTCGTGTTTGGCCATGGCGGTGGTGACCGAAGAATCCTCAGGAGACTTGACGACGGGGACCTTTGATCAAGTCTCGACACTTGAGATGATTCACGATGTGCGTTTGACGCAGCGGACACTCACCTTTTCGTTGAATGACCCGATTTGGCACTACACCTATAATGGAAGTCCGATTGACTTCGTGGGCAGTACGGTGGCGGTGAAGTCGGTCTCGTTGCCCGATTTGGTGACGAATACCGAGAACTTGAAGTATGTGAGCACGGTGACCCTTTTGGATGAACGGGGGGGGGTAGTCTCTTCCTCAACCGCTAAGGAAGAGCTTTCCCAGGTGCGTTTGCCCACCCAGAATGGCACCTATGTAGAAGCGCGGGTCTATAAGTACACCTTTGGTGATGGGGTTCAATTAGATACCAACAAATCCTACAAGTTGTACTTGGAAACGACCGCGGCAACGCCTCCGCTCTTGCCGGTTTTCCGCAATGCTTCGAGTGAATACACCGACGCTGACCGGTCCTTTGTGCGCATTGATGGTGGCGATCCTCACTATTCACCCTATTTGTCCTTTGACGGGCAGATGACGATGAAGCGCTTTAGTTACGATTTAACGGCAGGAACGCATACGTTAGCAGATCAGTTGGCAAAGGATAACTTCTCTGATGCCGATGACACCATTAATACGATGGTGGTCGTGCGCTTGACGGAGCCTAATACCATTTTGGAAATGAATCGTAGCCTCAATCAGGCGGCCCTTGTTGTGGCTTCAAATACGCCCGCTACCGAGTGGACGAAAGACGAAACCGAGTGGCAACCTGCCGTGCGTGCTGGTACGGTGCGTTTTCTTAAGGGTTACACCTTTAAGGGCCCTGTGGACTTCCGTGACGTGAAGGGGGCGACGGGCGACATTAAGATGATTCGTCTCGAGTATACTGACGAAGGTGCGCCCGTTATTCCGCGCGAGATCTGGGCGCCGACAACCTTTGCGCTCCATTGCGATTTGGAACTCTCGGCCTATCCCTCAATGTTGCCGGACTCGAAAGCGCAACCCTCTTGGTTCGGCCGTAATCCGCTCACGATTCCTGCGGGGCGTAGTATTCGTATCGTAACGCACATTAACGAAAACGACAAGCCCAATATTGCTTATGGGGATGCGACTTCGCGTTTGGCCTTGGCGATTCCTTCGAGTGTGCCGCATGTCTTGTCGCACTATCGCGCACTGATTGAAGAAAATTCTGGTATCTTGCGCATGGTCTCGCCCTTTACGATTCCTGTGAAGGAGGGCACCACGTCTCTCGTGCTCGGCGTTGACAATGATGTCAACACGCCGCCCTCGGTGCAGACGCTTCAATCCTATGATGCGACAACCTTTGCGGGTTCGCTCGTGGTGGGTTATGGTGTGAACAACAATGCGCAGTATGTGCAGAAGTCCGGTACGGTGACGGTCGGTGGCGATGGCCTCATCTTAGGTCAAGGTGATGCTGCAACGGCAAAGTATGTGGTGAACAATGGCACCTTTAGCGGCAAGGTCACCTTTGGTCCACTGGTACACGATGCGGCACTAATGGTGGGTGATGGCGTGGGCGAGGCCAATTCTGCCAAAGCGATGGTTCCCGTCCTTTTGGCGCAGCCTTCGGGCTCCACCGAGACCATCACTGGTACGGCCGAGGTGATTGTCGAACGCGATGGTCAGTTGGTGCTTACGGGCGATTTGAACATGACACCCTCCTTGCGTCGTCGCATGACGCTCAATGGCGGTACGCTCAAGGCCGAGGGTGCAACGCCTACCTATACCTTTGGCACAGACTTTGTGAATGGCGGTGGCTTGACGGTGAATGGCGATGTCACCATCGATGCCTCTGAAGCGACCCCGCGCTTCCAAAAGGCTGCGGCTGAGAATGCCGACATGAAGATGGAGTTTGAGGATAACAACAACGTTGTGGCGAAGAATTCGCAAGAAGCTTGGTTTACCGAATGGGCCGGAAATGTGCCCTCGTCGTACATCGAAACACCCTCTGGCAAGGGCTTTACGGTCAGCAATATCATTAATCCTTATGCGAGCATTACACCGCCAGCAGAGAGCGATTACTCCTTTGTGCTCGGTGCGAATTTGGAAGAGGTTACGGCCGAAGGCGCGGTACTCTTCTCCGTTGGCGCGTGGAATAATGCCTTGGCTTTGCGCAAAAATGGAAACACCGTTGAAGTGATTCGCTATGATGGCGCTACCGCTACCGTGGATGCGAGCTACACGTCTGATACGCTCGCCAAGGGCTGGCACCTCTTTGTTGTGGCCGTGGATCACGATATCTATGTGGACGTGGCGCAAGGCACCGATGGAAAAGACATCGTCACTAAAACCATCATTGCCACAAAGGTGACACTCTATGTCGATGGCGTCCCAACAGCAGGAACGGTGCTCACGCCCTTTATCCTTAACACGACTAACCATGGCTTCCGGATTGGTGCAGCGTATAACAATGCCGGCTACAATGTTATTGCAGACAAAATGCAGGTGGACAACTGCTACATTTGGGATCGCGCGCTCACCGCGGGTGAAGTGCGTGCCTTGCGTCCGACCTTGACGATTGATGCGCTTTCGGGCATGGGCAACCTCACTATTAATGGTACGGTTACCATTCATAACTTGGGCTACTTCAAGGGCACGATTCAAGCGCAGGAGCCTTCGAGTGAAACGGCCTTGGATGGTGGTAGCATTCGCATTAATGCATTGCATGGTATTACGAGTGATATCACCTTTGGCTATTTGGGTCGTCGCGACACCTCTGTGGTGGCCGATATTTTGGCCCTCACGCACAAGGATGAAGTCACGCCCTATCGCGGTATTTTGAGTTTTGATGCGACGCAGTATCCGATGGTAGATGTCTCTGAAACCGAAGAACTCGATGTCTATGCGCGCTTACGCATTCAGAATGGTCAGACGCTGCGTATTCGTTTGGACCAGTTCGCTGACGCAACGATTCTTTGGCCAGAGCAGATTGACAAGAACAATCCGCCGAAGTTGGAAATCGTGGAAGCAGGTGCTTATGGTGGTGAATTGATGATTCCGCACTTGCCAGAAGAGGTCGCCGAAACGTTGGTCTTCTATCACTACGACCACAACAATATCCTCGTGCCGCATTATCAGAATACGTTCACGGTGACACCGAATGAAGATGGCGCGTATGATACCGTTGAATGGGAATATCCGAACTTCGCCCACAATAGTGCATGGGTTGACGCAGAATTTGAAGGCAACTCCTACAACACCGGTTGGATGCGCGTGGGTAAAACCAATGCGCTCTTGCAAGGTACCGACTGGAATGGCAATGTGAATGTCAACAGTTGGGGTTCGGTGATGACCGATGAGAAGTTCTTCACCGAAACGCGCAACCCCGCGGGTAAGGGTGTGAAGCTCTGCTATCGCCCGTACATTGAACTTGCCGACTTGAAGTATCCCAAAGTGTGGAGTGCTGCGGTGCGTTTGACCGCTCCGCGTAAGGCGCACACGACGCTCTTGGCGCTCAGTTCCTCCTGCGGTGGCGCATACAATAATCCGAATATCGCAGCCGGTGATGCTTTGATTTTGGCCACAGGCCGCGATGTGACCGCAGATGGTCCCATTCCGATTGTGCTCTATCACGCAATTGATAAGGCCATTGAAACAGGTAATGTCTGGGAGGGAGACGTTTTGGAACCTGTGGCAACGGCTTACATCGCTGATATCTCTGACATCCCGCACGTGATCTCTGTGGTGTGCAATGGCAAGACGCTCGCCGTTTACCTCGATGGTGGCTTGTTGACCGAATATTTATTGCCTGAGAATTGGGTAGGCCTCGCAACCGGTGGTTTGCAGGTCGGCCAGATCCTCAGTGGTTCGTCCAACACAGGTGACTTGCTTGGGCTCGCCTCTGCAGAACCCCAAGACGGTGGTTATGTGGACTACATCCGCTTCTACAAGGGTGCGTTGACCGCGAATGCAATGGCGGCCTTGGCAGATGAAGCGCCTCCTGTTCACCAAGGTGTGCGTTATGTGCGTGATGTGACAGAAGACGGCGATTGGGAATATCCGTTAAATGGAACAACCAAGCCGTGGCTGAAGCAGGTGTGGAATACTACCACTCAAGAATGGACCGACTCGGAATATTACGCTCGCCCCTCGGAAGGTGCTGAAATTCGTCTCTTTGTAAAGGGAAGTTGCACGCTCAAAATTAATACCGAAAAGGATGCTGCCAATGGTTTCCTCTCGGCCAATCGTTTTTATTCGGCGCTCAATGTGTTGCCCCATGCAGAGGCCTCGAAGACAACCGATGCGCGTTTGGTGCTTCAGCCGATTGGTGGCGAAGTCACCTTTGAGAATCAGAAGTCGCATGCGTGGATGGTGGAGACAACCGTAGACGGTAAAGCCTTGCGCTATGGCACGATTAAGTTCGTGGGTGGCGGCAGTGATACGATTCATCCCAAGGCCGCCTGTAAAGCAGAAGCCTATGACAACCCGCATAGCGCACTCGGTGTGCATGGTCGCCGTTCGGTCGGAACCGTGGGCGGCACGCCAGAGCCTGTTGAAGATGAGGTTGACATCGGTGCAGAAAGTGACGCAGAGTCCCTCTCAAAAGTGCGATGGCAAAAGACGCGCACCGTCACGCAAACGCGCCTCTATCGTCGTACCTTTACTGGTGGCGATGTGGCGGCGACCTTTGCCCCTTCGGTCGGTGTAGTTCAATTCTCGCGTTTGGCGAGTGTCTTAGTCGGCGGCGTTTCAACCACGACGGGTACAGAAACCATGACTGCCACACGTACCATCACGCAAACACAGACGGGTCTGGGCAATAACAAGAACAACATCACATGGTCAAATGTCTGGGAGCCTGCGTATGCTACGGACTCCGATGAAAATTGGTCTGCGTGGAATGAAACAGGCTGGACCACGGAAAGTATCACAGAAGGTGGTGCATTGGTGCAGGCAACCTTGGAATTGCACGCAGATTACTCTTTGATTCGTGATCGAGAAGAAGAGGAAACGGACTTCTTGCACCTCACGGGTCCGATTGAAGGTCGCGGTAAGGTCGTGGGGAATACCTCGATTGAGCAGCCCAATCAAAATGGTCAAGTCTCGGAATATGTCTGGGTGCCTGAATTTAGTGAAGGCGCGAACTGGATTTTAACGGATGTCACGAACTCTATCTATGGAGAGAACTCTAATCCAGGCGGCACGGTAGCGGGTCTTTTGGCAGAGATTCGTCAGATTCCGGGCCGTCTCTATTTGGATTTAAGTGATACAGAAGGTTTTACAGGCATCCGCGATTTCTTTGAAGCCTTTGATGCGAACGCCAACACGGGCTTGCCGTGGTATCGGTATGGTTACAATGGCGATACGAATGCTTCGCCGGCTCCTGTTCTTGCAACGCAAGCGGATATGGGGACGGCTATCGCCTTCCAGATTCGTGTGCCAGAAGGCGTTTGGAAAATTCACGCCAATAAGAGTCTGGAGCCGCAATCGGGTCGTCTGATTGCGACCTTGCACGTGGAGAATGGCGCAACCGATGATGAAGCGGTGCCGACCTTGAAGTTGCTCACCACCTCGGGTAATGGTGCGATGTATATCACCAAACAGTTGATTACCTCGGTGCGCCTTGAAGATATTGGTGAACAGGTGAATGGTGAACTCGGTGGCACGCCCACGCTTGTGACCTTGGAGAGTGCACTCTTACACGGTCACACGACGGGCACCTATGCCTTTAAGAACCGCACCTTTAGCCGTCCGATGCTAAATGACTCCATTGCCACCTTGGAAGCGTATGGCACGGCGAACTCTTTCTGGCATAACTTCGAATTGCGTGATACGAATCTCGTGATTGCCGATGGTGCGATTTTGGAACAAGATGGCGAAACCAATCACCTCTGGGCAAAGTCGCTCACGATGGGCAATGGCGCAATCTTCCGTTTCCATGCCGCAGGTGAAGACACCGAATCCAATGGTATCGTCTTCACGGAAAATGTGAAGATGACCGGCGCGACCGCGACCTTGCATGGTTATGGTCAGGCTGATGGCGTGGACAATACCCATCGTTGTAACTTCACCGCCGCGGGCATTGAAGGCCCAACCGATCAGCCTGCAGTGCTCACGCTCAACTCGGCAGGGAATGAACGTTGGATTTGCTACACGGCCAACCTCGTTGACCACACCGCAACCAAAGGTACGCTCGGCTTGATCAAGGTCGGCTCAGGCATCATGGCCTTCCGTTCGCCCACGCCGCCTACAGTAACGGGCCCTGTGCGCGTGGAAGAAGGCATCTTGCGTGTGGGTACAGAACCCTTCTCGGATGATGCTTTGAATGCTGACCAACACCTCACCGCAGCCATTGGTCATAGTGGCTTGTATGTGGCAGCGGGTGCATCGCTCGAACCTAATCATTACGCCAACCCTGAAGACGTCATTGCGTGTATCAAGGGTGGTCAGACCTTAAGCGGTACAGGCACGATTGGCGGTGTGTTGCGTTTGAACCGCGATGCGCAGTTGGAAGACTGCATGGGAATGACGGTGCGTAAGATTGTGGTGGACGGTAGTATGGTCGCAGACGTGGATGTGGCACTGCCTGACAATGTCAAGAGTGGCGCCATTCTCTTCCACATCATGGATGAATCTGCGCGTTCAGAAGTGCGTCGCCGTCTCTACGCCACGAAGGGCGCTCAGCGTTGGGACGTCGGTGTGAATCATGACGCAGGCGAATCGCCCAAGGTCTGTCAGTCGCACTATGTGGTTTACGAACCCGACGTGCCGGTGCCGCAAAATCCTTCCGACACAAGCGTTGCGAACGTTTATGATTCCACGATTGAGTCGATTTTCATCCGTTACTATCAGGGTTATAACGTCGCCCACTTGCAGAAGGCAGATGGTCGCACGATGTACTCCAAGGATCCTGAAACGCTTATTGCCACTTACTATGCCTTGAACGCAGCAGAAATCGGCAATGCGTTTCGTTGCTTCTCCAACATCTGGACCTTCGCCCCTGTGGCAGATTCGGAAGATGAGAGCGACCTCCTCATGGCCTATGAATTCGGCATTAGCGATTTGACGATTCGTGAATTGACGGACACTTCTGCAGAGGGTAAGTCGTCCTATGTGATTGTCAAGGTTGAGGTGGAGAACAAATTGGCCGAAGTCTTTGGCAATACCATCTTGGGTTCGGGCAATACCGCAGACTTCCAGTTGAACACTGCAATTGAATTTGCTGTGGACGAAAAAACGCCCCTCACAGGCACAGAGCTCGCCTCCTTTGACGAAACCGCCTTGCCAACGGCTGCACCATCAAGTCATACGCCAGGTGTGCGTTACTTTGCGATTCCCTTCACGGAAGCAAACTTCCCGATGGGCACGACGGATCTCACCGCACGCATTCGTCGTACAGACCTTAATTAATAACGTCCGTAAGGGAATCGTTGCGCAAGCCTACTTCGTCGCCCGCCTCATCAGAGGTGGGCGGCGTTGTTTTTTAGGCGGGTGGTGTTGTAAAGAATGCGGGAGAGTGCGACCGCTTTTTGGTGTATACAGTCACGGAAAGCACTGTAATTTCTTGTTTGAGGTGGCTACTTTTGTTATTATTACGAATATTTTTAACACCGCTTCCCGTGCGGATAAAGACATCTGTTGGAAGCGAGCAAAATGGAGGAACGCACCATGCAATTCGAAACGAAATGTGTACAAGCCGGTTATACCCCTCAAAATGGTGATCCTCGTGTGATGCCAATTATTCAGAGCACGACCTTTAAGTTTGACTCTTCGCAACACGTGGCCGACCTCTTCGACCTCAAAGCCGCAGGTCACTTCTATACGCGTTTGAGCAATCCGACGTTGGACTACGTGGAACAGCGTATTGCGGCATTGGAAGGTGGCGTCGGGGCAATGCTCACGAGCGCTGGTCAGGCGGCAAGCACCTTCGCAATTCTCAATCTCGCACACAGCGGGGATCACGTGATTTCGTGTTCGACCATCTATGGTGGCACCGTGAATCTCTTCGGTGTGACGCTTGAAAAGCTCGGCATCTCCTTTACGTGGTTGGAACCCGATGCCACCGATGAGGAGATTCAGGCGGCCATTCGTCCAAACACGAAGGCTATCTTTGGTGAAACCTTGGCGAATCCTGCGCTCGCCGTGCTCGACTTGGAACGTTGGGCAAATGTGGCGCATCGCAATGGGCTTCCATTGATTATTGACAACACCTTCCCCACGCCTTATCTCTGCCGTCCCTTTGAACATGGCGTGGATATCGTGATTCATGCAACCACAAAGTATCTGGATGGTCACGCAATGAGCCTCGGCGGTGTAATTGTTGATTCGGGTAACTTTGACTGGGCCGCAAGTGGGCGTTTCCCTGAATTCACAACGCCTGATAACTCTTATCATGGTCTCGTCTACACGGAAGCTTTCGGGAAGGCTGCGTACATCGTGAAGGCGCGTGTGCAGTTGATGCGCGATATCGGCGCACAGGCCGCTCCGATGAATGCATTCTTGCTCGGCGTGGGCATTGAAACGTTGCCCTTGCGTATGGAACGTCATAGTTCCAATGCGCTCGCTGTGGCTGAGTGGCTCGCAAATAATCCGAAGGTGGAGTGGGTGCGTTATCCCGGTCTCAAGGGGGATAAGTACTACAACCTCGCCCAAAAGTACATGCCGAAGGGTGCTTCTGGCGTGATCGCTTTCGGCGTAAAGGGAACGCGTGCCGACGCACAGAAGTTGATGGATAGCCTCAAGCTCGCCGCAATCGTGGTGCATGTGGCGGATGCACGTACGTGTGTGCTCCATCCTGCAAGCATGACGCATCGTCAGTTGACGGATGAGCAACTCGTCCTCGCAGGTATCTCGCCCACGATGATTCGTTTCTCGGTGGGTCTTGAACATATCGATGATATCATCGCTGACTTGGAACAGGCCTTCGCACAAATCTAAGGAATTTGATGAAAACGCCCCTCTCTGTCGTTGCACTTTTGCTCTGGGTTGCACTCTTCTGTGGATGTGCGGCAGGCCCAAGTTTGCGTTCGATCGATACGAACGATGCAAAGATTGTGATTACCGAAAGGGGTGACATCTTGGTTCATGGTGAAGTGGTGCCGTTGTACAAATTGCATGAGGTTATCGAGGATTCAAACACTGAGCCCGAAGATCTCATCATTGTCCAACTTAAAGCCGATCCTGATGCGCCCGGAATGCAACAGCTCTTGCGTGCCGTGTCGCGTGAGATGACCTTCGCAAAGCACTACAAGTACTCATTCTCGACCCCCTTAAAGGCTTATACGCAGACCTTTGATAAGCGTACCGGAACGACTGAGGTGTTCGTGGATGGTAAGGATGTGCGCCGCCTCGAAACAATCGAGGAAAAAGAGGCCGAAGTCAATCGGATGCGACTCGAATCTGAAGCCTATGAGCGCGGTTCGTATGTTTCAGATGCCGCAGAACAAAAGCCGGTCGCCGTCATCAAAGGCCGTACCGAAGCCTCGCAAAAGCAACAGGATGAACAAGAACGCCTGCGAAAACAGTGGAAAAATCGTCACAATCGACACTAATTCCACGGCAATCACACACACCGAAACAAACTCAAAAACCGTCTCCGCAAGGGGACGGTTCTTTAATGGTATGAGAGGAGGGATGGGGCGAGGGGTGGGGGAGAAAAGGGAGAAGGGTGGGGGCTCGCGCCCCCATGCCCCAGGCAGGGGCTACGCACCCCTGCACCCGCGGCAGGACTGAGTCCTGCACGCTACGCATCCTGACGGATGCTTTTACTGGTGCTCACGAGAGGAAAAGGGGAGGAGACGGGGACGAGACAGGATGGCGACTGCTTAGAAGACAGGATTTATCGTGGCCCCCTGCCCACTGCGGCAGGGGGACTGAGTCCTGCACGCTACGCATCCTGCGGATGCTTTTACTGGTGCTCACGAGAGGAAAAGGGGAGGAGACGGGGACGAGGCTGGATGGCGACTGCTTAGCAGCCGGGATTTATCGTGGCCATGGCCCACTGTGGCAGGGGGTGTATTTTTTTATTAAATGGGTGCTATTTTTCGAATTCTCTGTGGAAAAATTCATAGGAATATGCTAAATTATTCCCGTAATGGAAGGATATCGAATTATGGCAGATTGTAGCGTTGTTAAGGTAACAGATACGGTTTCTTTCGGTACGGATACATTGACGTTGATGGCCGGACCTTGCGTGATTGAAAGCCACTCGGCCTGTTTGGAATTGGCGGAGGCATTGGTTCAGCTCACGAGTAAGCTCGGTATTCCGTACATTTTTAAGGCTTCTTTTGATAAGGCAAATCGCACAAGTCTCTCGGCCTATCGTGGACCTGGTCTTGAAAAGGGCTTGGAGACGTTGGCAGAGGTGAAATCTCGCTTCAACGTGCCCGTGGTGACCGATATTCATGAGCCGTGGCAGTGTGCGCCAGTGGCAGAAGTCTGCGATGTGTTGCAGATTCCAGCATTCCTTTGCCGTCAGACAGATTTGGTGGTGTCCGCCGCAAAGACGGGTCGCGTGATTAATGTGAAGAAGGGCCAGTTCATGGCACCTGAAGACATGGTCAACGTGGTGCGTAAGATTGAAAGCGAAGGCAATAATCGCATCGTTTTGATTGAACGTGGCGCAAGCTTCGGTTATCACAACTTGGTCGCAGATATGCGTTCGCTCTTGGTGATGCGCGAACTGGGTTATCCGGTTGTCTTCGATGCGACGCACAGTGTGCAGCGTCCGGGTGGGCTTGGCACAGGTTCTGGTGGTGACGGCCGTTGGGCACCTGCTTTGGCACGTGCGGCGGTGGCTACTGGCGTGGATGGCCTCTTCATGGAAACCCACTTCAATCCGCCCGAAGCACTCTCTGATGCTGCGAATGCGATTGCCTTCAGCGCATTGGAAGATTTGCTGAAGAAGCTTCAGGGCATCAACGCAATTGTTAAGAACTAAATGCGCATTTTCATTGCATTTGTGAGTTTATTCATGGGCGGGTGGTTATTCGCCGCGCCCGTGAGTCGTGCATCGGATGACCTCGACTTAGATGCGAAGGTCAGGGAGGCCGACTTGGCGCGTTATTCCGAATTAGGAAGTGCGCTGCGCTATAAGACCTTGATTGAATCTTTGCGAAAGCCAATTTCAAAAATGGGTGCGCCAGCGCGCGATTTGCGTCTGCCGGTGCGCAGTTTTGAAGATGGTCGCCCCCAAACAACGGTGCATGCGAAAGAAGCATGGATTACGTTGGACACGAACTATCTGCGGGGTCGCCAAGTGGTGGTGACGCAGTTCAATGAGGATGGTTCGGTTAATGCGCTCTTGACCGCAGATGAACTCGCAGTGGATCGCACAACGATGTTGGCCGTGGCCAAGGGAAAGGTGCGTGGCGAGATGGGTGGCGATGTTTTGACGGGCGTAGGCGCATTGGCGGATTTAAACAACAAGTATCTGCGCATTGTTAAACGCGCCGTGATTACAACGAAGCGTATGGGCGAGGTTAAACTCACCGATCGTGGTATTTTTTGAGGAGACGAGCATGAAGAAGGTTTTGATTCTTGCAATGGCACTCGTGGCAGTTTTTGCGCGAGCCAATGACGATGATGGTATGGCGGCTTCTCGCGAAGCATTGTTGGGCGGACCTGCAAAGAAAGCGGCGCCCGCGGTGGCCTTGCGCGATACGCGAATCACCGCTGACCACATGGAATACAACTACAAAGAATCGGTGGCGATTCTGACGGACAATGTGAAGGTGGATGACGTCCGCTTCAAATTGACGGCAGATCAACTCTTCGTTTTCTTGGAAAGCACGAATACGTTGGAACGTCTCGTGGTGCGTGGCAACGTGAAGGTGGAAAATGACGGCCGCCGTGCTTCTTGCGATAAAGCGGTCTACATCAAGGCGGAAGAGCGCTTGGTGATGGCCGGCAATGCAAAGTTGCAGAGCTTAGATGCCAATGGCAAGGCGCGCACCGTCGCAGGTGACAAGATTACCATTTGGACGAAGAAGGGCGACCAGCGCATGGAAGTCTATCCGAATCCCGAACTCATCATTCCCGCCGGTTCGACCGAGGGTATCAAGGATATGATGTAATGAGTGCACCGCAGAATACAACGCCTGACGTAGTCGCCACTGGATTGAAGAAGGTCTA
Source organism: Candidatus Spyradenecus sp. (assembly GCA_045605345.1). Taxonomy (GTDB): domain Bacteria; phylum Verrucomicrobiota; class Kiritimatiellia; order RFP12; family DVOR01; genus Spyradenecus. Next base: position 42,457 of record JAZUPT010000019.1, read on the forward strand.
TGGCGAACGCACTGTGGTGCACGATATTTCGTTGACCGCACGGTGTGGCGAATGCGTGGGTCTTTTGGGGCCCAATGGCGCAGGTAAGACCACGACCTTTTACATGGTGGTGGGGCTGGTGCGTCCGAATGGCGGCAAGGTGATGTTCCGTGGTAAGGATATCACCGATATGCCAGTCTATCGTCGTGCGCGCATCGGTTTGGGTTATCTTGCACAGGAGGCGAGCATTTTCCGTCGTCTCAGTGTGGAAAACAACATTCTTGCAATTTTGGAAACGATGCATCCGTCTCGCCGTGAAAAGGCGGAACGTTTGGAAGAGTTGTTGACCTCCTTGGGTTTGGCCAAGGTGGCGAAGCAACCCGCCTACACGCTCTCGGGTGGTGAACGGCGTAAACTGGAAATCGCACGCGCCTTGGTGCGTCGTCCCTCAATTTTGATGTTGGACGAACCCTTTGCCGGCGTGGACCCGCTCGCAGTGGAAGATATCCAGAGCATCGTGCGCGATTTGAAGAATCAGGGGCTCGGCGTCATCATCACAGACCACAATGTGCGTGAAACGCTGAACATCGTTGACCGCGCCTACATCGTGTTTGAAGGGCGGATCCTTTGCGAAGGAACGAGCGAGCAGCTCATCAATGACCCCAAAGCCAGACAATCTTATCTCGGCGAAAACTTCCGTATGTAAGAAGTGAGCCGAGAAGTATAAACCAAGCCAATAAAGAAAGGTAGGTTCATCATGACAGTAGAAGTCAATGCACGTCACAAAAACATTTCCGAGGGCTTCCGCGATTACGCTCAGCAGCGCGCTGAGAAGATTGGCGAAGCATTTCCCATGGTTGAATCTGTCCGGGTGGTCATGGACTTCCAGAACAAGCTCTGCGCCGCTGAAGTGATTGCTCAGCGCAAGGATGAAAAGTTCATCGGTACGGCCCACACCGACACCTCCATGCGCGCCGCCGTGGATATGGCTGCCGCTAAGGTGGAAACCCAGATTCGCAAAAAGCGTGCTAAAGCCTACGTCGAGCCTGCCCGTAAGGCTGCTCAGGCGGCTGAAGCTGCAAAGTAAGCCACTCGTGACCGGAGCGCGGAATGGCGCTCCGGTAGCTTCACCCTGACCTTATGCAATACGATCCAAAGCGTCCGCTAACGATTAGCAACATCACCGTGTCACCCCTCACGGTGGGACGTTTTTTGTTGTCGGCGCGTGAGGTCTTGGGTTTGGAGGTGATTGCTGGTGAACGCGGGCTTGATCGTCCGATTGAAGAGCCTGTGCTCTATCGCCCTGGGCTCGCGATTACCGGCTTCTATCAATACTTCGCCTTCCGCAGACTGCAAGTGCTCGGAAGAGCAGAGTGTGCCTATCTACAGACGTTGCCGCCAGATGTGCGGAAAGAACGGTGGATGGCATTGCTCAAGTACAACGTGCCAGGGATTATCTTGTGCAAGTCAGAGAATGATCCGTGGAGTTGGGAAACACTTAAGTTGGCAAATGATGCCGGGATTCCGGTGTTGTCTACGCGGAGAGAGACCTTGGAAGTCTTTCGCGTGGGCTCATTACATTTGCATGAATTGACCGCACCTCGCGCTTCGGTCCATGGCACCTTGGTGGACATTGGAGGCATTGGGGTGCTTTTGGAAGGGCCGCCCGGCATTGGTAAGAGTGAAACGGCATTAGGGCTCTTACGTCGTGGTCATGCGCTCATTTCCGATGATATTACGTTGCTTTCCAAGGATGCGCACGGCGGACTTCGTGGAACGGCGCCGGGACAATTGCGCGGGTTTATGGAAATTCGTGGCTTGGGCTTGCTCCATGTCGCCACCTTGTTTGGTATTGCTTCCGTTAAGCCGGAAGCGCAAATGGATTTGATTGTCTCTCTGCGTCTTTGTTCGAACGAGGACGATATTGATCGAATCGGTTCGGATATTCAGACCTATGAGATTTTAGGTGTTCCGGTGCAACGGCTCACAATTCCGGTTGCTGCGGGACGAGATTTTGTTAATGTGGTTGAAACAGCTGCAGCCACCTTTAAAATGCGTCACTCACATATGGACGCCGCCGCCATCTTGGATGCGCAGGTTATCGCCCATAATCAAACAGCGGAGCAAGCAAAATGAACGAAGCAACAATCAGTGTTGTTCTGAAAAACAAGTATGGTATGCACGTGCGACCTGCAGGTCTCTTTGCCAAGACTGCGGCACGTTATCGTGCAGATGTGACCGTTGAAAAAGACGGCGTGGTTGTTCCTGGTAAAAGCATCATGGCATTGATGACGCTGGAAGCCGTGAACGGTACGACGTTGATTATCCGCGCAACCGGTGAAGAAGCCCAGAAGGCTGTCGAAGAATTGGAAGCGTTGGTGGAACGTAAGTTCGATCTTCCCGACGAATAAGCCGTCGCTTTTGCCGAAAGGCATCTCCAATGGAACCGACCGAGAGCGGGCGTCCTGCCGTACTCTTCCGAGGCTTAGCCGCCTCGGGAGGTTTGGTCTTTGCACCAGTTGTACGATTTGAGGCGGAAAAGATCCGCGAAGCTCCGCATTACGAAGTAGAATCGGTATTGCTAAATGCCGAAATTGCTCGTTTTTATACTGCACTGGATGGTGCACGGCGACAGCTCGCAGAGTTGGCAAAAACCACAGAAGCACACGCCTCTTCAACGGAAGCGGGCATTTTTGACTCGCAATTAATGATGTTGGAGGATACGTACTTCATCGATACCGTGGTGAAGGCGATCCGTAATCGGCGCGAAAATGCCGAATGGGCAGTGCATTGTGCGTTTGAATCCATGGTGGAGATGATGCGCCACATGGGGGATGAGTACCTCCGTGAGCGCGTGGCAGATTTGTATGATGTGCGCAATCGCCTCATTGGTAATTTGCAAGGGGGCGATGGCCAACGCGCCGTGCCGTTGATTGATCGTCCGTCGGTGATTGTGGCGGACAATATTTCTCCCTCGGATGCCGTCTCCCTCCCGCGCCGTTATATTCGCGGAATGGCCACCGAACAGGGCTCCTTGACGGCGCACGTTACGATTCTTGCGAAGGCATTAGGCGTCCCCGCAGTGGTTGGTATCGGGCAATCCTTAGAGGCGATTCAGGTCGGCGATGAGGTGGCACTGGATGGTTTCCATGGTCTCTTGTGGCATCTGCCTACGGACAAAATTAAAGCAACGCTCCTCTCTGAGACGGCACCTTTGCGTGCGGCGCAGGAGCATCGTCGATCCCTTGCAGACCGTCCCGCAGTCACACCAGATGGCATTCGTGTGACGTTGCTCGCGAATGCCGACCACAGTGTGGGCTTCGAGGGGATTGGTGAACACGGTGCAGAGGGCATTGGTCTCTATCGCACGGAGTATCTGTGGATTGGGTTGCGCCGCGAGCCAACCGAAGAGGAGCAGTTTAAGGCGTATTCTGAAGTCTTATGTGCTTGCAATAAGAAGCCCGTGGTAATCCGCGTGTTGGATATTGGTGGCGATAAGATGGTGGGACGGAGCCATGCAGGGGAGGCAAATCCCTTCTTAGGCAATCGTTCTGTGCGTTATCTATTGAACAATCGTGCCGTTTTCAAAACGCAAGTGCGTGCTATTTTGCGTGCTGCTCTCTTGGGTGATTGTGCCTTGATGTATCCCATGATCACCACGGTGGAAGAGTTGCGCGCTTGTAAGGCCTTCGTTCGTGAGTGCAAGCAAGAGCTGATTGCCGAGGGGATCCCCTTCCGTCAGGATGTGCCAGAAGGGGTGATGATTGAAATCCCTGCGGCGGCTTTAGAGGCAGAAAAGCTGGCACGCGAGTGCGATTTCTTCTCGTTGGGCACGAACGACTTGGTGCAGTATGCGTTCGCAGTGGATCGTGGAAATGAAGCGGTGGCGCATCTCTATCAACCCCTTCACCCGGTGATTTTGTCCTTGATTCGGATGGTGGTGCAGGCCGCAAGACGCCATAACCGTTCGGTCTGCGTGTGCGGTGAAATGGCTTCAGACCCGCTCGCGGCATTGCTATTGGTGGGCATGGGAATTCGCAAGTTGAGTATGTCGGCGAACCTGATTCCGCGCGTAAAGGAATTGATTTGCCGTATCGCCTATTTTGATATGCAACGTTTGGTGGACTCCATGCAACGTGATGAGCCGATGTCTGCCGCAGAGGTGGCGGCACGTTGCAGAGAAGTAGTCCGCAAGTATGCGCCGGACGTCTTAAATGCTTAAGGGGAAGACCGATGATTGCAAAAGCAATTCACTTTTTGAATGAAGTGGTCTGGCGCATGGAACTTGAGTCGCATCCGAAATGGATGCAACTCTTGATTCGGTTATTGCGTTTTATTGTGTTGGTGGGAAAAGCCTATTGGCGCGATGGCTCCATCCTGCATGCTTCGGCATTGACCTACATCACGATGTTGGCGATTGTGCCAGTGTTGACCTTAGGCTTGACCTCATTGAAAGCCTTTGGCGCAGGAGACTTGGCCGAGGCGAAGATTCTTGAACAGATTGAGATCTTTACGGGGCAAATGGAAGGCGGGGAAAATCGCGCTGTTATGGTGACGAATGCGCCCACTGCAACCGATTCCGCCGCTACGCCTGCAGAGCCCGTGGTGATTGAATCAAAGCAGGCGGCGAATGCACTGCGCAATCTCTGTCGTACGGTCTTTGATCAGATTGATTCGATCAATTTTGCCAAGATTGGTACCGTGGGTGCGGTGGCTTTGATTTTCATGGTCATTAGTGTGTTGGGACGAATTGAAGATAGCTTTAATGCGATTTGGGGTGTTTCGAAGGCGCGTCCTATTTGGCGAAAGTTTACGGACTATTTGAGCGTGATTATCATTGCGCCACTCTTAGTTTTGGCGGCAACATCGTTGCCCGTCTTGGAGAGCATCTCTGGTGCGATGCCGTCCTTCTTTAATCTCCACGCATTTGTGGAAGGCTTGGGCATTTTGAATGAGTTGGTGCCGCTCTTGGTGGGAACATTGCTCTTTGCCTTCATCTTTGGCTTCTTGCCGAACACACGCATCAAATTGCCCAGTATCTTCTTAGGGGCTTTGATTACCACCATCTTATTGATGATCTTCTTCAAACTCTGCATGGTGTTGCAGGTGGGCATTGCGAATAATAGCCGTCTGTATGGTTCGTTGATTGCGTTGCCGATTTTGTTGTTTTGGATTAACTCGAGCTGGCACATCATCCTCTTGGGTGCAGAGATTTGTTATGTGCACCAACATCGCGTGGAGCTTTTGCGCGAGTCTGCATTCACGCATCCTTCCGAACGCGAAACGATTGTGATGGCCTTGGCATTGACACTCTTTGCGGCGCGTTGCGTAGAGGAAGAACGTGGTCCCTTATCCTTGGAACGCTTTGCAGATGAATTCCATTTGCCGGCGCGTGATGTGGCGCGAGTAGCAGGGATTTTGGAACGAAATAAGATTCTCGTTTCTATTCTGGATGCGTCGGGCATGCCGAATAATGCGTACATGTTGTGCTGTTGCGCAACGAAGCTCTCAGTGGCAGATGTCATCAATGCGTGCCTGGATGATACAGAGGGCGAAGGGTTATTGGATCGCGTCTCTGGATCGCATGATTTTGGTCAACTCGCCATGTTGGAGAAGCGCTTCTCTGAAGTATTGAGCGGTAACTTCTCAACTACTTTGGCCGAAGCATTGACGATTGCTCGCCAACAAAAGGCCTAAAGGCGCTTATGACGTGGCGATGTAAACGGAAGACTGGGACGGCGGGCTTCACCTTGTTGGAGGTGATGCTTGCCGTGATTATCTTGGGGGGCACGCTCTCGGTGCTCTATCGCTCGATTATCGTGAATGTCCGTATGATTGATGTCTCTCACGAACGGCAAGAGGTCGCCTACGTCTTTTCGTTGGGAGAATTGGAGTATCCCTTGCGCGATATCGAGGATATTGAAGAAGATGCCGTGGTGGATCCAGACTCCTCCCTAAAAGAGGGTTATGTGTTTGAACGCACGGTTGACGAGAAAGAAGAGCCCGAAGAGGGCGTAGAGGATGATGGTCTCTATGTGGTGCGCACAACGGTGACATGGGGGGATGGGCGCAACACGGAAGAGATTGTTCGCTATATGCGAAAGGTGCAGTAAGGGTAGGGCCCGCATAACCGCATTGTAACCTTTAGAAGTCAATATGGTGAAGGATTTTGGATTCAACTTGTGGCATCGGTCCTCTCTGCGTGGGCGGAGTGGATTTACCTTGGTGGAAATCTTAATTGCCTTGTCGCTCTTGGGCTTGCTAACCGTGATGTTGTTTACCTCCTTCTACTCCGTTACGCGTGCTTGGGAAACGGGACGTTCGGTAATTGATGCCTCGGGGCATTCGGATTATTTGATGGAACAGCTCACCGCGGCATTGCGTTCTGCCTATACGCCTGGCTCTGGGGAGAAGTATGGCCTTATCTTTGAGGATGATGGCGAAGACGAACGCGCACATGATGTGATTGAGTGGAGTAAGGTGGGCCCTGCGCTGGTGGGTGAAGATGCAGAATTTGCCTATGTGCCCCATCGTATCCGCGTGCAGATTACAGATCCTGACGGTGATTTTCCTGGCGGATTTACGGTGCGTGCATGGCGTCAGGATTTGCAATTGGACGAATTTGATCCTGAGGTCGACACGACGGAGCTCTGCCTTTCGCCGAAGGTGATTGGATTTAATTGCCGCATGCTTGATCCAGATCAAGAACGCACGGCGGATGATGAAATCAATTGGGTGGATGAGTGGACGAAGACGAATATGTTGCCCACTGCATTAGAGTTGACCCTTTGGATGGAACCTCCAGAGGAGGATGCGGATCCGATTGAGAGCCGTCGTATTGTTGAAATCCCGATGGGTGTGCTCTCGCAAAATCCGAGTTTGGGCTCTGCTTCAAATGAAGAAGCAAAGCGTGGCACCTCCACTTCGGTGGGGTCGCGTCGTCGTAGACGTGGCCAGGGTGGCATGAACGTCGTGACAGGGCAGGGCGATCGCACCCAACGTCCCAGCCGACCAGTGACAGGGGAGAGTGCAATGCCGTCTGGTGCACCACGCCCGCCAACGCCTGACCAATTCGGTCCATAAATCCCCTTCCTTTAATAAATAAGCGAATGACTAAAAGTGGCACAGTGTCAAAACCGTGCCACTTTTGACATTATTTGGCACGGTTTCTTCTTTTGGTGTGGCACACTTTTTGGCACGGTTTTGAAAGAGAGGGCTTAAAATGGGTATTTTTTTGCATTGTTTGAGAATTGGCACGGGGCTTGTATAAGGGAAAGTGTAAATGCGGATGTTCCGCAAGTATTTGAAAGGAAAAAAGAAATGAGCAAGATTCTTGGTATTGACTTGGGTACGACGAATTCGTGCATGGCTGTGATGGAAGGCGGCGAAGCGCGCGTGTTGGAAAACGCTGAAGGTCAGCGCACCACGCCTTCGATCGTGGCATTCACCGCTAATGGTGAACGTTTGGTGGGCTTGCCTGCAAAGCGTCAGGCTGTGATGAATCCGAAGGGTACAATTTACTCTGTGAAGCGTTTCATGGGTCGTAAGTTCGATGAAATGCAGAGCGAAATCGCAATGGTTCCCTATGATGTGACGCGCGCTGCAAATGGCGATGCGGCAATCAAGGTGGGTGACAAGACCTTCTCTCCGCCGGAAATCTCCGCAATGATCCTCGCAAAGTTGAAGGCAGATGCGGAAATGCGTTTGGGTGAACCTGTTACGCAGGCCATCATCACGGTGCCGGCTTACTTCAATGACTCTCAGCGTCAGGCAACGAAGGACGCAGGTAAGATCGCAGGTCTTGAAGTGCTCCGTATCATCAATGAACCGACCGCTGCTTCGCTCGCTTACGGTTTGGATAAGAAGAAGGACGAAAAGATTGCCGTTTATGACTTCGGTGGTGGTACGTTCGATATCTCCGTGCTCGACATCGGTGAAGGCGTTTTCGAAGTGAAGGCGACCAATGGCGATACGCAGCTCGGCGGTGACGACGTGGACCAGGCCGTGATGAACTGGCTCTTCTCTGAATTCAAGGCTGAAACGGGCATTGATCTCTCGAAGGATACGCAGGCGATTCAGCGCGTGAAGGAAGCCGCAGAAAAGGCAAAGATTGAACTCTCCAGCGCTCAGACCAGCGACATCAATCTTCCCTTCATCACGATGGATGCAACTGGCCCGAAGCACTTGAATAAGCAGCTCTCTCGCGCTAAGCTTGAACAGCTCGCCGATGTGCTCGTGGAACGCACCGTGGGCCCCTGCCGTAAGTGCATGGATGACGCCGACATCTCCAACGTGGATGAAGTCGTGCTCGTTGGTGGTCAGACCCGTATGCCTCGCCTCCAGGAAAAGGCAAAGGAAATCTTTGGTAAGGAACCCCATAAGGGCGTGAACCCTGACGAAGTGGTGGCTATGGGCGCTGCAATTCAGGGCGGCATCCTCAAGGGTGATGTGAAGGACGTGCTCCTGCTCGACGTGACCCCGCTCACGCTCTCCATCGAAACCCTCGGTGGCGTGGCAACTCCGCTCATCGATCGCAACACCACCATCCCCTGCAAGAAGTCGGAAGTCTTCTCCACTGCAGTGGATAATCAGCCCGGCGTGGAAATCAAGATCTTCCAGGGTGAACGTAAGATGGCCGCTGACAATAAGCTCCTCGGTCGCTTCAACCTTGAAGGTATTCCTCCGGCACCTCGTGGCGTGCCTCAGATCGAAGTGACCTTCGATATCGACCCCAACGGCATCCTCAATGTTACCGCAAAGGACAAGGGTACCGGTAAGGAACAGAAGATCACCATCACCGCCTCTTCGGGTCTCTCTAAGGAAGAAATCGAAAAGATGCGCGAGGATGCTGAGAAGTTCGCGAAGGAAGACGAAGAGCGTAAGGCTGCCGTCGAAACGCGTAACCAGGCCGAACAGATGGCTTATCAGGCTGAAAAGATGGTCAATGAAAACGGTGATAAGATCCCTGCTGAAACCAAGACGCAGATCGAAACCGCAATCAAGGACCTCAAGGATGCCCTCGGTAGCTCTGATGTCGCAGCGATTAAGTCCAAGCAGGATGCGTTGATGCAGATCCTCCAGACCGCAGGTGCGGCCATGTATCAGCAGCCTGGCGCCGATGCGGCCGCGGGTGCTCAGCCGGGTGCAGAGCAGCCGAAGGAAGAGAAGAAGGGCGGCGATGACGTCGTTGATGCCGACTTCAAGATGAAGAACTAATCTCTATTCGCTCCGTGGGAGGGATCTCTCCCTCGGAGCACCTCCCCAAAACACTTTAAGAAAGGAAATCATTCAAATGTCCACTCCCAATATCCGCCCCCTCGGTGATCGCGTGCTCGTGCAGCCTAAGGAAGAAAAAGAAGTCACCCGCGGTGGCATTATCATCCCTGATACCGCTAAGGAAAAGCCCATGGAAGGCACCGTGATCGCGGTTGGTATCAAGCGCGACAAGGACGGCAAGGAAATGCCCTTCGATGTCAAGCCTGGCGACACCGTGTTGTTGCCTAAGTACGGCGGCACCGAAGTGAAGCTCGATGGCACGGTCTATCAGATTGTGCGTTCCGATGACCTCCTCGGCATCCTCGGTTAATTGACACGCTTACACAGATTTAGAAAAGGAATTGAAACATGTCCGCTAAGCAAATGAAGTATGAAGGTGACGCCCGTCAGGCCATCCTCAATGGCGTGAGCAAGCTCGCACAGGCAGTTGCCACCACCCTCGGCCCCTCTGGCCGTAATGTGATTATCGATAAGAAGTTCGGCTCTCCTCAGATCACCAAGGACGGTGTCTCTGTTGCTAAGGAAATTGAACTCCCTGATCCCTTTGAAAACATGGGCGCTCAGATGGTTCGTGAAGTCGCTTCGAAGACCAACGATGTCGCTGGTGACGGTACCACCACTGCTACCATCCTCGGCGAAGCAATCTATCGCGAAGGTCTCAAGAATGTGACCGCTGGCGCTAATCCTCAGGCTGTGAAGCGCGGCATTGATAAGGCCGCTGCTGCCGCCGTGACCGCAATCGCTGCTCTCGCTAAGCCCGTCTCCACCAACGAAGAAGTGGCACAGGTCGCCACCATCTCCGCTAATGGCGACACCGAAATCGGTGCAATCATCGCCGATGCCATGGATAAAGTGGGTAAGGATGGCACCATCACCGTTGAAGATGGTAAGACCACTGAAATGACGTCTGACGTCGTGGAAGGTATGCAGTTCGATAAGGGTTACCTCAGCCCTTACTTCGTGACCGCTGCTGAAAGCATGGAATGCGTGCTTGACAATCCTTACATCCTCATCTACGAAAAGAAGATCTCCAATCTCAACGACATGCTCCCCCTCTTGCAGGGCGTGGCGAAGAGCGGCCGTCCGCTCCTCATCATCGCTGAAGATGTGGAAGGTGAAGCTCTCGCCACCCTCGTGGTGAACAAGCTTCGTGGTACCTTGCAGATCTGCGCAGTGAAGGCTCCTGGTTTCGGTGACCGCCGTAAGGAGATGCTCAAGGATATCGCCATCCTCACCGGTGGTCAGGTTATCTCCGAAGATCTCGGCATCAAGCTCGAATCCGTTACGGTTGATCAGCTCGGCACCGCTAAGCGCGTTACGGTGGACAAGGAAAGCACCACCATCGTGGAAGGCGCTGGCAAGACTTCTGAAATCCAGGGTCGCGTGGCTGAAATCAAGCACCAGATTGACACCACTTCTTCCGACTATGATCGTGAAAAGCTCCAGGAACGCCTCGCAAAGCTCGCAGGTGGTGTGGCCGTCATCAAGGTGGGCGCACAGACCGAAGCTGCGATGAAGGAAAAGAAGGACCGCGTGGATGACGCATTGCACGCTACCCGTGCCGCTGTGGAAGAAGGCATTGTGCCTGGCGGTGGTGTTGCATTGATCCGTTGCCAGAAGGCTGTTGAAGATTGCGCTGCCACCCTCTGCGGTGACGAAAAGATTGGCGCTGAAATCCTCGGCCGCGCGATGGAAGCTCCGCTTCGTCAGCTCGTCCAGAATGCAGGCCTCGAAGCCGCTCTCATCGTTGAAAAGGTGAAACTCGCTGCTGGCAACAATGGCTACAACGTGGCTACCGGCGAATTCGTTGACCTTGTCGAAGCTGGCGTCCTTGACCCCGCTAAGGTGACCCGTTCTGCCCTCCAGAACGCCGCCTCCATCGCTGGTCTCCTCCTCACTACCGAGTGCATGATCACCGAAATCCCTGAGCCCAAGACGGCTCCTGCAATGCCTGACCCCGGCATGGGCGGCATGATGTAATGCGCTAACGCAATACAGTGCACAAAAATACACGCGCCTTTTCGGAAGCGCGTGTATTTTTTTATTGAAAACTTAAAATGCGTTCACTCGGCAAGTTAAATGCGTTTACTCGGCGAGTTGAACTGGGGTGGACTCATTGAGAAGGGCGCGAAGCGCGAGGATTGCCCAAAGGGTGTCTTCGGCGGAGTCATTCCAATGGCCCCCCATTGAGCTGACTTTTTGGGTGTTAATGAGCGCTAAGGCGATGGTCTCGCGCCAGTTTGAGGGTGGATTCTCGGTGGGAATATCTCGTTGGAGGGCGAAGAGGCGCTTGGGGTTGCTACGGTGTTGTTCGACCGTGGCGGTGAGGTTGGTGTAGGCCTCAATTGCTTCGGGCGCGGGCATCGCGTATTCCAAGGGGGTGATGTCGCATCGTGCAATGCGAAAGGCTGGGGCCTCTGCAGGGGCAAGTGCATAGTCGCGCAGGAGCTTGTCAATGCGTTGCTTTGGGGCAGGCTGCGTGGAGAGCCAACGCTGTGCGCGGTCAATAGCTTCATCTGCCTCTTGGGAGATTGAGAGCGTGAGCGAGGCCTCGGTCTGCAATTGGAAGCTTTGCGCTTTTGCTACGCCGAGGGTGGGCAGGGCCACAAACGCGATGAGCGCGAGCAAATAGCGGAGGTGGGTGGGATTAGTAGAAGCCATAACGTTTAGATACGAGCTCATTGGGGATTTCTTTAATGAAGCGTGAGGGCTTCAAGTAGAGTGTGCCGCCGTTGTGAGCAATCTTTCGGGTGGAGGGAACGCAGAGGAAGAGGTTGTCTTTGGCGCGGGTGACGGCAACGTAGAAGAGGCGACGCTCTTCTGCGTCATCCCCCTCCTTGAGGGCGCGTCCACTGGGGAACATCTCTTCGTTGCACCACAGCACGATGACAAAGGGCCACTCTAAGCCCTTCGCTTGGTGTACGGTGGAGAGACGAATGCCTGGAACATCATCCATGGCACGCGCTTGTTCGGCATCAACATTGGTCATGAGTGCCACGTCATAGAGGAATTCTGCCACGGGTTTGCCGCGTTCAAACTGCGCAGCGAGGGCGGCGACATCATCGCAACGGTCCTCTGCGTTGTCAAAATTGCGGCGGAGATGGGCTTCGTACCACGTGTCTAAGAACGCGGAGACCGCACGATTGCCATTGTGCTCAAGATCTTTGGAGTGGTATTCCCCAATAAGTTGATCAATCACCGCCCAATCTTCCTGTGCCTTTTTGGGCATGAGGGAGGAGAGCTTGAGGCGGTCGGTCTCTAATGCACCATTGAATTGACCGCCCATCTTCTGCCAAATCTTCTCGGCCGTCTTTGGTCCAACATTTGGCATGAGTGCCATCATGCGTTGGAAGGCGAATTCGTCGGTGCCCCCACTACAGAGGCGAAGGTAGGCGATGACGTCCTTGGCGTGGACGCTTTCAAAGACACCTTGACCGGAGGTGAGGGTGTAGTCGAGACGTTGGCGGCGCAGATCAAGTTCAAGTTCCACCACATGGAAGTGCGAACGGTAGAGCACGGCGATATCACTTGGGGCATAACCCGATTGCAACGCGCGCTGAATGGTGCGGATGACCAGTTGGGACTGTTCGGAGGCATCGCGTAGGAAGGAGACGAGGGGCTTTACTTGGTCGGAGTCGCGAACGGCACGGAGGGTCTTTTGGAATTGGTCAGGGTTACCCGCAATCACGGCATTGGCTACGTCAAGAACCTCTGGAACGGAGCGATAATTCCGCTCCAACTTAATGATTTCACACCCTTCCCAACGCTTCGGGAAGTCCATGATGTTGCGGAAGTCTGCGCCACGCCAGGAGTAGATGCACTGGAAGTCATCGCCCACGGCCATCAAATTACGATGGTGTGAGGCGAGCAAGTCCACGAGCCGCGCTTGGATGATGTTGGTATCTTGGTATTCATCCACGAGTACATGGACGAACCGCGTGCTGTATTCCTGCAAAACTTCGGGGTGCTCCTCAAAGAGCTTGAGGGTGAGTACGAGGAGGTCATCAAAGTCCATTGCGTTGGCATTGCGCTTCATCTCGGCATAGTCGCGGGCGATGGCCAACACAATCTCGGGATCCACGGGGTCATTAAATGTGGTGTTCTCGACAATCTCGCGCAGGTCACCTTGTGTATTGGCCGCTTTACCAATGAGGGAGGCGAGGACCTCTTTCTTGGGAAAGTGTTTAAGGTCTGAGACGCGTGCCTTAAGGGCTTTGTTAATCAACCCATTCGCATCGTCGCGATCGAGAATGAGAAAGGAACGCGTGTAGCCGACTTTGTCGGCGTGTCGGCGGAGGATACGATGGCAAATGTGGTGGAAGGTGCCCGACCAGAGCGACCCAATCGCGGGCCCTGCTAACCGTGTGGCGCGTTCCAACATCTCCCGTGCGGCGCGATTCGTAAAGGTTAAGAGGAGGATGTTTTGCGGTGCGACACCCTTTTCAATGAGGTACGCCACGCGATAGGTGAGGGTGTGCGTCTTACCTGTGCCTGCGGCCGCAAGCACTAAGAGCGGACCATCCGGCGCAGTCACTGCGGCGAGTTGTTCGGGGTTTAAGAGGGATTGCCAATCGGTCATGCCGTCTCCGAGGGATAAGTGTGCCGACAGGGGCTTCTTCGTCGGCAAGAGTCAAATACCTTTAAAGTATAGCAAACCTGCACTATAGATGGCGATGCGACTGCGTGGCAAACACAATTCAGTAGGGCGGTATTCAGTTGCTTTATCAGGTAAAAGGAAACAGGTGCGGAGAGGTGTGGGAGAAAAAAGAAAAAGCGTCGCAAAGACGACGCTTTTTCATGCAAAGATTGCGCGAAGGGTTTAGGCTTCAGGCATGGTCTTGCGAAGACCCTGACCGCGATCGCCTTCCTTCCACTGGCCGCGCTTGATGAGCAAATCGATGCGCTCGAAACGCTTGAGCACGTTGCGCTTAGCCGTGATCTTACCGGAACCCTTGAGACTTCTGTGCTGGCTCATGATGAATTTCCTTAAGTTTTCTTGGGAGCGTGGCTCCCGTTTGGTGAAAAAAGTGGCGATAGGATAGCAGAAGTTTGAAAAGAGTGCAAGTATTTTTTTGCGAGCACCCTTGAGATTTCGCAGGATTTTGTTGTGTGAGTGTGTTCAAACTCTGCGATTCTTAGGGTCTGGATACAAGGCGAATGGCGAAAATCTTGGGTGTATTTTCGGTGGAGAGGGTGAGTTTTACCGTGTTTTTCGCGTCGCCAAGAGGCTCAATTGCTTGCAGGGGAAGTGCTGAGACGGTATTTTTGAGCGGGTCAACGATGGAGAAGGCGACCTTTTCACGGAAACGCACAGATGTCGTACCGTCTGCGCCGTTCACTTGTACGGTCGCCGCAATCTCGCCAGGCATGGAGAGGTCTAAAGCGATGACGTCAAAGCGGTAGGCGATGGTGAGCGTGTTGCTTTCTTTAGAGAAAAGCAGGCATCCTTCTAACGTAGTGAGTACATCGCTCAATTCTGCCGCAGAAAGGGTGGAGCCTTTGCCATCATCAAGGGTAATTTTTTTGGGAATAATGCCCCCTGAGGCGGTGAGAATTTGGGTTTGTGCATCCTCTGTAAAAGCGGTGGTGTCGCCTGTGAAGGGCGTAGGAAGGGAGGGGGTGGCATCCGCAGTAAAGTCTGCTGTGAGGGTGTAGGGTCCGACAGAACCGTAGTTTTCCGCATCATTAAAGCGCCACGGTGTCTCGGGTGAGGCTGAGCCATCGGGAGAGAGGGTCGTGCTCGTCACTGGATGTACGGTGCCAGAGACGCGCAGAAAATAGGTGCCCGCCGCGGGGAGTTTTACGGAGGTTTCTGCATTGCGAATGTCATCAAAATAATATTCGTTCTCATCCCATTGAGGGGTGGTGGCAGAGGCGATGATTTCTCCGTTGGCATTGAGTACTTCAATCATCGCGTCTAAGGAAGAGCCTTCGCTCTCCTTTAAGTAGTTGGGTACGACGGCAATCTGCAAGGTGCCACTGGAGGCCGTGATGATGCGGAAGCAGTCCACGTCATTTTGGGCGGTGGTTTTGTCTGAAGAGAGGTGCTTGCCGATGACGGCATCGGTGGCGTGTTGCGCGGATTTAATAAAGGTCTTGAGGTGGGTGGCCGTTGCAAGTGTGTCACCTGCTTCATCGGGAGTAAGGAAGAGGTTGCGCGTGGCTGCGGAATAAAGGGGCGGCCTTTCGGTGAAGGAGAGATTGTTTCCTTCCACTAATCCCAACAAAATGGCGAAGTCGTCTTCTTGTGTCGTGGAGGAGGAATAGTTCCCTCGACTCCATTGATTGATGAAGTCGTCGGTGTCATAGTAATAACCATTGTTGTATGTTGGGCTCGGTGCGCCACCCATCACAGGAAACCATATGATTCCTGTTTGTAAGTACGAACCAAGATTGACTTCTCCGTCTGGGGTAAGTTCTTCGCCACGGTAGTAGGCGGTCGCATCAAACCAAGCGAACCAAGGACGTCCTCCATCATGTGCGAGGCCAAGGGTGTGTGACACTTCGTGCGTGATTTGCGCAGCAATGTTTTGTCTGGAGGAGTGGCTAAACACATAGGCGGGACGATCGTGTTGGAAGCCAAAGGTGCCGCCACCCGAAAAGCCACCACCACCAGGATACCATGGGGTTGAGGTGCCCTCTTTATAGCCAATAACGACGCGCTTGCCATAAGCCATATCCGTTTCGCTGGATTTAACAAGTGCTTCATAGGGTGGCGTTTCGGTGGTGATATCCACATCAAACATGGCAAAATCTTCTGCCACCATGCGCCAAATGTCATAGATGGCTTTTTCGGTGGGATAGGTCTGACTGAGAACGTTGAAGCGACCTTGAAACGCGAAGGGTGCCGTTTTTACATAGGTGAGCGAGGTGTCCTCCAATCCCGCACGTGCGCCTGCCACATTCCCAGCGAAGTCGTCAACGTAACCATGGAAGTCGAGGTAGATGACTTGTTGGGCGCCAGGGCGGGAGTGATAACACGGCACTGCCTCCAAGGAGGGCGTTGTGATGGACTGTGGCGCTTCTACGGTGCGTTCACTTTGCCCCGCGAGGGCGTAGGATAAACGGTAAAGTGCCGTTGTGCCAGGTTGCGCTTTGAGGTGGCGTGCGCTTTGCCAATTGTCAATGGTTCCTTCAGGATTTGTCGCCGCATCACGGGGTGTGCGCCAGAGGGTCTCATGAGTTACATCAGTCCACGTGGCTCCGTTGTCCGCACTGCGTTCAAGTTGGTAGTCCGATGCCGATGCGATGACGGGCCACCCCACATAAACTTCGCGTGGTCCAGAGGGTAAATAGGTGATGTTGGCAGCCGAAAGGGAGCCGACAAAACTAAGGCAAAGCGCAACGCAAGCGAGAAGGGTGTAACGTAAATGCATCGTGGATAATCCTTTCCCAAAAGTAAAGCGAGGTGAGCGACTTGTGTGACACGGGAAAGTTAATCAAATATAGCCCTCCGTTACAAGACAGAAGGCTACATGAATTGTGGGGTGTAAACTAAAGTATTGGGTGGCAGATGCTACGTTAGGCATCAAAGAGCCAAGTGGAGAGGTAACGGTCTCCGCCATCTGGAATAATGACCACAATGCGTTTGCCGGCGTAGGCCGCATCGCGGGAGAGTTCGCGGGCAACGTGAAGTGCCGCGCCTGCGGAGATGCCCACGAGGAGTCCGTCGCTTTTCGCAACCGCTCGCGCCGCCGCGCCTGCTTCTGTTGCAGCAACAGGGACTGCGCGCGTAATCAGTGAGGTGTCAAGATTGGCGGGGATAAATCCTGCGCCGATGCCTTGAAGCGGATGAGCCCCCGCAGGACCGCCACTGATAACGGCGGAGGTGGCAGGTTCCACCGCAATGACTTCTAATGCTGGATTCTTCTCTTTTAAGACGGCGGCGATGCCCGAAAGGGTGCCCCCCGTGCCGACGCCCGCGACGAAGACATCCACGTGCCCATCGGTGTCGCGCAGAATTTCCTGTGCGGTTTGCTCACGGTGGGCGGCGGGATTGGCGGGATTCTCAAATTGTTGCGGAATCCAACTGCCAGGATTGGCGGCATGTAAGGCTTCCGCTTCTGCAATCGCCCCCGCCATACCACGTTCGCCAGGGG
Source organism: Candidatus Spyradenecus sp. (assembly GCA_045605345.1). Lineage (GTDB taxonomy): Bacteria > Verrucomicrobiota > Kiritimatiellia > RFP12 > DVOR01 > Spyradenecus. The sequence goes on from JAZUPT010000019.1 coordinate 59,811, forward strand.
TGAGGACGAGTTGCGCGCCATAGGCGGCGAGCAACTTGCGTCGTTCGGCGCTCATGGTCTCTGGCATGGTGAGAATCAGGCGATAGCCTTTGACTGACGCGGCAAGTGCCAAGCCGATGCCGGTGTTGCCACTCGTGGGCTCAATGATAAGTCCACCAGGTTGCAAGCGGCCATCTCGTTCGGCGGCGTCAATCATCGCAAGGGCGACGCGATCTTTGATGCTACCACCGGGATTGAAAAACTCTACCTTCGCCAATAGCTCCGCTTCGCCATCGTTGAAACGATTGAGACGAATAAGGGGCGTATTGCGCGCGGTCTCGAGCACAGAATTGTAAATGGGCATAAAAATCTCCCGCAGGAGGGTGGGGAAGGGAGGGGCTTAGTGTGCCTGTTTGGCGGTAGAGCCAACGCGATAGCGCCCACGGGTGGCCAAGAGGTAAATCTGCAAGGGACGACGATTCCCAGGGATCACGCGACGGCGAATGTCGTCGGGAGCCTCCGCCACGGGACGCATATACTTCCCAGCAGTGAAGAGATACTTATAACCTGCGCCTAAGGCCGCTGCGCGAATCGCTTCAGGTGCCACATCAATGGGCAATGAGAAGAGCGTGGGCAAGTGACCCAAAACCCCCGTCATCCAATTGCGCGTGCGACGGATGTCATCGGGAAGTGTGGTAGAGGTGGCTTGTTCGGCCGTAACCGTAGAGCCGATTTCAACCAAGCCCGAGCGCACCATCTCTTGAATCTCCAAAGATTTCAGATGGTCAACATTCTGCGGGTCCAATGCGGGTACGAAGCAGGTCGCCTTTGCGTGGTGCTTTTTGAGGACAGGGAAGAGGTTGAAAAAGGCATCGCGCGAACCGCCATCAAAGGTCAGTACCACCGCCTTTTGGTCAGGTGCCGCGATGGCTTCCGAGGCCGTCATCAGACGATAATTGGCCGCCTTAAGGCGAATAATTAAGGTCTCTAAAGTCTTTGGGGAAATGGTTGCTTCGGGATGGGCTGCATCAATCGGTGCGTCCGCAACGTTACGCAAACAAAGGAAAACCGGCACATCGCGCGAGGAACGTGGACGCCACCACGCCACCAAAAGCGAAATCACAAGCGTCACGCCCAACCAAATGGCCGCTCCAATTAATCGCGTCTGCCACGCTAATGGGCACATCACCCAAATCGTCATTAACACAACCCAAATGATTGCTAACCAACGAAACCGAGCTTCATAAGACGAAAGACCTAAAGTCATTTTTGACTCCTTTATCTACCGCGGCCGCATGTCCACCTCGGGCAGCCCGTCGCAGAACAGTTAATACTGTAGCATAATCACACCTTTTGGGAAAGAAACTTCCATATAAAAACTAAAAAAGATTCCCTACGCGTCACCTCCCGTAGCCCCCCCCCTTTTTCTCGCTCCACGGCCGCAGTGGCCCGTGGCCACGATAAATTCCGTCTTCTAATCACCCGCTGACGGAGATCGCCATGCTCTCAAGTGTCCTTTCTTCTCGTGAGCACCAGTAAAAGCATCCGTCAGGATGCGCAGCGTGCAGGACTCACCCCTGCCGCGGTGGGCAGGGGCTACGATAAGCTGCGTTCTCGCAGGGGAGTGGGGGCGGCGTCGCCCCACATTCTCCCGTCATCATTGACCCAAGAAATAGGCGAAATTGGTGAGCAAAACAGGTGAAATTGGGTAGGTAAAGTCGCCCATTTTCCGTCGGTAATTTCGCCTACTTTTTGTGGGATTTTAGCAGACACGGGTAAGCGGACTTGGCTACTTCGCTCCGCTTTGGTACATTAAAAGTGTGCGTAGAGAGAAGAAACTTGGGGTGTATCCTTAAGGAGACTCACCACGGCGATGCCGATGAACGGTCGGAGCGCTTTACGCTCCTACTGACACATGCTGCGCGAGAAAGCGTCCATCACGAGGGAAGAAGGACCATTCGGAGCGTGGGGCATCCTGAGATTGAGTTTTATGAGGGGGAGACCCATACGCAGTCCTGTCTGTTCTTTTTGAAAGTGAAACCTACGGAGAAGTAATGGAAGGCTCTCTTATAAAGTTTAACTCATTGAAATTTAAATCATTATTTTGATTTAAGGTACTCCTTCAAACGGAAGTGTCTAAAAAAGACTTGATGCGCAACGGAGGGGGGAAGTATAATCACATTACCCTCTTAATAGTAAATTGGCGCGTACTAGTTCTATGAAAGGGAAAAGAATTGAAGGCGTTTGTTGCCTTCTCCCGTTAATCTGATCAATCCTAAGTTAGATTAATGTGGATTACTGGTTAGGATAATGTTGTTGAGGTGACTATGTCATTTATCGCAAACTTGTTATGGTTCATCCTTGGTGGCTGGGCTTGGGGTTTGGTTATGGTTCTCGGTGGTGCGCTTTGGTGCATCACGATTGTCGGTATTCCTTTCGGCTTGGCATCGTTTCGCTTGGCTGCATTTATTTTCTTCCCGTTTGGAAAAGAATTGGTAGATGCACGTGATTGTGGCGAACAGCGTATTGCAGGCACGGGTTTGATGTCCTTCCTGTGGATTATCTTCTATGGGTTGTGGGCTGCTATCGGCTTGGGCCTTACGGGCTTGCTTTGCTTCTGCACAATCGTGGGTATTCCTTTTGGTTTGGCCTACTTCAAGATTGCTGCTGCGGCATTTAATCCTTTGGGTAAGCGCATTGTGACGACAGAAATGGCGAATGCGATTCGTGCTCGTAAGGCAAATGCAGCATTGGACGCAAAGCTTGGTAACTAATCCTGTAAATTTGAGCCCCTCTCCAGAGGGGCTTTTATTCTTTCCCTTTGTTCTTTTTTTCTGGGAGAGGTTAATTGGTTTGGGATGTTTAAAGGATGGGGTGGAGCTGCACAATAAGGGAGAGTGTTTGGGTAGTTGGGAGGCTATGGGTGTCAGGGGCTTTGTCAAATGGGGGTGAGCGTGCTTGTTGCTTATGCGAAGGCGGGTCAGTAGGTGCGTAGCGCCGCCCGTTCATCGGCGGTAGCCGTGGTGTCGTTCCCTTTATCGCAGCTGTCACTATTTTTGTTTTTGCCTGCCTTGGTGCGTTTAGGCTTCGTCAGGGGGCTTAGTTAGCGGTGCGTTTGAAGCGGCCGTGGAGGAGGATGGAGAGGATGAGGGCGGCACCGAGGAGGAGGGGGTAGTAGAGGGCGCCAAGGAGGTCGAGGGCGCCTATGGAGATGCCGGCATTTTTGAGGATACCGACTGCGATGAGAATCTGGGCACCGTAGGGGATGATGCCTTGGATGGCACAGGAGGCGGCATCAAGGATGCTGGCAATGCGACGGGGATCGCAACCGTATTTATTGGAGAGGTCTTTGGCAATGGGGCCGCTCACAACGATGGCGACGGTATTATTGGCCGTGAAAAGATTGACACAACTGACAAGGGCCATGATGCCGAGCTCGCATTTGCGGTTGGAATTGATTAGGCGTTCAATCTTTTCCATGAGGAAGGCGATGCCGCCATTGTGGCGAATCATGTGTAGGAGGCCACCTGCGAGGATGGCAACCATGAGGGTCTCGGACATGGATTGGATGCCCTTGCCACCTTCAGTGAGCATTTGCAAGAAGGGGTGTTGGCCCGCAATGCTGCCTGTCGCAATGGAGATGACGGTCCCAAAGAAGAGGAGGGCCATGACGTTCATGCCAGCGATGGCACCGCCCAGAATGAGCAGGTAGGGCAGGGTGGCAGCAATGTCACGTAGGGTAATCGTGGCGGCGGGGGGCGGCGGGGTGGCATTTTGGCCAGTGAAGAGGTAGATGAGGAGGGTGAGGCAGGCGGTGGGCAACACCATTTTGAGGTTCATGATGAACTTGTCGCGCATGGCCACATTTTGGGTGCGGGTGGCGGCAATGGTGGTGTCGGAAATCATAGACATATTGTCGCCAAACATCGCACCACCGATGACGGCGCCTGCCATAAGGCAGATGTCTAAATCCATGGCTTGTACAAGGCCTGCGGCAATTGGCATGACGGCGGCAATGGTGCCGCAACTGGTGCCAATGGCAAGGGAGATGAGGCAGGAGATGAGGAAGAAGCCCGCGATGAGGAGTTGGTCAGGGATAAGGTGGCGGCAGATGAGGACGGTGGCATCAACAGCCCCCGCGGCCTTTGCGGTTGCGGCAAAGGAGCCTGCGAGGATGAAGATGAGGCACATGATCATGATATTGGGCTCGCCCATGCCTTTGGCGAAGGTCTCGGTTTTCTCTGCGAGGGTCGCCTTTCGATTCATCAAAAAGGCGGTCGCAGAGGCAACCAAGAAGGCGGTGGGCATCGGGATGCTATAGAAGTCGCCCGACCAGAGGGAGAGGCCTACGTAGAAAACAACGAAAACGAGGAAGGGGAGGAGCGCGTAGGCGGAGGGGCGAGGGGTGGATGAGGTAGGTGGTGTCATAGGGGGCTCCTTGGGCGTGAACGTGGGTTACTCGTAAGCGCGGATGAGTTCGATGATGGCGTCGCCATACTTGGCAAGACGACGTTCGCCAATGCCGGGGATTAAGAGAAGTTCTTCTGGGGTGGTGGGCTTTTTGCGGGCAATGTCGGCAATCATTGCCGCGGTGAGCACGCGGAAGTGAGGGAGTGCGCGCCGTTCTGATTCTTCTTTCACCCATTGACGCAAGGCGGCCGCTAAACCACGCTCTGGGCGTGGGCGTCTTTTCGTTTGGGTTGATTCCGTGGCGGCTTGGAGGAGGAGGAAGCGGTCAGGAATGAGGCGTTCTTTGATGAGATCGTATCCCTTCCGTGTGACAGTCATCCCAGTGAGGCACCCCTCCAACTCCAATGACTCGCAGAAAGCGAGGAGCATGGCGTGTGACAAGGAGTTTAAGATGCCGAAGGTGGTGAGTGCTTGCCAAGGCTTTGGGGCTTCGCCGCGGAGGATGTCGGCCACTAACGTAAAGTCTCCTTCGCCGTGCATGCGTGCGATGCAGGAGAGAATCTTGCGCAAAGTCGTGCGCGTCTCTTCATCTAAGGGAAGCCGTGGCGGGAGGTGTTTGAGTGGGTGGCAACGGTCGCAGCGGACACAACGGCGCTTGGTGGCAACTTCGCCAAAGTAGGTTAGGAGGAACTTGTGGCGACAGGAGCGGAGGGAGACAAAGTCCAGCAATGTTTGCAAGCGCGCACGGTCCGCGGTGGCCTTGTCATTGAGTGCGGCGCAGACCTCGGCGAGCGCCGCGGGATTGGCCGACTCAGGAATGCTAATGGTGGAATAGGGGTCGCCCGCATGACGCGTGCGATGAATGAGGCCGCGACGTTCAAAGTGCGCCATGAGGCTGCGAATGCTTTGTTCTGAAGCGAATCCTGCACGGCCCGCCCACTCCTCTGGACTGAACATCGCGCCGCCAGTTTCGGACTGCGTGCAGGCATTGCGAACGGCGGCGTAGCATTCATAGACGTGTTCTTGAGGCGGGGTTGCAGCGGCAATGAAAAATTCTTGCGTGCGGATGTCGGCGGGGGAGAAGAGGAGTTCGCACCATGCATAGGCGCCATCACGGCCAGCGCGGCCGACTTCTTGGTAGTAAGCTTCCACGGAACCTGGAATATCCCAGTGCACAACAAAGCGAATGTCCGCACGATCCACGCCCATGCCAAAGGCATTGGTGGCGGCCACGATGGGCGCATCGCCACGCATAAAGGCATCTTGCACACGGGTGCGCTCTCGGTCTTCCATGGCGCCGTGGTAGGCAATGATTCGGTGGCCGTGAGGTTTGAGCAAGAGTTGTACGCGCTCCACCGCGCGACGCGTGGCGCAGTAGATGATGCCAGTGCGAAAGGTTTCGATCACCTGAAGGAGGCGCTCAAGTTTTTCGGCGTGAGTTTTGACGCGGGTAACGGTGAGATGGAGGTTGGGTCGGGCAAAGCCTGTGACAAAGATTTTTGGGGGCTGGCGACCATTTTTGCCGAGGCCGAGATGGCGAATGATATCTTGGCGAACGTCATCGGTGGCGGTAGCCGTTACGGCAATAATTCGAATATCCGAAGGAAGTGATGAGACCACCTTTTCAAGGTGGAGGTAGTCTGGACGGAAGTCATGACCCCAGGTGCTAATGCAGTGCGCTTCGTCAATCGCGAGCATGCGTAAGGGCGTGTCGGCTAAGGCATCAAGAAAGCGTGGATTGCGGAAACGTTCAGGGGCGACATAGACGAGTCGGTAGCGTCCTGAGCGCATGCCATTGAGACGGAAGGCGGTTTCGGTGGGGGAGAGCGTAGAATTGAGGTAGGTCGCAGAGATGCGGTGGGCGGTAAGGGCGTCAACCTGGTCCTTCATTAACGCAATGAGGGGCGAGACGACCAACACCGTGCCGTCAGTTAACATCGCGGGTAATTGGAAGCAAAGACTCTTACCTGAGCCAGTGGGCATAACGACAAGGACGTCATGCCCACCGAGGATAGCACGTATCGCAGCCTCTTGTCCAGGACGGAATTCAGAGAAGCCGAAGCCAGCAGCGAGCGCCTTGTGAAGCGCATCCATTTAGGGTTGCCACGCGTTATAATCGTCGCGTGCGGTACGCATCATCGCGTTGTATTCTTCGGGTGTCCCGAGGCCAGAGCGGAAGGCGAGTTGGGAACCATCAGGGCCCATCACCACTAAGAAGGGATAGTAGCGGCCTGCATCGGTGACAGAGAAGGTTTCTTCAAAGGTAGCGCGCGTTTCGGGGTCGTCTACCGAGACGTCGGCATAGAGGAAATCTTCTGGGAGAGGAATGCTGCCATTGCCAAGCATATTCCATACCTTTTGGCAATTGGTGCAGTTCTCGCGTCCGTACTGGATGAGGAGAAATTTATTTTTGGCTTTGGCATTATCCATCGCCTTGCGCAAATCATGTTCGCCACGCGGCTTCACCACCTTGAGTTGCTCGCAATTGGCACCTGCAGGCACGGTGGAGGGGGCGAACGGTTTGTCAGAGAAGGTCTCGGCCTGAGCGATAGAAGAGAGTGCGCTCACCGCGAGTAAGCAACCAAAACGAACAATCATATGACGCATTGCGAATTCCTCCTAACGAAGCTAAAGCATTAAAGCGATTATTCCAAAACGCGAGCACCTGTATTTTGGCCAGGGAAGTTCTTTGCGGAAATCTTCCAGAAGAAGGTACACGGCGTATCAACGGTAACGGTCTGCGGCGACCAGAAGTTGTCCTTTGTGAAGACCAACTTTTTCGTGCTGACCGCTTTACCTGCACCATCGGTGTCAAGATTGACGGTGACCTTTTCCGGTGTAGCACGCCAGAGCGAGAAAGCAAAGCGCCCCTTGCCGAGCGGACGGCAGAAGATGGCATTCACATCGCGACGCAAACGCTGTTGGCGCAACATTGTATCGATGCCGATGCTAATGGCGGTGGTGGCCTCTTGGTCGCAGGTCGGCGGTAAAACCGCGGCACCCGTCCACTTGAGATAGAGCATGGCGGCGAACATTGCGGCGGTCGCTTCCGTAGGTTCGGCACCCTTGTACACAGGCTTATTGGGGCAACGGCGCACCCACTCTGCGATGGCCAGCGGGAAGGGGAGCCAGCCGGGCTTGTTCGCATCGGCGGCGTAAATCATTTCAAGGTGTTGCAATTCGGTTAGACCGGAATCGTCTTCAAAGGCAGGACGCGTGTAGACTGAGGCATTCGGCATCTTGCCCAAGGTGTGAACCGTACGGAAGAGGCAGGGCCATCCCGTGTCAATGGTGGTATCTTTTGTGTAATGAAGCGTCAGCTTGCGCCCATCGGCCAAAGCGAAGGCCTCAAGCCAATCGCCGATCTTACGTTCAAATGCACCATCATAAAGAATGGCATCAAAGGCAATGCCAACGCGCACATCAAAGCCACCTGCGGGTAAGTGTTGCGCGGCATAGATGACATCTTGACCAAGTTCTAACCCAGCATCAATGGAATCAAGCAAGTCCACTGCCAAACTCGGATGGATACCACTCAAGGGCGCAATTTCAAAATCTTCACCTTTGAGCACGCGTGCAATGCCAGCGGCCGCAACATAGGATTCTGTGCCAGCACCTTTCGGTACTTTTTTATTGTAAAAGGTGTCATCGGTGTAGACGCGTTGCCACACCTTAGGCAATGCAATAAAGGTGAGATCTGCGCCGATAGCGAGGCGCGCGAGGCGTTGGAGTGGGGAGTTTTCGCAGAGGCCAGACATCTTATAGACGGGCTTCTGGACTGCGACAACTGCGGCATCTTGCAAGTGTTTTGGACGCAATGCCTTTAAGGTGGCTAAGCCCAGAAAGGCTAAACGTTCGGACTCGGCGGGGGAGAGCGTAACCAAGAGCGAATCAGCTTCAAGCAAGGCGGCTCGCACGCCATCGGTATCAGGCGTATTAATCCACGTGCTGAGCCACTTGAAGGGGACCACTTCCACGGCTTCGTCATTCAACAGGTGGCTGAGTTGGGTCGCTACAGCAGGAGCATCCACCGCTGCGCCTTGACCAACGAGCCAGACAACCTTTGCCGAAAGGAGAGGGGCGCAGCAGAGCGCGAGGAGGAAAGATACACTGCGGCAGAGAGAGGGAAGAAAACGCATAAACGGTCTTTCTACTTGTGCACAGAAGGATGGCTTAACCGAGGAAGTCTTTGAGGACCTCCAATAGCCCCATAATGATCCCTTTGATCAAATATTCCATTGGAGGTCCTCGGGGTTAAAGGCGGATTAAAATGCCGCCAATTTGTTGAAGTCCAACGTGGCAAAGAGGTCTTCAATGGTCTCTGCGCGACGGATTTCCGTAACAGACCCATCTTCGCGCAAGAGCAATTCTGCGGAACGCAGTTTGCCATTGTAGTTGAAGCCCATGGCGTGTCCGTGAGCGCCAGCGTCGTGGAAGACGAGGAGGTCGCCCGGCACGATTTCAGGAAGCGCACGCTGAATGGCGAACTTATCATTGTTTTCGCAGAGCGAACCTGTGACATCATAGATGTGGTCTGCGGGAGCATCGGCCTTGCCAACCACGGTAATGTGGTGGTAAGCACCATAGAGTGCCGGACGCATGAGGTTGGCCATGCACGCATCCATGCCCACATAATCGCGGTAGGTGTGCTTGAGGTGGCGCACTGTGCTGACGAGATAACCGTAAGGCCCCGTGATGCAACGGCCACATTCCAAGTAAATCTTCAGCTCGGGATGGCCCTTGCCAATGAGACGTTCTTCATAAGCTTTACGAATGCCTTCGCCGACAATCTCCAGATTGACGCCCTCTTGTTCGGGACGGTAGGGAATGCCGATGCCGCCGCCGAGATTGACGAATTCAAAGGTAATGCCCAATTCGGCGTGAAGCTCTGCAATGAGATCGAAGAGCAGAATCGCCGTATCAATGAAGTACTGCGGATTCAACTCATTGGAGGCCACCATTGTGTGCAAGCCAAAGCGCTTGACGCCCTTTTCCTTGAGGAGGCGATAGCCCTCAAAGAGTTGCTCACGTGTGAAGCCATACTTCGCTTCCTCAGGCTTGCCGATGATGGCATTGCCACCTTTGAGCGGGCCGGGATTGTAGCGGAAGCAGACGAGTTCGGGGAGTTTGCCGCATGCTTTTTCGAGGAATTCGATATGGGAGATGTCGTCAAGATTGACATTCGCGCCCATTTCCACAGCGTGGACAAATTCTTCGGCGGGGGTGTCATTGGAGGTGAACATAATTGCTTCACCATCCAAGCCGACCTTTTCCGAAAGGAGAAGTTCGGGCAAAGACGAGCAGTCGGCACCAAAGCCTTCATCCTTCAGTACGCGCATCAGGAAGGGATTAGGGGCAGCTTTGACAGCAAAGAAGTTGCGAAAGCCTTTATTCCAGGCAAACGCAGCCTTCATGCGGCGAGCATTTGCACGGATGGCCTTTTCATCATAGAGGTGAAAAGGCGTAGGCCAACGGGTTGCGATGTCGCGCAATTGCGCTTCTGTGCAAGGCAATGTTTTTTCAGACATAGTTAAAACTCAGGGATTATTGGGGGTGAAGGGAATTTCTTTTGCGCCAGTCCAAAGGGCTTCAATGTCGTAGTATTCGCGTGCTTCAGGTGCAAAGATGTGAACCACTACATTGAATGCATCCAATAAGACCCAGCCGCTGTCAGACTCGCCAGAGGTGCGATAACGGAGGTCCGTGTCGGACTTGAGGTAGGATTGTGCAGCCTTTTGTAAAGCCTTCAAGTGAGGAGCCGAGGTACCTGAAGCAATTACGCAAATATCTGTTACGGTGGAAATGCCGCGCACGTCTAAGATGCGAATCGCTTCTGCTTGTTTGTCATACAAAGCTTGCGCGATACCTAACGCGAGCGTTTCATTTGTTTGTGTCATGGGATATTGTCTCCTTTTATAAATAGAGGTTGTGATCCCGAAGGTAGCGTTCTTCTAAATCACAAATAGCATACCGAATCGGACGCTTCTCCGCAACTGCTGCGCGGATGTCCGAACTTGAGATGTCCAATAAAGGCCCCGTCAAACGGTGCGCTTTGAATCCTGGAACTGCTGGGACGGTGGATTCCGAGATTCCTGGACGGTCGAAGAGAATGAACTCGCAGAGCCCTGGCAATGCTTCTGCGCGATACCATTTGGAGAAGGATTGGGCTGAGTCCATTCCGATGATGAACCAGAAGGTTGCCTCAGGTTCTTCTGCGCGAAGCGCCATCAACGTATCGTAGGTGTAGGTCTTGCCACCGCGATAGATTTCACGACAGTCCAATGTAAACTGCGGATGGTTTGCAAGCGCTAAGCGTAACATCGCACACCGATCTTTGGCGGCGGCGGGCGCGTGTTCTTTGAGTGCTTGTTGTGCGCAGGGCATGAAGCGAACTTCATCTAACGAAAAGGTCTCTAATGCCGCCTGCGCAAGGGCGATGTGTCCCTCGTGCACCGGATCAAAAGACCCTCCCATAAGTCCGATATTTCGTTTCATGCTTGTTAACAATGCTTTCAATTAATCGAAGAAGGGGGCGGGCGGTGTGGCCACCGGACGCGATTCATACTGCGTAGCATCGGGCAGGAGGCCATATTCGGATTCCGCTGCATCAGAAATACGAAAGACATAGCGGAAAACGAAGATGAGTCCCGTTAAGGTGAGTAAAGCCACAAAGATTAAGAGTGCCTGATAGAGCATGCGCGGGGTGACATAACGACCTTCATCGCCATGTAAGCGCTTCACCTTCGGGCGTGTGGCACACGTGACCAAATTGGCGCAACCTTGGAAGAGGTGCTTGAAGAGGTCGCAAATCGGACGGAGCGCTTGGTTGGCGGGCTCAGAGACTGGCTGCTGCGGACTAAAAATGTTGCGTTTGGCGCTGCCTGCGGGCTTTAATTCGTCCGAACGGTCTCGCTGCGGCACGATGGTGCGATTGCGCTTTTCTTGTTCAAAGGCTTTTGAGAAGATCGCGCGGTGAGGGTTCGCTGGAGGCGGGGTGACGGACGCAGGTGTCACGGGTGGAGGTAGGGTGTCACCCGTGAGGGTAAAGGTTTCGCGAACCGCAGGGTCGGCCGCAGGTGGTTGCGGGTCGGCACTCATGGGGAAGAGTTCCAACTCTGGTGCGGGCGCTACGGGTGCTTGGGCAGGTGTCGGCGCAGGTTCCGTCGGCATGCGGAAGGGTTCAGGTTGTGCAACGGTGTCTTCTTCAACGCTAATAGAGATTTCTGGTTTTGGCACCGCGGTGAAGGTCTCTTCGGCAGGCTCCACAATCTTGTGCGTGACAACCTTTGAAGGGGTTTCCGTCAAGGGCTCTTTGGGCGGCAAGGTTCTGCGAGCGCCCGTATGGATGGGTTCTAACGGACGTTCGGGGAGTTCGCGAATTGCAGGACGTGTGACAGGCTTTTTGCCGCTGCCTCCAGTGGTTTGCGCAAGGTAGTCTTCAAGCAGAGGTTGCGCTTCGATTCCAAGCAGATCGCAGTAAAGCTGAATGTACCCTTTACCATAGATCGGAGCGGCAATTTTCTTGAAATTTTCCGTTTCCAAAGCATCAATAATGCGCGTCATTAGATGGGTGCGTTCGGAGACGTACTCTTTGGTCCAGCCGCGTTCAAGTCGTTGTTGTTTCAGAATTTCACCGAAAGACATGTTTAACCTCGGACGTTAAGGAATGGAAGGTGTTAAAGGGAGGAATCTGTGGATTTAAATTGTGATGGACGACGAATCTCTGGCAACTCAAGAGAGGCAGGGTCAAAATCGCCCAGGTCGAAGTCTTCACCCGTGGGTGGAGTCTCTTCCAACGGTTCATAGTGATAATCATTGACGCCTTCATCACTCGGGCTTTCGGAGGCGGGCGAGGGGGCGGCGTCAGGTGCGGGCGCATCGGTTCGTGTATCAAAGGCGGCGGCTTCTCCATCGGTGCCGGCCATCTTTTGACGTTCTTCAGCATTCAAGTCAACGAGAATCTCACGCGTGCCTCCGGCGCGTCCCATTGGACCAATGATGCCACGTTCTTCAAGCATATCGGTGATGCGGCCAGCCTTTTGATAGCCAATCTTAAATTTGCGTTGCAACGCAGAGGTGGAAAAACGTCCGGTTTGACGGATGTATTCCAATGCTTTGAGATAGACACCTTCATCGGAGGTGTCATCATCAGCACCCAATTCAATGACAGGGTCATCCTTAGGTTGCGCCACGAGCCCTTCAAGAAGCGATTCCACGCTGCGGGTGGTCTTCTCTTCGGGGATACGCTCCATGGTGCCTGTTAAGACGTTGTCAAAGGCGGGGCCTGCTTGATTACGAATGAAATCACAGATGGCATCAATAGACTCATTGGTTACCCATGCGGCCTGCGAACGCACGGTGGGCTTACCAGAACGGCCAAGCAACATGTCACCCTTGCCGATAAGGTTTTCTGCGCCAGATTCGTCAAGAATGGTGCGAGAATCATTGGCCTGCGCCACGCGAAGGGCCACACGGCCGGGGATGTTAGATTTAATTGTACCCGTGATGATGTCTGTGGTGGGACGCTGGGTAGCGATAATGAGGTGGATGCCTGCCGCACGTGCCTTGGCGGTAAGGGCGGCGATGGGCATTTCAATTTCGGATCGCACCGCGGGGTCATTCATCAAGTCGGCAAGTTCGTCAATGATGAGCACGATAAAGGGCAGGCGAACGGTCGGGTTGTCACGATGGGGAAGGGGATTCTCAACGCGATTGTTGTACTCACCAATGTTACGCACACCATACCGTTGCAACTGTTCGTAGCGACGTTCCATTTCCATCTTTGCCCAACGCAAGGTGAACATCACTTTTTTCGGTTCCACCACAACAGGATTGAGCAAGTGTGGCAGGTTGTCGTAAGAGGTGAATTCTACGCGTTTGGGGTCAACCATCAAGAGGCGCAAGCGGTCGGGTTTGCGGCACATAAGGAGGCCGACGAGCATGTCATTGACCGCCACAGACTTACCGGAGCCTGTGCCACCCGCCACCAAGAGGTGGGGCATTTCTGCCAAGTCTACAATTAAGTCGCCGCCAGTGGCCAATTTACCCATAGCCAAGGGCAAATCCATCTTACGTTCTGCTTCGCGCCACGTGTTACCTTCCAGGATTTCACGCAAGGTCACCGATTGACGAATGGAGTTTGGTACTTCGATACCCACGAGGTCACGGCCAGGGATTGGCGCTTGGATGCGGATGGATTCTGCGCGCAGGTTCATCAGCAAGTTGCGTCGTGTACCCTCAAACTTCTTCAAGTCAACATTGGGCTCAGGGCGAATTTCAAACTGTGTAAGCACTGGACCACGCTTGTAATTGACCACCTTCGCATCAATGCGGAATTGCGCCAAGACACCTTCAATCGCAGCAATAGCCGACTGAATGTCTTCTGCATCACTCTTCCGTGGAGGAATTTTGCCCAAAAGTTCAATGGGCGGCAAGCCGTAATCCTGCAGATAAGCTTCGGGCTCAGTATTATCATTGGCCGCCGGCACGGGGGCTGTGATTGATTTTTCGGGTGAAACAGGCTTTAGTACAGGCGCATTTTCCGCCTGTAGTGTGAAGGGGACGGGTTCAGGTTCAGGGCGCGGCTCTGGGCGCTTGGGCTTGGCGATGGGTTCGGGACGTTCAAAGAGGGGTTCGGCGGCTGCTTTGCGTGGTGGCGGCACCCATGTTTGATCTGCTAAGCGAGCGCGTTGGCGCAAAATTTCTGCCGTAGAAGGGACGGGTGTCTCTTCAACGGGTTCTGGTTCATGCTTGCTACCGAAGAGTCGGCGCCAAAAACCTGGCGCGTTTTCTTGGGGTGTGTCGATTGCTGCCGCCTGACTGCGCAACGCTTCCGCGGTCTCCATCGCTTCCGAACCGAGCGTTTCGGTGGTGCGCGGCGTCATCAAGCGCGTAAGGAGGAAGAGCATATTCCGCACGCCAATAATCATCTGGAGTAAGAAGGCAATCAAAGCCCACAACAGAATCTGCAATCCCATCTCCCCGAGGAAATCGCGCAGGAACCCCGTAACAAGCCATTGACCAATCGCGCCGCCAGCATTGGGACGCAAGTTGAGTTCGGCGAGTAAGGGAATGGCAGCGCCATCGTCACCGCCAAAACTCTGAAAGAGGCAGGCGAGAACTGCATAGAGACAACCAATCCAAATCACACGCAACCGAAAATAGTGCACCCGCCCATGCAACATGAAGCAAGCAATGAGAAACAGCAATGGCAGTGCGAAATAACGATAGGCCAATCCTGCAATACCGTACCCATAAAAGGTCAACCAAGCGCCCAAGGTCCCAATCTTGTTCATCGGTACGCCATCAGGCGGCGAGGGAGGGTTGTGCAACCAACTAATGTCGCGCCAATCATAAGAGATGAGGGCGAAAAAGAGAATGATGGTCGTTGCCAATAAGACGATGCCCCAAATGCGGCGCATCCGCACATTGACAGTGGTATTCATCTCCTCCGAGAGCGTGGAGGAGATGCGCGAAGCAGAATGGGATTGGGGTTTTCGAGGCATGGTAAAGGATTAGTTCTCTGTCACAAGTGAGAATTTGAAGAGTCTCGCAGAGCGTAAAATCTGGATGACATCCATGATGCGGCCATAAGCCTGCGTTTCATCTCCGCGAATATGCGCCACAACATCTTTGTTTTGTGCTACGGCCGCCTTGGCCTTGGCGAGGAGTTCTTCATCCGTAACGGGTTCTTTTCCGATGAAGAGGCGGCCTTCTGCGGTGATGCTTACGGTGAAGGGATCGTTATTTTCAAGCGGATCTCCTGAGGCCTTAGGCAAGCGCAGTGTCACTCCGTTTTGCAGTGCAGGGAAGGTGATGATGAAGGCAATCAGCAACAGAAACGTCATGTCCAAAATCGGCGTCATATCAATTTGACCATTGATTTGACGAGGTTTACGTTTTCTGCGGGAGAGCCGTGTGCGTAACATAATTAGCGATCCTCAAGGTAGTGCAATCGCAATTTACCCATTAGGTCTTCGCCGAAACCTTCAAGGTCAACGCTTTCCGATTCCAAACGCCCCTGCAACAGGTTATAGCCAATTGTTGAGGGGATTGCTACCACGAGGCCAACCACCGTGGTAAGCAATGCCGAGGAGATGCCAGGAGCCAATTCTGCGATGTCAGCACTTCCACACGCAGCCATCGCTTGGAAGGCGTACATCACACCCCAAACGGTGCCGAAAAGACCCATGAGTGGCGCAGAACTGGTGAAGATGGCAATCCACGTCATGCCAGGTCCGCTCAGATTGACGCATTGCTCTTCCACGGAGTGAGCGCAGACAGACTCCACGAGGTCCATTTGCTTTCGTGTGAGACTCAGGCGATAGGTGGGGTCAATGCTCATGCGTTGACGTTGTTCAACTGGCACCAACGTGGCGAGGCGTTCGCAACTCTTCACATAGACGTTGCCCATCGGTGTTTCGGTGAGCGCATGCGGTGCGTGGGCATACTCCACGAAGATTTCCAAGGGGTCGTTCTTCTTTACGAAGGCGTCTACGAAGCGTGCCGAACGATTATGAATATCGTCAAGTCTTGCCTTCTTGCTTAACATCATCCCCCAAGAGCAGATGCTCATCACAATTTGGATGATGACAATCATCTGACCCATGATGTCCGAGTCCATAAAGGCTCGGAAGGGGCCCGTGGTGCCTACGGCGAGCAGGAGCGAATCAAACATGGTTCACTTAAATCCTTTCCGGAGTCGGAATACCGAGCAAGGTCAAACCAGCACGCAAGACCTTAGAGACGGCATCGCACAAGCGGATACGGCAATCACGCACTGCGGGATCCGCCTTCAATACGGGCGAACACTGGTAGAAGCTGCTATAGAGTTGGCTGAGCTGGTAGAGGTAGTCTGCTAAGACGCTCGGCTTACAGAGGTCACCTGCGCGCTGCACGGCATTGGGATATTGCAAGAGGTGAAGGGCGAGGGCCTTTTCGGCATCGCCGGTGATTAGGAGCGGATTGTCCTTTGGCTTGCGACCCGTTTCTGCGCGATAACGTGCGAGCAGGGAGTTCAGGCGGGCGTTAGCATATTGCAAGTAGGGGCCGCTATTGCCTTCAAGCGCAAGGGCACGTTCCCAAGTGAAGACAATCATTGTGGCAGGGTCGTGGGAGAGGTCGGCATACTTAATGGCGCCGATGCCGATTGCTTCAGCGAGGGTTGCGCGTTCCTCTTCGGTCCAATCGGGGTGACTTTCGTCCACAATCTTGCGTGCACGGGCAGCTGCTTCATCGAGGAGTGTTTCAAGTTTAATCACGTTGCCTTGGCGTGTGGAGAAGGTGCCTTCAGGCAAGCGCATGAGACCGAAGGGAACGTGCTGGAGTGCCGCCTTGGCGCAGAAGCCAAGCTTGCCGCAGATGGCGAAGAATTGCTTGAAGTGAAGTTGCTGACGATCATCGGTGACGTAGATGATACGCGCAGGGTCAAATTCTTCAGTACGCGACTTGACCGTGGCGATGTCGGTGGAGGTGTAGTTGAAGCCGCCGTCACGCTTGCGAACAATGGCCACTTCCAAGCCTTCATCCTTCATGTCCACAATCCATGCGCCTTCGCTCAAGGTGGCTAAGCCCTTTTCCTTGAGCGTTTCAACGACGGGCTCCAACATCGGCTGGTAGTAGCTTTCGCCACGATAGAGGTCGAAGCTTACATCAAGGCGGTTATAGATGCGACCAAATTCACCGAGGGAGATTTCAATAAAGCGCTTCCATACAGCGAGGTTGGCTTCGTCACCAGCCTGCAACTTCACGAGCTCTTCACGGCAGGCGTCCAACCATGCGGGATCTTCCTTGGTGGCGTTGTAGCTCTGCACGTAGACCTTTTCGAGGAGTTCTACCGTGAGGTTGGCGCGTTCGTCATCGGTGAGGAAGTGGCGGTAGCCCATGATGAGGATGCCAAATTGCGTTCCCCAGTCACCAAGGTGGTTGTCGGCAATGACGAGATAACCCAGCGCACGCAGGATGCGGTCAATCGCATTACCAATTACCGTGCTACGAATGTGGCCGATGTGCATCGGCTTCGCCACGTTAGGGGAGGAGTAGTCAATGACAACCTTTTCGTTCGCACCGCTCTGCGGAACGCCAAGGTGGGGATCATTGCTGAGCGATTCCACGCCATCAGCGAGGGCGCGGTTCGAGAGGGTTAAGTTGATAAAACCAGGTCCTGCGACTTCTGCCTTTTCCAAAATATCAGGCAAGGGGAGTGCCTGAATTACGGCATCGGCTAATGCGCGCGGATTTTTGCCTGCACGCTTGGCGATGCCCATGGCATCATTGCACTGCCAGTCGCCAAAACGCGAATCCTTTGAGGGCACAACTTTGCCACCGCCACATCCAGGCTCTACTGCTTCAAATGCCGCGCTCAACCACTGCTTTACAAGACCTTCGCAATCCATAACCTAAAAAACTCCTAATAAAGAAAAATCATATTTATTCTATCACAAAATAAGTGCGCACGCGTGTACTAATAGAAGAGAAAGCGTGTTAATTTCTACTGAAATACGCACAAAAGTCTTTTTGCGTGAGGAATTTAAGCATTTTGAAGAAGGCTTGGAGGAATAAAGCACAAGGACGCGACTCGGGTCGCGTCCTTGTGATACGTCTTTTCCACCCGCATCGGGTGTCATAGATGGGTTTAACGCTTGAAGGAATCCTTCAAAGTTACCGTGCGGTTGAAGACGGGTGTGCCAGGCTTGGAAGCATGGATATCTGGCGTGAAGTAGCCAACGCGTTCAAACTGATAGTGTTCGCCAGGAAGGGCGTCGCCGAGGAGGGGCTCCACGTATGCCGTAATCGTCTTTATGCTTTCTGGTGCGAGGGCATCAAGGAAGTTGCCACTCGGGCACGACATGGGGTCTTCCAATGCGAAGAGGCGGTCGTAGAGACGCACTTCTGCGGTCTTCGCGTACTTGGCGCTGACCCAGTGGATGGTACCCTTGACCTTGCGCCCATCAGAGGGATTGCCTCCCTTGCTCTGGGGGTCGTAGGTGCCGTGGATTTCGGTAACATTACCCTCTGCATCCTTCACGATGTGCGTGCAAGTAAAGAGGCAGAGGCCGCGCAGACGTACCTCGTTGCCGACTGTGACACGGAAGAATTTCTTCACGGGAACTTCCATGAAGTCATCACGGTCAATCCAAAGCTCACGACCGGAGCGAAGTACGCGTTTGCCCGCAGTTTCGTCTTCAGGATTGTTCGGCACTTCGGCAGTGAGTTCTGCGTCCTCAGGCAGGTTGTCAATGACGAGCTTGACCGGGTCCAAAACCGCCATACGACGCGTGGAGATGCGGTTTAAGTCGTCTCTGACACACCACTCAAGTAATGCAAGATCGGTGAGCGATTTGTACTTTGAAACGCCCGTGCGTTCGCAGAGGTCGCGAATGGCCGCTGCGGTATATCCGCGACGACGCATACCTGCCACGGTGGGCATACGGGGGTCATCCCAGCCGTCCACGTGACCTTCTTCCACTAATTGACGGAGCAGGCGCTTACTCATCACGGTGTAGGTGAGGTTGAGACGGGCAAATTCGCGCTGCTGCGGGCGAATTGTCTTACCATCGCGCACAACCAGACGGCCCTGTTCTGCGAGGCGGTCAATCACCCAATCATAGAGCGGACGGTGGACTTCAAATTCAAGGGTGCACATGGAGTGTGTCACCCCTTCGAGCGCATCTTCAATCGGATGCGCGAAGTCATACATCGGATAGCAATGCCACTTGTCGCCAGTGTGATAGTGCGGCTGATTGACAATGCGGTAAATCACTGGGTCGCGGAAGTGGATGTTGGGCGAAGCCATATCAATCTTCGCACGCAAACAACGCGTACCTTCGGCGAATTCGCCAGCGCGCATCCGACGGAAGAGGTCAAGGTTTTCTTCTGGACTGCGATCGCGATAAGGAGAGGGTTTGCCGGGTTCCTGCGGAATGCCGCGATAAGCCTTCCACTCATCCTGCGAGAGTTCGCACACATAGGCTTGGCCGCGACGAATAAGTTCTTCTGCGATGTCCCACATGGTTTCAAACATATCGCAGGCGTAGAAGAACTTGTCCCACGAATAGCCAAGCCAAGAGATGTCTTTCTTTAACTGCTCGACGAATTCATCCGTTTCTTTTGACGGGTTGGTATCGTCCATACGTAAGTGACACTTGCCGTTAAAGAGGCTCGCCATACCGAAATCAACCCACACCGCCTTTGCGTGGCCAATGTGAATCCATCCATTGGGTTCGGGAGGGAAACGAGTCACCACCGTGCCGTCATTCTTGCCTGCGGCGAGGTCTTCTTCAATCCATTGACGTAAAAAGTGGCGTGCGGTATCCGATTCGGTTGCGGGGTTCAATGACGCTTTGTCTTCCATAATCCTTGCATCCTTAAAAAATAAAATCCGCATAAGTATACCAAATTTACGCATGAATAGTGTATTTTGATACACTGTTAGTATGAAGTTTTCGCTTTCCACCTCTTATTTTGCTGGTCGCCATTATGCGCCAGAAGAAATGGCCGCTCGTACGGTTGCTCTCGGCTTTGCGACGGTTGAGTTGGGTTATTTTACGCGTGATGTGGAGCTTGATGCGTGGGAGGATGCGCTTACGGCCGAAGGGCTCACCGTTTCAAGTGTTCATGCGTTTTGCCCAATGCCGCTGAGTATGCCTCAACTTGGCCCAGAGGTGTTCAGCCTCGCTTCTCCTGATGCGGAAGAACGTCAAGCTGCGATTCAAGCCATGCTTCGTACATTAGATGCGGCGGCGCGATTTGGCGCACGTGCGATTGTTACCCATGGGGGGCGCGTTGAACTTCGCGAGCCAGGTCGCCTTTTTGGTTCGCGCCCGTATCGTTCCCAACTTTCTCGCGCACTTCAAGCAACAGGTCAGGCTGATCTGAACCTCGTTGAACGCGAACGCGCCTACCGTGAAGCCGCCGCCCCCCACTGGGTGGACGCTGTTTCGTTTGCGTTGGACATGCTTTTGCCACGCTTTGAAGATGCAGGCATTGCGCTCGCTTTTGAGAATTTGCCGGGCTTGGAAGCCTTCCCCGATCCAGCGGAATGCGCTTTTTTGCGTGAACGCTTCCCTTCGCCCTTCCTTACGGCTTGGTATGACATTGGCCATGGCGAACGCAAAGCCCGTACGGGCGATTGGCCTGTTGCTGAAACGCTTGCGCTTACGTTAGACTTTACCGTTGGCACTCACATCCACGATGTGCGTGGATTGGAAGAAGATCACTGCGCCCCTGGTGAGGGGGAGGTGGATTATCACGCCTTGATGCCCCTCTTGCGCAAGCTGGGTCTTATTCGCGTCTTTGAACCTGCGCCGAATGTCAATCCCGCAGCACTTCAAGCGGGACGCGAACACCTGGAGGCGCTTTTAGCTGACATTCCTGATACGCTTTGATGATTAATTACTTTTTGAAAGATGGCACGATGAAACAAATTCTTTTTCCGATGTTCGTCATTACACTTCTTGGTTGCGTGGGGTGCACGACTCCACTTGCAGAGACTCCTATGAATGAGGTGGACGCCTATGTCGCCTTCTGTCGCGACTTGGCACTTGATGGCGAGCGGACTCCCGATGCATTACGCAGTCCTATTCATGCGCATGAGTATAAAACGGACTGTAGCATTGTCTATGCCGATGCCGATTATTTGAGCTATCGAGTTGAAGCTTTTGAATACACGGGCGGCGCACATGGGATGACCACTGTAACCGTGGGAACCCTTGATCGCAAAACGGGATGCAAACTGACTGTTGCAGAACTCCTTTCACGCACAAACCTTTCTGCGCATCAAGATGCAATTAAAGCCTCAATCATCCAACGCCTCGGTGGGGCAGAAAACTTGTTAGTACCCCTCACGCTCACGGATAATTGTTACCTTGCAGAAGACGGTCTCCACTTCGTCTACAATCCCCTTGAAATCGCTTGTTACGCCGCAGGCCTTATCGAAGTCACCATCCCCTACAAAAAAGAATGTAGGGGATGGCGATAGGAGCGTGTGTAAGTGTTTTTAACCTTTAGGTAAAAGCGTAAATTCTTTTACTTTTATGCAAATAACTATGTACGCTTTAGAAATTTAAACCTAAAGAGAAGCCAAAGATAGGCAATTTTATGACGGAAACTTACATCACGAAATGAGATTTTCTTTTCAATAAAGAATTCATAAAGAATGTCTGTAAATGCACGAAGTCGCAAATCGCGTTCTTCACGTGACAATGATTTTCCACGTCGAATCATATTGAACGTAATCTTCAGAAACTTAATGATGTACCATTTACGTTGATGAGCCCAAAGACCAATTGGGTCGTTCTTTTCTCGCTCTTCTGTGTAGAGGTCAAAGAGAAGACGGACCTCGGTATGCTGACAGGCGATTTTCTTAAGTGAGATAGTGTTATGCATCATTGAGTTTTCTTGCCCACCATTGTAAAAATACAACACTGCTTGCGAGACAACCCATCGCTCGGCCTTTTGAAGCAAGGCGAAAGGACGCGGCAATGAGGCATCTGCTAAAAAGGGATAAGTTCGGGCTAATGCAGTTGTTGAAAATTGAATCCAATTGTCGGTATGGATTTCATGTGCTTGGACGTATTGTTTAGGGGTATTCTGTCGAACGGAATCATCAGCAATTATGATTGGAATTGTCTCAAAGTCTTTTGGCAGAGGCTGGGGTGATGGAGACTCCCCATAAAAGGTTTGATATCGGAATGCAATGAATTCTGCATGATAGTGCTCAAGAGCCCATAGAGAATACTCTAAAAGTTGTGGGTGCAATACGTCATCTTGGTCACATGCATAGAAAAATTTTCCACGAGCTAAAGAAAGACCATTGGAACGAGCCGCGGCAGGGCCAGTGTTGGGTTGTGTTACAACACGAATTCGAGAGTCTTTCGCAGCACATGCTTCCAATACTGCAAGTGTTTTTCCATTGTCCGTTGATCCGTCATTTACGCAAATGACTTCAAAGGACTGCTCTGTTTGTGCTTGAATACTCTCAAGCGTTCGTATAATCACCTCGCCGATATTGTAGACGGGAATAACGATTGAAACTTTTGGAGGAGTTGATTGCATACGAAGCCCTTTCGAGTTGAAATACATAAGACAATTCTCACTCATCTATAGTTTATCTCAGGCGTTACAAAATTGTCAAACAATCTATTTGAATGATATTTTAGATTACGTTGATGGTTAAATTATGTGGAGAAGATACACTGTTTGTAGGGGATATGAGGGAGGTGTTTCTTCATATTGCGTAATCAGCCGTGAATCTATTCCTTTTGAGAGAGTATTGGTGATAATTTAAAATTATTGGCACTCGGGGTGTTTTTTAGTGCTTTTTGAGGGGTAAATGGGATTCTTTGCGTACATTCGCTTGCATCGCGTGCGAATTTTAGAGATAATAAGGAGCGTTTTCTATTTGAAATAAGGAGCGACTATGAAATTTGATAAGCGCGGTGCGCTGATGGAAGTGAACGTCCCTGGCATGGATAAGATTCAGGGTAAGGTGCGCGATATCTATGATCTTGGCGATAAGATTCTCATCGTTGTGACCGACCGTTTGAGCGCGTTTGACGTGATTATGGATGACGGTGTCCCTGGCAAGGGTAAGGTGTTGAATAGCATTTCGACCTTCTGGTTCCGCAAGTTGGGTCACATTTGCCCCACTCACTTGATTTCTGCGGATGTGAAAGACTATCCGGCTCCCTTCAATGAAATGCCTGAATTGCAGGGCCGTTCGATGTTGGTGCGTAAGTTGAAGGTTGTTCCTTACGAATGCATCGTGCGTGGTTATCTCACGGGAAGCGGTTGGGCAGAATACAAGAAGCAGGGCACGGTGAATGGTCAGCAGCTGCGCGAGGGTTATCAGAATGCCTCCAAGCTTGACGAAGTGCTCTTCACGCCCACCACGAAGGCTGCGATTGGCGACCACGATATGGCTGTGACCGTTGAGGAAATGACCAAGGACGTGGGCGAAGCATTGGCGACGAAGCTTCGCGACCTCTCTATTGCGCTCTACACTGAAGCAGCAAAGCACGCAGAAAGCCGTGGTATTATCCTCGCCGATACGAAGTTTGAATTCGGTTTGGATGAAGCGGGCAATGTTGTTCTTGCGGACGAAGCTTTGACCCCTGACTCGTCTCGTTTCTGGGCGAAGTCTACCTATGCCATCGGCAGCAATCCTCCCAGCATGGATAAGCAGTTCGTGCGTGACTGGTTGGACGCCATCAATTTCAACCATCAGCCTCCGGCACCTCCGTTGCCTGATGAGGTGATTGAAAAGACTCAGGCAATCTATGCCGAATGCTACACGCGCCTGACCGAAGGCGAAGCTTGCGCCCCCGTGCTTTAACATGACGGCCGCAACGCCTTTCTTAATTCCCCCGCGTCGCTTTGATGCGCACGGGGGATTTTTTTCTCTTCCGCCGTATGCGGTGCTTACGTTTACCGCACCAGAGCCCCTTCCGCACGCCTTGCGTTTAGCCGAATCGCTTGTGCCGCAGGGTGGGGTGCGCCAATGTTGTACGGGCCCAAATTATACATTGACGTTTGGTGCGCCAGAGGCCTTACCTGAAGTGCCTGAGATTGTTTCGGAGGCTTCGCCAGAGGCGTATGCCTTTACGATTGCACCAGAGGGCGTGGCGGCGCGTGCGACTTCGGCAGAGGGGCTTTTTCGGTGTTGTGCTTTTTTAAAACGTGAATTGGCGCGCGGTCAATTGCCGTGCGGGTGCGGCGAGGATGCCCCGCAAAAGGCGGTGCGTGGGGTGATGCTTGATGTCTCGCGTAATCGCACCTATAGCTTGAAGACGCTCTTCAGCGTGGTGGACCAACTCGTCTTGTTGGGCATGAATCGCTTAGAGCTTTACTTTGAAAATGTCTTTGCTTATCGCGACCATGCTGCGGTGTGGGGGAAGACTTCGCCGTACACCCCTGCGGATATTGCGGCATTGGAGGCCTACTGTGCGGCGCGATTTGTTCAACTTGTTCCGAATCAAAATACCTTGGGACACTTTGAACGTTGGCTGAAGCATCCGGACTATTTACGTTATGCAGAGTTGCCACAGGGAGGCGCGCGGACGCCATGGGGCAGTATTCAGGCGCATCCCACGGGCCTTTTTGCAGCCGACCGCGCCACGCGTGATTTTGTGAAGGGGCTTCTTAATGAACTCTTGCCCTGCTTTCCGCATGCGACGACGGTGAATCTTGGCGGCGATGAGGTCTTTGATTTGGGGCAGGGGCGTTCGCAGTGTGAGGATAAAGCGGCGCTTTATTTGGGCTATATGCGTGAAATGGCCGATGTTGCGTTGCATCATGGCAAACGTCCAGAGCTTTGGGCGGATATGTTGATTCGCCATCCAGAGATTTTGCCTGAGGTTAAACGTATCTTACCAGAGGCGCGTTGGCTCGTGTGGGGTTATGAAGCTTCTGACCCAATTGTCGCGAATGCGGAACGATTGCAAGCGGAGGGCTTGGAGGTTGTCGTCAGTCCAGGTACTTCATCGTGGCGTAGTTTCTGCGGTAGAACGTCCAATATGCTCGCCAATATTCGAGCCGCCGCATCTGTGGCATCGTCAGGCATTCTGCTTACAGACTGGGGCGATGCGGGTCATTGGCAACCCCTTGCGATTTCCCTTCCTGCGCTTGCCTTTGCTGGTGCACTTGCGTGGAATTCAACTGCAGAGCCTGATGTGGCGGCATTAACGGATGTTTTATGCGGTGAAGATGGGTTGGGTGAGTGCCTCTTACGCTTGGGCGATACTTACCTAACGGCAAATGCTGCTGCGGGTAATGCCACAAAACTCTTCCAAGCCTATAATCTGCCACTTTCTGATGCGCCGAAGTTGGAACCCGATGCGCTCCGTAAAACGCTTGATGAACTGGATGAACTCGCTGCATTGCCAGTGCTCTCGGGAAGCTCCCTTGCCGTACGTGAGACGCGTTATGCTCTGGAATTGCAACGGCTCGCAGTGCTTCGCGCCTTACAAACGCCGGGATTACGTCGTAGACGTGCCGCACTTGCCGCCCAGATGTCGCTCTTGTGGGTTGAACGTGGCCCGCGTGCACAATTAGATGACTCTCTGTCGGCTTTTCTTTCACAGGAGTTGCCAGAATGAAACTACCTGAAGTTCGTCCAGGAGAGCGGTGGGGGCTCTGTTTAAGTGGGGGAGCAGACTCCACTGCACTGCTCTTAAAATGCTTAGAAGTCGGCTTCCCGATGGTCGCGCTTCACTTCAATCACGCCTTTGAAGATGAGGAGGGGGACGCCGATGAGGTCTTCGTTCGGGAGCTGTGTGCGACACGAGGGGTAACCTTGCGTGTGGGACGTTGTACAGAACCGTGGACAACGCGAGAGACGAAGGAGGTCTTTGCGCGTCGCCATCGTATGAATTTCTTTGCGGAGTCGGCACAAGAATTGAAGTTGACGGGTTTGCTTTTGGCGCATCATGCCGGCGATCGAGCGGAGAATGTCGTGTTGCGTTTGGCACGCGGGTGTGGCGCAGAGGGATTGACGAGTTTTGGATTTGAGAATCAAGCACCGTGGGATGCGCGATTAAAATTGGTGCGACCGCTTTTGGATGAGACGCATTTGGATCAGGTAAAGTGGTTGGAGGCGCGTGGTCAAACGTGGAGAGAGGATGTTTCAAATGCCGATTTGTCAATTCCACGTAATGCAATTCGCGCTGCATTGCCAGGGGTTTTGCCACACTTTGTTGCAGGGGTAAATGCGGCGGCAGATGTCCTTTCTGAGGAGAATGCGTTTATCGCGGCGTGCGCGGAGGCGAGTGTGATTCACCGCTCTGCGTGGCGCTTGGAGGTGAAACCTGCGGTACATCCAGTCTTGTTGCGACGGATTTTGCGTGGATGGTTGGGTGAATTAACGCGTCGGCAAACCGAAACGCTCTTAATGCTTCCGCAAAACAACACGGCGACGGTCTCAGGCAATCGCGTGATTGTGCGCCTTTCAGACACGCAGTGGCAGGTGCGTCGAGCTGAGGCATCGCCCGCGCCGCCAATGCTTACGATTACTTCGCCTGGTGTATATCGCTTTGGGAATTGGCAAATTACGGTGGGAGATGACGCTGCGCAACTGCGCCTGCCCTTGCCACTCACCGTCCGTTCGCGTCAGGCTGGGGATCGTTTTCGGCCACGTGGGTTGCGCGGTTCGCGAAAGATTCAGGATGTTTTGACTGATTTGCGTGTGCCCGCTACTGCTCGAAATGGTTATCCGCTCTTTTGTGATTGTGCGGGGACGATTGTAGCAGTGCCTGGAATGCGTCCTGCAGCAGTGCCAGAAGGTGTGGAGACGGTGGGAATTACGCTTCAGCGTTTGGATGAGTGCTGAACGAAGTCGCGTAGATGACCTGCGAGCGCCGCCGCGCCTCTGAAGAGGTAGGCGGGATGTTTTGCTGCGCGAAGGATTTGGCGCAGAATGGCCATTGGGTGCAAAAAGCCCCGATAGGTCTCCGCGATGCAGGCGCGAATCTCAGCCTCTGTCATCGGAGATTTCATCACAGGTGAACGCATATCGTAGGCTTCCCAATCACGCGTAAGGAGTTGGTCCGCTTGATCTAATGCCTTAAAGAGAGGCGTGCCAGGATAGGGGACAAGCCACGTTGCTTGTAAAGTTGCAGCGCGTCCAGTGCGGAGAAATTCACGTCCGAGTGCAACCGTTTTGGCGGCATCGCTTGCCGTCTCCCACGGATAACCAAACATTAGGGTAATATGCACATCCAGCCCTGCGGCAGAGGCCGCCTTTGCCCCATCATAGATTTGCTGCACGGTGAGACCTTTGTTGAGCTTATCAAGCGTGGATTGATTGGCAGATTCCACGCCGAAGAGTACGAGGCGGAAGCCCGCGCGGCGCATGTGTTTGTACTCTTCCGCTGAGAGTGCGCCGAAGCGCATATTGCAATCAATTCGTACTTTGCGGTGATAACCGCGCGTAATCATTCCCTCACAAAAATCCTTGAGCCACTTACCTGTTGGTAAACTGCCCGCATCGTCCATGATTTCTTTGACGCCTCGGTCAATTAAAGCGCCGATTTCATCCAAGACCTGCTCCACCGGGCGGACGCGATAGGTGGGATAGAGCGTTGTCCATGCGCAAAAGGTGCATTTGCCGTGCCAACAATCTCGTGCGCTCATGATATACGCGCCGGGCGTCTTTGCGAAGTTGCCATTGCGATAGGCGTAGTCTTCCCAACGGGTTAGGTCGCGATCAATCTGCGGAAGCATTGAAAGATCCACTGGAATCTCGCGCCCCTCCAACCAAGAGAGCAGGGCAAAGTCATAGTCGCCACCCTTAAGTGCCGCATCCACTACGCCACTTCCAAGCACCTCTTCTGGGCATGCCGTGACATGGTCGCCTGCCATAACAAGACGGCATTGGGGGAGGCGCGCTTTGAGTTGGGCCGCCCATGCTAAATGAAATCGTACCACAGGCGTCTTTGTCTCAAGGAATACCACGTTGGGCGCCCACGCCTCAAGTTCTTTCCAAAAGCGCTCAGACGTCATTGAACGTGCGATCCCGTCCAACCACAATACGGCATAACCACGCGACTGCAAGAGCGTCGCAGCACTTGCAGGGACCACGGGATAGATTGCGGTAGGATGGCTAAACCACTGAAACTGGCGGTTCTGCGAGAGTAAAGGCACCCCCTTCTCCGACGGAATCGGCGGATAACAAAACGCAACGCGACAAGCAGGTGAAGAAGTCTGTGTACTCACGCCCCACATTATAGTCTAAACCCACCCCATTCGTCCTGCCTTTTTCAAAAAAAGCAGGTGGTTGGATTAGGAATGTTATGTAGAAGAATCCGAAAGAAGCAACGCACGAGCGCGCCTCTTTGAACGGATGATTGGACGCAGTTTAGAGCGTTACAGGTGCGCTCATAAACGTTTGTCGGGTGGCACCCTTCTCCTGTTGGAAAAGCAGTTGAATTGTGGTGCCAGTGGGGTAATCTGCGCTATTGAGCGAGAAAAGTACCTCTTTGCCAGACTTCTTTTGCAGAATGGGCGTAATCGCAGTGCGCTGTTGGTCAACAATGACAAACCACTTCGCCTGTTTCCCCAATTGCTCACAATACAAATGACGCCCATTCACCAGAACAAACGTAGTCTCCCCAGAAGGCGTTACTTCCACGTCACGCAGTTCAGGAGTTGTAATGGCATCAACCTTTTCAACCGTTACACCCTCTAACGCATGACGCAAGCGTGACCCTGCAGAGACCGAAACTAAGAGCTGATGTTTGCTACTATCAAATGCTTCGTCTTTGGTTGTGAAAGCACCTTTAATGGTTGGGCGAAAGCGCATAACGGAGCCAAAATTAACCGAGCGGCCATGGCGAAGATTGTCAATGATGACATCCATCATCTGTTCGGCTATGCCCAAAATTTCATGTTCAGCATACTTTGATCCTTCGCGAACCATCTGCTGGGCGATGGTTTTTAAGCTTGCCGGGTGGATTTCAGCTCTTGCTGCATAATACTGTTTCCCGCGAACCAAATATGGCAACGGGATTAATCAATAAGCGATGTTAGCAATCGTATTGCGAACATTTAAAAGACGTGGACTCATAAGTAACCTCCATACGAACGTAGAACAAATACATTTAATAATGTAACCTTGCGCTCATCATATCACAATCCTGCCACTTTTACTGTTCAGTTTGTTACAAACTCAAATCCAGTTTGTTACATTTCATTTCTTCAATACTTTGTACCATATTTGCCGTGCCGTAACTTATTCATTTACAATAACTTATTTTGAATATTTTATGGCAGGCAATTTTAAGTTTAAAATCAGTACAATTTGTACTATTCATGCAAAATTTAAACAGTACAATTTTTTTGGGGGCCAATTATTTAAAGGGGAAATTTCCTCTCGGGAAGAAATCTTAAACAGTACAATTTTTAGCCGGGGACTTTTTAGACCTGTTTAGAAAATTCTAGAAAATAGTACGAAGGTCCGAAGAAGTGAAAAAGGGCGAGACCCTTGAAGAATATGGTACCATATTGATGAGGAAAATGGTACCCTATTCTTCGGCAATATTAGCCTTTTTCAAACGCAGAAAGGGTTGTTTTCGTTTTCAATATTAGCCTTTTTGATTTTGAAAATGGGTACACTTATTTTTTTGATTTTGTGAGGGGGCGTTTCTTTCGTCAAATTAGACTCTTTTGCAGAGAGAAAAAGAAACGCCTCCCCGACATCCGGAGAGGCGATGGATCAGTGGTCGTTTATGGGATTACCAGCCGATGGAAGAACCCTTGCCGCCCTGCTTTGCCATATCAACCGACTTCTGGAAGACGGTGCGACGCTGGCGATTGTTGAGGCGAATTTGGAAAGTATAATTCTTCTCACGCAGGTCTGCATTGGCAGCCGTGAGCAGATTGATGGTACCTTCCATGTAGAAGTCTGCTGCGTCATCTCTATTCACGGCGACATCATTCATGAAGGCGTCTTCCTTATTGGCAGCAATTGCTCCGGCATCGTTTGCCACGATTTCAACGAGTCCGCTATTGAGCAGGTCTTCATTGATACGGCCTGCAATCTGAGCCAGGTCAATGGACAAATCTGTTTTATTGATAATGCTGCCGACATTAATCACAGGCAGACGACCATTCTTTTTCTCAAAATTAACAATGTGACCATTGTTGAGCATGGCTTGCGTGAGCTGACCTGCAGCATTCTTGAAGTCCTGCAAGTCCACACCCATAGAGGTGATCGCTTCTGTACCACCTGCAACAATACGACGGGGCTGCTGTGCAACACAGCCCGTCAAAAATACACCAAGTAATGCGCAACCTGCTAAAAATGCAATGTTTTTCATCTTTTGAGTTCCTTTTTTAATGTGTACGGTTTTTATCATCCGATAATTTCTTCAGGGAAACTGCCGCATGAAGAAGATTAGTTATCGGCATTCAACAATTTAATGCGGAAGTCCCGCGCCTCACGCGAAGGTGCAGTAAAAGAAAGACTCCGGCTTTCACGCGCTTCAAAGACATATTGCTGCCAGCCACCTCCTGCGGTGTCAATTTTCATCGCAGCAGCATCGTACCACTCCATCTGCGCATTCACCGTCAGGCGATTACGTGTAAAGTTTTCCATTTCGAGCTGCACGCGAAGTAATCCTGCTGCATTTTCTGCAGTATTAATCCGTACTACGCCAAAATCATCTGCGAAGTTCAAATCGGTATCCACGCGACTGTCACGAATAATATTCATCGCAGCAGACTTATTTGCATTTTCTACCGTATTGACAGAAACACCTGCGCAGCCCACCATCAGGAACATCCCAATGCAAGCCGCACAAAAAAGAGCTTGTTTCATACGTATTCCCTTTCCTTACTGTTGTTGCTGAAATAATAACATAAAATCAACGGATCTTGAATGCCATCACGCAGGCTTTACTATTCGCATGCATCGTGCGTACACAGATGACCCACACCTCTCCGGTTTCAGGCAATGTAAGTGTTTGCAAGGTACGCCCGTCCTGCGTAATCGTTACCTGACGATCAGCCGGCATGTCAATGCGTCCCACACCGATATGCTTCGGCAAAGCATTCCAACTGCGTGTATCTGCCGTAGCTGTGCCATATTGATAAAGTGCAGTCCCAAGCAATGCAGCAATCTGCATATAGGTATTACCACTCTGACGTGCAGCGTAATTCGCAGCATACGAAGCGACCGCTTTCGCAGTAGCAGAAGCAATCGCACGTGTCAAAATGCCAGGATAATCATTATCATATTCCTTGGCAATGACCGCCTCCATGTCGCAAACCAGCTCAGCTACGCCTACTTGACCACCTCCACGAAGGGTGGCAAAGGGGCCAACATTCTTGTCAACCTTCAACTTCGGCAAGGCGATGCTGACAAAGGAGAAGGTTCCACCAGCATAGATGGGCAGCAGGATTGAGAACTCTTCACGATAAGGCGCCATCCCATTCTCATGGAAAAGATACACCCCAGCTGGAATTTTTGCACCAGCATTGAGGCGTTCAACATCCTGACGAATAGTCTTATTTTCAGGTGCCATTGAAAGCGCACGTGTCATGCGGAACCGCGCCATTTCACGATCTGCATCATCCACACCTGCATAAAGGTGATAAAACGCGTAGAGATACTCCGAGAAAGGATTCACATACAGTTCATACCCGCGTGTATCAGGTAACTCTTTCATGATTTCATCGGTGGCCTCAGCCATCTCTCCGCTCGAGGATGTCTTGTCAATACTTGCGCTATTTTCGTCTTTTTCAACCGCCTCACGCGTCTTTTCAATACGCTCGGCATTCACTGCGACAATCTCTTTCTGATGATTATCCAATCGCACCAGAGGTTGACGCGCATCAGCAATTTTACCTGCCTGTAACGCATTCAAAGCCTGGTAGGTATTCACCATCAAAATATCCGCCCCAGAACCACGATACGGCAATGTTGCAGGATTGGTCAAAAGTGAAATTCCTTCGCGGCTGATAGAGACCTTTGCCATGTTCTGCCAATAATCATAGATGCGTTCAGCGCGATTGAAAAAGGCCTGACTCGCCCTTTCACGCCCTGCTGCACGCGCAGTAGCACCAGCCTCTAAAAGAAGCACAAGCGTATCTCGCCCATGTTCATCTTCAGCACCATCCTCAGCCATGTCACTGATCAGTTCCACCGCCCTGTCCGTATCGCCAGTGCCAAACACCTGACGATATTCTGCAACGCGCTCTGAATAGCTCGCGCAGCCCACCATTAAACCCATCCATATCAGCGACAAAGCCACCCCAAAGGTGCGTTTTGTCCGCATCATTGCTTGAACTTTTGTCATTCTTTCTTCTCCATGGGTTTAACCTGCGAACCGACGGATGCACGTGTATCACCGATTAATTCGCCCTGTGCATAGTCAGATTCTACATCCGTAATCTTTACTGTGCCCATAGGACGCCCCTTAATCTTACGCGTGACACCCGTATCAGGATCGGTTACAGTGCGCGTCTTGCCATAAACTTTACAGACATCACCGACCTTAAAAATGCCTTCGCCGGCATTAATCGTAACGTAAATCTCGTCCACATCAATAATCTTGGGCGGGAAAGTTGCGGCGATTAAGAATTTCGTACTTGCCTCAGCCATTTCGCGTGTCAGTTTGGGCAACATTGAATCAAACCGTCCAAAACGACGATTCGAGGTGTTGGAAACATCGGCAATATCCACCTTTTCAAGTTGCTGATTCGACGCATCAATAATTTCAGAAGTGCTTGTATCAATCACACGCATCTGAGTAGAGAGTTGATAACGTACCTTCGCACGATGTACACCATTGAAAACAGCTACATCCGTGACCTGTTGGAAAGCATCAATTGAGACGATTAAAGCATACTCTCCACCAATCATCTCATTAGCCTGAGCACCTTTTTTCGCCACCAACCCTGCTTCATCAAGAGCCTGTTCACGAAGCAACTCTTCCAAAGCATCCGAACGCTCCAGAACACGATACTTGCGAGAGGAAACAATCTCAGAGATCAGATGTTCGTCCAAACTCTCAATCACGCGCCCCAAAAGCTGCGCACGTTCATCATGCGCCACCTCAGCCTTCAGCGAATCATTCGCGGTAACGCGCGCAACATAGAGCGTCTTCTGCTGCGCCAAAGCAATCACCGGCATCATCACCGCCAGTGCTAACCATTTTAAACTGCCAGATTTCATCGTTAATCCCCCTTTCAAATTACTTCATTAACCAGTCAATAAACATCGGCGCCTGCCCTCCGACCACATCTGGCAGTTTATCCGCCTTAATCTGCAAACCACTCTGCTCAAGCATCTTGGCATGGCCCAAACGCTGAGCCATCTCCGCCTGACTCTGTTCGCGTTCAATCGTCAAATCATGCATAAACTGAATCGAATCCTTTACACGGTTGTATTCCTCATCTGTCATCCGCATATTCACCGAAAGCGCCAACCCTTCACTCGGCACAACAGACATCGTGACATCATCATACCCCTCACGCGAGAAGCGCACCTTATGTACACCGCGAGAGAGACGTAATGTACACCCAGTCGTACCACGCGCCACCCCATCGACCTCTACTGTCGCAGCCACCTCCGTGGGAATACGATCATTCAAAATGGAATTATCCTGTTTCAACGCCGGCAAGTAAATTGGCTTATTATTCATATCGTAAGCCAAAACCGTAAACGAAACCGGAATGCCACTCTTCTCTAAAGAAGCCTCACGCCACGCAGGAGCCTTCTCACGAATCTCTTCTGCCATCGCTGCTGCAAGTTCTTCTTCTAAACCATCGGCGTACTCGCCAAATTCCTCATCGGTAAAGGCCGTCTTACGCATTGAAATCTGCGCCTGTAACGTACCCCCATCAAAAGCACTGCCCGTGTAAACATCCGCAATGCGATACGATGCAGAAATCTTGTAAATTTCATTTACAATCTGTACATCCGAATTATCCGTTGCCTTACCAAAACGACGATCCCGCAATCGACGCACATTTTTTGTAAACCTGTCAAGCGTCACCGTCAGCAGATAATCTGCGCCAGCATTCGCTGCCAAATGCATCCGTGATGTATCCCCCTTCAACTTCTCATCCTGCGTCGGTAAAGCCCGCCCCTTCTCATCATATTCCCGGCGAGACTCCATAGCAAAAACGGCATCATCCATATCGATGACCTCCACATTCGCTCCGGCAATCTGTGCCCCCACCTGAGAAGCCAAAACCTTACAAACCTTATCAAATTCCTTTTTACCCGTAATATTTTTCACCATCAACGCCACCACATGGGCCCTCGGCTCTGCCGGTTTCTGCGCCTTCACCTCTACATCATACGCAGCTTGCACCTTCAATTCCGTGCCGTCTTTCAACCGCAAAGAGACCGGATCTGCTGTAGCCGTCACCTTCTCCGCGCACAAAATAGAGGCGGCAACCATTCCGTAAAACAAACAAAGCGACCGTTTCATCTCCTCTTTCCTCCTTACAATTAAAAAGAACCATAAATGATGGGGAAAAAGCCTGGCGTTGTATTCGTAATCACATTCACTACGCCAATCTGAATCCCACGTGCACCCTCTGCATAATTAATCACACCAATCTGCAAACCTTTAAGGTAATACGCACAGTTAATCACGCCAATCTGCAAACCACGCACACGCGAAACACTGTTCAGTGCACCCACCTGCAAACCTGCAAAATCCGCTTCCACAGTATTGAGTAACCCCACATCCAAGCCCTTCATGTTCACACACCGCCCATAAATCGGTGAAATGCGAATCCCACGCACATCCCAATCACCCCAGGGCAACTGAATCGGCGCAAGAATCCCAAGCGACAATGGGGTCGTATTGCCATCCATCAAACTGAAATCTGCGCCACTTCCTCCTGAAGGTAAAGGTTTCGGCTGATCAGAAGGTTGACGCGTCGCAGTCCAATGATACGTTGCCCCTTCCTGCCCGCTCCCTTCAGCAAAAAGTGTCCCACCCGAAAAACAAATCGTACTCACCAAAACAAAGCATAAAACCCATTTAAACATCTTTCACCTCAACCTTCATCACTCCACCAATGTACACCATGTACATTACCCTAAAGAGCGATTCTGCAAAAAGAGTACATCATTTTCAGACCACTGTCAATACAAATCCACTCCGCACCCACCATCCCGACATTATCGTACCCACCCGGCCACTGCGCCGGGTGGAGCCTTTCGCTTTAAGTTCACTTAGAACAAGGTTTATCGTGAACGCCCTGACACTGTGACTGGAGTCCCCTCTCACACATCACCCCACGATTATCGTACCCACTCGGCCACTGCGCTGGGTGGAATCTTTCGGCTTTAAATTCACTGGGAACTGGCGGACCTTATCTGCTTCCGCTCTCTGCTAGCGAGTCTCAATCGCCTTTCGGCTTTAAGTTCACTTGGATCTGTACCATAATTAAGCTATTGATTCCAAGGGGTTTATTTTGGTGATTTGAAGGGAAACAGGGGTTTTTGAGCATTTTCGTCTCCCTTCAGGAAGATTCTCTATGAGTACTCCTCAGTTGTCAGTGAGCGCTACGCGCAGGACTGCATGTTTTTTAACACAAGAACGCAAGGTCTTGTTCCGTCGCGCAACTCGGCGCGATGAAAAACCTTGCTTTGCAAGTTTTTTCCCGAGTATGCCGACGGAACGCTGATATCTTACGGAACGCTGATATCTTAAAGATGGTCTTCACAACAAAAGAGTGGTGCACCACGCCTTTCCTTACCCCTCTCTTCTTACTCATCACTCATCCCTTCTCTCTTCTCCCTTCTCTCCCCTCGCCACTCCCCGTGAGCACCTGTAAGCACATCCGCAGGATGTGCAGCGTGCAGGACTCAGTCCTGCCGCGGGGTGTGGGGCTGCGCAAGCCCCACATCTCTCCTCTAATCTACTAATCCACAGCGAGCACCCGCTCGCGTAATCCACAGCACCGTCAGGTGCGGATATATGCGCCCGATCCCGTAGGGCTGGGAAATCCACAGGGCCGACAGGCCCCTGCGGCGCAGCCGCTCAGAAAAATAGCCTTTTTGAAAAAGAAAAAGGGTTGTTTTGAAGAAGCGTTAGGGAAGCCTTCATTTTCAATAAGGGCGATTTCATTTCTTCAATACTTTGTACTATATTTGCCGTGCCGTAACTTATTCATTTACAATAACTTATTTTGAATATTTTAGGGTAGGCAATTTTAAGCTTAAAATCAGTACAATTTGTACTATTCATGCAAAATTTAAACAGTACAATTTTTTGGGGGCCAATTATTTAAAGAGGAAATTTCCTCTCGGGAAGAAATCTTAAACAGTACAATTTTTAGCCGGGGACTTTTTAGACTTGTTTAGAAAATTCTAGAAAATAGTACGAAGGTCCGAAGAAGTGAAATGTTACAAACTCAAATTCAGTTTCTAAGAAACTTAGAGTCAATTTCGCCTCTTTTTGAGTTTTGGCTCAATGAAACCTCCTCCTAAAGTTTGCAGAATGGAGGAAATGTTTTGGCATATGCGGTGGAAAATAATCGCGCACAGTTGAGGGGCTGATTGACCATTTTTATACCTTATATGATGGAACCGAAATTGCGATTTCCTCGCAATGGGGACGCGCGTGGGGGAATGGGAATCTGCCTCAATTCCTTGCACGAGCGCATGAGTTAGGCTATGTTTTTGAAGAAGTACCGCCTGCTTCAATGGGCGGTGTTGAATAAATCGTAGAGCGATTAGTTTGTTTCTGGGGACGCGTGGGGGCGAGGCTTCCACGCGTTTTATTTACGCAGTACTGGAGTCGTAATAAAACAGTGGTTATGCTCTATTGTGATTTTAAAGCGTATAACGGCGCCGCGATGCACTATAAATAAGTGCCGTGGATGCCGTTGGATGTGTTATCTCCGTGCTCCCGTTAGAGGGGGAGGTCGAAATCGGAGGTGTCAATTAGTGTTAAACCTTGAGGTAGCACTAATGGCCCCTTGGATGAAACAGTCTTACTTGAAGAGGGTGCGTTGCGCAGGGATGTACTTGCGTGACGGGTAGGTGGTTTGTTTACGAATCAAGTTTAAATCATTGGGCGTGAGGGGGACTCGTTTAAACTTGGGGTTTTCGTAAAAAATGGTTGCGGCGGGGAAGAGGTCGCCAAATGCGGCATTCGCATGTGTGATGGTGCCATCCTTCTCGAAGGTAAAGGCTTGGTAGACCCAATGATTGTGTTGGCTCTTTTCGAAGTCATTAAAGAAGGTGGAGTGTAAGAGGTAAATTTTTCCATTCACTTGCACCAAGTCGGTGAGTTTAATGTTGTAGCCTTCAACGACTGTCTCAATGCGTCCTTGTTTGCCGCCAGAAAGAATGAAATGCGCACTGTATCCGTCAGCATTTAATCCACATCCCATCCAGGGCAAAAGAAAGACATAGTCGTCCACTTCGTCGCCATTGAGGTCAAGCATCCCGCCTTCGCAATACTGCGCGCTATCAATGTATGTAATTGTTTCACACTCTAACAAACTTAAAAAAGCGGCGATCGTTTCGCTTGAAAAGGTGGTCATTTCTACAGGGGTGGCCTTCACCTTTGGCGCCCAAGGGGTCTTCCACGCAAAGAGTGTGGTCATACAGCCCATGGCTAAAAATACTGCACTTGCACAAATAAAACGTAAAAACGACTGTTGCATCACTGTAACCTCCCTTTCAAATCGTTGCTATCATAACATAAAACGTAAGATAAGAGGTGCTTCGTAAGGGGTGGTTTGCGCTAAAAAAGAGGAGCTAAAGCAATGAAGCGTTGTGGTAAAAGGGTAGGACGACTCATAGAGGGGGTAAATCTGTGTGCGCGAAATGAGGGGGAAACGTTGTAAAAAGGGTAGTGCGACCCCGTGGTTTTTCTTGATGAAATACGAAAAGTGTTGCGGAAAAGGCGTTTTGTAGGGTATAATACCTTCACCATTTAACACTAAGGAGAAAACAATGAGTTGTCCCTACGCTTGCTCGAGCGAAGTCGAGCACATGACAATGGTCGCTAAAGGCGCCAAGCATGGCCCCGCACCTATCCCAGAAGAAGGTAAGTGGGTCAAGGTTTATGAAACCAAGGATATCTCCGGCCTCACCCATGGTGTGGGTTGGTGCGCACCCCAGCAGGGCGCTTGCAAGCTCACGCTTAACGTCAAGGACGGCGTGATTCAGGAAGCTCTCGTCGAAACCATCGGTTGCTCGGGTATGACCCACTCTGCCGCTATGGCTGCAGAAGTGCTCCCTGGTAAGACCATTCAGGAAGCGTTGAACACCGATCTCGTGTGTGACGCTATCAACACCGCAATGCGCGAACTCTACCTCCAGATCGTCTACGGTCGTACGCAGAGCGCATTCTCTGAAGGCGGTCTCCCCATCGGCGCAGGTCTCGAAGACCTCGGCAAGGGCCTCCGTTCTCAGGTTGGTACCATGTACTCCACCGCTCAGAAGGGTGTTCGTTACCTCGAAATGGCTGAAGGCTATGTCCGCAAGATTTACCTCGACAAGAACGATGAAGTCTGCGGTTATGAATTCGTCCACATGGGCAAGTTCATGGAAGCCGTCAAGAAGGGCCAGGACGCTAACGAAGCGCTCGCTGCCTGCACCGGCACTTATGGTCGCGTGACCGAAGCTGACGGCGCTGTGAAGTCCATTGACCCCCGTCACGAATAAGGAGGATACTACAATGGCTTTGTTTGAATCTTACGAACGTCGTATCAACCAGATTATGCCCGTCCTCGAAAAGTATGGCATCAAGTCCATCGAGGAATGCCGCGAAATCTGCAAGGCTAAGGGTTTCGATCCTTACGAAATCGCTGAAAACATCCAGAAGATCTGCTTTGAAAACGCAAAGTGGGCTTATGTGGTTGGCGCCGCTATCGCAATCAAGAAGGGCTGCACCAAGGCCGCTGATGCTGCTGAAGCAATCGGCGAAGGCCTCCAGGCTTTCTGTATCCCCGGCTCCGTTGCTGACGACCGCAAGGTCGGTCTCGGCCATGGTAACCTCGGCGCAATGCTCCTCCGCGAAGAAACCAAGTGCTTCTGCTTCCTCGCAGGTCACGAATCCTTCGCTGCAGCTGAAGGCGCTATCGGTATCGCAATGAAGGCCAACAAGGTCCGTAAGGAACCCCTCAAGGTCTGCTTGAACGGTCTCGGTAAGGATGCTGCTTACATCATCTCTCGTATCAACGGCTTCACCTACGTTGAAACCGAATTCGACTACTTCACCGGCAAGCTCAACATCATCAAGGAAATTCCTTTCTCTGATGGTCCTCGCTCCAAGGTGCGTTGCTACGGTTCTGACGACGTTCGCGAAGGCGTGGCAGTGATGTGGCAGGAAGGTGTGGACGTCTCCATCACGGGTAACTCCACCAACCCCACCCGCTTCCAGCACCCCGTCGCAGGTACCTACAAGAAGGAATGCATCCTCGCTGGTAAGAAGTACTTCTCCGTCGCTTCCGGCGGTGGTACCGGCCGTACGCTTCACCCCGATAACATGGCCGCTGGTCCTGCTTCTTACGGCATGACCGACACCATGGGCCGCATGCACTCCGATGCGCAGTTCGCTGGTTCTTCCTCCGTTCCTGCACACGTCGAAATGATGGGCCTCATCGGTGCTGGCAACAACCCCATGGTCGGCATGACTGTGGCTGTTGCTGTGGCTATCGAAGAAGCCAGCAAGTAAGTTTTCACTTACTACAGCTAATAAAAGCCGTCTCCTTGTGGAGGCGGCTTTTTGTTTCTTAGTGGGGCTAACTTAGGAGACCAGTCCAACAATGGACCTTTCAGAACAATTCATTCGTAGTGAACCTTTCAGAACAATTCATTCGTGCGAAGTGTACAGAATGAACCTACGCAGAACAAGCATCTATCCTAAGCGATGGCATCCGCTCACGCAAAGCCGTAACGCCACGCATTTAAATGGTGTTACTGCAGTTGATGGGGATGGCGCGGGGATAGAGCAGTTTCGGTCTGCGCTTGAGCCGACACTTAGAAGGTGGGGATGGCGCGGGGATAGAGCAGTGTCGGTCTGCGATTGAGCCGAATATTAGAAGATGGAGATGGCGCGGAGGATGTCGTTTAATGAATGGAGATTCATGAGGTTGCCGCGAAGGGTGTTGGCGCCAGGGAGCCCTTTGAAGTAGCGGAAGAGGTGGCGGCGGAAGGTGAGCACGGTGGCTTCTTCGGGGGTGAGGCGTGAGAAGGCGCAGGCTTTTTCGCGGTAACGAAGTTCTAAGGCAAGGTGGGCCTCGGCAAGCGGACGGGGTGCAACGTGTTCAAAGTTAAAGACACTGGGTGTTTCTAATGCCGCACGTGCAATTAAAATTGCCTTCACACCCGTAGCCGCCATTGCTTCCGCTGAGGCGCGATCAACCACAGAGCCATTCCCGAAGATGGGCAAGTGGGTGGCTTCAACGGCCGCCTTTAGTGTTTCCAAATGGACGGTGCCGGCATGTCCTTGCGAGGTGTAGCGCGCGTGAAGGCTAACCGAGGTCGTGCCCGCCGCTTCCATGCGTTGTAAGACCTCCTGCCAAACGGGCACCTGTGGGTTGGGGCCGAGGCGTGTCTTTACACTGACAGGGAGATTGACCGCCTTTACGACCGATGAAATGATTGCTTCAAGACGCGGTAAATCCTTGAGGAGTGCAGAGCCCGCGCCTTGCGCGGTGATGCGTGGCACAGGGCACCCAGCATTAATATCAATGCCCTCAAAGCGCCCCATGTCCGCAACAATGTGTGCCGCCTCCGCCAATCGTACAGGGTCATGGCCGTAAAGGTGGGCCCACACATGACGCTCTTCGGGAAAGGTTTCCAACAAAAAGAGCGTCTTTGGAGAGCGTCGACAGATTCCCTCGGCATTGACCATTTCCGTGTAGGTGCGTTGTGCTCCATGTTGTTCGCACAAAATACGCATCGGTGGCGTGGTAAACTCCGCCATTGGGGCAAGGTAAAGAGGAGGGAGGTCTGTCATTGTGATTGATTCACGCTTAACGCCGCTTAAGCCAACCAAATGTGGGCTTGGGCGGTTCTGCTTCAGGTGTGATGGGTTCTTCTACGCGATAGGGGGTGAAATTGCCCTGTGCGGTGAGACGTTCCAACTCTTCAATGCGCCGCAAGAGTTGCTCTTGAATGTGGGCATTTTCGCGGTGTTCATCTTCACGAGCGGTGCGTTCACGTTCAAGCGAACGCGCTGTTTCGCGTAATTTTTCTTCCAATTGGAGGGCGTTGAGCGTTTGACGTTCTGCCTGGCCAATCTGGGCGCGAAGCTGGGTTTCGCGGCCTTCATGAGCGACGAGCTGACGTTGGAGCGCGCTTTCACGATCACGTGCATCGGCGATTGCCTTCTCCAATGTAGCGATGCGGTCAGCATCTTGCGGACGTTGAATGGAGCCCGGCAATCCACCGAGGCGTCCTCGCACGGCAGAGGCAATCATCTGTTCCGGATTATCACCTGCGATGCGGCGGATTTCAAAGAGACGTTCGGAGAGCTGTACCAACCGTTGACGCGAGAGTTCACGGAGGCGTTCAATGAAGTGTTCTTCTTCTTCTTGGCTTCGCTTTAAAAGTTCTACTTCACGTTGGAGAACGGCGAAGAGCTCATCTGCGGGGAGTGCGTCTGAGGTCGGCTTAGCCTGTTGCGCCGTTTCCAATGCCGTTTCAAGGGTGTGAATACGCTGACGAAGCATGCGTTCGCGTTCGGCGGCAGCCTCAGCCGCTTCGGCGGCGGAGGCGCGAAGATGGTCACGTTCCGAGTGCAGTGCTTCGATTTCTGCGGTGAGTGCGGCGGGATCGGGGAGGGAATTCGTGATGAAGTCGGCTTGACGAAGTTCTGCTTCTTGGCGTAATTCATCAATGCGACGATCTTTTAGGCGCAGCTCTTTCTCAAGCAAGAGCAATTTACGTTGCGCCTCTTCCAATTCCTGCAAGTGATCATTTTGTGGCACTTCAATCGGAAGGGGCAACTCCATTGAGATGGGTTTTTCGCCAGGGTCTTGCGAGATGATTGCATCAAAGGGGAAGTGGCCCTCTTCAATGAAACGGCGTGCGGCAGTTTGTGTGACTGGACCATACGGTGCGCGACCGGAGACAATGACATACCAACACATCTGTAGTTCGGGCAATGTTTCAGCAGGTGCCCACGTAATCCCATCCGAGGAGATGGCATAACCGGGCTTGATGATGCCACGTTCGGCCCACTCCACGAGCATTGCGGTGGGGATATTGTTATTGCTGATTTCCGCGCCAGGATTGCGCAAAGACCAACGGCGTGTATCGATTTCCGCCATACTTACTGCTCCGCACGGATGGATTCGATTACCTTCGCGGCGTCTTCACGTACATTGAAGACTTCATCTTCGGCAACGATATTACGCAAAAGTGCCGCACGAAGGCGTTCCTTAGTGGCTTCAAGTTCTTCTTCTGCGGTCAATAAGCGGGCTTTGGCAATAATCAGTTCGCGTTCCCACTGCGCTTTTGTCACTGCGAGTGCTTCGGTGAGGCGCGCATTTTCCTCGCGCAACTGCTTGATTTCGTCTTCGTATGCCATAGTGTGTGCTTCCTTAATCTGACGGAATAAAATGGGGTTAAAGGTCGGTTTTGGTGCCGGCGGGTGCGGTGCGAATGTGCCCAATCTCTTGCAAGACTGCCGCAGAACTGTCATATTCGGCGGCCAATTCAAGCGCGGCATCCTTTTGCGTCATGTCGCCCAGCTCGTTGTAAAGCTTTGCTGCGGTGAGGGCGGCCTCTGCGTTGCGCGTCGTGGTCGCGCAACGTTTCGCCTCGGCGGCCGCCGCCTTGAGATTACCCGCGGTATAGAGTCCGCGAATGGCAAGCCGCCAACGTGCCACAGTGTCATCCCGCATTGCAGGGGAGTGTTGCTGCACCTTTGAACGCAGGAGATTGTAACGGGTGCGGTAGGCTTGCGGCCAATCGGTGGGATCAAGATCGTAGAGCCAGTCTGCCGAGTAGGCTGTTTGAAGCGTCTCGGCCAAGGTTAATTCGGCATTGATGAGGTCGTCGCGTGACCAATCGTCGCGTTGTTCACCCCATGCCCGCAGGAGTCGACGTAATTCGCCTTGTTGCGTCCCTTCAGCCAGTGCAATTTGCAACTCAAGCGTGCGACGCCAAAGGTTGGACCGTGGCACATCGTGACGATCAGCACGGGCGATAAGGCGACGCGCTTGAGCGTGTTGGCCCGTCTCAAAGGCTTCAAACGCCTGACGCTTCAATTCAGCATCCGCTTTGACATTGGGCGTGGTAACGCATCCGCTCCATCCCAGAAGCGCAATCGTTAAGCTGACAAGGAGTGGGAATTTACTCATTGGTGGTCCTCGATGACGGGGTGAAAGAGTCTGTGGATTTGTCCAATTGTTTGGCGAAAGCTTGTGCGCGCGCCACCTCATTCCGTGGGCAGATGAGGGTGACTTGCGGGGTGTGGGCGATAAATAAACCTTCCACACCTGAGAGGATGACCCGATGATTGGGGGTTGTTGAGAGGAGGGTGGTGTTTGCGGTATGATCGCATTGCCCACACCCCGCGATACGATTGCCCGCTGCATCTGCGGGAAGGTGACGTTCAATCGCATCAAAGGTGCCCGCATCATCCCAATCAAAGGTGCCACGTACCACCGAAAAGGCGGGGCAGGGTTCCATAATCGCATAGTCAAAGGCGATGGCAGGTAGTTGGGGATAAAATGCATCCGCCTTTGTAGGCGTCTCAATGAGGGGCAGAAATGCGGGAGCATCGGCACGAAAACGCGCATACAGCGTCTCGGCCGTCCAAACGAAAATCCCCGCATTCCAAAGGAAGTTGCCCGTGTTTAAGTAAGCCTTTGCGGTGGCAAGGTCGGGTTTTTCCGTAAACCCAGCACCCTTGCAGGTGCGGCATCCTGCGCGCGTTTCCAATGCGGTGCCGCAGGCGAT
This sequence comes from Candidatus Spyradenecus sp., assembly GCA_045605345.1. GTDB lineage: Bacteria > Verrucomicrobiota > Kiritimatiellia > RFP12 > DVOR01 > Spyradenecus. Next base: position 103,588 of record JAZUPT010000019.1, read on the forward strand.
ATAACCATAAGCTGTGGCGGGTGCAGTGGGTTCAATCCCTACCGTGACAATTTCCTGTCGAGCCTCTGCCAATTCACAGGCGGCAGTGAGCGCCGCTTGAAAGGCTGTCGCATCTTGAATGAGATGGTCTGCGGGTAAGACCACACCGAGCGCATCGGGCGATTCTTGGCGAAGGTAACCGCAAGCATAGGCTAATGCCGCGGCGGTATTGCGCCCTTCGGGTTCACAGAGAATCTGCGCATCAGGGAAGTCGGGCACGGCTTCTCGAACAGCACCCCGCAATTCCTGCGCCGTGAGGATTCGCACGTGCTGCAAGGGGACAAACCCCTCAAGCCGTGCCAATGTTAATTCCAACAACGACTTCCCCCCAAACAACTTGATGAACGGCTTCCGACAGGCCGCCGATGAAAGCGGCCACAGACGCTCACCGCGTCCGCCTGCCAGAATAAAAACGTAAGGGGTGCCGTTCATGTGGGGCGAGGTCCTTAGAGAATCAACATACAATCGCCGTAAGAGAAGAAGCGATACCGAGCTTTGACGGCCTCTTCATAGGCGGCCAAAACGCGTTCTCTTCCTGCCAAGGCCGAAATCATCATGATTAAGGTGGACTGCGGCAGGTGGAAATTGGTCAACATGACATCAATGGCCTTGAAGGTGTACGGCGGGTAAATGAAGGCAGTGCTGCTACCTTGTGTGGCGACAATTTCGCCATTGTTGAGCGAAGCAACCGTTTCAAGTGTACGCACCGAGGTGGAGCCCACTGCCACAATGCGTCCACCCGCGGCACGAGTTTCACGGATGGCGCGTGCCGTCTCTTCTGGGATTTCGTAGAATTCAGCATCCATGCGATGCTCTTCCACACGTTCAGCCTTGACGGGTTTAAAGGTGCCCGGCCCCACATGTAGCGTCACGAAGGCGCGACGCACGCCTGCCGCCTCAAGTTTTTCAAAGAGTTCATCGGTGAAGTGCAACCCTGCAGTAGGGGCAGCCACTGCGCCCACCTCCTTGGCATAAACCGTTTGATAACGCTCCTTGTCGAGGCGCGCCATCTCGGGGTCGTTGGCATCGCGTCGAATATAGGGTGGCACGGGGGTGAGACCATACTGGTCCAACAATGTCATCAATGGCTTGGCAGAGCGGAAGCAGACGAGGGAGTGTCCCTCTTCGTCCTTGTTGAGCACTTCGGCACGGAGTTGCTGCTCGGCGCAGAGGATGGTATGACCCGTACGTGACTTGCGTCCACTGCCGCACATGCAGCGCCATTGCGAGGTGAAGAGGCCCTCCACTTCGTGTTCGGTTTCGCAACAATTGAGGAGCAGTAATTCTGCTGCGCCACCAGTATCTTCCCAAGCACCGAGAATGCGTGCAGGGAAGACGCGCGTGTTGTTCAAAATCATCAAGTCGCCTGGACGTAAATAGTCCACAATGTCGCTGATGGATTTGTGCTCAAGCGTGTTGGTCTCGCGGTTCAACACCATCATGCGCGAAGTGCCACGCACCTCTGGAGGGACCTGGGCGATGAGTTCTTCAGGGAGATTGTAATCAAAGTCTGCGGTGAGCATGGGTATCCTTTTGGAGGCAGGAGCCTTCTTCGGTGGCTTTTTTCACGGCGTCACGATAACGATTCGCGACCTCCACCCCGAGGTCTTTCTCAATGATTTCTGCATAGCGAGCGGTGGCCACTGGGTGTAAGGGATAGTACCGCAGGCAGGTCTTAATCTCGCTTTCGGGGTCAGAGGAGGGAGGGAGATCCTTGGAGAGGATATAGGTCCAAAGTCGGTACTGACGCGGTTCAGAACGCAACCATCCCTCACACACGGTGCGAGCGCGAGTGGGGTTTTCCTTAATTAGGCTTTCTAAGACACGGCAGCTAAGCTCTTGAGCGAGTGCAGGCGTCTTGGCAAGGCGTTCACGAACGTTGAAGCTGCCGACGAATTTGACCGCCTCTTCGAGTTTGTTCTCAGCCAAGAGGGCATTGACGTAGTAGAGCGCATAGGCGAAGGTGCCATCGCGCAGGAAGAAGGACTGCATCTTGTCGGCAATGCGTTCACGTAGACGCGAGTTCTTTTCACGGAAGAGGGTGTAGAGCGCATCGTTGTCACTGAAGAAACGCTTGTTTTGTTGGTAGAGTTCGTCCGTCTTTGGGTGGTTGGGGTAGAGGCAGAAGAAGAGTTCCCAATCGGTTTCAGAGAGGGTATTTTGGGCCAAGAGTTGTGCCACTTCGTCTGCGGGAAGGTGGAGAATCGCCACGGCACGTTCAGGACGAGAGAGTTGGCTTGGGTCAGTTCGATAGAGCGCAAGAATCTCGGTCAAGACGGCAGGCGCATTGCCTAATTGAAATCTTCTCAGACGGCTTGCCGAACAGAATCCCGGTGCACGCACAGGGCCATAGCGGTGTTCGAAGAGAAGGGCCGTGTGCTCAGAGGGTTGGCGCAGTTCTGGGCGCGCTTCCAAGACATCGCGGGCGGCATTGCGTTCGGCCTGTGTAATTGCGACGCCTTCGTGTTCCAACGCGGCGAGAGAGAGTGGAATGCTCGGGTTCTCAGGGTCAAGTGCGTGGGCGAGGCGCAGATGGGTGGCGGCCGCTTCGGGCTCTGCTCCAATGGCACAGGCGGCATGTTCTCGGGCGGCGAGTTGGTTCAATAAGAGCGTGCAGTGGTTGCCAATCGCCGTCTCTCCAAGCGTGGTTTCCTTCAAGAGCTTTGCCGCTTGGGCAGCATTGGTGGAGGTCTTGCGCGGGGGGAGTTGCTTTAAGATGCCGAGCTCAGGCGCAGTGGCAAGCAGATATTGGCGCAGGGGTTCCACGCCAACGTGTGTCAGGTTACGAATTAAAGGATCATGTGCCGCCACGTTTTTGAGGAAGGGGTGGTGATCCAATGATGCCGGCGTGAGCGTAGAGAAGGTTTCTGCTTGAGGTTGAATCGGTCTTCCGGAGATGTAACGGCGCGCCACGATGCCGAGTGTGTCTGGGTGATGCGTCATCCAGAGTGTAGCGGTTTCGGGGACGAGTTCATCTAAAAGCGGCGCAATGGCATGCATCGCCGTGCGGGCGGGCAGACCAGAGGCAGCAGGGGCATTTTTAATCGCAGAGTAAATCGCGAGGGTGCCAGAAAAGGCAAAGGTAAGGAGTAGGGCAATCAATCGAAACTTCGCACGAGACCAATGGACACGTTCGCCAAAACCGGTGTGTAACCACGACCCGAAGAGCACGCCAATGCAGAGGGGCAACATAAAGCCTGCCACCAAGGCCATCGCATCGGGTTCGCAGAAGAGTTCCCATGCCGATTCGGGCCACTGCAAGAGCATCGCAATCAAAAGCCCGACGCAGGCGACTTGCCCAATGATTGGTGAGCCAAATTTGAGATAGGCGTGGGGGAAGCAACCGAAGAAGAGTGCCGCCGCAGAGAGGAAGATGATGAGCGGGGCTAATCCTTCAAATGCGGTAAAGCGAGGCACTAACCCAAGGAGCCCCGTCATGAAGTGTTGGCCCCAGAGTGCGACGCCATTGGGGAGGGGCATCTGAGCCGCGTTCAGGACGCGCGCCCACCCCGCCGTGACCGCGATGGAGAGCAGGATCCCCACCACTAATCCTGCGCCAGCAGAGAGCAAGTAGGCGCCCCGTCCTTCTGCTTCATTGTGCAAAAAGATCCCACTCGCCAAAATAAAGGCAAAGAGTGAAACGGGCGTAAGTTCGGGTTGCGTAAAGGTGATAAAGGCAATGAATGCATAGGTGAGCGCAAGCAGGATGCAGTGACGCGCTTCAGGTAGACGGCTTAAAAGGTAACATTGGGTCGCTCGCCAACGAAACTCAAGGGCAAACGTAATCATGCAGGTCACCGCCAGCGCCGTTAAGGCTTGCGGGTAGGGGCGTGTGGCAATCGCCCAAATCGGAAGCGTGGCCAAAGCAAGCAAAGCCGTGGCGATGCCCGTCTCAAAGGAGACGTGCGAAATGGCAAAGAGTGCGCGGTCAAGTTCGTTATCGCGAATGCCTGTCAGGTCGACGCACGCATGGCGAGAGGTGGCAATTGCACAACGGAAAAGGCAGGCCACAATTCCCGCCCCAATCGCGGCATAGATGAGTCCCACAAAGAGCGTGAGATGATCATAGGGTAAAAGCGTAGCCAACGAACGAAGCACAATGGTATCCAAGGGTGCCGTCAAAATGTCGGGCGCTGAACCTGGATAACAAATCGCAGAAAAATATTCTGCGGAAAGTCCTGGGTAAGGTGTGAATGCAGACGTGCCGACATAAAAGAGCAATGCAACGACAAAAATGCCGACCGTCCAAAACAGATTCACGCTATGGCGTTTAAGAATGTCAATCATAAGGCTATCTGTGTCATCATTAAGAAAACTAAACGCACTCATTATACCATAAAAAGCGCGCCCGCGAGAGCACGCTCATTGGAACTAGAATCGCTCACGAATGAATAATCTTTGGCGACTGGGATTTAGCCTCCTGCAACTACCAACTGTAGTAAAGCCACTGCTAATTTCTTCTCTCTACACACACTAAGAGTGTAGCAAAAGGAAGACAAGTCGTCAACTCCGTTCACTCAAGTCAGTTAAACTCCCGCGGAAAGTAGGCGGCTTTCCCTTGGGAAAATGGGCGACTTTAGCCACCCGATTTCGTCTATTTTGCTCACCAATTTCGCCTATATTGCTCACCAACTTCGCTTATTTTGCAACTCAATTTCACTTATATTGACCCGGAATTCCTTTAGCTTTCCCCAAAAAAGCTCCCAATTGTTGATAACTTTTCTACCACTTCTACCCCAAATTTTCGCAAGGAAGCCGCTGTAGCGGAGTTGATTTCGCCCCATTTTTGCATTATCTCTTTATTTCTCAATGCGTTATGCAGTTTCAACAAGGTTGAGCAAAAGTGCCGAAAATCTGCCAATCCGTAGAAGAATTTTCCAAAAACTGCGTCAAAAAAACCGCATTGTTGATAACTCGTTGATAACTCAAAAAAGTTTTCAACAAGCGAAAAATCGATGAAATTTTCGAAAAAGTGATGGTTTCGCGCACGAGATTTTAAGGGACAAAAGGGATGAAAGGGAGGAGGAAAGAGACAGTTACCGCGAACGCAGTTTTAGAGAAGTGACAATCAGGTCCATGAGCCCCCGCTCAAACAAGTTCCTTTTCCTATTTCAAATAGTCTCTTTTAATTGTGATTTTCGCCTTTCAAAGATGCTTCCTCCTTGGCGAGCTGCGGATGATCCATTCGCGCTTGGGAAACATTTCTATCAACTTCTCGTATGTATAATTATTGATTTATAAATCATTTTGAGTTATAGTGGTAATAGGATTGAGGTGAGCATGAACACATTCTTCCTTTTTCGTGCGACTATCACATTGCTCTTCGCAATATTCACATATCACACTCTTTTTGCAGAGGGCGACTTCCTTGGGCCGCCGCTACCCAATCTATCTCCTGAAGATGAAACAGAATTACCGAATGAGGGAAGTGATGATAATGAAGATGCGCCTGTTGAGGAGAATACACCAACTTCATTAGCACTTATTGATTACTCGTCTTTTTTTAATCATTATGATTGGAGCACGTGGGATGAACGCATCGCAACATGGTATTCAAATTGTCATGATGCTGCTTTAATGACTCCACCGCTTCCATTAGGCACAAGAATGCATCATGCCCTTGGTGTTGAAGAAGTTTTTCCTCCCTTTGATGAGTTTTGCCCAAATTTAGAAGCGATTGTCGTAGGAGATATTCAAACGTGGCAAGTTCGTGTAGAGGAGCACATTAATGCAGAAGGAGAACGCTCCTTTTGGACGCTCATTGGGAATGTCATTGTTCATAAGTTGCCATCACCAATGACATTTAATCCAACGAATTGGATTTGTTCTCTTTATGAAGATAATCTTCCTACGTGGCTTTTTGAAGACGAAGAGCAAACAACGGAGTGGTTGAGTATACGTGACCGAAGTCGCCTTGCAATTACATTAACAATCTTGCCGACAGGAATGCTCTCGACTTACAATACGGTCATGATTGAACTTGCAGAAGCCGAGCGTGTCAAGCGCGAGGAAGCGCAACAAGACCCTACCGCCTTTGCTTTTACACGGATTGATGTATCAGATAAAGATGTCTTTTTTGAATTTTACAACCCACTTAATGTTCGACTAAACCTACTGACAAGGGTGCGCCTTGATGAGCCGTGGGCATTATTTGGGGAGGTAGGTGAAACATCTTCTTTAGGTTACACATCAATTACATTCCCGCGACAAGAAAAAAATGACCCACCCTTTTTCCGTATCGTTGATGCCGTCACAGATACGGACGGTGATGGTTTGGCGGACGGTCTTGAACTCAATTATTTTAAGAGTGACCCCACCAAACAAGATTCTTCTGGCTCAGGGATTAGCGATTGGGATAAAGTGTATGTTTATAAGCTTGATCCAAGCGTACGCGATTCTGATGGTGACGGGTTAATTGATGGCGAAGAGATTCACATTGGGACAAATCCACAAGTTGCTGATAGCGATGGCGATGGGTTAAATGATGCAGAGGAAGTTAATAGCCTTCAACCCGCAGTAGCGTTTACTTGGATTCCAATAACGGCCTCTATTTTAACAAATCCCACGACGGAGTGCATTGAGATTATATTGCCATCTGCGGTCAGTTTCGCCGGACATTTGTATGACAAGGTTATTATTGACACTGTGGGTAAACTAACACTCTCGCATACGTCTATAGGAGATTCAGTTGATGAATTGATTATTTCAGGACATAGCAATCATCCCTATCTTTCAATTGATGCAGAATCAGACATTCTGTTTGAAGCGACAACATTTAATGATGTCCCCTGTTTTGTTTTTTCTTTTGTTAATTTAATTTTTGACGATGAGCGAAAAAGTTCTAATCACATCACATTTCAGATTGTATTGAGTTCAATGTTCCCTAATCGTGTTTGGATTAACTATCTCGATATTGGTAAAGATAAATGGAATAATGGTGCAATTGCACAAATTCAAAATAAAACAAAGAAATCTTCTATCACGTTCCCCTACCTAAATGAAGGCACACTTACCACGCAAATCTCACTTGAGGGACGTTTTGGCTATGGCACCAATCCACATCTACCAGACAGTGATGCCGATGGGTTATTGGACGGTGTTGAGATTAAAGAGGCGGGAAGTTCGCCTTTAATTGCCGACACCGACAAGGACTCCTTGTCTGATGGCAAAGAATTCTGTCACTATCACACCTCGCCAGTGTTGATTGACACCGATGGCGACACATTGCCTGATGCATGGGAAATTCAACATGGATTAGACCCCTGCTCAACAAATGGCAATCATGGACGTTTAGGAGATCCAGATGGAGACCGGCTGCCGAATGAGCTTGAGATGGAATACCAAACGTCTCCGACCCTTGCCGATTCCGATAGGGACGGGCTGTCCGATTCGCACGAGGTTGGTCAAATTACTACTGAGAATGTTAATGAGACGCGTTCTGGGACAGTGCTTCATTCACTAAGCCATAGTTCAAATGCAGATTCATTAGTCGCAACATTTTCACTCCCCTCTGCAATTCGCTTTAATACTACGTCTTACTCTAAGATCTTAATTTCATTGGATGGTCACATTCTTTTATTTAATGATGACGAAAATTTCTCTGAACTGTCTTATTCAAACATAAAATTAACGGGACTGAAGAGTTGCGCAACAGCTCTTATTATTGCAGCCTTCTGGGATGATTTGTATTATTTCGGCAATGAAACACGCATCACATTGGAAGAAACGGAGGATTCTTATCTTGTTCGCTATCAAGATGTTGGGTTATATGATTTTAAGTCAAACCAATCGGTTGTAGGTACGTTTGTTATTACGCTTCCTAAAAATGCCAATCCTTCTATTTCAATCACATACTCCAATTTTTCCTCTTCTTTTACATGTCAAAGTGCGACCATCGGTGTTCGCACTGCATCTCTAAGTCGTGATATTGGACATAAAGTGTACCAATACACTTTTAACCAGGCAGTAGTACTCAATAATACTACGGTGAATTTTTTAATAGGAAGTGGCACAGACCCCAACCTTTCCGACACCGATAATGATGGCATCTTGGATAGTGAGGAACTTGCCATCAACACCTCACCCTTTAGCGCCGACGACGATTTAGATGGACTACCTGATGGTTGGGAAATACAGTATTCGCTTAACCCAAAGTTTGCGAGTGGCAATCATGGCGCTAATGGAGACCTCGATGGAGATTTTCTGCGAAACTTAGATGAATACCGCGCAGGTTCCTCTCCCTTACACAGTGACACTGATAATGACGGTCTACTGGATATTCAAGAGTTTGGTGGAGTCGCATTACAGTATAACGCGTCATGGATAACTACACCAAGTTCAATGACTAACATTATGTCTCGATTTAAAAGTACTTCCACGGGATACGTTACGATTGATTGTAGTGATGCGCCATTTCAGTTTTTGAACACAAATTACACCACGATGTCTATCAATCTTAATGGACGAATTGACTTATTTAATGATGATGTGTCGCCATCAGGATTAGCCACGAAAGGTCCAAAAGACTACTACACATGTGAGTCACAACAAAATCATATTTTGTTAGCCCCAGCATCGGGCGATCTATTTCTTTCATCATCCTCTTCCATTCTTTATGGAGAAACCGTTCTGAATGGGAAGGTATATGTTGTGGTGGAGTATCAACAGATGGGGGATTATTGGAATAATGCAGACCTTGCCAATCATCAAATTTCGGCTCAGATTCTAATTCCTCGCGTCATCTCTCCCATTGAGCCGATTATCATCAATTACAAGAATGTCGCGGGCAATCTATCACGAGAGCGACTCTCCGTAGGCTTTACAACACCAACACATTCAAAAGGGCGCGGTTTCGTTTTTAGTGAAAACCGACCGCTATCCTCACCCGAAAGTGTTGCATTATTCCTTGGGATTGGCACATCGGCCTCAAATACAGATAGCGATTGCGATGGAATTAGTGATGGAGATGAATACAACTATGGTACAAATGCTATTCAACCAGACACAGATGGAGATGGATTGTCTGATGGCTGGGAAATGCAACATGCTTATAATCCCCTCGTTCACAATGAAACAGACGCGATTGTAGGCAATGAAAGAGATGCTGACCCAGATGAGGATGGCTTAACCAACCAGGAAGAAGAGTGTTTTAAAACGGTTCCAAAACAAACCGATAGTGATGGTGATGGCGTAAGTGATAAGACGGAAATTGACCAATGCAGTCATCCAATGAATGCTCAGGATGAAGGGATTCCAATGACGTATTATCCGGTCACCTTCGAATTCGGCGATTGGAGCACAAGTCATTCTGAAAAATATTATTTAACAATTAGGCCATTGGGAGAAGCCGCTTCAAATGAAAGTAAAATTGGGTGGGTCAACCTTGAATATGGTCAAGTTGAAACAAAGATTGCGCTTCTTAAAAAAGGTACAACATATGAAGTGTCACTCACGCATGCGAGTTCAAACCAAAGCGAACCAGACTTAGACTACACCCTCAATATTAAATCTCCCAATGGTAGCGGACTCATCATTACAGACGCTATTACATCCCCCTTGGGAGCGTTTGCTGAATCCGAATGGGACTCCTCCGATCGTCTGTTTAAATTAACACTTGCAGGAGGCGATATTTACTGTGACATCAATCGAGATGGTCAAATAGAACAAGCAGTTGATGGCATTGCTACTCGAAGTGGAAAGAAGGTGCTTCATCATTGGTCCAACGACGATTATGACGTAGGGAACTGTAGCGATGACAAGGGTGCAACAGACATCCCTAAGGGAAACCAAAGCATTTTTAACGGAAATGACTTAAATTATCGTGATGGCACTGTTAATGGACGAGCCGACCTATTAGATTTTGTTCCCCTTTGGTTTGATATCGCTGATTTAATTAATGCGTGTCCGATGACGCAAGACTACACGTATACATTGTCATCAACGCTTGAAGTCGGCATTGTTTTTACCGAATTAGCCGCCAATGATGTCTTTAGTTGGCAGACCTCTGATGTGATAACCTACGACAAGCAAGGGGACGAGACACCCTCACATGAAGCCTCCGTCTACCCGATTGATGACGCAGGTTTAGAGCTTAACCAAACGCTACTCAACCATTTAACAACTGGCATTGTGATGCTTGAAGGTAACGAACCAGGAGAAGGAGAATTAAAGCTTACGGTTTTGAAAGATGATATACTTATTTCCGAAATCGCATTTCAATTCAAGATTGTTGAAGTTGAAAACATGTACCGTACCATTGACATCACTTCAATGCCACATACCGTTGCTAAGCCAAGTGCGCCGACAGGATTAGCAGACTCCTATTTTGCGGAAAACACGCCTTACCTTTTCTTCTTGCATGGGTTTAATGTAACACCTAACACAGCGCGAGGATGGCAAGCAGAAATGTTTAAACGTTTGTGGCAGACTGGGTGTGATATGAAATTCGTTGGCGTAACGTGGTTTGGTGAAGAGGGTGTATTTGAGGCTTTTCGTTACCAAGAAAATGTCCGCAACGCACTTCTGTCAGGCGAATCATTCGCAGCATTGATGTCGCATTACAGTCAAGATAAAACGGTCGTAATGGCTCATAGCTTAGGCAATATGGTCGTCTCTTCTGCGTTTCAATTCTATGGCGCGACGTGTGACACCTTTATGATGCTTAATGCTGCAATCCCAAGCGAAGCTTTTGGGGCAACAGTTTCTAATGCTGACGAATACGTGAACTGTTTCGAAAGCGAGCAGCTCTTTGTTCCCGAGTCGTGGCACTCCTATCCCTGCAAGTCGTGGAGTGTTAATTGGCATAAACTCTTTTCCGCTGACGAAAAAGAGTCTAAATTAACATGGCGCAACGCATTCAAAGATGTCCCAACGAAAACAACGGTCTATAACTTCTATTCCTCTGAAGATGAAGTCTTTGAACTTCACCACACGGTCCCATCAATGTTATCAGGAACAGAATTTGATCTTGCTTGGCCCTACATTGATTGGACTTTCCCTTATCTCCATCTACTATCGTCAATCCGAGTTGAAGCATCCCGCTATGCTTGGCATAAACAAGAAGTGTTTAAGGGAATGAATGGCCCCATTGGAACAAAAGGTGGTGGATGGTCATTCCATTGTCGCGAGCGTGGATTTAAGGTTTACCCAACGGGTGACGACGCGAGAAATGCAACAGATACGCGATTACGGACGCGCCCCGTCTTTTCTACACGCGAAACCCCCTTCTTACGTAATGTGTCACAATACTCCGATGAAGAGTACTTCACACTCCTCGCCCTTCACATACCGGCCCTCACGCCTGCAATGGGAAGACCAGAAAATGCGACATTTTCGGATGTCGCCTCACTCTATCCGATTGACATGATTACAGTCAAAAACAATGGATGGGGGCGAGAACATTTTGAGTACAAAGGCCGTTGGCTTCATAGTGATGTCAAGAATATGGCATATTTTTATGTACATGAGCTTTTTCAAACACTTAATTCTCTTGTGAAAAGGAGCAAATAATGAAAATGTTTTATCACATTATGATTTTGTCATTATTACTTATGACAGCATGTGCAAACACATATGTTCCCAAAGCCAAAGTTACAATTCGTTCGGTGAACCAAGATGGGAAACCAATTGTAAACGAACCTGTGCGAATAGGATTTTCGTCATGGGGAGGAGTCTATGGAAAAACAGATCAGAATGGTTGCTTTACTGCAGAAGGACGACCGACGAGTGATTATCTTTTTGCAATCGGCCGGATGAAGGTAGATGAGGAATCCCCAAAGTATTATGCAACCTATTTTAGTAAAGATATCGCCCACTGGAAAGATTATCCCAAAGACGGCAAGTGGAAACCGTGGAATGAAACGATTGAAGTCGTCGTAAAAGAAAAAATAAATCCTATTCCAATGTATGCAAATGGGATTAAATTTAAAACAAATATCCCAGTCATTGATGAGTGGGTAGGATATGATTTCGAATACAATGACTGGGTCGCTCCTCATGGCAAGGGGATTGTCGCAGATATTGAAGTTTCTCTTTCCGAAGAAAAGCCAACCGAAGAGGATGAAATTGAAGCATTGAAGATTCGTTTTCCGTATCCCCTCGCAGGCGCATACGTTATGAAAAAAGACCTCAATTGTGACTTTAAGTCCGTGTACCACGCAAATCCCAACGCAACGTATGAACAAGAGATAACATGGTATAAAGCATATAAAATGATGGATGACATCAACCCTCATGCTTGGACAGAAAAAGAACGTTATTTTAAAGTAAGCAGAATGGTTAAATACAATCTCCTCTCCAAAGACGATTATCTCATTTTTCGTACACGAACAAAAGTGGACGAAAATGGGAATCTCATTGAAGCCCGTTATGGAAAAATTTATGGACCTATTGAGTTTCGGTTAAATCTAACAGATGAAAGGCCGTCCTATCGCAAGCGTGTCACCCTCTGGAACTATTATTTCAATCCTACTGTTAATGACACGAATCTTGAATATGATTTAAAACGTAATTTACTCAGTGACAAGGTTAAACCCAGAAAACGTGTAAACAACTCTCGTGTGTGGCCATAATCGCATCAAATCGTAACCATAGAAGATTGTAGAAATGGCTCATTGCCACCTTAACATTGGCTTCATAGTGACGTCAAGAATATGGCTTATTTTTATATCCATCCGCTCTTTTCTCACATAGTAGAAATTCTTCAGAGAGGCTCCAAATGAAAAAACACGTAACACTTGTTCTGTCTTTTTTATTTCTTTTAACTGCTTGTGCCCACAACTACATTCCCGAAGCCAAGGTAACATTTAAGGTTGTTGATATGCATGGAAATCCAATCCCAAACGAAGATGCCACATTAGGTTTTTCACCCACGATTGGATTTCATGGGAAAACGGATGAGAATGGTTATTTTACAGGCCGTGGTCGAACAGAAAGTGATTACGTCTTTTCTGTTGCTCGCGAATCAAACAAATACTATCGAACCCGTTTTAGTAAAGATATCGCCCACTGGAAAGATTATCCCAAAGACGGCAAGTGGAAACCGTGGAATGAGACCATTAAAATCGTTGTAAAAGAAGAAATAAATCCTATTCCAATGTATGCAAATGGGATTAATTTTAAAACAAATATCCCTGTCGTTGATGAGTGGGTAGGATATGATTTCGAATACAATGACTGGGTCGCTCCTCATGGCAAGGGGATTGTTGCAGATATTGAAGTTTCTCTTTCCGAAGAAAAGCCAACCGAAGAGGATGAAATTGAAACGTTGAAGATTCGTTTCCCGTATCCCCTCGCAGGTGCATACGTTATGAAAAAAGACCTCAATTGTGACCTTAAGTCCGTGTACCACGCAAATCCTAACGCAACGTATGAACAAGAGATCACATGGTATAAAGCATATAAAATGATGGATGACATCAACCCTCATGCTTGGACAGAAAAAGAACGTTATTTTAAAGTAAGTAGAATGGTTAAATACAATCTCCTCTCCAAAGACGATTATCTCATTTTTCGTACACGAACAAAAGTGGACGAAAATGGGAATCTCATTGAAGCCCGTTATGGAAAAATTTATGGACCCATTGAGTTTCGGTTAAATCTAACAGATGAAAGACCGTCCTATCGCAAGCGTGTCACCCTCTGGAACTATTATCTCAATCCTACTGTTAATGACACGAATCTTGAATATGATTCAAAGCGTAATTTACTCATTGACAAGGTCAAACCCAGAGAACGTGTGAACTACTCTGGTGTGTGGCCATAATCGCATCGAATCGTAACCACAGAAGATTGTAGAAATGGCTCATCAAAACATTGCCCCTTAATATTGGCTTCATAGTGACGTCAAGAATATGGCGTATTTTTATGTTTGTTGATTGAAAAAGTAAGTGGGCAGGTGGAACGAAATTACCTGTCCACTTACTTTCTTAATCAGCCAATTTCTTTTGACGAGTCATATTTATTCAACGATGCGGCTTTTGAAAATGAAGGTTTGACAAGGGTGGGGGCTTTTGATACCCTCTCAACGAAAGTACGTTTGATGCATTTTTATTAGGATAGCGTAGGCGTGTCGCTTGCTGCAGTCAACCTTGCAGGCGTTGAAGATTGAATTTCGCAGACGCCTGATGACTTAGTGACGAGGAAGTAAGTGGGATGAATGACTTTGATGAATATCTTGTAGCAGGAGAGCCAGATAAGCGTGAGCGCGCATACGGATGGGCTACCGCCATCGGTCTGCAGGATGTTGATGGGCTGAAGGTTTCTGACCTTCTACTCAAGACTGCGAGGCGCAATATTGAAGGTGAGATAACTCAGGTAGATGCCGGGCAGATTATTGATGCTTACTATGAAACAAAGGAAGGACATGATCAGCCAGAAGATCAAAAAGAGGCTGATAAGGTGGCGTGTAGAATTAATGAAACGATCAATTCACCAACGTTTCGTTTTTCGCCAGAATACTACATTGGATTGCACGGTAGACTCTTTAAAGATGTGTTCGCTCACGCCGGAAAGATACGTGAGGTGGAGCTTACGAAGCGTGAATGGGTGTTGAACGGTGACACGGTCAACTATACGCCGTCGTATTTAGTGAAAGACTCACTTGCGTATGATTTCGCGGAGGAAAAGAAGTTTAGTTACGGTAGACTCTCTGATGAAGCTTTTACGGAACATTTTGCGTCTTTTATTTCGGGGCTTTGGCAGATTCATCCATTCAGAGAGGGGAATACTCGAACGGTTGCGGTTTTTGCCATTAAGTATCTGCATGCGATGCGTTATGATGTGACGAATGCGCTATTCAAGGAAAAGTCGTGGTATTTTAGAAATGCGCTTGTGCGGGCGAATTATGAAAACCGGCAACTGAATGTTGAGAAGACGATGCAACCTTTGGAGAACTTCTTCAAAGTCCTTATTTACGGAAGTAATATTGAGTTACGAAATAGATTTTTGCGTATTGGGGGTGAACATGAGATATCAAAGTCAAATGCTGTAAAGGATTTACATTGGAATGGGGGCGGCATAGATGTCGGTATAAAGAGTGTGGATGTCGGTATAAATGTCGGTATAAAGCAGGGGGAAATACTCTCGCATACTGAAGAAAATGCCGTTAAGGCCATCTTGCGAGACAATCGCATAACGGCCAAGGCGTTGTCAGCTGTGTTGGGGGTTACCTCGCGTCAGGCTGAACGTATAATGGTGTCGCTTAAGAAGAAGACGGGCCTGCGTCGCGAGGGGTCGCGTAAAAATGGTCGTTGGATATTTTGCTAATTGGTGCAGAAAATAATGCATAACGCCTTGGTAATCAACAATTTCACATTGACAGTAAAATTAACAATTGACTGGCAGTCCAAGCAAAACTATCCGTGCTCGCAGGGAAATTAAAGCCTCTTGGATTCGCGACTCATCCACACTTGAATGCACCGCATGATAGACTTGTAGAAAGAAATATAACCGATGCTTGTGTGAGAATACCGATATGCTTTTTGGTGTAGAGTGGAATTTCTTTTGACGAGTCATACTTATTCAACGAAGCGGCTTTTGAAAATGAAGGTTTGACAAGGGTGGGGGCTTTTGATACCCTCTCAACGAAAGTACGTTTGATGCATTTTTATAGGATAGCGTAGGCGATAGGTGATGAAGGACGATTTGTTTCAATTTGAAGAGTCAACATGGCAGGAGGAGGCTCCAGATAATCGTAAGACGGGGCCACTTCCAGCGCGGATGCGTCCGCGTTCGCTTGAGGAAATCGTTGGGCAAGATCACATTTTGGCGCCAGGACGTTTGTTGCGTCGCGTGATTGAGAGTGACCGCTTTACGAATTTAATCTTTTATGGGCCGCCTGGTACGGGAAAGACGACGCTGGCGGAGGTGATTGCGCGCACGACGCATCGTCGCTTTGAGCGGACGAGTGGGGTGATGAGTAATGTGGCGCAATTGCGCGCCATTTGCGAGCAGGCGCGGACGTTGCGAGGGCGGATTGGGACGGTGTTATTCGTTGATGAAATTCACCGATTCAATAAGTCCCAACAGGATGTGCTCTTGCCTTATGTTGAGGATGGTACGGTGACGTTGATTGGTGCGACCACGCATCATCCTGGGATCTTTATCAATACGCCACTAGTTTCACGAAGCTTGGTCTTTGAGTTGCACGCATTGACGGTGGCAGATATTGTGACACTCTTAAATCGTGCGGTCGCGGATAAGGAGCGCGGGCTAGGCGAAGACCCGGTCGTGTTAGAGCCTACCGCGGCGCATTTCTTGGCGGAGATTTGCGAAGGGGATGCGCGTCGTGCGTTGACTGCGCTTGAGATTGCGGTGCGCTCAACGCCCCCGGCGGAGGATGGGCGGATCGTCATCACGCCCGAGGTGATGGGGGAGTGCGTCCAACGTCGCATTATCGCTTACGATAAGGATGAGGACCAACACTACGACACCATTTCGGCGTTCATCAAGTCCATTCGTGGGTCGGATCCTGATGCGGCAATTTATTGGTTGGCCAAGATGCTTGAGGGGGGAGAAGATCCACGCTTTATTGCTCGTCGCCTCATCATTTCCGCAAGTGAGGATATCGGCAATGCCGATCCGCGTGGTCTAACGGTGGCGGTGGCGGCAATGCAGGCGGTGGAGTTTATTGGGATGCCGGAAGCGCGTATTTCGTTGGCGCAGGCGACCACCTATTTGGCTACCGCGCCGAAATCCAATGCGGCCTATCTCGCTGTGAATGAGGCTATGGCAGATATTCGTGCAGGACGCGTGCAACCTGTGCCCGAGCACCTTAAAAATGTCCATGTGAAGGCAGAGGGGAAGGCACGCGCCCCAGATTATCTCTATCCGCACGATTATAAAGATACGGCCGTGGATCAAGCCTATTTAACGGTGCCGAAGACGTATTATCATCCGAAGGCGGCGGGTTATGAGGATACGATTGCCAAACGTTTGGAGTGGCTTCGCAACAAGAAGAAGCAGGGTTAATTTTGAGCACGCTACACGAAAGAGGTGAAGGATGAAGACAACGATTTCAATTTTACTTGCGAGTGGATTCGCCATGATGTTGACGGCGGGCACCTTTACGAAGGGCGCACCGACGGCATCGTTGTTCGTGGCAGGGAATAACTATCTGGCAAAGATTGGGCCAGATGGGACGCAACAGCATCGTTGGCCCGGTGGGAATAATAATGATGCGTGGATGTTGCCGAATGGAAATATCTTGATTGCGGATGGCCGTGCATGGGAGGCAGATGCCTCTGGAAAGTGTGTGTGGGAATATCGTTCGGAAGACACGACGGGGGGCGGGTGCTATTCGGCACAACGTCTCCCTGATGGCTCAACGCTGATTGGTGAGAATAGCACGGGGCGAATCTTTGAGGTGACGCCGACGGGTGAGAAGCGCAATGTCATCCAAGTACCGTTGAACAATGGGAATCGGCATCAGACATTACGCATGGTGAGACGTTTGGCGGATGGGAGCACGTTGGTTTGTCGTTCGGGTATGGGCATTGTGGAACGCTATGCGCCAGGGGTCTTGGATAAACCCGCTTGGTCGCAGAAGGTGCCAGGGCTTGCTTTTGCCGCCATCGCAGATGCGCAGGGAAATATTTACATTTCAAGTTTGAATCAAGTGCAGAAGTGGTCGCCCGATCATCAGTTGTTGTGGGAATTGAAGGCGAGCGAAACGGGACTCCCGATTAAGAACATAACGGGGCTTCATTTGTTGCCGAATGGTCACTTAATTATTGGTTGTTATGGTTATGGCAAGGGGATTGGCGCCTTTGAGGTGACGCCCGAAAAGACCATTTTGTGGACGTATCGTTCTGAAGAACCGTGTAATGATAGCCATATGGCGGTGCAACTTTTAGCAGAAGAGATTCCTACGCCAAATCGTTAAGGCGAGTAAGTGGCGAAAGAGAAAAGCGGCAGGGAGACCTGTCGCTTTCGTTTATATGTGGGGATTTACGCCTTAGAGCGTCACTTCGCCGATGAGGTGTTTTTCTTTCGGCTTGTTAAGGCGCAGGGTCATGGTGCGCTGCTTCTCTTTAGCCGTGCCCCAATCGGTGTAGAGGGTGACGGTGATGACGGTCGCACCCGTGAGGGCGGTTTGATGGGAGGAGAAGTAGTTGGAGAGGATCTTGTAGGTGCCACGTTCAAGGTCTTTCTTCAAGTATTCCTCTGGGCCATAACCAGTGGTGACGTCTTCGGAGACAAAGCCGCCTTCTGCGGTGCGCCGATTTCGGTAAAACGCCTCTTCGCCATTGGGCTCCAAGACATGGATGTCGATATCGGTTTGGTCGGCGTCCCAACTCATCACAATGCGCAGGCTCACAGGGAGGTCGCGCCGATAGGCGGCATCAAACGCAGGAATGGTGGGGCATTCGCCTTCTGGCCACTCATGCGCTTCAATCCAAGCAATCAACCCATTGAGTTCTTCCAAAGCAATGATGGCGACTTGGAAGTCATTGCCACGGAGTCCACTCTTGCGACCATGCAAATCAAAGGCCGCGCGCTTAAAGAGGGTCATCGCCTCTTCTAAGAGGGGTTTTGCTGCAGTGGGGGCTGTCATTGCGCGTGCTTTACCTTCCTCCATGAGTACGAGGGCTAAGTCGCGGTAGCTCTGTCCCTCTTCGCCACGTAGGGTCAACACCTTGCGGAAACAATGGATGGCGAGCGCGTAGTGTTTGGCTTCTCGCAGACGCCATCCCATTGTGCGCCACAAGGCGGGATCTTCTAACTTGAATTCGGCAAGGTTGGTGATGATGCGCTCGGCAATCACAATCGTGCAGGCGCTTGAGATGAGCTCAGACTTTGAAGAAGGCTCTTTGCCGATGGAGGGCTTTTGGTTTAAGAACCATCCTGCGCAGTCAAGGTAGAAGGCGGGGGAGTCTGCGTAGGTCTTGCGTTCTTTTAAGTAGATGTTGTAGGCATCTTCAGGATTGGCATCCATGGCCTTGAGGTAGGGCGTGTCGGGATTCCATGGTTTGAGGGTAATTGTAGCAGTGGGCGTGTCGTCTTGAGCCGAGGAGCCTTTACGTTTGAGGGAACGTCGTACACCATGCTGGGCTTGAGGTGCTGGGGCATTTTCTGGCGCGCCACTTCCTAAGAAGCGATAGGAAGCAGATTCGGCCACGGGTGACGCAGCATCAACATCGTACATGGGGACAGGGGCCGCCATATCGACTTCGGCTTCCATTTCGGTTTCCTCATCGGAGTCGTTGTCACGAGAGAAAGCACGCGCGAGGCCATTAAAGAGACCGCTGGAGGGTGTTTGTTTCTTCGGCTTCGGATCGTTCCACCACTTGACGCGTTCTTCCCAATAACGGAGCAACTGCGCTTCGTGTTCGGCCTTTGCCTTCCTATCGGCGATCGGATCATCCATTGCGGCGCGACGCTTGACCCATTCGGTATGAATGTGCAATTGCTTGGGCGGTTCAATCTTGTATTCCAACCACTGTTCCAGCGTCTCTAAAACGATGAGGGAGAGCCCAGGCCCCGCCACACCATATTTGCGACCGAGGGCCAAGAATTCATCCTTTCGGGCGTCTGCTTGATTGGCTAAATCCTGCATGCGGCGCGAGGCCCACATGGTAGCGAGGAGCGTGCCGTCCGTGACGGGGAGCCCCGTGGCTTCGGCTTGGGCACGAGTGAGCTTTTGAATGGTGACATCGCGTGCAGGTGTTTCCGCGCGGCTGGCGATAGTCAAGCCTTCGCGTGTTTCATAATCGGGCGTTGTTAAACCCAGGGTGTCAATCTCATCGCTGAAGAGGAGGACAGGTGTCTTTTGGGGAAGGGCTTGGAAGGCCGCGCCTAAGTCGGTGCCCCCATCGTAAACGAGTGCGTCAATCGCTGTAAGGAGGTCGGCCTTCGTCTTAAAGGTTGACGGCATGTCTGGCCGATTGCGGAAGCAGTAGAGTTGCCATTCGCCAACGTCTGGGAGCATGGTTAGGCGTTCGCGCCACGCCGCAGCATGGGGTTCCGCGCTGAGGCTCGCATCCCAGAGGATGATGCCCGTAGTGAAGGCACCGAGGGTGTCGCGCAGGGAGGGCCGCGCCACGGTAGTGTTCTGTTCGGCAAGGAAGAAGTCTTCGCCGTCTCGTTCCAAAATTGCACTTTTGAGGGGCGTTTGAGGGAGGATCGGTGCGATGTAATCTATTTCTGCCTTGCGCGGAGTTTTGGGGAGTAAAGGATAGATGCGTGTACGCCAAAGATTCCCTTTGACGTGTTCAACAATGCCTGGGTCAACGCCTTTTCGTTCTTCGTTCTCAAAGGCGATGCGTGCTTTCTCTTTTTCACAGACCACGCCGGGCACCATTTCGCCATTAATTTCAAGTGCATAACCGCAGACAATCGCGCCGTCGGGGAGGGGGAGTTGCAACTCGCCAGACATTTCTCGCGAATTGGGGTTGGTGAAGGTGATGGAGACCTTGGTCCGTTCAAAGTAGGGATTTGAGGCAACAACCGACTGTGTCTGCGTAATCGCAACAGGTTTCTCATCGACACGCAGATTGGGAACAACGATAACTGGCGGGCGAGGTGGACGGATGTGCGCATGCACAGGCATTGTTCCAAGGAGAATCATCGGTAAAAACGAAAGATAAAAAAGAGACTGCTTCATAAAACCTCCACGAGGGTTGCGAAATGAAAAAGCGGGGTGGCACAGTTCACACCCTTTACATCGTAACAAATCTTTTCCGTGAAGAGAATTGAAAATCGGAGGTGTTGCATTGTGTAATTCGGAATACGCATTGATGAAAGGAAGTGGAGAGGCGCGGCAGGTGTGGTACAATGGAAGGCATGAAAAAGACTGCGTTGACGATTTTGTATTACCTCTGGGTTGTGATTCGAGAGGTGTGCTATGCGATTGCAAGTTTCTTGTTATGGAGTTATGGCGGCGTCATTATTGTGTTTACCATGCACTATCAAGGTGTGATGGTGCTCGCATGGACGGCATTGTGGGCCTTGCTTTACGGTGCCCATATCTTCAACCTCTTTGGAAAGAAACGTGTTCGTAAGGGATTGTTGCTCTTGAGTCTGGTGGCGGTTGTGGTCCTGGTGGCGATGCCGTCTTATCGGTGGTACACCGTAGACCGTCATCGCCAATTGGCAGATCAGATTCAATGGTGGAAGTATGCCCCGTTCCGTGAGGGAACATTGGCGAAGCAGGTGGTAGCAGACCCACAGTATCACCTGCTCGGAGATTTGCCACGGATTGACGGCGCTTATGCGCTCTATCCACTTTATGCTGGGGCTGTTCAGTCGCTTTGCGAACCTAATGCCGAGATTGAGGTGAAAGTGGAGACAAATGGGTCGGATCGGACCTTTGAACGTCTCTTGGCGGGGAAGGTGGATTTGATTTTTAGCGCGCCTCCATCGCAATTGCAAGAAGAAGCCGCACAAGCAGCGGGGTTAACCTTTGAAATGACGCCAATTGCGCGTGAGGCCTTCGTCTTCTTTGTGCATCGAGAGAATCCTGTAGATAACTTGTCGCAAGAGGATATTCGGGCGATTTATTCAGGGAAGGGGAAGCGTTGGGAGGAGATTAATCCTGCGTGGAGTGGTGAGATTAAACCCTTCCAACGCAATGAGGGGAGTGGCAGCCAGACGCGGTTGCAACGCATCATGGGCGACATCCCAATTCTGCCACCGATTCGTGAGGATCGCGTGGGTGGCATGGGCGGCATTATTAATGATGTGGCTGCTTATCGCAATCACCGCGAAGCGATTGGCTTCTCATTCCGTTACTTTACCGAAGAGATGTTTAAAAATGGCGACATCAAGTTGCTCTCTATTGACGGTGTCGCCCCCACAGTAGAGAACATTCGCAACGGCACCTATCCCTTCTTGAGCGACTTTGGCATTATTACTGTTCACCCGCGGAGCGAAAATACGCGTAAACTCGTGAACTTCTTTTTCTCTGAAGCGGGGCAAACCTTAATTGAAGAAACCGGCTACGTCCCCCTCCCACACAAAGAGTAAGCCGCGACACTGTAAAGCATAAGTCTGCGATAGCTTAAAAGCGCCCGACCTCTTGTGAAGTCGGGCGCTTTTCTATCAAATGATACCACTTGCGTGAACGTGCGGCGATGGGGCCCTTCACCCATCGCAAGGATAACCGTCGCCGCCCATTTATTTAGTGTAAGAAAATCAATAAATCAAGGGTCGCAGTGCTGTCGTTATTTGAAAATATGGTATAGTGTGAATGTGAAAATGTTCAATGAGCCGATTTTGGTAACGCGTCCATACTTGCCATCGTTGGAGATGTATAAATCTAAGTTGGCAGAGGTTTGGGCTAATCAGTGGTTGACGAATAATGGTCCTGTAGTACGACGATTTGCTACTCGACTTGCGGAGGTTCTTGATGTCGCAGAGGCGCGAACCTCGTTGTTTGTGAATGGCACCTTGGCGCTTGAAATTGTTTATCAGGCGTTAGGATTGGACACACCTGGTGCGGAGGTGGTTACCACGCCGTTCACCTTTGTGGCAACGTCACATGCCTTGCGTCGTGTAGGGGCAATACCAGTTTTTGCGGATGTGGATCCCGATACCCTTTGCATGACACCAGAGTCTGCCGAAAAGTTAATAACGGAAAAGACGAAGGCGATTGTCCCGGTGCATGTTTATGGCCACCCCTGCGACTTAGATGGCTTTGAACGTCTTGCAAAAAAGTACGATTTGCGCTTAATTTACGATGCGGCGCATGCATTTGGTGTGAAAGTGAACGGCAAGTCCATCGCGGATTATGGCGATGCATCAATGTTCTCCTTCCACTCCACCAAACTTTTCCACAGTATTGAGGGTGGTTTGTTGACATTTCGCAAGCCGGAATTAAAGGCTGCGCTTGAGCGACTGAAAAACTTTGCAATTCGTTCAGAAACAGAGTGTGATAATATTGGCACCAATGCGAAGATGAATGAACTCGCAGCCCTCATGGGAGAATGTTGTTTAGAAGTACTGCCGGATTTGATTGCCCACCGTAAGGCAATTTATGACACCTATGCCGAAGTCTTTGAGGGGCAGGATAACGTTCGGTTGTTGCCCCGCCCTGAAAAGATGTATGGCTACGAGATTACGCATAACTATGCATACGTGCCAGTACTCTTCAAGGACTTCGAAACTCGCGAACGCGTTTACGAAACGCTTAAGCAATATAACATCTTTACACGTCGCTACTTCTATCCCCTCTTGAGCGACTTTGAACCCTATCGCACCACTACTGGTGCCACTCCCATTGCGCGTCAAGCTGCGGATTGCGTCCTCTCCTTACCATCCTATCACGGTCTTGACCTCGCCGATGTCCGCGACATCGCTCAAAACATTTTGGAGATAGTGAAGTGAGTGCGCAGAAAAAGTTAATGTTGCTTGGAGGTATTCGATACCTTTTGCCGGTGATTGAGACGGCACATAAGTTAGGCGTGTATGTGATTACGGCGGATTACTTGCCAAACAATATTGCACACAAATACTCCGACGAATACGTCAATGTCAGCATCATTGATCGTGAAGCCGTTCTCAAGGTTGCCCAAGAAAAGCAAATTGATGGAATTCTTTCTTTTGCATGTGACCCAGGCGTAACCACTGCTGCGTATGTAGCAGAACAGATGGGCTTGCCATTTCAGTGTTCGTATGCGTCAACTCAGACGTTACAAGATAAAGGGTTATTTCGCGCTTTCTTGACAGAGCATGGGTTTAATTGTCCGCATGCAAGGCGTTATACCGACATTGAAGCGCCGCAGAAAGATATTGATTTCTTCACATGGCCAGTGATTGTTAAACCGGTTGATTCTGCAGGTTCAAAAGGCGTGACCAAAGTTGAAAAGCCTGAAGACTTGCATGATGCTATCGTTGAAGCAGTGGGTAAATCACACACTGCAGGCTTTATTATTGAAGATTTTATTGAATTTGAAAGTTGCCACTCTAGTACAGATATGTTTACAGTAGAGGGCAAACTGTGCGCAGTGTCCTATTCGGATCAGTTGTTTGATAAAGAGGCGGACAATCCTTACACGCCAGCCTTTATCATTTGGCCAACAACGATGAAGCAAGAGCATCAAGATTATCTCACATGCGAGATTCAGCGTTTGATGGACCTCTTGCAAGTAAAAACAGGTATTTACAATATTGAAACGTGCGTTGGCAAAGGTGGTATTCCTTACATTATGGAAGTCTCCCCTCGTGGGGGAGGCTGTAAGATTGCTGAGTTGCAAGAAATGGCTTTTGGAGTAAACTTAATTGAGAATGAAGTGCGGAAAGCATTATCAATGCCATTAACAACAATTAAAGAGTCTGCAATTGATGGTCATTGGTGCGAAATGGTCGTCCATGCACGCCCAGGACAGCAAGGTGTCTTTGAACGAATTGACATTCGTGAGGATGTACAAAGAGACCATTTACGTGTAGTGGATATGTCGGCACAAAAGGGTGATATGGTTTATCCATTTACAGGCGCGAACTGCTCACTGGGGGATATGTTCCTCCAATTTGAGACGCGTCAAGCGCTAGACAATGCGATTAGCGATGTCACCGATTGGTTAAGTGTTGTAGTCAAGTGACGCATGAAGGCAATTGGCGGATATTTTGGACTGGATGAAGGAAACGGAAATACACCGTTGCCGAATGGTGTGTTGTTGAATTCTGCTCGAAATGCCTTACGTCACATTGTTCGTCAGCTTAAGATTAAACAGATTCACATTCCGCGTTACATTTGTCCTGTTGTGGAAGACGCCTTGCGTGCAGAATCATGTGCGATTGAACACTATGATTTGAATGATGCGTTTCTTCCTGCGAAAGATTTTTCAAAGCAAGATATTGTTTTGTATGTCAATTATTTTGGCGTATCGGGTAAACGCGTTGAAATCTTGGCTGAACAATATCCAAACGTGATTGTGGATTGTGCGCAAGCCTATTATGCATTACCAAAGGGCCGTGCGAGTTTTTCGTCTCCGCGTAAGTTTTTTGGCATTCCAGATGGCGGTGTCGCATATGGTGTTGAGAAGGCTACGTATATGTGCGATGACTCCTCTATGCGAATGGGACACCTTCTAGAACGAAAGACCCATGGAGCAACACCCAAAGGATATGCATTGTTTCAAGCTGCGGAACACTCATTAGAGGGCGTACCCATCTGTGAAATGTCGGATGAAACGAAGAGTATGCTTTCACATGTAGATATGTTAACTGCTGCCACGATTCGAGAACGCAACTTTGCGTATCTACATGAGCATCTTCATTCGTCATTTCCATTTGCAATGGCAGAAGACGATGTCCCAATGGTGTATCCACTCCTAATGGAAAACGCATCGTTACGTCAACGACTAATTGACAATAAGATTTTTGTGGCACGTTATTGGCCGAGTGTTGAAGAACAAAATAATTTTGCAGATAGAATTCTTCCATTGCCAATTGATCAGCGCTATAACCTTGAAGACATGAGCCGAATTTGCGAGGTGATTAAGAATGTTTAAGCAAACGGTTTATTTGAGACCGCTTCGAGTGGAAGACGCACAGGTTTCGTGGCGTTGGCGAAATGACACTTCACTTTGGAAATACACAGGTTCACGTCCAAATTGTGAGGTCACGGAGACGATGGAACGAGCTTGGGCAGAACGCGTAACCCAAGATCCAACGCGAATCAATTATGCCATTTGCCTTTCTCCTTCAAATGATTACATTGGGAATATTTACCTTGTTAATGTCCATGAAGGGGTTGGAGAATTAGGGATTTTCATAGGAAATCGAGATGCTCATGGTAAGGGTTATGGAACACTGGCCTTGAAAGCGTTGATTGAGGAGACGAAGACTCAATACAATATAAAAAAAATTAAAATTGGTGTAAGTCGTGAAAATAAGTCAGCTATGGCAGTTTACATAAAATGTGGCGCCATTCTTATAGATGACGCACCATGGTCTACACTAGAAATAAATTTGTGACAGGAACTCAAGTTTGATTATATCACTTAATTTTAGGTGCTAGATTTATGTAATTTCATGAGGTAAATTATGACAGAGTGTGAACGATTGATTAAGAATGGACTTTTTACAGAAGACTTTTTCAAGGAAGAAGTAAGGTGTGACTTTCTTGTGACAACGGAGCGAAAGAAGCTTTGGGCGATTCAGATTGATTTATTAGTGAAACTTCTTGAAGTTTGTAATCGACATCATTTACGGTGTTATGCAATCGCAGGGACGTTGTTAGGTGCTGTGCGACATAAGGGGTTTATTCCTTGGGATGATGATATTGATGTGGCTATGCCGCGTGAGGATTATGAAAAATTATGGGAGTATCGAGATGAATTTCCGGAACCCTATTTTTTGCAATATCCTGGGCAAGACCATGATTATTGTATTTCGTTTGCAAAATTACGAAACTCCAATACAACGATGGCCTCAAAGAATTTTATTCATTGCCAATTTAATGCAGGGGTCTTGATTGATATTTTCCCGCTTGATTTATGGAATTTAAAAGAAGGTGAATCGGCATATCATCAGATTAAAGCGTTAAACATTGATAATTCTAATTATCTTCGTCAAGGTCATCCCAATCCTGATGAGGTAATGAGAAAACGTATTGCACAATGGTCGGGGAGATCTTCGCAAGAGAATCTTGCAGAAATAACATCTTTAGCTACGCAATATCAAAAAGATCCTAGTGCGGACTGTTTAGCAACAGTAACTTGTACGATTGATCCGTATGACAAGTTATGTTTTAAGAAAGAATGGTTTGATGAGATTGCGTATCTGCCATTTGAAAATATTGAGATTCCTGTACCACGGGAGTATGTGAGGTTTTTGGAGGTCGCATTTGGAGATTGGAAAGCGTTTCCACCTGTTGAGAAAAGAGGCTTTTGGCACGCAGATCTTATTTGTGATGTAGACACTCCTTACCACTCATATCTAACAAGGTCACGATAGAATGACTAATTTCCAACGGGAATAAGGAACGTAAATAAGGATAGGTGGACGTTAAAAGGATGAGCTATTATGATTAATTTTACAGTTGGTCCGGTTCAGTCGCCCGATGAAGTGCTTGCGTTAGGGGCGCAGCATATACCTTATTTCCGTACGCCAGAGTTCTCTCAAGTAATGCTTGAAAATGAACGATTGGTCAAAGTATTCGCAGGCGCGCCAGAAGACGCTCGTGTTGCTTTTATGACGGGCTCTGGTACGGCAAGTATGGAAGCTTGCGTCATGAATGTGCTTTCGCCGAATGACAAGGTGCTTGTGGTCAATGGCGGTAGTTTTGGTCAACGATTTGTTGAACTTTGTCAACTGCATGGTATCCCGCACGATGTGATTCGTCTAAGTGTCGGTAAGGCGTTGACGCAAAACGATTTAGCGCCTTTTGAGGGTAAAGGTTATACGGCATTTCTTGTCAATAAGCATGAAACCTCAACTGGTGTTCATTATGACCTTGATTTGATTTCTGCTTTTTGTAAAGCGAATAGGATGCTCCTAATTGTTGACAATATTAGTTCATTCCTTGCAGACCCGTTTGATATGTCGGCATTAGGTGCAGATGTCATGATTGCAGGGTCGCAAAAGGCATTTGCTTGCCCTCCGGGCATTTCCCTTTTGGTTTTATCTCCGCGTGCGCTTCAGCGGATTAATGAAAACCCGACAAAATGTCTGTACTTGGATTTGAAGAATGCACTTAAGGATCAAGAGCGTGGACAAACACCTTTTACGCCTGCGGTTGGAGTGTTACTGCAATTACACGCACGCTTGAAGGCAATTGAGGCTGCTGGCGGAGTCGCGAGTGAAGTTGCGAAGGTGGCAGCATTAGCTACGGATTTTCGCGAGAAGATTAAAGATTTACCCTTTGAAATTGTGAGTGAATCTTTGAGTAATGCAGTGACACCTTTACATCCATTGACGGCAAGTGCTTATACAATTTTTGAGAAATTGAAAGATGAATATGGTATTTGGATTTGCCCAAATGGGGGCGCTTTGCGTGATGAAGTCTTCCGCGTGGGGCATATCGGTGCTTTAACAACCGCTGATAATGATTGTTTAGTGAATGCTTTGCGTGATTTGAAAGCGCGCAATGTAATATAATTATCGTAGAGGGAGCGGTATCATGATTGCAGGGAAGACAGTCGTTTATACTTCGGGAACGTTTGATATGCTTCATATTAATCATCTCCGAATGCTTGAGTATGCGCGCGGCTTAGGGGATATCCTCATTGTGGGTGTCAATACCGATGAGTTGGTAGAATTGTATAAGTCAGAACCGATTATTCCGTTTGATGAACGCATTGCCTTAATGCGTGCGATCAAAGGACCTGACGTGGTGATTCCTCAGCACTCCCTTGATCATCGTGATAAAGTAAAGAAACTCAATTTTGACGTATTTGTTGTGGGTGATGATTGGACTGGTAAATACGACTATCTCAAAGAGATGGGCGTAACTGTGGTGTACTTTCCTTATGGTAAGGGCGTGAGTTCAAGTGAACTGAAGACACGCATTCATACTCGCTTTAATAAATTGCGGGAAGAAGCTGATAATCATTTGCCAATAGACATTGAAATCAAGTGATTAACAAAGAGGCCCCTTATGTTTTATTATTTATGTCAAGCGTTATTAAATTTTCTTTTCCCGCTAAAGATTAAGGCGGCAAAGGGGACGATTTCGGGATGTAACTTATTGAAGTTAAGATATAAGTTTCGTGGGGGAGGGCTAATTCAGGTTTCAAAAGGGAATCAATTAAGATTCAAGGATGAGTTGATTCAAGGACCTGTTATTAAATCAAAGGTAAAAATATTAATTGGGGGAGAGAATAACACGCTTACGATTTCTTTACAAACTGAACGATTGCATCCTTGCATTGAAATGGGGGGTATGAACAATAAGATTGCTATTGGCAAAAATTTTAAGCCATTTTCATCAGGGATGTGTTGGTATTGGTTTGGTAATGGCAATGTTTTGACTATAGGTGATAATGTAACCGTCCCGAATAATCCTCGAATCCCTGCTCATTTCAATCGAATTTCCATGGGTGGTGAAAATTGCAGTATTACGATTTCGGATAATTGTTTCTTGGGATTAAATATCATTTCAGGTGTTCATAATGCATGTAAGGATTGGCACTTTGAGTGTGGCGAGGGAACCTCATTAGGGGGATTGTTGATAACGCCAGTTTCGCCTTGTAAGATTTCAATAGGTAAAAAAGTTCAATTATCTTGGAATGTTTATATCGGGTGTGGTTCGCATGCGCTCATTGATGAGAACGGAAATTGCCGAAATGTATGCCAAGGTGTTACGATAGGTGATAACTGTTGGATTGGGACTAATGTTGTAATCCCTGGGACAACGCTTATTCCGAATGGGTGTATCGTTGG
Source organism: Candidatus Spyradenecus sp. (assembly GCA_045605345.1). Classification (GTDB taxonomy): domain Bacteria; phylum Verrucomicrobiota; class Kiritimatiellia; order RFP12; family DVOR01; genus Spyradenecus. Next base: position 132,949 of record JAZUPT010000019.1, read on the forward strand.
GAGTAATGCTGTGGTAACAAAATCATTTGAGGAAGAGAGATGTGTTCTTGGTGGAGTTCCTGCCAAGATTATTAAACACGATGTTAAGTGGATTTGGGAGTCTCCAATTATGGTTTTGAGAGGTATGATGTATCCTTGATTAAAATAAAAGGGTTGACTTTCAAGTGTGGTTGAGAAGTAAATGTTTGTCGGCGAATGGATTCAAGTGCATCACGCAGAAAACGTGCAGTGTTATAAACCATGATAACCATTGAAATGGTTGGTTGTGTAGAATTGCTTGGTGTTGTCATACGGGACGCTCTTGAAGAGGAGGGGTGCATTAACAGATAGATTACAAACCTTACTTTGTGGCGAGGTAGGCATTGATGGCCTTGGCAGCACGGCGCCCTTCGCCCATCGCAAAGATAACCGTCGCCGCCCATTTATTTAGTGTAAGAAAATCAATAAATCAAGGGCCGCAGTGCTGTCGTTATTTGAAAATATGGTATAGTGTGAATGTGAAAATGTTCAATAAGCCGATTTTGGTAAAGTGAACTAATTTGAAGGATTTAGTGGATAACTGCACCCGTAGGCGTTAGTTAGAGCATTTGAATAATTCATCACGTCATATCACTTTAACCCAAAAGAATGGATGGAGTTCAGGATGGAGTTCATTAAAAAGAGTTCGTTCCCCATCAAGGTCTCAATCGTTATTGCAGTTTACAATGCAGGTGATTTGATTGCGAGGATGCTAGATAGTATTTTTGCTCAAACGGAGCAAGAGTTTGAGGTGATTTGTGTAAATAATGGATCAACAGATAATGGATATTCGGTTGCATTATGTGAAGCATATGCACGAAAAGACTCTCGAGTTCGTGTTGTTGTACGCCAAAAGCCTAGTGCGGGTGATGCATTTAATCATGGGTTATCGCTTGCGAAAGGAAAATATTGCTACATGTGTGACCAAGACGATATTCTTCATCCTCAGTTCTTGGAATATTGTATTTGGGCTTTAGAGACGTATTCGGCCGAGTTCTTGACATTTCGTTATCAAGATTTTCATGAACCACTTCCTACATTCTCCTCGTTGCCAGTAGATTTTTCAACAATCCCACATCTTGTATCAGATCAATCTCTTCGTGAAGTAAGCCCCAAGAAATATGTTTTAGCACATAAAATTCCTGCAGATAAGTGGGGACAATTCGCAACTACACAGTTGGCAAAGGAGTGTTATTTTTTTACAAGAGGCTCATCGGGGTACCGGGGCTTTAAATTGCTTAAAAAGGCCACTCGGTGGGTTGTTTCAGAGGCGATACTTTATTTTTATGACAACGGCAATCCTAATTCTATGACTCAAAAAGTTGTGAACTTGCAGTTTTTGAGAAGCCTTTGGAGTGACATGCAAAAAATATTTGAACTTTATGAAGATGAACGTCTCATAGGTGATCCAATAGGATTGTGGGAAGGTCAGTGTGATGGATGCATTATTAAAATTTGGCCTGTTATTTTGGCATACATTAAACGAGGTAAATATTCTACTCGAAAAGAAAGATATCAACTATTCTCTGATATTTTGTATGATTTTATTTTTGAGAAACAAGTCTCATTTCGTTGGGTTTGGCGTTATTCTAAGCGTAAAAATCGTTTAATTTATGTATGGTTACTCTTACGATTTAAGTTTTGGGCTATTATGAAGCGACTACATTAATTCAGTCGTTGTATATTCTAATGGGGCGTGACTTAAGTAAAACCAAATTGGCTTAAAATATTGTCAATAAACTAAAGGGAATAGGTGCGTTATTCAAGGATAAGATTAGCGATTTATTAGGAGATTTGGGTGTTTAATTAATGATAGTAATAATAGTGGATTTGAACGAATTGTATTCGTATCAAGGGCCGCCTAAGGAGGGATGTCGTTGGTGTTTGTTTAAATTTTGATTCTTTAAGAATATTTTACCGCGAAGATCTTACCACGCGCATTAATTCAATAAGTTTAGGCTCTAATGATTTAGTAAAGATTGTAGCACCTATTTCACTTAGGTGGTCCATATCATTCCAACCTTCAGGAGGTATTGGATGTCGAAATGAATCAATTATAGGTATTGTTCCTACAGTAGAAGCAAATGCGGCCCATAATTGATTACAAAGCGGGTGTTCGTCAAGGATTTCTAAATAATCTTCTCGATGGGGAGGGCGTAGTAACACGAGTGTTCGCCCATCTTCTATAACCATAGCTTTCAGCTCATTGAACCATGTCAGTTCGGTAGGCTCAAAGGTAAGATGCTTTAGATGACCGAGGACACGCACTCGCGGAGCATCGCTTGACGCAGGTATGTTTTCGGATGGCATCGGTTCCAGCCCTCTACACTTTAAAAGCGGTTTCCAACTTTCGGTTTTTCTTACGTGTTTAATGATCGTTTGGCAAACCTTTCCCGCATGGCGCATCCAAAGAGAAGAGCGGTAGGTAATTCCAAGTAATTCGTGTAAAATGGCTGTTTGGATGTATTCAAAAGTGTATTCGGCTTGAGCCATTGGGAGCCAAAAGTCTTGCCCAAGAACTACGTATTGGTCTTCACCCTTTGGCCATTTTTGACGAAGTGCCTTGTAGATTTCAGCAGAAATCTTTAGGTCGCCAAACGATACGCCTGCATTCCAGCCACGAAGTGTCTGAAATGCAGCAGGCGCAATATTCTTTTGGATGTGAGAACTGCCAATGAATAAGACGTCAATGTGAGGGTCAAAGCCATCCACAATTGCAACAGCACGCTCAATTGCTTGTTGTAACGAATCTTTTGGCGGGAGCTTCTTACATCCGCGTGTTCGTAACATTCGTCCAAATTTGGATCGACGTGAAACAAACAACGTCAAGGGTTTAAGAAGCTCTCGACGAAGACGAATAAGAATAGGCTCATCAGATTTGCGTCTTTTTTTTGCAGCCATAATGATTCTTGCATTCGTTAGATGGCGTTGCGACGTTAATACACAGGGTTACACTTTGCTTGTCAAATGTGAAGCATGCTTACTTTGTGGCGAGGTAGGCATTGATGGCCTTGGCGGCGCGGCGCCCTTCACCCATCGCAAGGATAACCGTCGCCGCCCCGAGTACAATGTCGCCGCCGGCGTAGACGCCAGGGAGGCTGGTGGCTTGGCTTTCGTCCACAACGATGTTGCCACGGCGATTGATCTCCAGACCAGGCGTGGTCTGGGGAATCAATGGATTGGAGGCATTGCCGATGGCGATAATGACAGCATCTACGGGCAATGTGAATTCGCTTCCTTCAATGGCGACGGGGCTTCTGCGGCCAGAGGCATCGGGTTCGCCGAGCTCATAGCGGAGGCATTCAATCGCATTGACCATGCCATTGTCATCGCCAAGGATGCGTTCGATGTTGCAAAGGAATTGGAAGTTGACACCTTCTTCTTCGGCGTGTTCCACTTCTTCTGCTCGTGCAGGCATTTCAGCGCGGCTACGACGGTAAATTAGATAAACTTCTTCTGCGCCGAGTCGGAAGGCCATGCGAGCGGCATCCATGGCGACATTGCCGCCGCCGAGCACTGCAACGCGTTTGGCAGGGTAGTAAGGCGTAGCAGAGGCGGCGCGGTCATAGGCCTTCATGAGGTTGGCACGCGTGAGGTATTCATTGGCAGAGAAGACGCCAACGAGTTCCTCGCCTGGAATGCCCATGAAGCGGGGCAACCCCGCGCCAGAGCCAACGTAGACCGCATCGTAGCCGTCTTTTTCCATCAAATCTTTGAGCTTACGGGTGCGCCCCACAACGAAGTTGGGCACGACGGAGACGCCCATCTGCTTGAGCCCTTCAACTTCCTTGTCTACGATTGCTTTGGGGAGGCGGAATTCGGGGATGCCATAGACCAAAACGCCACCGGGCTTCTGGAAGGCTTCAAAGAGCGTAACGTCGTGACCTTCGCGGCGAACGTCTGCAGCGACGGTGATACCAGAGGGGCCTGAGCCTACAACGGCGACCTTCTTGCCTGTGGAGGGTTTTACGGTGTTGTCAATCGGCGCTTCAGTTTCGTGGGCGCGCTGCCAGTCTGCAACGAAACGTTCCAAGCGACCGATTGCGACGCTCTGATTGACGTCCTTGTGAATCACGCCAACGGTGCAGTTCTTTTGACACTGATTTTCCTGCGGACAAACGCGACCACAAATTGCGGGGAGGATGCTACTCTGTCGAATAATCGTGAGCGCCTCGGCATAGTTGCCTTGCGCGATTTCACGAATGAAGTCTGGAATCTGAATGGAGACAGGGCACCCCTTCATGCAAGGCGCGTTCTTACATTGCAAGCAACGGCTCGCTTCAACGCGTGCCTGTGCTTCGGTATAACCGCAAGCCACCTCGTCCATGTTGTGCTTGCGCACTTCGGGTGGTTGTACAGGCATGGGCTGTTGGGCAATGGCGGTGCGATCTTTGGGAGAGAGGGTGTGATCTTTGAGGGTTTCCCAAGTGGCGAGCGCCGAGGCTTCAAGGGCTTCTTTGGTGACAAAAGACATTGACGTGACTCCTGTTACTTAGCGCGTTGCTTCGGCTTGTTTGGCATCTGCCATCTTGAAGAGATTGCAATTGTCTTCGCGTTCACGCTTAGCGAAGGCGCGATTACGTTTCATAAGGTTGTCAAAATCAACCTGGTGGGCGTCAAATTCGGGCCCATCAACGCAGACGAACTTGATTTTTCCGCCGACAAGTACGCGGCATCCGCCACACATTCCTGTTCCGTCAATCATGATGGAGTTCAACGATGCAGTGGTAGGCACAGCAAAGGGCAAGGTCGTCAGTGCGCAGAATTTCATCATGATAGGCGGGCCAATCGTGACACATTCGGCGACCTGTTCGCGTTCGCAGACCTCTTTGAGCGGTTCGGTGACGAGCGCTTTACGCCCATACGAGCCGTCATCGGTGCAGATGATGAGTTCATCGGCAATCGCCGCCATTTCTTTTTCGAGGATGAGCAACTCTTTGGTACGGGCACCCATAATCACAATGACCTTATTGCCCGCCTTTTTCATTGCCTGGGCGATGGGATGCATCGGAGCAACACCGATACCGCCGCCGACGCACACGACTGTGCCTTTTTTCTCGATGTGCGTGGGTTTTCCTAAGGGACCGAGGAAGACTGGCAATTCATCGCCAGGATTCATCTGTGCGAGCTTTCGCGTTGAGGCGCCAACGGCTTGGAAAATGATACGTACCGCGCCCTTTTCGGGGTCAGCATCGGCGATGGTTAAGGGGATGCGTTCGCCGAATTGGTCATCGATTTGAAGAATGATAAATTGACCTGCCTGACGCTCTTCGGCAATCAAGGGTGCGTGAATCCACATGGAATAGACATCTGCGGACAACTGTTCTTTTTGAATAATCGGAAACATTACGTTCTCCAATAAAACAATGTTAGCTCAGCTACAGTATAGCAAAGTTTTTTTACCAAAAACCGTACGCATCGAAGAGAAGGACGTGTAGACCGAGTAGAAAATTGGTAACAACGTGTGCCACGATGGAGGCGCGAAGACTTCCTGTGTGCACGGCGAGGGCACCGTAGGCTATGCCTGCGAGGAGTCCGCCCACATAGCGGTCGTGCTCAAAGGCAAAGACGGCGACTGTGACCCAAAATGCATATCGAGACACTTCGTGGAAGGGGAGGGATTGCCACTGTTTGCCATTGAGCCAACGCATTAAGAAGCCGCGAAAGAAAAATTCTTCCACCGGTGCAATAACAAAGGCTGAGCCGATTAACTTGATGATAGCGAGCACAGGATGTTCGTTATAGGCGTAACACCACGAGGCACTATAGTCTGGCAAAGCCCCAGGCATCATCACGAACCAACGTCGATAGTGTTCTGTCACGCAGGGCCACGGGGTGCTTTCGGGTAATGCCCAGAGCAGATAGACCGCCAAACCAACGAGACATCCGAGCGGTATGGCACCCTTAACGGCATGGAAGGGGACGTATCGCCACGGTTTTAAGGCAAGGGTTAATCCCGCGCAAAGCACTGTCTTTACGGCATAAACAATCGCAGGGAAATCAAAGTTGTGCGGTAATAAGAGCAACGCCAACCCTGCAATCCAAAGTAAGAAGGGCCAAGTAAGTGCGCGTGTCGCGGAAGCGTCGTGGGGCGGTGTGGTCATAATCGGTGAGCAATCGGGTTGCGATTAATTGCCTTTGAGGTGAAAGAGGGTCATTAGGAGAATGCGACAATCCAGTAAAAAGGAGCGTTTAGCCACGTATTCAAGGTCGTACATTACCTTCTCGGCGCGTGTAATGGCGTTGCGACCATGCACCTGTGCCCACCCTGTGATGCCAGGCCGTACATCATGACGGTGGTGTTCGGCTTCGGTATACTCTGAGAGATATTCCATTAAGAGCGGACGGGGGCCGACGAGCGCCATCTTGCCAGAGAGCACATGGAGTAACTCTGGCAACTCATCGAGCGATGATGCGCGCAAAAAAGCGCCCAACTTTGTGGTGCGTTCGGCATCACTTTCGGAGCCCTCACGCATGGTGCGAAATTTAACTAAGGTGAATGGTTCGCCATGAAGCCCTGGTCGCACTTGACGGAAGAAGACGGGTTTCCCGTCAAAACAGCGCACGAGCACCGCTAAAATCGCCAACGTGGGCAACCACAATGGTGCTGCGAGGAGGACGATGAGCAGTTCAAGTGCGCGCGGCATGGCGATTAGAGCGTTAGATTTGCATCGGAGGGCAACATCCATCCGCCGCGAGGCGAGAGTGCGATGCCACCTACGGCTGGACCATCCGGACTGCAAGAGCGCTTGAATTGTTGCGTAATCACGCGCCGACAGAAGATGTCGAGTGTTCGAGTGCGTTCTGCTTCAGGGATGTCTCCGTGTAGCAATGCGGCCAATGCTGCGAGTTGCGCGCGGTCGCACCCATAACGCAGAAAATACCAAAGGAAGCAATCATGCAATTCATAACGGCCTACGATGGATTCGGTGTGCTGCACGCCGGGCACCAATTCTGGCGAAACAGGTGTATCGCAGATATCTTTTAAGACGGCCGAGAGGGTGTCTGCAGCCACGGCATCAGAGGAAGAAAGAGACTTTGCAGCGGCATCGAGACAGTGGGGGATGAGTGTCTTCGGCACAGAACAGTTTACCGAGTACATGCTCATATGGTCGCCATTGTAAGTGCTCCATCCCAAAGCAATCTCTGAGAGGTCACCCGTGCCAACGAGGAGCCCGCCCGTCTTGTTGGCGATGTCCATCAAGAGCCAAGTGCGGGCGCGAGCCTGTGCATTTTCGTAGGTGACGTCATGCGTCTGCGGATCTTGCCCAATGTCCTTAAAGTGTTGCTCCACACAAGGTGCGATTGGGATTTCACGCAATTCTGCTCCAAGCGTTTTGGCGAGGGTGCAGGCATTGGTGTAAGTACGATCAGAAGTGCCGAAGCCAGGCATGGTCACTGCGAGTACGGTCTCGGAGGGCAAGTTCTTTCGACGGCAAAGTTCGGCACAAACCACAAGTGCAAGCGTAGAATCTAAGCCGCCTGAGAGCCCCAATACCAATCGTTTGGCGTTGATTTGCTTTACACGGCGCCAAAGGGCATTGATTTGCAGGTCAAGGATTTCAGTACACCGTGCAGCGCATGCTTCAGGTGCGCTCGGGATAAAGGGCGTGGCGCGCAACTTCGCATAGCGGCCATCGCTCTCAGTCGGGAGGATGTTCGTAGCAATCACGCGCCACTGTTCTCGCGAGCCACAGGGTAATCCATCGCGCATCCGTCGTGCTTCCACCCATGCCGGCGAGAAGTCCAACAGAGAGTCGCCCACTTCCCAACGTGCCTCTGCGCGGATACTGCCTTCCCATGCGAGGAGACGGTGGCCACTGTAGATGCCATCCGTGGAGGATTCACCTTCGCCAGCCGAGGCATAGACGCAGGCACATCCTGCCGTACGAGAGAGCACTTTGAGCGCATCGCGACGCACTTCGGCCCGTCCAGTGCCTTCAGGTGTGGCATCTAAGCAGAGGAGTACGTGGGCATCACGATAGGCGGTTGCATCCGAGGGTGTCCCAAACGTTACCGCCGCACGCAGATCGCCTACCGCAAAACGGAGATCCGTGCCGAAGGGAGTGCCGTCAGGCAAGGCTGTGAGCGTAATCGCATGGGCTGGCGAAAAAGCGCGTAACCGCGTTTCGCCGTGTGGAAATGCTGCGCGGGGTACGTAACCCAACACACTTCCACGCTCCAAGACAACGGCGCAGTCAAAGAGTCGCCCTCCCACAAAGAGAGGTGCGCCGCAGACAAAGAGTTGATTCGCAGGGAGATTTTCGCAGAGCTCGCGCAGGGCTTGTTGCGTCTGTGTTTGCAAAGATTGCGTGAGGAAGAGATCGCCACAGGTGGCGCCAGTGAGAGAAAGTTCAGGGGCAAGGACAATCGTTGCGCCATCAAAGCGGGCCTTTTCGGCCAACTTCAAGAGCGATGTTACATTCGCAAGCGGATTGGCAAGTGTCACTTCTGGCGTCAATGCTGCCACACGGATAAACCCGGTCATGTGCTTCTTCCTCCATTATTGGGAGACATTATAGCACATTCAGCAATCTTGAATGCAGAATACAATGCGGCAGATTGCGCAATTAAGGGGTAAAATACGCACTTTTGTGAAGGCTTAATGCCGAGTTGCGGCGGCGCGTGCGAGGCAGATGGGGCCGCCATTAAGTGCATTATACCGTTTACTTGCTGCAAGGGTCGCGGGGAGATCGCAGTTGAATTCGCGGATGTCCCCAAGCGGAAGTTCGTAGAAACCGCAGGGTTGGAGTTTGCCTGTGTGGCTGAGGAAGAGAAACCCAGAACCAGCCATACACCCATTGAAGGGGCTCTTTGGAGGCGTATCACGGGTGGCCGCCACAGAAAGAATGCGCGGCTCGCAGGTGACATGCATGGGGAGCAAGCCTTCGTCATCAAGGGCTAAAATCTCGTTGAGCGCAGTTTCGGTTTCGGCATCGGTAAGGCATTCTGCCGAGAGCGCAGAGCCTCGTCCAACGGGTACCAAGAAAAAGATATCCAAACGGGTGGCGCCTTGGGCCAAAGCGAAGTCACGCATCGCGCGGAGATTGCCTAAGCCTGCGCGGGTGAGGGTGTGGTTGATTTGAAAGGGTAAGCCCACTTCGCGGGCGGCTTGCATTGCATCGAGTGCCATTTGGAAGGCGCCAGGGATGCCACGAAAGGCATCGTGGGCTTCAGCCGTGGCGCCATCAACGCTCAAGGAGATGGCGCGGATACCCGCAGCTTTGAGGGCGGCGAGGCGTTCAGCGCTTGCAAAACGTCCGCATGGGGCTAATACGGAGGGTAAACCACGTTGGGTCGCGTGACGGATGAGCTGCTCTAAATCGTCACGATACATTGGTTCGCCACCGGTAAAGATAATCATTGGCGGACGGGCAGGGGGGGGGATAGCATCGGCAAGGCTATCAATGACGCGAAAGGCTTCTTCGGTGGAGAGTTCACCTGCATAACAGTCATTGCGCGAGGCGCCACGACAGTGTTGGCACGCCATTGGGCAACGGCGCGTAACCTCCCAGGCAATAACACGAAGCGGTTTGGTCATGCAATGAGCCTTTCAATCAAGTTCAAGACGTTACTAAGGTCACTGAAATCCGCTACCACCGCCTCTGCGCCTGCTTCACGTAAGGCATCTGCAGTAATCCATCCTGTTGCCACCGCAAGACACGGAAGTCCTGCGGCATGCGCCGCCTGGATGTCTTTCGGCGTGTCACCGATGAGCAGACGCGCTTCTGCGCCACGCTGACGAGCACGTTCGCAAGCGATACGTGCGAGTTCGTCGCGGTTGCTATGGTCGCAGGCATAACTGCCAAAGGTGAACCACGGGGCGAGCCCTGCGTGAATCAACTTACTCCAAGCGGTGGTGCGGATATTTCCTGTAACAACGCCGAGCATTTTACCATCTGCCGTGAGTGCCTCCAAGAGGGAAGTCACGCCGGGGTAGACGTGGATAGCGTTGTCACCACGGAGACGTGGGTCGAGGCGTTCGGTGAGAGCAATAAAGAAGTGTTCTTCTTTCGCGGGAGTAGATTCTGCGCCAAAATGCTTTGCCAAATCCCGGATGATGGCGGTGTCGGTGGCGCCTACAAAGGAGATTTCGCTAAAGTCTGCCGTAATACCATAGGCTTCAGCGAAGGCTTCGGCAAAGGCGGGACGGCCAAGCCCTTTGGCATAGAGGAGGGTACCGTCGATATCAAAGAGAATCGCTGGTTTCATATGGAATCTCTAAAATGGCGTCTATATTTTCCTTCCAGTCCACAGCATTGGTGAGAGCATGGCTTGAGCGTGGATTGGCGGCAAGCAGATAGTGAGCATTGGGAAAACAACGGCGGACTGGGCGATTGTTGACCACGGTGTCCCGTTGGGAGAGAAGAATGATTGGGGTGATTTTTTGAGGAAAGCGATGACGAAGGTGGGTGATGGTGAAGGGGAGCGAAAGTGCGGCAGTAAAGGTGTGCGTGGGGATGACGCGACGGACGCGATAGAAGGTCTCGGGTTCTCCCTTCCCGTGGCGATTGATGGGAAACCACGTGAGTGTGTAGGGCCAAATAAAGAGAAGGCGATGTAGAATGTAGAGTGTCGTTGAGGCGAAGGTGCCCATGTAGGGGGCGAGGAAGGGTGCCCACAGTACGAGTCGATCAATCGGCGCGATGGTTGCCATGATGATGGCGAGTGCGCCTCCCATGGAGTGTCCCCACAGTTCAATGTGGTTGGCGGTTTCGCGAGCTTCGAGAATTTCTACAAAAAGGCGAAAGGCCCAAGTCTTCGCGTTGGCGTTATGGCTAATTTCAGGAACGGTGACACGCCATCCCTTTTGGGCCAGATATTCTGCTTCACGTCGCCATGCTTCGGGGGTGTCTGCAAACCCATGCACCATGATGATGCATTTGTCGGATTTAGGGTCGCCGAAGGTAAGGTCCTCCACGGGGGAGAGGTCGCGGTCGCGTCGACACCATTCAATGATGGCGATGTAAATCACCTGCAGTGCGGCGAAAAGGGAAAGGCAAATGAGGGGCGTGCGCGAGGCGGTGTATTGCCACCAGAGGAAGCAACTGAGGGGAAGCAAAAACCCTGGTGACAATTTAAGAAGGGTAATGAGAAAACGCGCGAGGTGTTTCATGTTGAAGCGGTTGGAGTGTGTGCGGCAGATAAAGTAAAACAACCATCGCGTGGGCGACGGTTGTTTGTGGATGCGACCTTAGAGGATGCCTGAGGTGGTGTCGGCATCAAGTGTGGGGCGGGTAATCTTCGGTCGCGCACCGAAAAGCGCGGTGCCGATGCGAACATCTGTCGCGCCTTCTTCTACAGCGACTTCAAAATCGCCCGTCATGCCCATGGAAAGATGCGGCAGGTCAATCCCAAAGCGCGTTTGCAGTTCATCACGCAATGTGCGAAGGCGTGCGAAGTGCGGACGTGCGTGCTCGGGGTCTGTGTCAAAGGGAGCCATCGTCATCAGGCCTGAAAGGGTGAGCGCTTGTGCATGCTCAAGGATGTGCTCAATCGTCTGTGGTAACGCTTCGGGTGTCAAACCATACTTGGAGGCTTCGCCAGAGACGTTTACTTCCAGGTAGATTTCGGGACGTGTCCCTGCCTGACGGGCGGCCGCCTCAAGGGTATCAAAGAGTTTGATGCTATCCACCGAATGGATGGTTTCAAAGAGGCGCACGGCATGACGAGCTTTGTTGCTCTGTAAGTGACCGATGAGTTGCCAACGTGTACAGGAGGGCGACATCGGAATCTTCCATGCCGCTTCTTGCACTTTGTTCTCACCGAAGATGGACATGCCTGCATCCACCGCATCGCGCACAACGTCTGGCCCGTGGGTTTTCGTTACGGCGATGAGGGTCACCTCATCGGGATTGCGGCCAGCACGCTTGGCGGCGGCGGCAATCCGGTCTAAGATGGCATCGTGAAGCGGAATAAGGTCGTTCATTGGGAGCATTATTTGAAGAAGGTGCGCAGGGCGAGTGGCGGACGGCAGGGTTGATGGGTGTCTGCCGTGATGAAGGCGAGTTCGGTGATACCATCCAAGATGGCTTCGCCCGCTTCATTGACCACCTCGTAACGGAATTTGATCTTTGAGCGTACGGGCTCTTCCACGTAAACGTGAATCGTGAGGAGGTCATCATAGAAGGCAGAACGGTGGTAATTGAGGTTGATCTTAACGATCGGCGTCATAACCCCCGCAGCTTCCATGTCGGCATAGGAGCCGTGCCCAGTCGCACGCAGGGCTTCACCGCGTGCTTCTTCGAGGTAGAGCAGATAGTTGCCGTGCCAACACACGCCCATTTTGTCGGTCTCGGCATAGCGTACTCTGACATGATGTTCGTAATGGTACGGCAACATAACTGACTCCTTTCTACTTACTTCGTCTTTGCGGTGCGCTTCTTAGCAGGTGCCTTTTTGGCGGTAGGGGTGCGACGCGGTGCAACTTCCTTAATGCCAAACTTTGCTGCGACCTCTGCATAATTGGGAATCTGCTCATGGTAGCTACGAATCAACTTCTTGAGCGCTTCAAATTGACGTTCGGTCAAGAAGTGCTTCTCGGCGAGCTGCGACTTTAAGCTTTCCACGAATTCGCGGTCATCATAGGTTCGCTTGCCACGCTTGATGGGCGTATTCCATGTCACGACGGCATTGAGATGGCCCAAGAGTTCGGTCGCAGGGACTTCATTCTCCGGGCGTTCGCTCTTTGCTTCGCCATCGACAATCTTACGCAAGATTTCCAACTGCTTGGAGGAGAGCGTCCCCTTCGTCGTGTACTGATTCATGAGCGAAGCGACGAAACGCTTTTCCCAATCGTTGAGCGACATTTGCTCGGCGGTCTTAAAGAGCTGTTCCACTTCATCTGGATCGGTGGATCCAGGCAAGGGGCCAATCACAGAGCCGAGGTTGGGCAATTGGTCGCGATAGGAGATGGCCATGCGGATGAGCGTGGAGAGTTGCGGCTTGGTCACTGCATTTGACGGTGTCGGATCGGCGCAGTACTTTTCATAGGTGTCGAGCATGTCCTTGTAAAATGCTTCATCACTCCAATTGATTTTTCCGTTCTTGCCGTAGGAGGGTTCCTTCCATGCAGTGATGGTGCCGAGCTGGTCCAAGATTGCCTTGACGCGCGTCGGCTGAGCGGCGAGCCATTCAATCAACTTGGTGTAGAAGGCATCCACTTCGGTAATCCACGGCAGTTCGCCGCCTGCAATCTTATCGAGTGCATCTTCCATTAAACGGGTGAACTCAACATTCACGAAGTCGGGCACTTCACCCAAAAGGTAGTCCGTGGCGGAGACGCCCACTTCCGTCGGCGTCAGGACGTGACCCTTGCCGCTATTCACGTAAGCGCGGTCCAACAGTGTACGAATGGTCGCCGCGTAGGTTGAGGGACGGCCAATGCCCTTTTCTTCCAAGTCACGCACGAGCGAAGCTTCGTTGTAACGTGCGGGCGGCTGGGTTTCCTTACTGACGCAACGCCAATCTTTGCAGGTGATAACATCACCCTTGGCCAAATTCGGCAACATCTTCACATCGCCATCTTCAACGTCGGCACGCGTATTCGGCCAAACGGCGAGATAACCCTTAAAGATAGTCTTGGAGGCAGACGCAGAGAAACGGTATTCACGGTTGAGCGTTGGCGGTTCTTCTGGGGCGAAGAAGATGGTGGTGCGTTCAATCTGTGCAGGGGCCATCTGACTGGCCATAAAGCGACGCCAAATGAGATCGTACAACTTTGCCTGGCGCGGATCGGCATCGGGGCCGAGTTCGTTGCGCGTGATATCGGTCGGACGAATCGGTTCGTGCGCTTCCTGGGCGTTCTTCACCTTGGTTTTGTAGAAGTTCGGCGTCTGCGGCAGGTGGTTGGCACCGAAGAGACGCGTAATCTCTGCCATCACCGAGGCGCGAACCGTATTGCTGACGCTCATGCCGTCGGTACGCATATAGGTGATGAGACCGTCTTCGTAAAGACGCTGGGCCAACTGCATCGTTTGGTCGGGCGAATAACCCAAATGGGTCGCTGCGGCCTGCTGGAGCGTAGAGGTGATGAAGGGTGGTTGTGGACGCTTGGAGAGTTGCTTGCGTTCAATGGCGGTCACCACCGCATTGCGACCACGGAGGTCTTCAAGGCATCCTTCTGCTTCGGCGAGTTCGGGGAGACCATAGATTTCCTTGCCATCCACCGTGAACTTCGGTACCTTGCCATCCACCGAGCAGAGCTGGGCTTCGAATTCCGTGCTCTTTTCCAATAAGGCGCTTACGACGTGGTAGGCTGTGGGGCGGAAGTCGCAAATGGAGCGTTCGCGGTCCACAATAAGGCGCAATGCCACCGACTGCACACGACCAGCACTCTTCGCCCCCTGCACGGCATTGGCAATCAACTTAGACAAGCGGAAGCCAGAGAGTCGGTCAATGACACGACGGGCCTGCTGGGCGTCTACGAGGTCTTGATCAATCTCGGAAGGCTTTGCCAATGCAGACTGCACGGCGGTCTTCGTGATTTCGTTGTAACGGATACGGTAAAACTTGCGTTCGCCCGGCAGATCCTTTAAGACTTCATAGAGGTGCCATGCGATGCTTTCTCCTTCGCGGTCAGGGTCGCTTGCGAGATAAACGGTGGAAACTTTCGCCGCAGCCTTGCGCAAATCATCAACGATTTTTTTCTTATCCTTCGGGATTTCGTAGTTCGGCGCATAGTTTTGCGAGATATTGACACCCAAAACGAACTTCGGCAAATCGCGAATGTGTCCCACGGATGCCATGACCATCGTATCGGATGCAACATAAGAGGCAATTTTCTTTGCCTTAGCAGGGGATTCCACGATAATCAACGAGGTGATTTTCTTGGCCATAAAGGTTTCCTTTCAATTAAATTCATTAAAAGAAATAGCATTGCCGAGGAGGCTTTGGCAAGCATTTTTTTATGTCTCGTGGCCTATACTATTTATAGTATAAAATTTTCAGGGGGGGATTCGTGTCTCCTGCTTTTGTTTAAAACTGCGTCAAAAAAGCCGTCTGGAAGTTCCAAACGGCTTTGAGAAAATGAGGAGGGGTGGGATTACGCGCGGAGTCGATTGCCTGAGTCGGGATCGAAGAGGCAGAGTTTGTCTAATTTCGGACGAAGGGTCTTTACTTCGCCGTGGCGCGCCGACCAATTGGGTGCCGTGCGAGCGGTGATGCGTGTCCCGTCAATGGCGAAGTGAACGTAGGCCTCTGCGCCCATTTGCTCTACGATATCCACGGTTGCCGTAAGGGTATTTGCCGAGGCATTGGACTCATTGGCATCAATCAAATCTTCGGGGCGAATCCCAAGGATGACTGGCTTTCCAATCGGCAGGTCGGGGAGAAGGCCCTTGGGCGGCAATAGCGCCCCTGCGGCGCCTTGTAAGGTGCCATTTTCGCCCACGGTCATCTGTAGGAAGTTCATCGGTGGTGTGCCGATGAAGCCCGCAGAAAAACGGTTGTCGGGGTCGTTGTAAAGGGTAACGGGGTCGGCTACTTGGCGAATGTTGCCACTTTCCATTACGACGATACGGTCGCCGAGCGTCATCGCTTCGGTCTGATCATGCGTCACATAGAGAATGGTTGCATTTAAGCGGAGGTGTAAGCGATGAATTTCTTCTCGCATTTCCACGCGCATCTTTGCGTCAAGATTGGAGAGGGGTTCGTCGAAGAGGAAGACTTTGGGTTGGCGCACAATGGCGCGACCGAGGGCAACGCGTTGGCGTTGGCCACCGCTGAGTTGTTTCGGTAGGCGCGTCAGGTAATCTTGCAACCCAAGCACCTCCGCCGCCTCTTCAATGCGCTTGGCGATTTCCGCCTTTGGCGTGTGGCGCAGTTTGAGGCCAAAGGCCATATTTTCACGCACGGTCATGTGCGGATAGAGCGCATAGTTCTGGAAGACCATGGCGATGTCACGGTCTTTCGGGGGTAACGTATTGATGACGCGCCCATCAATGGCGATGGTGCCAGAGGTAATCTCTTCCAACCCCGCCACCATGCGTAGGGTTGTACTTTTGCCACATCCAGAGGGTCCGACCAAAACAAGAAATTCGCGGTCGCGAATGGCAAGGTCAAAGTCTTCTACCGCCACTGCGCCATTGGGGTAGACTTTGCGAACGTGAGAGAGGGTAACTGTGGACATGGAGGTGTACTAAAAATGCACCACATGCGGTGCCGTAAGTGCATACGACCCGCATGAGGATGTGAAGGGGAAACTACTTACGAACCAGGATGCACGAAAGGCTCATTTGCCTTGCACATCGGGCAGTCTGCGGGTTCCCACACCTGAGGCTCAATGTGGAGCAACGCGTAGGTCGGGTAGTCAAACTTGGCCTTGCCACCAGAGCGGTCCACCAAAACGAGCACGGCCGCCACTTCGCCGCCTGCCGCCTTCACGATGTCAATCGTTTCCTGCACGCGACCACCGCGGGTAATCACGTCTTCTGCGACCACATAGCGCTGACCAGGGATAATCTTGAAGCGACGCATCTGCAGCATGCCTTCGGCATTCTTTTCAGCGAAAATGCACTGCGTGCCGAGAGCCTTGGCCACTTCGTGACCCACCAAGATGCCGCCTAAAGCAGGCGAAATCACGCCATCCACAGGACCGATATCGGCTTCTTCCTTCATGCGGCGCACTAATTCTGCGCAGAGCGTCTGAGCATGATGCGGCCAACGCAATACTTCGGCGCACTGGAAGTAACGATTAGAGTGGAGCTTGGAGCGGAGTTCAAAATGACCTTCAAGGAGCGCTTTCGTGTCTTTGAAAATCTGCAAAACATCATCGTCAGTCATGAATATGGCCTTTCAATTAATAAAGTAAACCAACACCTAAAAGTATATCACCCCCCGCCAAAACACGCAAGCAGTCGCGAATATTTTTGTGATAGGGGGCAAGAGAAACGAACTGCGGCGACTCACGATGCGGGGAAGGTTATCTGTCTATGCGCGGGGTGACTTTGTCAAAAGTCAATTTGTAAGTCTTGCGCGATTCGCCGAGGATGATGCCCACCACCACAACGTTTGTCAAAAGTTTATTTTGCAAGTCTTGTGCGATGGGGCGCGTTGAGCGTGTTTAGTCTATTAGTTTAATTGTAAGGGGTGAGACTACGTTTCAAAGGCGGAGGGTGAAAATAAAAGATAAAAAGGTCAAAATAAAAATGAAGCGCCCCAAATGGGACGCTTCATTTGTGGAAACTCCTTTAAAGGAGAGTCGCTTAGTTCTGGCCGGGCTGCCATTCTTCGGAGGAAGCGAAAGCTTCTTCGAAGGCATTGGCGAATGCGCCGAGCTGAGCGGAGGCTGCGGGATCGCTGTCGGCTTCAGCCGTGAGACGAGCCACTTCGCCTTCGTCCATGTTGACCGCCTTGATGGAGAGGCCGATACGACGTTCGTCGCGATCGATCTTCACGATGCGGGCTTCAACTTCCTGACCCACCTTGAGAGCGTCGCGCACCTTTTCGATGTGCTGGTCAGAGATCTGGGAGATGTGCACGAGGCCATCCACGCCGTCTTCGAGTTCGATGAATGCACCGAAGGAAGCGATCTTGGAGACCTTACCCTTGACAATCTGGCCGATCTGGTAGGTGGAAGCGATGGAGTTCCAGGGGTCGGTCTGGGCCTGCTTGAGGCCGAGGCTGATGCGCTGGTTAGCCGTGTCGATTTCGAGCACGATAGCTTCCACGGGCTGGCCCTTCTGGAGCACTTCGGAAGGATGATTGATCTTGCGGGTCCAAGACATGTCGGACACGTGGATCATACCATCGATACCTTCTTCCATTTCGATGAATGCACCGTAGGTGGTGAAGTTGCGAACCTTGCCGGTGATGCGAGAGCCGACCGGGTAACGATCCTGGACGGTGTCCCACGGGTTGGCTTCGGTCTGGCGGATGCCGAGCGCGATCTTCTGGTTGGTCGAGTCGATGTTGAGCACCACGACGTCCACTTCGTCACCGATGTTGAGCACGTCAGAAGCGCGAGCGATGCGCTTGGTCCAGCTGAATTCGGAGACGTGCACGAGGCCTTCGATGCCGGGTTCGAGTTCAACAAACGCACCATAAGGAGCGAGGTTGACCACCTTGCCGTGCAAGCGAGAGCCAACAGGATAACGGGTTTCGATAGCATCCCACGGATTGGCCTGAGCCTGCTTGAGACCGAGGGAGACGCGTTCGCGTTCCAAATCCACATCGAGGATCATCACATCGAGTTCCTGGCCGACCTTGAGGAGTTCGGACGGGTGCTTGATGCGGCCCCAGCTCATATCGGTGATGTGCAAGAGACCATCCATGCCGTCGAGGTCCACGAACGCACCGAAATCGGTGATGTTCTTGACCTTGCCGTGCACGATCTGGCCCTTGGCGAGGGTTTCGAGGAGCGCATGCTTCTTCTCGGCCATCTGGCTCTCGAGGAGCTCACGACGGGAGACGATGATGTTGCGGCGTTCGTCGGAAATCTTGATGATGGTGAAGTCCTGAGCCTCGTCGGAGATGTAGATGTCCAAGTCGCGGGAAGGATTGACGTCCACCTGAGAACCAGGAAGGAATGCATCCACGCCGTCCACAGCCACGATCAGGCCGCCACGGACCTTGCTCTTGATAACGCCGGAAACCGTGTCGCCTTCTTTGTACTTGGCGAGGATAGCTTCCCAACGGATCTTTTCATCGGCCTGGCGCTTGGAGACCACGACCATGCCGTTTTCACCTTCGAGGTCGATGAGCAACACGTCGAACTCGTCGCCGATGTTGACTGCATCAATGTTTTCGAACTCATTGGCGGGCACGGAACCGGCAGACTTGCAGCCGATATCTACGAGCACTTCGTTACCACGCTTGCCGGTGACCTTACCCTTAACAATCGAACCTGCGGCAGGCACGCTGTTCTGCGTGTTCAATGCAGCAATGAGTTCATCATAGAGACCACCGGTCTTTGCGACCGCCTTCTGAGGTTTGCGAATAGCCATTTGGCTTTGCTTTCTGTTTAACGGGCGCGCTCCTCTTCGCCGAATCACGCATGATTTAAACCGACTCAGGGGTGGTTAAAACGCCCGGTTGTTAATGACAAATCCTCCTCCCACGCAGGAAAAGGAACCATCAGTATACCAAACTTCGCCCGCGTACGCGAGAAAAACTCCCTTTTTTCACTTTTCTTTTATTCTTTTTTAGCCACTCACCCTTTGGGGGCTCTCTCCCAGCCACCCGCAGTCCCGAGAGGTGCCAAACGACGGGGACGCTGCGCTCCCCGTACCCCTCGCATCCTTGCCTTTCGTTCTCTCTTTTCTTCTTGTGAGCACCAATAAAAGCATCCGTCAGGATGCGTAGCGTGCAGGACTCACCCCTGCCGCGGTGGACAGGGGCTACGATAAGCTACGCTGCGCAGGGGTGTGGGGGCGGCGCCGCCCCCACATTTCTCCTCCCTTCATCCCTTTTATCCTTTCTATCTCTTTTATCCCGTCCGTCCCTTTTGTCCCTTTAAAATCCCTTACGCAGGTTTGTCACTTTTTTTACTTTTTCGTCGTTTTTTCGCCTGTTGAAAACTTTTTTGAGTTATCAACAAGTTATCAACAATTCACCTTTTTCGACGCAGTTTTTTGAAAATCCTTCAGCGAATCTGCCCATTTTAGGTACTTTTGCTCAACTTTGTTAAAACTGCATAACTTCTTGATAAATAAAGAGATAAAGCAAAAATAGGGCGAAATCAACTCCGCTACAGTGGCTTCCTTGCGAAAATTTGGGGTAGAAGTGGTAGAAAAGTTATCAACAATTGGGAGCTTTTTCGGGGAAAGCTAAAGGAATTCCGGGTCAATATGGGCGAAATTGAGTTGCAAAATGGGCGAAATTGATGAGCAAAATGGGCGAAATTGGGTAGGTAAAGTCGCCCATTTTCCCAAGGGAAAACCGCCTACTTTTCGCGGGATTTTCGCTGACTCGGGTAAGCGGAGTTGACTACTTGTCTCCGTTTTGCTACACTTTTAGTGTGCGTAGAGGGAAGGTTATTTGGAGTTCTTGGTTCGGAGTTCGGGGTTAGTGCCTGCGGCGCAGGACGATGTGTGCAAAGGACTGCATATATTTTTAACGTGAGGACGCAATTGGGGACGAGCCTGTCGAGTCAGCGAGCGCCTGCGAACGTTAACATTTTCACATGGGCAACATTTTCACATTTCCAATCGCCTGCGCCGCGGGACTCCTTGTGTACTTTCTCACCAACTTTTCTCAGTTTATCTTAATGTTTCGTGACGCGAATGATTACGCAGAAATATGCAACCAACATTACCTATCGTTTTTTAAGGAATGGAGGTGATTTTTAAAATCTAACATAAACCATTGAAAAATCAATCTGTAATCTTTTTTAAATTACATCTTAGAACGGGTGGTGTAAAAAAGACTTGTCATACGGGGGGGGGGGCATTATAATAGCATTAATAAATTGAAAAAGGTTTTCCTTTTCAATGTGGGCCAATTTTCCCGGGTGCCCAGGCTTTGTATACAAAAGGAATAAGAAAATGAAGAAAGCAACCCTCCTTGCCGCGCTCGTTCTCGCAGGCATGACGTTCACCGGCTGCATGAGCAGCATTAATGTTAACAATGGTATCGCTTCTTGCCCTCCCGGCTCGCTCTTCTCTGAAATGAAGGCTGCGACACTTGTGCAGGATCGTGCTGAAGGCCGTTCTTACACTGTGGTGAAGAAGGTTTCGGCTCAGGCTACGACCACCAACTTCCTCGGCTTGGTCTCTCAGGGCGATGCTTCTTACGCTACGCTCAAGGCTCAGGCACTTCGTGGCACTGGCGCAGATGACATCATCGACCTCGAAATCGATTACACCCACAACAATATCCTCGGTATTGTGAACAAGGTGACCACGGTCATCAACGGCACTGCTGTTAAGTACACCAAGTAAGGTCTTACGCTGTTTCCATGCAATGTAGTTTTGTGTACTCTGCATTGCATGGAGCAGTGTTTTCTTAAGGCAAGGGCATAGAGAGGGGAAAGATGAATAATCGTTTGTGCCGAATTTTAGTGTTGTGGGGACTTACCTTTGGACTGCCGCTTTTCTCTTATGCTGCGACATCATTTAGTGGCAGTTTTACATTGAATGGAATTGAGTGGAGTGTGAGTGGCACGGATGTGGAGGGGGGAACCATTTTTGTGTCTGACAAGACGCAACCTCTTCCTGCTGCTGTGGATATACCAGATGCCACGGCCTTTCCCGACAGTGTGACTACTGGTGGTTCAATAATCCCTGCGACACAATATTTCATAACATCGATTGGGAATCGTGCTTTCTATGGTACTACAGGAATGGTGACGGCGCGGATTCCCAAAACGATTACAGAGATTAGCCAGTTGGCTTTTTCCAAAAGTTCTCTCTCGTCCATTGTAATTCCTGACACTGTGTCACGGATAGGTTCGGGGGTGTTTGAAGGATGTGATTACCTGCAGACGGTGCAATTATCAAATGCACAGGGCGAGAATTTTGATGGACGAGAGATGTTTAAGAATTGCACAATGTTACAGAAGGTTGAGATTCCTTTTGGATGGTCGTTTATTCCTTCCTGGATGTGTGAAGGATGCACGTCACTCGTTTCGGTTTCCATTCCAGAGAGTGTAACAGAAATTCGCAACGCTTTTAACGGTTGCGTTTCGCTTACCGAATTTAAATTGCCATCGGGGCTTATTTCTATAGCCCCAGGCACGTTTTCAGGTTGTATGAATTTGCGTAAGGTCAATGTCCCGAAAGCTCTTACAGCCACGGAAACAATGGCCGTACATTTTGGTAATGCTGCCTCTACATTAACCGAAGTTTCTGTAGACGAAGGGGCTGTAGCGTTAAATTCACGATTCTTTACAGTTTGTACGTCTCTTACGAAGTTAACGCTTCCCGAAGGAATTAAGACAATCGGCGACTATTGTTTTGGTAGGTATAACAGTGGCGGGTGTCAAAGTTTGACAGAACTTAAATTGCCTTCAACGGTTGCCTCGATTGGGAGAAATGCATTTGAAAATTGCGTATCGTTACAATCTATTGTAATTCCAGAATCGGTCACAGAATGTGGTGAATACACATTTGCTGATTGTGAGAGTTTAGTTTCTGCACAACTTCCCTCCTCGTGGACAACGTTGCCTAGGTACATGTTTGATGGGTGCACTTCGCTTGCATCAATTTCTATTCCTGAAGGTGTAACTGAAATCGGAGACTATGCTTTTCGCGGATGTGAAGCGCTTACAGAGATTAAATTGCCAACCGACTTGCAAAGTGTCGGTCCCTCCACATTTCTAACGTGTACGGGACTTAAAAAGGCAAATGTTCCTAGTGCATTGGCGACATCAACGTTGTCTTCAATTTATCCACATGCTACAAACTCGCTTGAAGAGGTCACCATTGAAGAAGGTGTAACGACACTTCCTGATAATTTCTTCTCGGGCTATACAAAATTAAAAAAGATAGTTTTACCTGCAAGTTTACAAAGCATTGGTAAAACGTGTTTTCGCGGGTGTACTTCGCTTGTGGAAATTGTTTTACCTGAAGGATTAACGACAATTGGCGATTCTGCATTTATGGGATGCGCCTCTCTTCAATCGATTCAACTGCCAGAGACGCTTATAGAATGTGGTGAGTATGTTTTTCGCGATTGTACGTCTCTTACGTCTGTAAAACTTCCATCCACATGGGAAACAATTCAAACTGGACTGTTCTATGGTTGCACAGCGCTTCCGAGTGTTGAATTGCCAGAGACATTGAAGCGTATTGATACAAATGCTTTTCGTGGATGTACTGCGCTTACGGAGATTCGGCTTCCTGCAGGTCTTGAGGTGATAGGGGGAGAGGCTTTTACTCAATCGGGTGTTCAACAGGTGAATATCCCTAAAGCCCTTGCGAATTCAAAAATGAAGTCACTCTTCGCGACTTATGAAAAGATTGTAGAAGTGACGCTTGACGAGGGGATTGAATCTCTTGCCAAAGAATTCTTTAGTGGTTGTACAGCCTTATGCTCGGTAGCATTTTCTGAAACGGTAACGTCTCTTGGATATCGTTGTTTTTACAATTGTACAAGCTTGACTGAAGTTACATTGCCAAATGGGATGAAGAGTCTTGGCGACAGGACCTTTGAAAAGTGTATATCGCTTAAAATGGTGCAATTTCCAGAGACAATTGAAACGTTGGGTCAATATCTGTTTTCGGGCTGTACATCATTGACTTCAGTTGTGTTACCGAACAACTTAACAACTTTTGGCACTGGATTGTTTGATCAATGTTCAAATTTGCAAAAGGTTCAGTTGCCTGCGAATTTGCAAACAATTCCGCAATATGCATTTCAAAAGTGTACGGCCTTACAGAAAATAGTTATTCCAGAGACGTGCACGACGATTGGCTCATATGCCTTGCGTGATTGTACGGCATTAGAACGAGTAACGTTTAATGGTAATCCGCCTACATCTGTGGGTTCATCTGCATTCCCTGCTACAGTGGGTGTTTACACAGTTGAGCATGCGGATGAATGGGAAGCTGTGTTAGACAAGGAGGGGAAGTGGAAGAATTTGACGATGTTACCATTGCCAGGGCTTACTTTGCCTGAAGGCTTATCAGATACGACGAGCACTTGGTTGAAAGCGGCGTTAAAGGACGCTGGATTTGCAAAGGGAACGGTTACATTTAAAGAAGGAACCACAACAAAGCGATTAGAGGAAGCGCAATTACTCGGCGTTATACCAAAGATTACGCAAGGCGTCTCTGAAACAATTGAAGTGGCCGTCGGTACGGACTTTAATGTGAATAATATCCTCCTTTCTGATGAAAATGTGTCTATAACTATGGGGATTGAGGTCACAGAAGGCTCGTTCCCCAATGAGGTCGCTTTTGCTGGAACGATTGTGCTGAAGGTGGCGAATACATTAGATGGTACTTGGACAGAGTGTTTGCCTTCTGAAAATCAGATTGGATTGACGCGTATAAGTGACACGAAGGTGGCGCTAACGATAACGGAACCGATTGGTCAATATCGATTTTTGCAAGTGATTGTCCGTTAAGGTGACTTTGATTTTACTTAAGAGAACATTGATACAGAATATGGAGGATGACGTATGAAGAATTCGATTCCTTTGATTGTGGCCGCAGTGGTTGCGGCGCTTGCGGTGGCGCTTGTTTGGCGCCGAGGCAATAGTGCTCAGGTGCAGTCGCGCCCGATGAGTGAATATTGCGTTTTTATTAAGGATATGAAGCAGGGGGATACGGTCGCTGCGACGCAGTTGACGGTGAGAAAGGCACCTGCGGAATATGCACCGAAACGTGCATTGTTGCGTTCAAATAACACCTTTTTGGTTGGGCGTCAGCTTGTGCGTGATGTGCCTGCTGGGGATTACATTGTGCCGGCAGACGTGGAGGCTTCAAATGATGGGCGCTTGGAGCCTTCGGATGTGGCGAATACGTTGGTCGCGATTAACTTCTCCAGTGGTACGACGGGTAAGCTCTTGAGAAAGGGGTGCTCGGTGGTGATTATGGGAGTCGGGACGAAGCAGTACGTTGAGGCTGGACAAGAAGTGGGCTCTGAGACCGTTCGCGAGGATTACATCTTAGCGCCGATTTTGAAGCGCCCTGTGGTGGTAGAGCAGGTCTTGGGGAATGGTGCTTCCATATTGGTTGAACTTCCCATGACCGAGGCACAGACCCTTCTGTGTGCTCAGCGAGAGCTTGAACTTTTCCCTTGGGTGGTACGTGATAACTGCCATGAGGCCATCATTCCGAAGGAGGTCTCTTGGTCAGAGCTGCGTGCGCGTTTGGATGCGGCGGGGAAATAAGAATCGTACAGAACGTAGTGAATTTGCAGAGGATAAAGTATGAAAACGGTAATGAAAAAGATGATTGCCCTCGCAGGATGTGTCACCGTGGCACTTCTTTCTGCAGCTGAGATAACTCTATTTTGTGGTCAGCATGAGACGATTTCTCGTCCGTATACCTTCCGTTATCGTTTGGAAGGTGCGCCTGTGATTCGCGCGGAGGGGACGGGGCGTAATACGGAAGTGTGTGTAGTGGCTGGTGAGACAGCGGGGGTGGCGACGGTCGTCTTAGTCCGACAGAATGGCGCACAGGAACGTATTCAAGTGAAGGTGCTTGATGCGACAGGGCGTTATCGTCTTGCCTTGGCAGAAGCCATTCAGCAGCGTGGTTTCCCGGTGGTGATGCGTGAACGCGATGGTGCGCTCATCGGTTCCGTGACCTCTTCGGAGGATTGGCGCGCCGTGCGTCAGTTGAACGAAATGCTTGCAGAACAGTATGGCGTAACGCCCGTAAGTAACTTTGTGAAGTTGGACACCGCTGCGGCGGCGAACAAGATTCGCACGATTTTGCAAGAGATGGGCTATGTCATTGTGCCGTCGGTTTCTGCAAAGAGCAAGGTTAATGAAATTGCAGTGCTTGAACAGGATGGTGCGATTGTTTTGTCGGGTAAGACCTACTCTGATGCTGCACTGAAGGCAATCACAGATGCGGTGGCGGCCGTTCCGGTGCAGTGCCAGAACAATGTCACGGTTGATAAGCACATCCGCTTGGTCATGACGGCATGGCTCTTAATGACAACAAATGGGATGGATGAGAGTTATGGCACAATCAATAATTTGTCGGTTGGAAGCATCGTTAATTTGGTGTGGGATCGTGATTCTGGCTCCTCTTCTGGTCGAACTGGCACAACAACGGTTTCAGGTGATTTGGGAGTTTCCACAGGAGACTTCTACATTGGTGAGGCTATGCAACGTGGGATGAAGGAGGTTACCATTCTCTTTGTTAGCCATTCTGGTCAAGCCGCCACTGGTCGTGTCGGCGGAAAGATGTTTGTGAATACAGGAAGCAATACGGAAGACAGTGAAGATAGTGGCGGCTTGGAGAGTGTTCCGTATGGGTTTACGATTGAAGTAATGGGTGGCTTGGAGACGCCTGAACGCGTTCTTTTAGAAACCTTTTCAGTAGAGAGTAATGAAGACCCTGTAGAGATGGGAAGCTCTGCTTATAAGGCAGGGAGTGAAATCTCGTTAAGGTCGCCCAATATGCCTCTGGATATCGGTAAGACGGTGGTGTTGGTGAATAATAAGGATCGTTCGGTTGAATGGACGGAGCCTTCGGGTGTACCGATTCTGCGTCATATTCCATTGATTGGCCGCTTTTTCAGTAAAGAAGAAAATCACAAACGCGACGTTACCCTTCTCTTATTGGGTCAGGTTGATTTTGCATCAGACGAGGCGATTCAGCTCCAGCATACGAATGACGCTGATGAGGTGATTCACAAAGTTGAAAGCAAGTTGAACGAGCAATAAGCATGAAACTGATTTTAATTCATGCCGATGGGTCGAAGACGACGGTTGATGCCGCTCGGGAGATGATGTTAGTCGGCCGGTCTCCTGAATGTGATGTTCAGTTAAAGAGCTCTCGCGTCTCTCGAAAGCATGCAGAGATACGCTGCTTTAATGATTGCTTTTACATTAAGGATATGGGAAGTGCGGCTGGGACTTCGGTGGCGGGACGTGCACTTTCTGCTGGAGAGGCGTGCGAGTTGACGCCTGGGACGACGGTGACCTTGGCAGATTGCCAAATTGTTTTGCGCGATACAGCAGAAGAAGTGGTCGCAGCACCACCTGTAGCCACTCCTGAAGAGAAGCCGGCTTTTGCCCCAACGCCAATTGCAGAGACCCCTGCGGCTCATCCACCAAAGTACGAAGGCATTCCTCCAGAAGTTCAGAAGGTCTTATCTGAAACGTGTGCCTTTTACACGGCATCTACCACAAAGTTGGTGGCAGAATTTCGTGAAGAGATTCGTGAACGCTTGAATCTGAAGGAAGACCAAGGGCAGTCTTTGGAGGAATTGCGCGCGAAGGTAAAGGTGGCGATTCATCAGATTTTGGTCGATGAGGGACATCGTTTACCGCTGGATGTTCCCAAGGATCGTTTTGCGAAGGCATTGATGGACTCGGTCATTGACTATGGTCCAATTACGCCTCTTTTAGAGATGGATGTCGTTAGCGAAGTGATGGTGAATGGGCCCGATTGCATTTTCATTGAAGCGAAGGGAAAGATGTACGAGACAGGCATCACCTTTAGCAGTGAAGATGAATTGATGATGGTGATTCGCCGTATTGTGGAGCCGATTGGACGCCATGTAGATGATGCGAGCCCAATGGTTGATGCGCGCTTGCCTGATGGTTCGCGTGTCAATGCGGTGATTCGCCCACTCTCTCTTGGTGGGGCCGCCTTAACGATTCGTAAGTTTAAGAAGGACAAGTTGACGGTCTCTGAACTGTGTCAGTTTGGGAGTTTGACTCCCGCGATGGCAGAATTCTTACAAGAAGCGGTGCGCTCAAAGCAAAACATCGTTGTTTCAGGCGGTACAGGCTCGGGTAAGACGACCTTGCTCAATGTCTTGTCACACTTTATCCCCGAAGGGGAGCGTGTGATTACGGTAGAAGACGCGGCAGAATTACAGTTGACGCATCGCAATTTGGTTCGTATGGAAGCGCGCCCTGCGAATATTGAAGGAAAGGGCCGCGTGACGATTCGCGATTTAGTCGTGAATACCTTGCGTATGCGTCCAGACCGGATTATCGTGGGTGAATGTCGTGGTCCCGAAGCGCTGGATATGCTACAGGCGATGAATACGGGGCACGATGGTTCGCTTACGACCTTACATGCCAATAATCCACGTGAAGCTTTGACGCGTTTGGAAAATATGGTCATGATGGCGGGTTATGATTTGCCAATGAAGGCCATTCGAGAACAAATTGCCTCAGCCGTTAAACTCATTGTGCAACAGACACGTTTGCCAGATGGCTCTCGTAAGATTGTTCGTATTGAAGAAATTGATGGCATTGAAGGCGAAACAATTCTCACTACGCCAATCTTTGAATTTGTGGAGCAGCGCGGTGGTGATTCGATGGGCTATCATCGCGCGACGCAGAATATTCCGAAGTTTATCACGGCACTGAAAGAAGCGAATAAACTGAATATTTCGTTGAGTGTATTCGCACAATAAAGGGTAGACTTTATGGACGACCTCTTCCTCTATCTCATCCTATTCATTGCCGTACTGCTGGTCGTATGGCAGGCATTAGCTTATTTGCAGAAATTTAAGCAACGTGCCGCTATTCCTAAAGCCGTGAAGTTGAAGCATGGTGACAAACCAATTAATGCGTTTATCACAGATGAGGCTTTGTCTCGGCTTCGAGTAGGACTGTGCATCGGTGGAGGCGTGGTGGGGCTTCTCTTTTCACTTTTGGTCGCAATGCCAGGCTTTATGGTGGTGCTGCTAAGTTTAGGAGGCGCACTGGGGGGATGGTTTGGTCCGTTACGCTATTATCAACGGAAGGTGGAAGAGCGCCGGGCGAGCTTTGAACGCCAGATGTTGAACATTGTGATGGGCCTCGCCTCAAACTTAAAGGCGGGCATGGGCATCTCTCAGGCACTTCGTACGCTCGCGGAACATATGCCAGGCGTGGGCGGCGAAGAGTTAATGTTGATGTTGGAAGAGTTGCCACTCTGCAAAGACATTAACGAAGCCTTTGACTTAATGTATGAACGCGTCCCCTGTGAAGACTTATTGTTGACGAAGTCTGCGGTTCGTCTCTCTTTAAAATCGGGTGGTGGTTTAACGGAAATTATGGCGCAATTGGCCGAAACGATTCGTGAACGCAATGATTTTCGTGAACGCTTGGCGAATCGCGTTGAGCAAGGAAAGTTTGAAGCCAAGTTGATGGCTTGTGCTCCGATTGGCATCTTCCTCATTCTACTTTTGATTGATACAGAGCTGATGCTGCCCTTGGTCACCACGCCAATGGGGTGGACTGCGATAACGATTGTGGCGGTGTTGGAAACACTGGGTTTCTTGTGGATTCGCAAAATTGTGACGATTGAGGTGTAAGATGTCCTTTTCCTCTGCACTTTTTGTTGGTCTATTAATTATTGGAGCCTATTTTGGCACCCAATATGTGCAATATAGTTTTAAGACCTCTAAAATGCGTGGTGCGATTGCCCCCAATGCGGATACAGAATTGCCGCCGTGGTATCGCCCGTTTGCACCGCTTTGCGCAGCCTTTGATGGCTTAGGCAAATTGTTTGCCGCATTGTTTGGTGCGCGCTCTCAAACGATTGAGAAGTACTTAAAGGCGCTTGCTTTAACCAATCGAATGAGTGTTTCCAATATTTGGACGCTAAGCGTGGTATTGATGGTGATTTATGGCGGCCTTTTTTCAATGGTTGGCTTTTTCTTAGACTCTGCTGCGGGTAAAGAAGAGGGCATCTTGTGGTTGTTCGGGTTAGTGCCTGGATGTCTTGCGGGATTGAATGCGCCAGTCTCACGTCTTAAAAAGGCGGTAGAGGCGAGAAAACGTCAAATGTCTCGTGAACTGCCTTTTGTCTTTGACCTTTTGAATGCCGCAGTGAGTTCGGGACAGAGTTTTGGTGCGGCAGTGAAGAGTTACCTTGAGTTAGGATTGCCAGGGCCTCTCGCTGAAGAGTTTGCACTGATGGATAAGGAACAGCAAATGTCCTCACGTGAGGTGGCACTTCGCAACATGGCTGCCCGCGTGGAGTTGAATGACTTTACTTACTTTGCAGAAGCTGTCATTAATAGTGATAAGACGGGTGCGACATTGGGTGAAACCATTCGTGTTCAGGCTGAAGAGATGCGAAAAGCACGCTTTAATTTGGCAGAACGTTTAGCCGCAAAGGCCCCCACGAAGATTTTGTTCCCCATGATTTTGTTCATTATGCCGTCCGTTTTCATCATTATTGGTACGGCGGTATTAATTCGCATTTTAGATGCTATCCGAGGAATTAACTGATGGACTTGTTATTAGAGTGTCTTAGCGGTGATCTTGCTGGTCAGTCAATTGCAATTTCAGGCGCGGAGTATTCCATTGGTCGTTCGCGTTCGGCAAATCTCCGCTCTCAATTACCAGATGTGAGCGCAATCCACGTCTTGCTTCGAGAGGTGGGAGGGAAACCAATGCTCCACGTGGTGAGTTCGCACACCACCATGCTAAATGGGGTCGCCCTCTCTAAGGGGGATGAACGTCCTTTGGCGCATGGTATGCGTTTGACGCTGGGGGCTCAGTTGAGTTTTAAAATCATTCTGCAAGATGATGTAACAATTGTCTCTAATGATGCGACGGTAATCTCGTCACCTACGATTGTAGATGAGCGGACAATCCCGCCTGCCACAACGCCAAAGGCAATGCCCAGTGGCGCGCCAGAGGCCACGCTTGTGCGTGAGCCAGAGGTGAAAACTGAACCTGTTGCACCACAACCTGCCACTTCTCCAAGCGCGGGCGCTGCGACGCAGTTTTTAGACTTGAGCCAACAGACACAAGCTGTTACACCTGAAGAGTTGCAACAGATTGCAAATCGAGCAACTGAAAAACGTCAACGTCGTCTAAAAGTGTATGGCATTTTAGCGGTGGGCATTGGTCTTTTCTTCCTCTTTGCTATTGCTTCCTCGGCGAATGAAAAGCAGAAGGTGATTGAGCCGATTCCGCCAATGAAGGGTTATACCCTTTCTGCTGTGAAAAGTGATAAACCCTATACATTGGTGCGCCAACTTCCTGGCGCAACTGTGCGTATTCGAATGGAATTTTCGGAAAGTTCTGCAGAATTGTCTCGCACACGTGCCGCATCTATGGCGGCGTGGATGGCAGAGAAGAATCGTTCGAGGGCTGATGGCGAGTACACGGTTGATACCGCATGGGTTAATCGGAATGGAAATTTAATTGTAGATGAAGGCAAGGTAACGACGGTTCGTCCCTATTCTTTACACTCCGCTTTAGGACGTGGCTTGTCAACGGTGAAGACGGGTTATCGTCGTTTAGACAAGGATGGGAAGATTTGGAAAGGGGAGGCCGTGTTAGCGCGTAAGGGTGAAAAACGCTGGGTGCTAACGCGCGAGGTGGATGAATCTGCTGAAAACCGTGCAGGTAAACTCTTTAATCAACAAACAAGTGGTTACTTCGCAGACGGGAAGATGACCGAAGAGCAGGTGGACTCCTTCTGGGATTACTTCATTCTTGAAAATCGTGAGGTTTTGGAAAAGTATTTATTAGAAGATGTAAAAGCGCTATTGGCACGTGCACGGAGTGAAGAGGGCTATGCATTGTGGCGAAACATTGAAGGCGCTATTCTTGCCAATTTGTTTAAGACGCAGGCGGGGACACCTTCGCGTGAGGCATGGGAGTCGCTACTTGCGAGTTTCCGAGCATTTCAACGTGAGCGGTTTTGGTTGAATCCTGTCTCTACTCTTTCTGCCGTAGAACGAAATCAGGCGATGCCTTATCTTGAAACAGACAATCGTAATCGTTAAGAGAGGATTGAATGATGCAACTCTTTTC
Organism: Candidatus Spyradenecus sp.; assembly: GCA_045605345.1. Lineage (GTDB taxonomy): Bacteria > Verrucomicrobiota > Kiritimatiellia > RFP12 > DVOR01 > Spyradenecus. The sequence continues at coordinate 164,306 of JAZUPT010000019.1, forward strand.
TATACCAGATTTTAAGATTATCGTTTCTCATAAGGACGTTGAACTGCTCGCGTGTAATCTGTCCGCATTAAAGAAACAGACGATTACCATTGGGCGCCACGGATGTGACATCGTCTTGCCAGAAGCGGACTCATTAGTTTCTCGCCATCATGCCACTTTGGAATTTCGTAAGGGACGTTGGGTCTTGCGTGATGCCAAAAGTCGAAATGGTATTTGGTTGGATGGTCTGCGTCGTGAAAAGCCAATCGCATTAGAAGTGGGTCAACGCTTTATTATTGGGGCTTGTCGCCTTACGATTGAAAAGCCTGAGGCGAAGCGAGATATGACGATTCTCTCGCCGTATCATATTTTAGTGCGTATGAATGGTCCGCGCCAGGGAGAACGGATTGCATTAAAGTCTTTCCCGGTTGTTTTTGGTAAATCACCTGAAAAGATTGCGGCAAAGGAGACTACACGCGACTATCAAGTGGTGCCCCTGTTAGAGGCATTAGCCTCTCACGTCCATGCACGATTGGTTGAACAACCGCAAGAAACGACACATGAGCTGGGGCTCTTTTTGCAGGATTGCAATAGCACGAATGGTTCGTACGTTAACGATACGCAGCAGCACGCTGAAATGAATATGCGTTTGCTTTCAGAAGGGGATGTCCTTCGCTTTGCGACAGAAGAGTTTCGTTTCTTAGATAAAGCTTTTCCGCATGATGATCCCAAGAAAACAATGCGAAAGGGGTTGATTGGAGGAGGAGTTTTCCTTGCGGTCTTATTCGGCTTTGGTGCTTGGTGGCACTTCTGTTGTGCTCCTGCGCAACGATTGTTGAATCAAGCCACTGCATTAGGAAACAATCGCCAATTCGCGGCGGCGACGCAGGTCTTGGATGAGGCTTTTCAATCGCCGGGCGCGACCCTCGTTTCGGGTGGATTGAATGCGTTAAAGGAGAATCTGGACCAGTGGCGTAAGACTTCCGCCGCGTGGGAGGCATATCTCCAAGCATGGCGTAAGACGCGTATGAATGGTGATGTGACGCCCCAGACTGAATTGGATCCGGAACAGCGTTCACTTTGGCCGAAGGCACTTGAAGCACAGCGTCGAGCAACAATTGTGCTCAAACGTGCCGCCCTTCGGTATGAAACGCTTCGCGCGGTGATGACGACTGCCACCGCACCGCTTTCAAACGAAGATTTAGAGTATTTGTGCCAACCGCAGATTTTCACGGAGGCTGAGGTTAAAGATTTGGCCACGGCAGGTCTTGGGACGATGCATGAATTGTGGCACGCTAACCTTCAACTCTGGACTGAGCAAGCGAAGCAAGATGCCGACTATCTCTTAAAGGTACGCACGGTTTCCTTGGATGACTTGGACGAGATGCTTCGCACGAATCGAACGATTGGCATTGGGAAGCGGGGCTTCAAGAAGAGCGTCGCACAGTCAAGTGTGCCCGCATTACGTGATGAATTCGCCGCTTGGGCAAAGCTGTCTGCTTGGGTAAAGGATTGCCGCTCACAAGCACATCGTGTGGTAGTCGGTAATTTTACATTGGCTGGAGCTGATGTGCCGGAGGCAAAGTTGACCGACGCACCATTGGTAGGACTTCCAGAAGGTGTCGCGGAACGGGCAAACGCATTCTTACGCCTGCGTAAGGGTGAGATTGCATTGAGCGCACAGATTGGTGTTCCTACGAGTCAGGAGCCTGCAGAATTAGAACGTTATCTGAATTGGATTCGTGCTTTAGCGACAGAGTGCGGCACCTTTGTTTATACGCTTCTTGATGAGTATAAAGATACCGATGCAGGTCAAGCTTATCGGGAGGCATTAATCCATGAACAGACTCGGTAAGCAGATGAAGCCAAAGAAGATGCGGCAGGCGATTCAAAGTCGTAAAGGGCAGTCAATGATGGAGTACGTCCTCTTGATTTGTTTGATTGCCGCACCGCTGCTCTTACTCTTTGCCACCTTTTTTCTCCCCGGAAAAGGATTTCAGGAGCCAATGGGGACTGCTTTCATTACTTGGTTTCAAGGTCTTGGTCGCGCGGTTTCGCTACCGATTCCTTGAGACAAAACCTATAAGGAGACATCCATGATGACTACTAAGAAAAACCGCCGTAAAGGCCAGACGATGATGGAATACGTCCTCATCCTCTGCTTGATTGCTGCTGCTATCGCAGGTGCGATTTACTTCTTCGGCGATAAGATGCGTGCCGCCATCAACCAAAATACAGGCATCATTGCAAAGGCCGCGGGTGAACAATCCACGGATGTGCCAATAGAACAGACGGACCCTAATGGATTTGATAACAAGAGTGGCGAATAATAACGTTTGAATAACGTTAAAAGCTATTGCCTAAACAACTTCGTTTTTCTGGACGAATTAATGACTATGACTCTCTTCGGTTGGTTACAGATGGCGACATTACCATGGATGGTGGTGTTGTGCATCAAAGATTGGCGCATACGGCGATTGCCAAATGTGTGGGTCTTGCCGATGGGTGTCGTAGCCCTTTTGATTCGTTGGGTGACAGGAGGGCTTGTCGCAGGACTCTTCGATGGCTTAATCGGTGGAGCACTCTGCGGCGCCTTCCTTTTAGTCCCCTTTCTGGCACATCGTGCAGGGGCAGGGGATGTAAAGCTACTCTTTGTCTGTGGGTGTTGGCTTGGGGTGGGCTCAACGATGCTAATGCTTATTTTGACCTCCTTTGCGGGATTTGTCTTAGCACTGGGATTCTTGTGTTGTTGTGCAGCGAGTCGGCTGGGGGTACTGCATGTTGTGCGGTGTCTGTTTGACCGACACTATGATCGGAAGGCGGGGCGAGAGGCGTTACAGCAGCGCCCACCTGAGGCAGGTCGTGTTCCCTTCGCGATAGCCATCGCTGTGGGGTTCTACGGCACGATTTTATTAGAAGGAGGTCTCTTATGAAGATTTCCAACCGTCGCGGAACAGTGATGATGGAAACGGTATTAATTTTGCCGTGGTTCCTTTTGGTGTTGTTTGCCGTGGTGCAATTTTCCTTTTTGTGGGTGGGCAAGTTGATGACGGAATATGCAGCCTTTTGTGCTGCACGTGCAGCATTGGTCTATCCAGATGTAGATGTCTTTGACGTGGAGCAAAACGTGGACGGAGTCCGCCAAGGCCCTTCACAAAAAGACCAAGTCGCCTATCAAGCCGCTCGTCAAATTTTAGGTTGGGTGAGTTTTACTTCTAATAATGTTGAAACAGCACCAGTTCATGTGCCGGACTGGGGCTATGTGCCGATGTCTGGCGGTGTGGATCGGCAGCTACGTGTGCGTGTGCTTCGTCAAGACCCCAAGGGTGACACACCTGGAAGCGTAACGGCACATGTTAAATTTTACTTTCCCTTATTTGTACCAGTGGTTTCTACGTTGGTGCCTGCAATCATGACACAAGATGCTGATGCGCCGAAATATTCGGTGAAGATTGAAGCCACCTGCATGTTGCCACAACCGTGGGACACCTCCCTGTGGCCCTCGCGAAAGACCTGCACCAAGAGGACGGCACAATGAAGCGCATCTTACACTACATTTGCTCGGAAGCCCTGCGCTTAAAACGTGAAGACCAGGGTGTCATCATGGCGATTTCATTAGCCGTGTGGATGTTTCTCTTTGTTTTGATCTGCGGTGTCTATACTTTGGGGACGACGATTCAAGAACGTGAAGCACTGCAACACGCTTCTGATGCCGCCGCTATCTCTGCTGCTACCATTCAAGCAGATTCCCTTTCACGTATGGCGACCATTAATAAGGCGATGGCTTACACTTACATGTCCATGGGACGTAAGCAAATGGATTGTATCCTCATGGAATGGCTCTGGTTGATTAATAAACGATTCAGAGAAGATGAGCGAGCTTCTAGAAATTGGTCACAAGTTTTATTCTTACCACCAGGCGAGCCTGCGGTTGATTTGATTACATTAATTTATCGATTAATTGAATATGCTAGCGGATTTATCGAAGTAAACATTGGATATGGTTCTTGGCGAAGGAAGTGTAAGGATTGCCCTTTATTACGCAAAGAGAATGGGCAAGATCATTTTTGTGGGAAGGATTCTGCTATAAATCAAGTACTATTAAATGGTCGCATGACAGCATTGTCGAACTTTCCAATTACAGATGTTAAAGAATCAATTAAGACTTTTAAAGAATCAATTAAGACTTTAAAGCAAGGGATTGCTTCTGACAAGTTATTAATGCGTTCTTTGAATAGCATGTATGCGCAAATTCATCGTTCGGCATGTGAGAGTATGGAGCGCGCGGTGCCGATGGTGTTACGTCAAAACCTAAGTGCGGTTTTTAATCAAACAGAACTTGATAAAGTGTATTATTCAGCGAAGTTGCCTAATGGCGCATGGGACCCTTATCAAACGTCTTTAATCGTTCAAACGGGTGGCGATGGTACACAAGGAACATCTTCAAATGATCAATATGCGGGAAATAACGGCTATTTTTCAACACTTTCAAATATTGAGAATGATGAGCGCCTTTTTCTTAACATGATGGGAAGTGTGAACTGTAATATTAACCCTGTTCAAGGAGAATCTGCATATACCTTAGATCATCTTTCTTCACTCACCGATTATTTTATGCCTCCTCCCGCATCAGGGAATGGCGGAATTTTTGCGTTCCTACAAGGAAATGAACATAGCTCCTCAGGGGCAGATCAATGGTTTGTTCGTGGACGCCCCTTTTATGGGAATACACCAACGTATGTTCGTCGAGATGGAGGTGGTGGGTTGCAACGCGTCTTTTGGGACTCGAATGCGAATCCTCAAAATGGGGAGTTTCGTGGAGGAGGAATTTCATTGCACGGTAAAGGGCCTACACGTGGAAACCATATGATGGCATTTTCACTGAATGTAGGAGGTGGTCAAAAAGGATTTATGAAAAAGGTCCTTGATATGTTGCTAACTTCCTTGATGCGATTGCTTGATGTCCAACCGAGTGTAATGAATGCTGGGGGGGAGAGAGACCCACGCTCTTGTATAAATGCCAAACAAAGTATGGCATTAGTGGCCGACTATGAATGGTCTTCTGCGAAATGGGTATGTATCCCTTGGAGAGAAAGGGGAAGTTTTGGACGTCGCCGATATTATTGTCAAGGACTACATTATGCGTTTCCAAAATACTATTGTGGGGAATCGGGAGATCGTAAGAGTCGTATGTTTGGCTCATTGGGTGACCTTGTTACAGACATCCCATTTAAAACAATTCCAGATATGATTTTAATTCCACCTGTGAAAGTTGTCGATACACACGGGTATGAAGATCAAGATGGTGATGGGAAAGAATGTTTGACGCCCCTTTCAGTTGGGAAAGCTCTTATACATGAGATAGATGCAAATACACAAATTGGCGGAGGTCTTAAAAGGCACGGGTTTCGTTCTTGTGCAATTGGTACGATGAGTAGGAAACCGTTTATCGGGGGGCTTTCACGTATTTATGCGGATGACCGTGAGATTTGTAAGACGCGTAGCCCTGGCGAGGATGATGTCAAGTTTGATGCCAACGGGGAATTGGTAGATGTAGACATTTATACAGGTGCATGTGCGCAACCGTGGATTTTGAATGAACGTTTCTTTGGGACAGATGGGACGATAACAGTAGCGGTGGCAAAGCGTCGAGCGAATCCATTCGCACGATTAGTTGGACGTATTTGGGATGTGGAAAAGACGTCGCCCACATCCATTGGTAATCCCGCAGGAGAACCTGATAAAGAGACCTATATGTGGACGATGAGCTCAGCGCGTGCGGCCTTCCGTCAAAGTGAGGGTGCGCCATTAGAAATTGCGTATCGCTATTTGAATCCTGAAGCGGGGAATGATTGTTTGAGTGATTCGGTTAAGCCAGGGGAGAGTGGATGCGTCTGTGGTGAAACAGCTCAGAGACGTTTGGCAAAACAGTGGAATCTCTGCACCACCTATTGGGAGCCCGTACTGTTACCTGTTGCGCTCGCAGATCAATATCGTGCAGTAGATGGGCGTTTGCTTGAGGAGCCCTGGGTGGGTGATCCAACGAAGGCGACATCAGCATTGTGGAAATTATTCTTTTGGGATTTCAAATTGTCATCTGCAGATGTGGCGGAGGATGACCATGGTGGTTGGCAATCATTAGGTCAAGAAGAACCCAAAAAGATTAAAGATTTTCTTTTAATTACGCCGCCCTCAAACGTTAAGATGGAGAGAACTGAAAATCAAAAGCAAGAACTTTCCATTTTAAAGTTATACGAAGACCGCTTATTGTAATGGTGTTTTTCTGTAATGAATTTAGTCCATAGAGAAGGAGTAGAACAATGAAACGTTTGTTATTAACAGGATGTGTTTTATTTTGCGCAGTCTTTGGATTTACCCAGGAGGTAGAGATGAGGCCATTGATTGAAACTTCAGCATTGACTGAGACCTTTCGCTGTTTGATGGCGGGAAAGACCGAGGTGGTTCAGTCAAAGGGGGTGGAGACGCAAAAGGCATTTTTCACCTTACTCTCTTGGGAGCAGTGGGAGGCTGCACGAAAGCAGTATGACTTGGCAGACGTGCCTCTGGCTGATTTTATGGCTGGAGCAGTCGCAATGATTGGGCCGGCGCAGGATAAAGGCGCAATATCTGCTTTGTATAATCCGTGGCAGGATGCAGTGTTACTTTTACGGTGGTCTGCTGCGCGTGAATATGGTGAAGAACGGAACCCGCAGATTGTGCAGCATGTTTTTCTCTGTGGAGAGGCTTTTCGTGGTGAAGTGCGCGATCCGCTCTCTGTCGCTACCGTTATCCCTCCTGCAGATAAGCCCCTCTCGGTGGTGATTTGGGAAAAGGTGAAGGCGACGGCTAACCGTTTTGACACACTTTATCCGCAAGGGGGCAAGTTGGCGCTCCATACAACCGCATGGGATTTGGAACCTGCAATGGCACGTGCCGCCTTACGATTGAAGTGGTGGGCACGCTTAGGGGAACCTCAGTCGCAGGATTTATTGAGAATCCAATTGATTGCTCGCCAACTCCGTTTTTCAGATCGCGCACGGTTGGACAAACTCTTCCCTGATCCAAATACAGACTTCTTCCGTCGCACTTGGGCAGAGCTCCCCGCAAAGGTTCGTCAGGATTTAGCACCTTACGGATGGTATGCCGTGGAGGGTGAAAAGGGCCGAGAGATGATGATTGTCTACATTCTCTCTTCCTTACCGTCTCGTTATCTGACGGTTTCCCTTCGTACAGGGAAGACACCCGTGATGGAATGGTTTGATTTGACGCAGGCTTCCGAAGCGCTTGCGATTTGGAATAGCAAAGAGCGTAAATAACCTCGGAGGATAAAACAATGAAAAGAATGCTTTTTGTTTTACTGGCACTCTGTGGTTTAACCCTTTCTACTTACGGTCAATCGCAGACAAGTTCTGTTACGGATCTTGAAAAATTAGATTTAATCTCAAGTTCTGCGAAGACTTTAGAGAGCTTATTTTCTGGATTGCCGTCTTCTCCTCAAGTGGAGCAGGTGATTCAACTTACGCGTAATTTAGCCACGGCAATAACTCCTGAAGAGCAGGAGAGTATTCGTGCTCAACTTGAAAAGGCTGCGTTAAAGATACAGGTAAATGATAAAGCAACGACAGAATTGCTAACGCAAGCAATTAAGAGTTTGGGTTCAGAAGCATGCGCAGAAGTTGCGAAAGCTGCAGAGAAGGCGGTGCAACTTGAACGCACGGTGACTGAGGTGGCGAAAGCGATTCAGATGTTTCAAGATGAGGACTCAACTTGGAACTCTGTGGAGGATCTGATCGCTGCGATTAAAGATCCATTGAATGAGAAGGTAAAGGCGAATTTATTAGAGCAAATAAATGAGTTAGATTGGCCTTCTGACCGTGCGAAGGAGACATTGCTTGGCGTCGTGAATTCCTTTGGTTCACCAGAGATGGTTGCGACGGCCACGAATGGAAGTTTTATCCTCGCTGCAGAATATGTCCGCCACAGTGTGGACGATGAAGATGAGGCAGTTCAACAAGTCGCACAAAAGGCGGCAGACTACATTGAAGCGATTGGAGCCGGGGGCGGTGAAGGGGCTCGTCAAGTCGCAATCAATGATATTAATGATAAGGTGACCAACGAGAAGGCACGCGAGCAGATGCTGAAGATGGTGAATGGCATCGGTAAGGAGGGCGCCGATTATTGGGAACTGGCTGGTGATGCGGCCGAGGGGTTGGTGGCAGAAGGTATTTTCCGTTCGTGTGATGACCCAGAGAAGGGGCAGGCTGCCGTCGATGCTTTTTATGCTGGTGATTATGACCTGGCGATGGAAATCGTTGGGGGTGAACTTTACAATAAGGTAGGGCTTGAAATCGCGGGCAAGGTAAGTGATATATTTCATGAAAAATTGGATGAGCCCTATGCTTCGCAATTGAGTAATATCACGGATAAATTAATTACTGCGGGGGATGAGGAGGCATTAGCCCAAGCGAAAGCAGAATTAGAGGCATTCATCAAAGCGCATGCGCCTGGGGATTCTGCAGACGATGTGATTACATGGCTGAATTCGATAACGGATGATAACATTTCGGATGAAGCAGAAGATGCACTTCGAACGAAGGCGTTTAAATCCGTCACAAAGGCGTATGCCGATAAGGTCATAGATGGAGCTGACCACCTTTCGGAAGAAGAGAAAGAAAAGTATAAGCAGCAGATTGATAAGCAGATTCAAGAAGGTGACTACGGTGGCGCGCTGGTAGATATTACTCGAGTGAAGGCGGGTGAAAAGATTAATGAAATATTGGGCGAAGGAGCAGGGGCTGAGTTTGATGAACTTTGGGGGGCCTGTGTTAATCCTGAGGCAGACTTGGGTGATGTTGGAATTGAGGCATTGCAGCTGGGCATTGTCGCTGGTAAAAATTGGCTAAATGAACATGTCGGAGAATGGGTGGATACCTATTTAGCCAAACATCCAGAAGTGGTACAAACGCTTGCGTTCTTTGGGATTGATGGTGCATCAATCAAGGCCGGCGTAAGTAATGTGCTCAACGTGTTGACAGATTTTAACACTTCGTTAAAAGAAAAATTTGAGGCCTTGGCGAATATGGCCGTAGAGGCTTTAAAAAAGATCGCAACGGCTGTTATTCAAAATGTAATTAACGCAGTAAAAGAGATGCTAACCAAGCTGATTCAAAAAGGGATTCAATTGATTCAAGCATTTATCACAGAGGCTGAGCGTAAGATTAACAAGTGGTTACAAGAGCATGGTGGGCTAATAACCGTTGGCTTCTCCAATACGCTCAATACTTGGGTCCAGCAAATTGGCACAGGGGTGATAAAAGGTGTAAACCAAAAGTTAGATGCGTTTGGTGGGTTCTTACAAGGCGAAGTGAATAAAATTCCTTCTCCTTATAAACAATCGCCCGACAAAAAACAACAGTCCGACAATAAGGGTGCTTCATCTTCCACAACCAAACCGCAGACGGGTGAGAAGAGTACGCCTTCGCCTTCACCTTCGTCGTCTCCATCTTCACAAACAAATGAAAAGTTACCCTATTATCTTGATGAATATGGCAGGATGGTTTACGACGATGACATGATAGGTAAAACGCGTGTTATGTCAGAAGAAGAGAAGAAGGCGCGCGGTGCTAAGTATGACGCGGATGGAAAATTGATTGAGATTGATGGGAAAAAACTCTATTACAAATAAATGACACGAGCACGGAAATGAAAGGAAGTTGTCAGTTGTTACAGTCGCTTTACGCCCTTCTATCTCAGGGGTCTCTGGATAGAAGGGGAGGCGGACTGCGTCACTGTCGCTCTCGCAGGGGGGCGGCATTGATGGAGTTTTTATTGGCCTTTCCGGTGTATGCGGTTTTATTAGGCGGTCTCTTTCTTTTAGGGGAGATGCTACTTACAAAGGTACGGTTGCAACGCGCAGAGCGGTTTTTGCTCTGGAGTACAGAAGCCTTTGGGAGTGCAGAGCAAGGGGAGAATGTACGTAAAACTGCCGCAGTTAAGATTCTTGGGACAGGCGAAGACGGCTACGGGAAGGTGCTCGCCGCAGACCCTAAATCAATGGATGTTTATGTAGATAAAGGGAACTATGACGAAAAAGGGTTTTATCGTCGCAGTCGTGGTGTGACAGAGATGACAGGAGGAATGCGCGACGTGGAGTTAGTCGCCTTACCTGGCACTGTGAAAGCTTTTTTGCAGATGCAAGAGAAAACATTGCCGCCTCCGAAAGAGGGGGAGACGCGAGCCTCACAGGGAGGGTTTGTCTTTGAGCGCGCGTTGGAAGAGGTTGAGGGCGAGGCGCCCAGAGCCGTATCCGTGACTTTATTACGTTTGAACAACAATGCATTACGGTCAATTTATTATGGAGAGCCTTATCCGTGGATACATGCGAATGGAAAAATTTTGTATCTATTGAGTGGTTCTGCGCTGACGATTGCGAGTGATGTGTGGCCTTATTTGGAGGCTGAAATGGGAGATTCGCCAATGAGTGTGGCGATAGAGGAGCAGTATTCAACTCCTGAACAGGTAGAACAAGACAAAGGAGGGCAGGCTTATGAACGAAGCAATGCTTTGGCGCCTTTTGCGGAGTAGTTTTCTTTGTCTCTTCCTTGGGATTGGCATGCCTGCTGTGGTGACAGCAGAACCCTTGTCATTGCCTGCGATGGGATGGAGTGAGGAAAAGACGTTTTCAATGTCTGTGGAGAAGGCCGTAGAGAAGGTGAAGTCCCGTTTCTTAGCAGAGGGGTGGACGTTGGTTCATGAGATTCCTTTGGCAGATGCGAATAGTGTGCTTCTGTTATGGGAAAAAGAGGGGCGTCGCCTTTTGGCGCTCTTGCGGAAGGTACATGAAGACAGTTGTACACTTGTTTTAGGAAATGGGTGATGGATCCGATATTTTCAACATTCCATGCAATCGCACGTACCGATGTGGGCAAAGTTCGCCATCGGAATGAGGACGCTGTCTTATTGCTTCCCGAGGCAGGGCTCTTGGCGGTTTCGGATGGAATGGGTGGAGCTTCTGCAGGGGATGTGGCGAGTCGTTGGGTGGTGGAGTCTGTGCAAGATGCGTTTTCAGAGGATGCTGTGTCGCCGCAGGGATTGCGTCGGTATGCTTTGCAACAAGGAATTCTGGCTGCGAATCAAAAGATTTTGGAGTATGCTCGACATCAAGGCTATCGTTCAATGGGAGCGACACTTGCGGCTTGTCTTTTAAATCCTGTTCAACCTGCGCAGGTTACGTTATGTACGTTAGGTGATAGCCGAATTTATCTTTGTAGAGCAGGGAAGTTGACGTTATTAACGCGTGACCATAATGTTAAAAATGAATTCGCGCAACAGTGTGCGGTCAAACCAGAAATGGCACGATTGTTAACGCGTGCAGTGGGAATCCATAACGAACCCTTGCCGCAGTGGTATGACGTTGCATTGCAGCCATGTGATCGTTTATTGCTCTGCACGGATGGAGTGAGTGGCCCGCTTTCAGATGAAAGGCTAAGTCAGTTGTTAACACGTCAAGCGCCGTTAGAAGAGGTGGCCGATGGTGTGATGGCGGCTGTTTTAGAGACTCCTGCGCGTGATAATGCGTCTTTGATTCTATTGGATGTGCCAGAGGTATTTCCACCTGCAATCACCTTTCCCCTTGACCTTTGCGAAGAGGCAAAAATTCTTGAATCCCTTTTAGAGAAAGTGTAAAACCAATGAGTAATGCAGATTTTTTAACCTTTTTGCTTGAGCCTGTGAAGACCTTTTTAGAGGATGACGAGGTCTCAGAAATTCTCATTAATGGTCCCGAACAAATTTACGTCGAAAAACGTGGTAAATTGGAGTTGACTCCTGCGCGTTTTGGAAATGAGACTGCGCTAAAGGCTACGGCAGTAAATATTGCTCGTAGTGTGGGGCGCTTATTGGATGATGCTAATCCACGATTAGATGCGCGTTTGCCAGACGGCTCTCGCGTTCATGCGGTGATTCCGCCGTTGTCGCGTTGTGGTACGGTGATTGCAATTCGTAAATTTAAGAAAGATACCCTTTCAATTGAGAAGATGCTCTCATTTGGTAGTGTGAGCCCTGAGATGGTGCAATTGATTCGCGCCGCGGTGATGCTTCATCGGAATGTGATTGTTTCAGGTGGCACCTCTTCGGGTAAAACCTCTGTTTTAAATGTGCTGAGTTCTTTCATTCCATCGGAAGAGCGTGTCTTGGTTTTGGAAGATGCGAGCGAATTACAGTTGCAACAGAGCCATGTGGTTTGTTTTGAGACGCGTCGCCCGGATAAACATGGTCAGGGTGAGGTAACGATTCGTGATTTAATTCATTCGTCGTTGCGTTTGCGCCCGGATCGATTGGTAATTGGTGAAATTCGCGGGGGAGAGGCGCTTGATTTGTTGCAAGCTTTAAATACGGGGCATGCAGGGTCAATGTCTACCATCCATGCAAATTCGCCAATTGATTGCCTTTACCGTATTGAAACGTGTGCATTATTGAGTGGTGTAAATCTTCCGCTTCCAGCATTGCGTTCGCAGGTGGCTTCAGCCATTGATATCGTTGTGCAGACGGCGCGTCTTTCGGATGGTTCGCGTAAGATGATTGGCATCGCAGAAGTCTTGCCTCTGCAGGGAGGGGAATATGCGGTGCGTCAGTTGGTGAGTTGGAAGACGCTTTGCCAGAATGACGCAGGTAAACTTGAGGGAACGTTTGAGATGCTCGCCGCGCCAACCTTCCAACAAGAGGCCGCGAATATGAATATTGAATTACCCAAATTCCCCGCATAAGGAGGTTGATTATGGCTAAGAAAAAACAACCACATGAAGGAATGGTGCTGGGGAAGTGGTGCTTGGAGCGCAAACTCGGCGAGGGCGGGATGGCCAGTGTATGGTTGGCTCGCCACATGACGTTGCAGACGCCCTTTGCCGTTAAAATTCTAAATCCAGAAATGGCGGAGAAGAATCCGCGCTTGGTTACACGTTTTCTGCGAGAGGCTCGCTTGGCGAGTACGGTACGTCATCGTCATTTAGTCAGCGTCTCTGATATTGGTAAGGACCGTGCGACCGGGTTTCATTACTTGGTTATGGAATATCTGCCAGGTGGAAATGTTTCTTCTCGTTTACGCACGATGGGGCCAATGTCAGAGGGGGCCGCCCTTTTGATTGTTCGGCAGGTCGCAGAGGCGCTTGAAAAGGCGGCCTCTCAAGCGATGGTGCATCGTGATATTAAGCCAGACAACATTATGTTTGATGAATCTGGCGATGCGAAGTTGACCGATTTGGGGATTGCAAAGTGTAATGATGCTTCCTCTGCTCATCTTACGCAGACGGCAAGTGTTTTTGGTACGCCGGCGTACATGTCCCCAGAGCAAGCGCAAGATTCTGGAAAGGTGGATGCGCGAGCTGACATTTATAGCTTAGGGGTGGTTTTTTATGAGATGTTGACCGGGCAGTGCCCCTATCGTGGGGATACGATTGGTGAGATTTTAGCGCGCATTGTTGCGCAAACCCCTCCACCTGATGTACGCAAAATACGTCCGGATGTTTCAAAAGAAACTGCAGAATTGATTCATCAAATGATGGCGAAGTCTGTCACAGAGCGCCCTGTTTCTGCAACGGTTTTAGTGCAAAATCTAAAGCGCTTGGAGGAGGCGTTTAAGTCAAATCATTCAAATAACACCTCAACGTGTGCAAATACTGAAGGTGCTCCAACGATTGTTTCCTCAGAGACTTTGCCCACGCAAGCATTCGCACCGACGGGGACGCTTCCCACACAAGCGCTCTCCGAAAATGAAACTTTGCCCACTCAGGCGGTCGATGCGATGGGGACGCTTCCGACGCAGGCAGTTTCTGCAGTGGATACACTTCCGACACAGGCCACGCAAGCGGCACAACCTTCGTCAGCAACGAATAGGTCAAACATACCAGGGGATGAAATCCCTGTAGATGTGAAGGATGGTCAAGACGGGAGTCTTAAAAAGAAATTGCTCATTCTCTTACCTGCCGTGATGGTGATGTTGGGCATTGCGTTTCTTTTTGTGATGAAGCAACCTACGCCACCAGAGGGGAAAAATAACCCAGTCGTGGCAAAAGAGGTTCCTCAAAAACACATTGAGGTTGCACAAGTAAAACAGGCACCTGAGGTATTGCCATTGGCGGTCGATCAGAAGAAGCCCATCGTGGCAGTGGAGAAACCGAAAGAAGCGAAACCTGTTGCAGTGCAAAAACAAGCAGAAGTCTCTAATCAAGTAGAAGAGGTGCTTCCCAAAGTTGAAGAGGTGATGCCGCTCTTTGAACAAGAGAAGCCTACCGTGAAGCCAAAACAGAATGCAAAGGTGGCGCAAACAATACCTCAAGATGTGCCGAGTAAAGAGGAGTCCTCGAAGAAGTCTGAAACCGTTATTGCTACGATGCCCGCTTCTCCTAAAGAAACGGAGGCCCCATCTGTAGAGAACGTGGTGCAACAGACTCCTGCGGTCGCAGAAGAGGTGGTGAAAACACCTGTGATTCAGACCCCAGCTTTGCAGCAAGTGCGGTTGCGCTTCTTCTCAACGGAGGGTCGGGCACTTGAAATCCCATCTTTCACGATTTATCCAGAGCAGGGCCCCGCGCAAGAGGTTGTGGCAAGCGAAGCGGTTGCATTACCAGAGGGAACGACCTTTCGCTTGGAAATTCCAGGATGGGTCTTGCCGGCGGATGCTATTTTCCAGGTGAAGGGGAGCTGGGTGCGGATTGATGGGTTGAAGCAAGAACCGATTGTGAAAACCGTGACCTTTGACTTGAGAGATGAACGAGGCGTCTCATTGACTTCTGCGCGTGTAAGAATTGCAAATCGCGTGTTTGATGCTGCACCCTATGCGATGGAGTTGCAAGAGAATTCTGTTGTTACAGTGACCGTCTTCGCTGGCGAAAATGAGTCGCGGAGATGGGCGTTGCAAACCATGGAAAATCTCCTTGTTGGTGCCGATTCAGTAATCTCTATTGATGTGAAGACAGCGCCAATTCCTTATGAACAGTTGTACATCCGCGACCGTGATGGCACGCTCTTGACCACCGTTAGCGGATGGATGGATGCGGGATTAGGTTCAGAAACGTTCCAGTCCAAATCGCCTATAGCATTAAGAGATTGGTTGGAAAATACACACGCACAGACGCTCCCTTATCAATTAACGATAGAAACGCCATTGGGCAAGAAGAGCTTCAACTTCGCTGCAGGAGAGTTTCCCGAAAAGATGTTACTTGATTTGAAGACTGGACGTAAATTGTTGAATCGTGATGAGATGTGAAATGAGAAAGGATGAACACAAAATGAAACTTCACGTTGGACTCTTATTGGGTATTGGGATGCTCCTGTGTGGATGTGTTGCGCGAGCACCTTATATGCCTGGGCACGACTATGTATTACCGTTTGAACAGGGAGGGGTTCCAGAGGATGCCGTATTTGACCAAGGGATAACAACTCCTCACCAAGATGCAATCGGTCGAGTGTTGCGTGAACTTGAAAAGAAGGCGACAGAAACAACCTTTAAGGCATTTCAGTTGAAATGCCAGGATGTTATCGTCACCAATGCGAAGGTTACAGTTTCTTGGCCAATGTGCCAAAAGCCTATCGTGCTCGAGGGGACTCCGCGCCCAGATGGGCTTTATTTCGTCGGTATCCCTAAAGAGGGGCATCAAGTGACAATTGAAGTTGCTTCTGGGAGTTATCGCGATGCAACGTATAAGGCTCAGACGATTTCAAAGCCAATTGTGGCATTAGGCACAATTGAAACCATTGCGCTCAAAGGTCGCGTCTTTGATGGCGAATATTTTTATAAGGCACGCCTGAATAATGTTAATGATCATGCCATAGTTGAACAGACTGTAAAGGCATTACATCGATTTGATGTTTGGGAAGATGAGTCCTCCCGGACAATGATCTACGATAAGAGCTTGCAGTGTACTTGGTATCTCCCAGAAGTCCGCGCTCGAAATTTCTACGAGGCACAAGAAGAGGCACGTCGGTTAGGGGGCGAGATTCCTGCGCTTGAAGAGGTTGTTTCACTGTATACGTTGAGTCGGGATTGGGACGATGTGCCGATGAATCCTTGGATGGCTCAGACATTTTATGATGCGAGAAGTAGCAAGGTTTGGGTTACAAATAATGCGAGCGCATGTGCAGTGAATCTCTTTGGGCGGTGTACGCCGCCGACAACGGCATGGCAACGCGAAGCGACCGTTCTTGTTAAATTCCCGGGAGATCGTCGTGACCGATCTCAAGATGAAACCCTTTAATGTGCAATATGGTGTTGCGCATAACTCCGAAAGGAAAAAGTAATGAAAACGAAAACCCTCAAAAATGTTCTTTGCATGGCAGGATGCGCACTGGTCGCGATGACCTTTGTTGGTTGCGCAGGCGCACAGCGCTCTGCACCTCGTGCAGTGCCTGTTGTGAACATGAACTTTGAACGTGGTGACTATGAAATCCAGAAGAATGTGACTGCAAGCTCTGAAGTCACTTCTTACCTCAATATCGTCCACGTGATTGATGGCGACCCTTCAAAGATGATCATCTTCGGATATCGCACCTTTGAAGACCAGTATGAAGAACTTCCCAGCCAGGGTGTCATTGCTGACGCACTTGCTTGGATTGGCGAAATGTTCTCCGGAGGTTCGCCTTTGACACGTGCTGGCTATAAGGCTTTGACTGAAGCTGAAGCCAATGGCGCAGACGTGATGATTCCGATGCGTACCCAGACCACGATCAGGGGCTTTAAACCCTTCTACACCGTTCGCACTGCCACGGTGAAGGGTAAGGCTGCTGTATTGAAGGAAGATGCCGCTAACTTGACCAAGTAAAGTGGTTCCTTTTCATAAACACGTCCGTTCAACCGAGCGGACGTGTTTTTTATTTTATTTTTACATTGACGATTGTATGGTAGAGGTTAAATTCAATTGTATGGTAGAGCGCGAATTTGATCGTATGGTAGAGGAGGCATTCTGCAAGTGCGGCGACCTTGTCGCGAATTTATGATAAAAGGATGCCCACCTGCGTCACGGAGTGTAGAGATGAATGGAGGCTGCGAGTTTTTAGAGTTATGTGTCAGAGTAGGGAGGGGCTTTGCTAAAGATGAATGGAGACCGCGCGCTTTTTAGAGGGCAGATACGTGAGCTTTTGGGGGCAAAAAGGGCGAAACTGCGGTCAAGTTTGTAACAAACTGGATTCGAGTTTGTTACAAACTGAAATTGAGTTTGTTACAAACTGAAATTGAGTTTGTTACAAACTTGAATTGAGTTTCTTACAAACTTGAATTGAGTTTGTTACAAATTAGATTTGAGTTTGTAACAAATTGGATTTTAGTTTCTTACAAACTGGATCTTGATTCCACCCATTCATCCTTAAATTTTCTTCCTAATGGGGCGATGATTAAGCAGAGATAATCTTGTATATCTTCGTAGAAATTGGATCTGGATGTGGATATTGGCTATTGGGGGCGAGTCTGCCAATCGTTTCACTCCTTGAGTCGACAAGCTTGTCGCCATACGTCTTGTCAGCGCGCGAATCAAACGTCAACCTTCCCACATTTTCACACTTTTAGGGATTTTATGAATATTGGTAAGGGACTTGGGGGGGGGGATATGTAGAGGCATTGGTTGGAGGGTTTGAGGGGGTTGAGGTTTTTACTAAAAAGCGGAGGAGTGGTAAAAAAGGCTTGCGCTCAAGATGGGTATTTGATACTATTTTATCACTTTCGTATGGGGCGGTAGCTCAGTTGGTAGAGCATCACGTTCGCAACGTGGGGGTCAGGGGTTCGAATCCCCTTCGCTCCACCATATGAAAAATGGCGATAAAACCTTAATTTTAAAGGGTTTTGTCGCTTTTTTGTTTTCTAAGACTTTACCCCAAGTTGGATGTTAAATTGCAGTCTTTTTTTACATGAAAAGTATCCACAAAAGTGTTCACAACCTACGTACGAATCTACATACACACAAATGTTAGTATTTGAAATAGGGCAAAATCGGCATACGCAGATTTTATTTTTTGGGGGGGGTATAAAAGTAGAATGAAGTGGGGACAGCTTGGGGGATAGAAAAAGGTTTGAATTTGAAAATGGGTTAAGACGTTGGCAAAGTAAAGCCGTGGCGGGTATGTCTTAGTTCATGGATGGGGTGTGAGATAGTGGAGGAGCGCGCGAGGATGATTGGTTTCAATAAGGGTGAAGCCTTGTTGAATGAGCCATCCCCATCCTTTGTCGGGATGGATTAAGAGGGAGGTCCGGTCGTCATGGCCTGCGGTATGGGTGGGCCAAGTCGCGGCAATGAAGGCGCGTGAGGGGGTGGAAAGGATTTTGGGGAGAAGATGGTAGCTTGGTGAGTCTAATTGCTTGAAGCGGAATTGAAAGGCGATGGGTGAGGCTTTGGTGAGCCAGGTGTCAACGTAAGCCTCAAGGTTTGGGATGTCATCGGAGATTACGGGGCAGTAGCCCACGCGGTCCAAATCTTCTTGGAAGATGGCTTTGGCTTTTTCGTAGGGCCAATTTAACACAAAGATGAGTTGTTCAAGGGCGTCAAGTTCTTTTGCTAATGCAAGAATCGTGGGGATAGCTTCGCCGTTGTTTACGCCCGCTTTATCTAAGTAGAGGTAGATGTGGTGTACTTTGGCCAATAGGATGGCCTCGTGTAGGGTAGGGATGGGTTCGGCGGTGGTGGAGCCCAGGGCATCGCGTAGGCGTAGGGTGCGGAGGGTTTCTAAAGTGGTGTGTGCGAGGTGGCCGTGGCCTGTGGTGGTACGATCAAGCGTTGCATCATGCAGGAGTACGCAGTGGCCATCTTGGGTGAGGCGCACGTCGGTTTCAATGATTTTTACTCCCGCCTGAATGGCCGCTTTGAAGGCTGCGAGAGAATTTTCTGGGGCGACTTGCCAATCGCCTCGATGGCTTACGACTAGAATGTCTTTGTGAGGGGTGTTTGAGCGTAAAGGATGTGCCTCTGCAAAGGAGAGCGAGGCACTTAGGAATAAAAGAAGGCTAACGAGGAGTCTCATAGGGCGCATCCAGATGTTGACTATCGTATAGGTGTGATAGGTGTGTTTTAGTAGGGCCAGTGGGCTCGGGTGGTCCAAGGGGGGCGCACGGTGTGGAAGGTTTTGCCGAGGAATTCGAGTTTTACGGCGCGGAGGGCTTGGTTGGGCAGGCGGAGGTGGGCGCGGTCGGCATCGGTGAGGAGGTCGTCTCTAAAGCGTAAAAAACATTCGGGGTCGCCGCCGTAGATTTTGTCACCCACAACGGGCCAACCTAATGAGCAGAGTGAGGCACGGATTTGGTGGGTGCGTCCGGTGACGAGTTCTGCTGAGAGGAGGGTTGTGTCTGGCCAGGGGCCTTCGCCGATGCGTTCAAACCAGGTGGCGGCGCCTCGGTCTTCGGGTAAGGGGGGAAGGTGGGTGGTGAGGCGTGCGCCAACAAGGTGACGCATGGAGTAGACGGGGGGCTCGTTGGAACGTTGGATGGATCCTGAGGCGCACCATCGTCCTTCAGGGAAGTGGCCTCGCACGAGGACGTGGTAGTATTTGCGCTTGGGGGTTTTGCCAAGGATGGCAGCCATTTGGGGATCTTTGGCAACGAGGACTAAGCCGCTTGTTTCGCGGTCAAGTCGGGAGACGAGGTGAATGGTGTTGCCAGGGCGATACCGTTTGAGGAGCCAATCAAGGGTATTGCGCACGTAGCTACCACTGCTATGCACTGGAAGGTCAGCGGGTTTGTCGATGACAATCATCCGCTCATCTTCATAGAGCCAACGAATGTCTTTGTCGACCGGCGGATCAATGCGCACGGGGAAGTTCTCCCGGGTCAAGGGTTGGCTCGTCGGCTTCATCGCGAAGGGCAAGCACCTCTCCTGCAAGGTAGAGTGAACCGCAGATGACGACGGTGCCATGGCAGTCTTGGGCCCAATTGGTGGCGGCTTCAAGCGCTTCTGAGACGGAGCCTATCGGAATGGCGGTGGTGATGCCTGCGGCGTGTGCGGCATCGGCGGTTTCTTGTGGGGAGAGGGACCGCTCGGTGGCGATGGGGACCGTCCATGCGCAACTCACCAAGGGCGCAATCTCTCGTAAGGCGTCCACGATGGCTTTGTCTTGGCAGAAGCCGCAAACGAGGGCGATACGTTTGCGGATGTGCATGGATTTGAGGGATTCGCGTAGGGCTTTGAGTGCGTCGGGATTGTGTCCGCCGTCCAAGAAGACGGGAGGGTCGTCGGAAAGGAGTTGGCAACGTGCTGGCCAGTCCACTGTGCGGAGCGCTTCGGTGAAGGCTTTTGGAGGCACGATAATGCCGTGTTCGGCAAGCGCTTCTAAGGTGACTAATGCCGTGGCGGCATTGATGACTTGGTAGCTACCCGCGAGGCGCGTAAGTGCGGCGGGGTAGTCGCAGGAGGGGGTGGAGCATTGGAGCGTTTGGCCATGGACGGTGCGACGGGAAACTGTTACGCGCACCTCTTCTGCAGCATTGCGAAGGGTGGTGTGTTGTTCTGCGACGACGGCATCAATGACGGCTCGGGCACGGGGATCCATTTGACCAATGACAACGGGACATCCTTCTTTAATGATGCCCGCTTTCTCGGCGGCGATTGCTTCAATGGTGTCGCCCAAAATCGCACAGTGGTCAAGCGCCACGCGCGTGATGACGGTGACGAGGGGTGCGGGAATGATATTGGTGGCGTCCCAACGGCCACCCATGCCGGTTTCGCAGACGACGATTTTGCATCCTGCGTCACGGAAGATGACCCATGCGCAGGCGGTGAGCACTTCGAAGAAGGTGGGCTCTAATGCCTTTTCGGCACAGACGCGCTCAACTTCATCTAAGGCGCGGGTGAGGGCTTCATCTGAAACGGGTTCGCCATGGACCAAGAAGCGTTCGTTGACACGAATCAAGTGTGGCGAGGTGTAGCGTCCCACGGGCAAGCCCATTGTGCGCAAAGCGGCTTCGCAAATGGCGGCTACGCTTCCCTTGCCATTTGTGCCTGCGATATGAATTACGGCGCAGTCTTGTTCTGGATTGCCTAAGGCATCGCACAGGTGACGCATGGTGTCCAAGCCTGGGTGGATGCCGAATCGTCTCCGTGCGGCCAAACGTTCAAGGAAAGCTCTCATAGGAAGCGTCTTCTATTTAAAAGGAAAAGGGGGAGGAGGAAGGGCGAGTTCTGGATAAAGCAAAGCACACCCGCAATGCGGATGTGCTTTTGCTGAACCGTTCCGGTCACGCAATTACTTTGCGAAAGCGGCCTTGGTCTTAGCAGGCGTGCGCAGATAGTCGCGAATCTGAACTGCATTGAGCTTGGCAACGGTAGCTTCGTCCATGCCGAGCGCGATCAGACGCTTGCGCTGAACGGCATCACGACGGCGGCGTTCGCCGGCAGACTTGACCGGGCGCGTCGCCGGCTTCTTATTGAGGGTACGTCCTGTTCCCATTTTAAATCCTCCGAATCTCTGATGCGGTTAAAAGTTCCATAAAGGTATCAAATCTCCTGAAAAATGGCAAGTCTTTTTAATAAAAAGTTTTTAATTTGGGGAGAATAGCGTGCAAAGCGATGGGGGATGTGTGTAATTCGCGCGGGATTGCCTTAATCACGAGAGGTGTGTTCATCCAGATAAAATTCAATCTGGCCAATTTGTGTAACGAGGTTGTTTCAATGGAGGTCTCTCCAATTGATTTTGAGGAGTTGTGCAATGCCTCCGACGATTGCGATGGTTGCGAGGAGCCTGTGGATGGGTATGAAAAGAGAATCGCCCAATGTTTGGTTGATTGGTCATGGCCCCCAATTCGTCAAAATGGCGAGGAGGCAAGGATGGTGCCGACGCGGAAGAAAAGGAGGTGATGATTTGTAAGAATATGCCAAAATATCCACCAAATGAATCGTTGTTGGTATTACTGTAAGGCTCGTTGTAACTGGCTGTAGGATTGAATACGAGGATTCATGAGTGGCATTTTCATACAGTACAATTCCAAGAGACATATAATCCAAGAGAAATATAACACAGTCAAAGGTTGTAGGGGGAGAAAGACGACATATGCCTGTTTTATGGTTGCGGTACGATGGATTCACCTTGAAGAAAGGTCATTTTACTTAATGGGCACTGTTTGGCAAACGTTTGACGTCATTACGCGCCTTGCGGGTCCCCAATAGCGAAAAAAGGTGTAACAAATTACATTTCGCGTATCTGTTGTGGTGGAGTGAATAACTACTTAAGATGAAGGGTTAAAACAGGATTCATGCCACGATGGGGGGAGGGAGGAAGCTCATTTTTCGAAAGAAAGTGCATTTTTCATAGAAAAAGTGACGTTAGACGTGAAAATTGACTTGCACTTTCTTTCAGAATAGAGTAGCATTTTAGGCAGACGTGAGAGTTGCTCTCGCGAAGCTTGTTATAGAGTGAGGACACTTATGAAAAAATTGATCGTGGCTCTTTTCGCCTCTGTTTCCTTGGCAGCTGGTGCTTTTGCGCAAGAAGCGGCTGCTACTGTTGCAACGGATTATCAGCGCGTTGAAACGCGTACCCTCTCGCCTGTTGTGTTCTCTTTCCAGGGCGATGACACCATTGATATCATCGGTTTGCGTTTGAGCGCATGGGGTTCTTGCCAGAACCTCACGGGTCTCGACCTCGCTATCGGTGGCGAGGCAATGAATGCCTACGGTTTGCAGTTGGCCTTGATTCGTAACAAGGTGAATGACACTGCAGGTGCTTTGCAGCTCGCGATTGGTATGAACTCCGCTGGCGTCCTTACGGGTGCTCAGGTGGCTTTGTACAACGAAGCAATCGTGGCTAAGGGTCTTCAGTTCGGCTTGATCAACACCGCAAGCGACGTGCGCGGTTTCCAGATTGGCTTGGTCAACTCCACGGACATGATTTACGGCTATCAGATTGGCCTTATCAACGTCATCAAGGGCTCTCGCGTTCCCTTCTTCCCGATTATCAACTTCATGCCTTCTGCGGATTAAGGACCGTAAGGCATGGAGGGATGGAAGCAAGAGCTTGAAAACATTTTCCTGAGCGATTCGCAGGCCTCTCGCGCCGAACGGGAAAATGCACGGTTCGCCAAATTCTTACGTGAAGTCGTCACCCCTGCACTCACTGAGATTGCAGGGGAGATGCGTCGTTTAGGGCGTACTGCCAATGTGCGTGAAGCCCCCGCATCGACGATTTTGACGGTCTATCGCAATAATGGCTCCGTAGAAGAGATTTGTTATTCGGTGACGCGCCGTTTTGTGAATGATGGTATCTTGCCATTGGCACATGCACGTGTGGTCCGTACGAATGCGCGCTCAACTACGCATGAAGAGCCCTTCCGTCCAGAAGGGTCGCAATACACAATTGATGATGTGACGTCTGATGACATCATTCGTTCTTTTTTGACCTTTTACCGCATGACCAAAGGACAATAAATGGGCTGGAAAGGTAAAGACCCTTACGAAGGAATGCGCCCGGAGGCAACCCTGGGCGCCTCTTTTTCTCAACGTCTCAGCGTGTGGCTCGGCACAGGTCTTGGCTTGGGCTTAGTGGCTCCTTGTGCGCCTGGCACCTTTGGCTCACTGCCAGGTGTCTTGCTCGCGTGGGGCTTTGCGGCGTGGGTACCGTGGCAATTGCAAATCGTTTTGTGCGTGCTATTAACCCTCCTCGCAGTGCCCGTCTGTACCATTTCTGAGCGGACCTTGAAGAAGAAGGATGATGGTCGGATTACGGCAGATGAATGGATGCTTTATCCGATTGCCACCATTGGCTTGCCACTGTGTGAACTTCCTTGGATGCTTTTGACGACATTCATTGTGATTCGCATCTTGGATGTGCTTAAGTTGCCGCCGGCGCGCCAGATTCAGTATCTTCCAGAAGGTTGGGGGATCGTGGCAGATGACTTCGCATCGCAACTCTATGCACTTGCCGTGAACTGGGGGTTGCTCTGGGCATGGCAGACGTGGTGCTAATGCCACAGCGATGATGTCCTTTTGGCTGAACCAATGTTGGGGAGCTGCTGACAAGACATCACGCGATTCTTGACGATTTTAAATACAAACGTTTTAAGTTGTCTATGGTTATGAAAAAGATAGGGGCAGTGCTGTTGGGGGCGTTCTTTGTCGGGGCGTTGCTCGCAGATCAGCAGGTCCTTGAACTGACGGGGCAAGCAGCAGGCGCTAAACCCGATATTCTCTTTCTCGCGCCTAAATTGACGCAACCGCCTAAAGCGTACACCAAAACCCTCGCCACAACAGCGAAGCTGGGCACAGTTTTGCCGCATGCATTATTGACTGAGAGCGCATTTTGCTCAATGGGGCCTGTTCCTGTTTTGACTGCGGCTGGGTATCGCATCTTGCCGATTCGTGATATCACTTGGGAAGAGGCCACCACACGCCTGAAAGAAATCCTTGATTTACGTCATCGGACCCGTTACGAAGATGGCATTAAACAGGCACCACTCTGTGCGATTTTAAGTGAAGAAGTCACGCCCAAAAGCTTGGCTGAAACGTTGCCCTTACTTTTGAATTCTGATGCATTAATTTTGCTTGCGCCGCAGGAGGAAACGCTGCCATTAACCGTGATTTGGAAAAATTACGTTTGGCCGACGCAACACTCCGAGCAGTCCATGCGCGTCGAACATTGGGTAGCGACCCTTGCTGAGATTGTGGGCTTGCCGCCTCCCGCGGAGAGCGGAGCGGTCTCGGTCTTGCCCTTGTTGACGGGTTCGGGTTATCAACGCCCATTAGAGCAACCGCTCCTCTTGGGTCCGACCGCTTCTGCGGCGCAGGCGGTGGCACCGTGTACGATGGTGTGCCTCTACACGCAGTTGCCTGAAGTGTGCCCGTGGGTGCCAGACTTTACGGATCAGAGTGGACTTAAACCCACCGAACGTTTCTTTGTCGCAAGTACACTGCCGATTCCAGAAAAAGAGGTCAAGCGTTTAGCGGCGCGTCGTGCTCCCCAGGGAATTTATGTCCGTACCGTGCTCTCTGAGTGGACGGTAACCTTGCCGCCACAAGTTTCTTGTGTCATCCGCGTAAAAGGCTATCCCGTCTTTTCTGTGTGGCAACCCGAAAAGGAGACGACGTGGAGCTTTACGCGGATGGAGCCTCAGGTGGTGGAGTGCTTTTTAGTGGTGCCACCAGAGATGGATCCATTGACTGAATTGCCGTTTTTATTTACGCCAGAGGCAGATGAGGCTCCAGCGGAAGAGTGAAGCTGAACGCCTTGAAAGAACTCTCTAAAGCACCGCTTGTTTGAATTGACAACGGTGCTTTTCTTTTTTGTACGGCGATTTAAAGCGTGGCTTCAAGGAGGGAGCGTTCCATCGCATCCAAGACTTCATAACCCCGAAGGGTGGGCGCATTGATTGTGGAGAGGAGATGATTCTCGCGGTAGGTGGTGAGTAGGTTTTCCCATGCAGCGGCATAAGGGGCAAGCATGGGGTAATGAGATAGACACTGTGCGAGGTCAAAGCCTTCGTCTAATCTTAATTGGGTCAGCGCGCGCTCTAATGCGTCCTCAAGGGTGCTTAGCGTCTCTTCAGTGCCATTACCCGCTCTACGCGTTAATCCAATGCGAGAGGCAGCCCCCTTGCCGAGCCCAACGTAATCCCCGCCATGCCACGTGTTGAGATTGTGTTGGCAGCGACAACCGCTTCGGGCATAGTTGGAGGTTTCATAACGTGCTAAGCCCACCGTGGCAAGTCGTTCGGCCGCTTCAGCAATCGCATCACAGACAGCGTCTCCATTGGGTGGAGTTCTTCCCTCACGCGCCCAGGTGCTGCCTTCGTCAATGGAGAGCGCATAGATTGAGACATGGGGTAAGTCTAATGCAAGACATTGGTCTAAGGTTGCTTGCCAGCATGCGTCATTGACACCTGGTAATCCTGCGATGAGGTCAATGCCTGTGTCGGGGATAAAAGCTCTGGCGGTGCGAATCGCCTCCAATGCTTGCTGCGCGGTGTGGCGACGATTGCACTGTCGCAAAACGTCGTCATTAAAACTTTGCACACCAATGCTAATTCGCGTTACGCCACAGTCAGCTAAGGTCTGCATGAGCGCAGGTGTGACCGTGGCGGGGTGCAGTTCGACTGTCCACTCATAGTTCGCAGAAAAGGTAAAGAGCCCAGATTGCTTAAGGGTATAAAATCCTTCGCTACCGATAAGCCCAGGTGTCCCCCCGCCACAGTAGAGCGACTTTAATGGCGCGAGATGGATTTGGCGCGCATCACGTTCTGCCACAAGTGCATGGATGTAATTGACTGGGTCTGACGTGGGCGGGCCCGAGGTAAAGGCGCAATATCCACATCGCCCTGTGCAGAAGGGGAAGTGGAGGTAGAGATGTTCTAAGGGGCTATCGGCAGACATGAAAGCGCGCGAAGGTGGGGCCGTTAGCATGATTGGCTGCACGGCACACAAATAGCATTAAGACTCTTGGAGCTCTTTGATATTTTTTAAGCCGAAATGTTCCAAGAAGGTGCTCGTGGTGCCGTAAAGGAAGGGGCGGCCGGGGAGTTCGCTGCGGCCAACCGTGCGGACGAGATTCAATTCAAGCAGTGCACGCACGGTGTGATCGGTGGAAACCCCACGCACCGCTTCAATCTCTGCCTTACTTACAGGCTGGCGATAGGCGATGATGGCGAGGGTTTCCAAGGCGGCGCGGGAGAGGCGTTGGGGTTGCTCATGTTTTAACAGAATACGCACCCATGGCGCCGCCGCAGGCACAGTGCGCAGGGAGAAGCGTCCATCCTCTTCGCAGAGGCGAATCCCGAGGTCTACGTGTGAGAGGGTCGCCCCAATGTCTTCAAGGTAGGTACGCACTTCGCGGACGCCTGTCTGGGCAAAGATTGCTTCAGGCGTGTCGGGTGCCGCCCCTTCACCGCGTAATTTCAATGCGGTGCACAATTCCTCCACCGTCATCGGGTGGTCAGCGCCAAACAACATCGCGCCGATGACCGATTGTAGGCTTTTTGGGGGTGGTAAAGGAATATCGTCAGACATAGGGAAAGTTATTTAAGCGCATGCGTCCGGCGACCCTTGATGCCGACCGGACGCAGCGGATGAATTGCTTTAGGAGAGCGTTGCGCCCGTGGAGGCATTGCCCACGAGCTTAGCATAACGCTTCAGCCAACCCGTCACTTGGCGTTCGGGCCACGGCTGAGCCACGGCACGGCGTGCGGCGAGTTCTTCATCGGTGAGTGCCACTTCCAGGAGGTTGTTCGGGATGTCAATATTGATGGTGTCGCCATCCTGCACCAAACCAATGATACCGCCTTCGGCTGCTTCCGGAGAAACGTGGCCGATGCAGGCGCCATGGGTCGCACCAGAGAAGCGGCCGTCGGTAATCAGTGCCACCTTTTCGCCCAAACCTGCGCCGATGATGTAGGCGGTCGGCGCGAGCATTTCCTGCATGCCAGGACCACCCTTCGGGCCTTCGCCACGGATGACCACCACGTGTCCTGCGCGAACCTTACCCGCGAGAATGCCTTCACAAGCCTCTTCCTGGGAGTTGAAGCAGATGGCTTCGCCAGAGAACTTGAGCATGGAGGCATAGACACCTGCGCGCTTCACAATGGCACCCTGAAGGGCGAGGTTACCATGCAATACGGAGAGACCGCCATCGTGAGAGTAGGGCGCTTCCAAGGTGCGGATGACGTCTGTGTCGGTGATGGTGGCCTCTGCGGCAATTTCGCCCAAGGTCTTACCACTGACGGTGCGCTTCGTGAAGTCAATCAAGCCCTCACGTTCGCTCAAACGCTTCAAGATACCAGAGATGCCGCCCGCGCGATCCACATCAACCATGTGATAGGCGCTGCTCGGCGCCACCTTGCAGACGTGCGGGGTGCGCTTGGAAATCATGTCGATTCGACGCAAGTCATAATCCACACCTGCTTCGTGTGCGAAGGCGAGCGTGTGCAACACCGTATTGGAGCTGCCACCCATTGCCATATCCAATGCGAAGGCATTGTCAATCGCGGTGCGGTCAATGAGTTCGCGCGGCAAGGGACCACCCGCCGTTGCCATTTCCACGGCACGGCGTGCAGCCGTCTTCCAGAGGGTTTCACGGCGCGGATCCACGGCGGGAATGGTGCCGTTGCCAGGCAGGGCGAGGCCGAGTACTTCGCAGAGGCAGTTCATCGAGTTTGCCGTGAACATGCCCGAGCAGGAACCGCATCCCGGGCAGGAGGTGGCTTCAATTTCATCCAGCTGGGCTTCGGTAATCTTGCCGTTCTTGTATTCTGCCACGGCTTCGAAGACGGTATTGAGGTCAGAATCCTTGCCCGTGATGGGGTGCTTGCCTGGCAGCATCGGACCGCCCGAGGCGAAGACGGTGGGGATGTTGACGCGCAATGCGGCCAAAATCATGCCCGGGACGATCTTGTCGCAGTTCGGAATGCACACCATTGCGTCGAAGCAGTGGGCGCGAAGCATGGTTTCCACGGTGTCTGCAATGAGTTCGCGGCTGGGCAAGCTCATCTTCATCCCTTGGTGACCCATAGCGATACCGTCGCAAACGGCGATGGTGTCAAATTCAAACGGCACACCGCCTGCAGCACGAATTTCCGCCTTCACGATTTCATTGACGGCGCGCAGGTGGCAATGCCCCGGCACGATGTCGGTGTAAGACGAACAGACTGCGATGAAGGGCTTTTTGAAATCTTCTTGTTGGACGCCGGTCGCGCGAATCAATGAACGATGAGGGGCGCGCTGATAACCGGATTTAATTGTATCGCTATTCATGTATTTGACTCCTATAAAAAGAAGAGATAAACGTGCATTATTCTAACAAACTCCGCGCGTGACGGGGCTTCTTGGTCGCAAATTATTTGCGCGTGTGCGAAGAATATCACGCAGGTGGTGGTGGGTGAGGGGGAGCGCATTCGGTGGGCGGTTGGGAGAAGGGAAGGTATTTTTTTGCAGAGGGGAGGGCGGGGATTGTGTTAAACTGTTCTTGTCCCGCGGGAGGAGGTCGCTATGATTGAAGAAGAGCAAGTCTTAGAAGAGCTGATCCGAATGGCCGATGAACGGTTGCGTGCGCTACGAGATTATCGGAAGCGCGAGGAGGCAATCGCTGCCTTTTTGAAGGAGTCTCGACCGAAAGAGGCGCGTGAATTGGCGCAGTTTTTCGTGGAGTATGGGCTCCTCTTGCGGAAGTGGGGCACGGGGAAGCCTCCGTCGGATTACAAATTGGCGAAGACGGTATGGAATGGCTATGAGGACTTCGCGCCCTTTTTACGCGAGGTGGTGACGCAGGTGGGGCGTTTTGATGCGGAGTTTCTTTACCCTGCGGTGGGGGCACCTGGTTTGCCAAAGGCGGTTAGGAGTCGGTTGCTCACCTTTTGTGCGAAGTTGGAGCGCGGCGGTATGTTGCGCGCACGAAAGGAGGGGGAGGACCGCCTAAAGGTGGAGTTGCTTAAACGCGATATCAAATTCATCAATGGTGGATGGGGCGAACGTGTGACGTTGTATTTGGTTGACCGCACCTTGCGGAAGTTTACCGCACGTCAATCGCATGACTATCGACTCTTTTGGAATGTGCGCCTCTCGGAACCGGGAAGTGAACAGATTAAGATGGAGCTGGATGTGGTCGCGCGTGTGGAGGACCATTTTTACATCTTTGAGACAAAGACGGGCGAGGATTTGGATGTGCCAAAGTGGGTTGAGCGGTCGGAGTTGTTTGGGATGAGGCAGGGGCGTTCTACCTTCTTCACCTGCACGCCGCGTGATGAGATTCGCCCAAAGTACTTTAAGCCGTATCGCTTGTTGCCCTTCTCCGAATTGGAGGCGATGTTCACGAATTGTTTGGAACATGACTTCCCGCCACCACCGCCCACGGTGTTGCACGCGATGTTGAGCGAATCGCCTGAAGGGGCGCCTCCGCCCACCGCTTGATTTCTGCTACGCTCGCACGCAGACTTTCTTATGCGTGTGGGCGTTTATGCTATACTGTGCGGCATGGAAACGTATCTTCAGATGGTTATTTTGGCCGTGGTACAGGGCTTAACGGAGTTTTTGCCGGTGAGCTCTTCGGGTCATTTGGTGTTGGCAAAGCACTTCTTGGGCTTTAATGCCATGAGTGGCTTGGGTGTGGAATTGCTATTGCATGGCGCCACGTTGGTTGCCGTCTTGCTCTTCTATCGCGGATTAATTGCTGAGGTGGTTGGCGGTCTCTTCCGTAAGGAAAAGCGCGCGTGGACCTTCGCCGTGGCGGTGCTCGTCTCGATGATCCCTGCCGTGACGTTGGGCTTGCTCTATGAGGAACAATTAGAAGTTGCCGCGGAGTCGCCGCTATTTGTCTGCGGAAGTCTGATTTTTACGGGCTTACTACTCTTAGCCACGCGCCTATGGGGGCGGGACTTGGAGAAGGAGGTGACTCCGCTGCGGGGGTTGGCAATGGGGTGCGCGCAGGCATTCGCGATGTTGCCCGGCATTTCGCGCAGTGGTAGCACGATTGCAATGGCACGCTTTTTGGGTGTTAAATCAAGCGATGCGGCGGCCTTCTCGTTTTTGATGGTGGTCCCTGTGATTTTAGGGGGCAATATCCTCCATGTCTTGAAGGCATTGGATGCGCCAGGTGAGAGCGCCTTCGCAGGATTGACCCCTGGCTTGGCCGTGGCGGGTTTTATAGTCGCTGCGGCAGTGGGATATGCCAGTGTGGCATGGATGGTGCGCCTCTTGAATCGTCACGCATTCTGGCGTTTTGGCTTCTACTGCTTGGCATTAGGGGTGAGCGGCGTGATTTGGTTCTGCTGCCGTTAAGGGAGAACCGCGCCGCGATAAAACAAACAGCCGCCCATGTCGGGTGGCTGTTGTGTTTTTAGGAGGGCGTGATGTTCTTAGAGAGCAACTGCATGTCGGGCCGAGGCGAGCAGTGCTGGGGCGACTTCGCCTGTGGCATGGATGAGCACGTCAAAGGTGTTTTTGGCGGGATAATCGGGATTGCCGGCGCAGTCGGTCACCACGCGGTAGAGTTTTGCCATTTTGGGGAGGGGCTTTTCCCATGGTGTTCCGGGGAGAACAATGAGTGTCACGTCCCAGTCGGGATGTTCGGTGCGCGCGGCCCACGCCGCAGGCAGGGGCGCATTCCCCTCGGTGTTCGCCACGAAGGCAATGCGGCGAGGGCGATTGGAGTGAGCAGGTGCATCGCAGAGGGCGTCCGAGAGGAGGGTAAGGCGGTCGCAACCCTCTAATTGGCGTGTGTAGGCCTTCTTTAGGTAGACTCCCATCTTGGGGCCAGGTTGATAACCGAGCGCCACGAGGTCCTTTCCTGTAAGGGCAGGAGGGGGAAGCACGGGCTCGCCTGCGAAGGCTTCTAAACGCGTTTTTGCTGCGTGGTAGAGGTCAAGCTTCGCGTGAGAGGAGAGGCAGTCCAAGCGATGTAGTTCGAGTTCCATATGGATGGTAGGACGGCCCAACATCCGACGGAGGGTGGACTCGCGCATCTTGGGTAATTCCACGAATTGCATGTGCTGTCGGACTGCCGTGCAGACGTGTTCAATTGTGGCAACGCTTTCCTTGAATCGGCGCAGGATTGGTTCTGCCTGCTTGGCACCAATGGTGGCGTGCCCCGGTGTGCGATACCATGGAGATCCGTCTGGTTTGGTGCTCACAACGAGCGCATCGGGCTTGCCGATGTCGTGTAGCAGTACCGACCAGACGAGCTCGGGGTCACGTTTGGGCGGGAGGAGTTCCAACATCTTGACGGTGTGTTGCCACACATCCCCCTCTGGATGCCAAATGGGATCTTGCCGGCACCCGCGGAGGCGAACTAATTCGGGGAAAAAGACAGTGAGCAATCCACTGAAGTAGAGAAGTTTGAGCGCCTGAGAGGGGGAGGGCGCTTCGCAGAGGGTGCGGATAAATTCGGTGCGGATGCGTTCCATACTGACGCAGCCCAAATGGGGCGCCTCGGTTTTTATCGCCGCCCACGTCTCGGGTTCAATGGTCCATCCGCACACCGCAGCAAAACGAATGGCGCGTAGGAGGCGTAGGCGATCCTCGCGAAAACGTTCCAGTGGCGCGCCGACCGTTCGCAGAATGCCCGCTTTAAGGTCATCCACGCCCCCTACGTAGTCAATGACTTTCATTGAGAGCGGATCATAAAAGAGGGCATTGACCGTGAAATCGCGACGCAAGGCATCGTGTTCGGCCGTGTCATAGGTAATTGTTTCTGGATGGCGACCGTCTTGATACCCGCCATCAGTGCGGAAGGTTGCCACATCATAGGAGATGCCGTTCATCACGACCAACATCACCCCAAAACTCTTCCCCACGCCAATGCTCTGTGCAGGGAAGAGGGCAGCCACCTCCTCGGGGGTGGCTGAGGTGGCGATATCAATATCTTTGACTGGCGCATCGCGCAGCGCATCACGGACGCATCCCCCTGCAAAACATGCTTGATAACCATGTTCTTGCAACCGCTTAACGATTGCCTCGGCCTGGGGTACCAGGAGGGGATTAGTAGATTTAAAGATTAACGGATTCATTGAGACTGACAACTCCCATCAAAACAGTGTTAGATGATTCATAAAAGACACGCAAACACGCACATTATACATC
This sequence comes from Candidatus Spyradenecus sp., assembly GCA_045605345.1. Classification (GTDB taxonomy): domain Bacteria; phylum Verrucomicrobiota; class Kiritimatiellia; order RFP12; family DVOR01; genus Spyradenecus. The sequence continues at coordinate 196,804 of JAZUPT010000019.1, forward strand.
AGATGAAGGAAGTAAATGAAGTGCGAAAATAATTATTCTACTTTTTTGGAGCGGTACGCTCCATGAGCATACGATGACCTTGGAAAAATTAAATACATATTAGTAGTATTTTCTGATTGAAGAGTTGAAAATAAGATGTTAATATTTAGATAAATAGGTAAGAGAGGTTTATAAATGTCGGATCAAGAAATAGAAGAGCTTCGTTTACGAGTCGAACTATGTAAAGCATTGGGAAATCCCGTACGCCTTGCAATTTTAGAGATTCTCGCGGACGGCCAGAAGTGTGTCGCAGAAATCGTTTCAATGCTTGGAAATGAATTTCCAGTGGTGAGTCAGCATCTCTCTGTGCTAAGACAGTATGGGGTCATTAAAAACGAACGAAATGGACGCCAAGTCTATTACGAACTCGCAGACACGGGTATTGTAGACCTCTGCACGATGCTTAAGACTGTCCAAGCAAAAATTTCACGTCCGCAGGACAAAAAGCGCCGGAATTTGATGCCTTAAAAGTTTTCAGAAGTGTCTGTAGTTTGAGGTTGGGGTTGGGCATGGGGTGCCCTACAGTTCAGCGTTTCTCAGCACTTCGTGCTCGAGCGTATATTCGGTCGCTTCGTTTCCTTGCAGTGAGAAGAAAGACGTGAGGAAGGAGGAGAGGTGGGGGCTGACTTCGCCCCCACGCCCCTCAGGTAGGGGTTCGCACCCCTGCACCCGCGAAAGCGCAGGGCGCTTTACCCCGTGCTCATCCTGCGGACTCGCCTGTGAAGACGGAGAAATGCAGGAGCATCAAAGATGGGGAGGATGAGGAGGGGGCTACTTCGCCTCGCAAGAGCGCAGTGTATCGTAGCCACGGCCCACCAAGGCAGGGCTGAGCCCTGCACGCGACGCATCCTAACGGATGCTTTTACTGGTGCTCACGGAGAAAAAGGGGAAAAGGAGGAGTAAGAAGGGTGGGGGCGAGGGGTGTCCCGTCGTTTGGTGCCTCTCTGGACTGCGGATGGCTGGAGAAAGACCCCTGAGGGGAGGTGGGGATGGCAGTCTGCGCTTTTTTAAGAAAAGGTGTTAGGGATTGAGGACGGTTTGCCAGAGGGCGTCAAGTTGTTTGGCAGAGGTCTTTTCAAAGCCTTGTGCAGTGGGGCAGAAGGTTGTGAGGCGGAGGGATTCAATTGCCCAACGATAACGACTGAGGGCCACGGGGTCATGGCGTGGCTTTTTGGGGCGTTGCACAAAGTCAAGGTAACGATTCCAGTAGGGATGGATACCTCCCATCTTCTTTCGGTCGCCTGAGGGGTTGTTACGGGCGCGCTCAAGGCGTTCGTCAATCGCTTTGAGGAGTTGTGGATAGCGCTCTAACATCTCTCCTGGGACGATGGAGACGAAGCCATCAAAGACCAACCAAGCGAGTTGGTCAAGGATATCTTCTGTGGTTTCAGGGTAGATGCCTGTGGCGGTCTGCGCGCGATGTTCTAACCTTGCTGCCTCGGAGAGGATGTAGACAATACGTCGTCTCCACTCTGCGGCGGTATTGGCAATGCGATTCTTACAGGCGCTATAGCGGGCTTGGAGTTCGGCTTCGGTTTTGGGGTCGTCGGGATTGCGGAGGAAGGTGTCCTCAATCACACGGGTAAACATCTCCTGGCCCAGGCGCGTAACATCAATCTCGGCTTCCTTTAAGAAGGCTTTTATCTGTGGCGTAAGCGAGGGGAATTGTGCATAATTGGTCCAACGATTTCCACCGATTGCCTTCAGTTTTTCTACACATTCGCGATGATTGGCGAGACGTGCTAATGCGGGGTCTTCAAGGGTGGAGGCCTTGGGGGCGGGGGCATTTTTGTGGGTGGCGAAGAGTTCAATGAGCGGTTGGAGATTGCGTCCCTGACCAATGAGTGCGCCATCAAGTATGACTTTAAAGTTCATGCGCAGGTGGTCGGGCATGCGATCTTCTTCCCACAGGGTCTCATCGACGCGCACCCCGCGTTCGTCACGTAAAAGTCTAAAGAGGGTTTCGGAGAGGGGGCGGACGTAGGGTTTTGCCTTTGAGAGCACCATCTCCTGCGTTTCGGTTAGATTTCCCAAGACGTGTCGCACGCGAGAGGGGAGCGCACTGAGCATCCAAAGGATTTTTCCTGGGAGCAGACCAGGCACCAACCACTCCCCGTGCCAATGCGCAAGGAGGTGAAGGGTGTCAGGCGTAGCGATGACACTTACCCCGTCATCCACCGTCTTTGGTGCGTGGACGTAACTCAAGGGGAAGGTTTCGCCCCCGACGCTGACCGTTTCGGGGAATTCTTTTAGCGTCGCGGCGTCTACGGAAAAGTCACTTCCCTTTAAGGGGAGAGGCGGGCAGTGTTTCAATAGCTGTGGAACATTGCAGACATCTGCGGGCAAATGTGCTTCATAGAAGGCAAGCAGAGCATCGCGTAAGGCATCACGATGGTTGCGCTGAAGGGCGAGAACTTGTTCCAACAGACGTTGTTTTCGCCAGTTTTCTTGCAACCACTTTGGCGGTGTTCGCACCGCATCTGGCACGCAGAGTGCATCTGCGATAAAGAAGCGTCGTGCTGCTTCGGGGTCCAATCGCGAGAGGTCGCGTAGCCGTCCCGAGGCAATGGGTAGTCCAAAGAGTGTCACGTCTTCATGGACTCTCACAAATCCCTTGTCTGCATCCCAGAAGGCCGAGTGGCGATGCACCTTACAGAGTGGCCCTGCGATGGGTTCAATCCAGCGCGGATCAATACATGCGACCGTGCGACCGAAGAGTCTGGAGGTCTCGACCAATTCCCCTGCGAGCACCCATTCTCTTGATTCGGGCAATGCATCGGGATTGAACTTTTGGCGTGGTTGGCGAGGACGCCCTTCATCGGGACGCTCTTTTTTGGCCGCTTTTGCTAACCCACTTCCAGGGAAGAGGGTGAAGCGCACGGCAAAGGCACCGCGGTAATCTTTGGTTTCACGGTCATAGTGGCCGATGCGTGAGAGCAACCCGCAGAGGAGGGCGCGATGTAAGCCCACTTCACCACCTTTACGTTCGGTGATATGCATCCGCTTATCGCGACAGAGCTCTTCGAGTTGGGTACGGATATTCGCCCATTCGCGCATTTTGGGATAACTAATAAAGGTGGCTTTGCAGCGCTTACGGCGTTGGGTCTCGGAGGTGCCGAGGGCCGTGTCATTCCACCATGCCCAGAGTTTGAGACGACTATTAAAGTCGGAATTAGCGCAACGGAAGCGTGCGTGCTGTTGGTCCGCCTGTGCAGATTTTTCAATTGGACGTAAGAGCGGTTCGTCACAGGCCATCGCCGCGACCACGGTGAGTGCGTCGGCGAGCGCACATTCGGCATCAGCAGCAATTAGAATGCGTGCAAAACGGGGTTCTACAGGAAAGGTGGCGAGCGTTCTACCCACTGGCGTCAGGCGCCAATCGCGTCCATCACCCTCCGAGGCAACGCGTTGCAAGGCGCCCAATTCAAGCAATTCGCGATAACCTTCACGGATGGCCGCGCCTGCGGGCGGTTCCAAAAAGGGAAAGTCTTCAATCCGCCCCAACCGCAAATCGGCCATGGTCAAAATCACACCCGCGAGGGCTGTGCGTTTGATTTCAGGCGCGGTGTGTGCTTCGCGACGATGGTAATCCTCTTCTGAATAGAGGCGGATACAAGTGCCTGGGCCTACACGTCCGCAACGCCCCATACGCTGTCTGGCGCTCGCTTGGCTAATCGCCTCCACGCGGAGGGTCTGGACATGGCGTTGAGGCGAGTAGCGTTTGATGCGGGCGAGACCCGAGTCAATCACCACACGAATCCCAGGAATCGTGACAGAGGTTTCTGCGACGTTTGTTGCGAGGATGATTCTGCGCAGGGGCGAGGACTTAAAGACGCGCGCCTGCTCGCCAGGCGGGAGACTGGCTAAGAGCGGGAGAATCTCCGTGCGGGGGAGACGACGCCCCTCAAGGAAGGCCATTGTTTCGCGAATGTCACGTTCGCCAGGGAGAAAGACCAGAATGTCGCCAGAGTCTGAGCCTGCCAAATCAACCGCATTGGCGACGCGCCGCGGTAAATCGTCATCCTCTTCATCTTCGGGCGCCGACCAAATCGTATCAATTGGGAAGAGGCGTCCAGGCACATCAATAACGGGGGCGTGGTCAAAGAAATCACTAAAACGGCTCGCATCAAGCGTGGCCGAGGAGATAATCACACGTAAGTCTGGGCGACGGGGAAGGACGCGCTTGAGCAAGCCCAACAAAAAATCAATATTGAGACTACGTTCATGGGCTTCGTCCACGATAATGGTGGAATAACGCTTAAAGAGCGGATCATGACGCGTTTCGGCCAACAAGATACCGTCGGTCATCAATTTAAAGCGCGTCGAAGGGGAGAGTTTGCTCTCAAAGCGGTGCTGATAGCCCACGAGTGCGCCTAAAGGGGTGCCCATCTCCTCGGCCAAACGGCGCGCCATCGCGATTGCAGCCAAACGGCGCGGTTGGGTCACACCGATGAGGCCGCGCGCCTCAGGGCGCGCCATTGCGGCCAACTTGGGCAACTGCGTCGTCTTACCAGAGCCCGTATCACCGCAAACAATCACCACTTGGCGTTGTTTTAATGCCTCAAGAATCGCCTCTGCGTGCGCTGTAATCGGAAGTTCTGGGGGTAACGTAAATCGCATCTTCGCCTATCGCTTTTAAAATCCTCGGCACCTCTCGCCAATTGCCTAAAAGGATACCAAAAAAGCGCCCTACTTACATAGCAGTAATGGTAAACCTCCACGAACCCTTGAGCGAATGACCAGTTGTAGCCACCGCTTTTCCTCATTTAAATCAACCTTCCCGCCCCGTGCTCACTGAATCAATAGCAGGCTACACGTGCCGCCTCCGAAAAGCTATTTGAAGCCGACAGTGGGATTAACGGAAAGCCGTTCTGAGATTAGCTACACTGTCACAAGTATATTGAAAATGATATAGTTGTGACAAATTGACTACATAACCTTGAACAATCAAGAGTCATGATTGATTTTAGCTTGGATTAAATAGAGATTGATTGGGCACGGGCGGAATGCGCGTGCCCGTTTGGTTAGAGCCAGAAGAGGGTCCAATCAGTGGAGCCATCAGGGAGGCGTTCGTATTTGAGGAAATTACCGAAAAAACTAAAGCTTGCGGAGTCGTTTGTTTCGTGGGAGGTGGTACGAATAAAGGGGAAGATGAGGCGCTCGCGGGTGCCATCAGCATGACGATTGGAACGGTAAAGGAAGCCGAGAATGCCGAAGGTTTCGGTGTTGTCGGTCGGCGTGTGGCGTTGGTCAAAGAGCAACCCAAAGAGTCCTTTTCGTTTGATAGTGCCATCACGTGACCGTTCGCTTGCATAGGGGATGCCGAGGAGCACGGTAAACCGTTCTTTAAAGCGATCACTGATGCAGGTCTCGGGCGCATCGGGCGCATCAAGTGTCCGTTCATAGCGAAGGGTGTCGTCAAGCGAATAGTTGGCCAACAGCCCTAAGAGAACGCGAATATCGTGGGTCGTGGTGGCCGCTCGCTCGGTGACATGCCAACATTTGATTTCGCCTGATTCGGTTAAGGTTTCGCGGCAAACCTCATTGTCGCAGTATTGATTGTGGTGACAGTACATTTCCTCATGATACAGGAGAGAACAGAGGAAGTCGCGGTCGAAACGTTTCGTATACGAACCGCCATGTGGTTCGTTGGAATATTCGCGGTGTTTGGTCTTTGCAAGGAAGCCACAGAGGAGGGTGTTTTCGGAGTCGTGTTTGGTCTCGAAATCAGGTGTCGTGGGGTCAAGGTCGCGAGCGGTGGTGTGCTTCTTTGCGAAGGTGTTCTGGTATCGCTTCCAGAGGAGTCCGGCGAGGATGGACTGTTCTTGCAAATCGTTACGGTCGGTGGCACCATGGGGTGTGTAGCATCGCCCATCATTGAAATGGTAGGTGGATGCTTCGTGACGATAGAGCGCTAAAAGAATGGAGTATTTATTGCCAGCTGGATGGGTTTCGCCCGCAGCGGTTTGATAGTGCGAGGTACCCCACCCGAAGAGGGGCGTGCGGAAGGCCGTTTCAACCAATTGATTGCGGTGGCGATCGGTGTGGATTGTCGCTTCATCCTGCCAAAGGATCCATCCGTAGGTGTTTTCTGTCTGGTGTGTTGAATTTTTAAATTTAAGATAGTCATGACTTGACCAATAGTGCTCTTTGCACTCAGGATGATCGGTGGGGAGGTCGTGTACCGACTGCGTTAACCACTCTTCGGTGGACCATAATCCGCCAAGGAGTGAATAGGAGGCGCCCGTTTTGCTTGGGTAGGTGGCGCCTTTGGGAAGGTGTTCACTGCCGTGAAGGGTGCATTTATCCTGTGACCAAAGGAGGAGTCCAAGGTGTGTTTTATTTTGTTCAATGTAGATGGGGCGTTGTTCAACGAGGCTCTCGGCTTCGTATTCACGTTCCCAATAATGAGCGTAGAGCGTGCCGAGGAGGAGATCGGAGCGCGTGCGTTCGGACGTTGTCCCGGTATTCCGTGGACGGCAATGTGCGCATTTGGGGAGATTTGCTTGGTAGTTGTTTTTAAGCGGATCGTGTTTCCAACTCCATAAGTAGCTGCCGAGGAGGTTGAAGGTGTCGTCATCCCCATTGGCAATGATTGGCAGGAGGGGCCCAATTCCCCATGCGTGCAACTCCGTAGGCCCCGAGGGCGTGCGCGTGGTGTCGGCATAGCCGAGCGGGGTCCAGAGGTTGCGCTCAAGCACGCCGTCCTTGTCACGATAGGTCCAGAAGGCAAAGGGAAGCACCCAACGAGAATCCTCATAACGGCCACAGTTTAATGCATACCACCACGAACGATCCGCGCTCCACCCGAAGAAGGGTGTCGCGTAAGTGCCGGGTGCATCGAGTTGGTTAACCTTTCGGAAGTAGAGCGGGAGGAGCAAATCACCGCGTTCACCGGTGAGCTGATCACTCCATTGCCACCAGAAGGGGAATGCCCACGAGAAGGTCTTGTCTGTGGTAAGGGTTTGACGCGGTGTCTCTTTCGTCCCCGTCCATGATTGATCGTGTGTGAAGCCATAGAGGGAGAGGAGGGAATTGCGATTATAAAAGTGACGCTCCGTGCAAAGCTTACCTTCGTCTTGATAGGACCAGGTCTCTACACCACGACGAAAGAGGGGCGTCCAGAGCGCGTAATCTTCTTTATCATGTCGCGCATAGTAGGAGAAGAAGGGGAAGAGTGCTTTGCGTGAACTATTGCTCGTGCGGTTTGAAAAGTAGAGTAAGGCGTGAATCGCTTCAAAGTCACTCCCCTCGCGGATGACATTAAAAAGGAGGGGCGAGCCGAAGTTTGCGTGCGTTTCATCTCTGAAGGAGTAGGCAAAGGGGAAGAGAAGCCACCCATTGGGATTTTGATACCAAAGGGGAAAGAGGCGCGACTCATTTGTATGGGTGGAACGGGTGGCAATCAGGGCGATGTCATGAATGCCGTGGTCGTAGTTGTAAAACGGCAACAACGCAAAGCACCCTGGCGACTTTTTAATGAGGGGCCAGAGTGCATAATGTGCTCGCTTGTCGCCCATGTAAAAGGGCCAGAGGAAGGTAGTGTCTTGGGAGGTCTCACCCGTGAGCGCAATTTCATGATAGGGGGTGCGTTCTTGTGAGATACAACCGCCCAAAAGGAGGGCGAGAAGGAGCAAGGAGAAAATGTGTTTCATGGTGAGACCTAAGAGAAGGATTAGGGTGCGGGTGTGGGCTTCGCAATGAGGAACAGCCCAAAGGAGCCATCTCCCGAAGGCAGGTGGATGAGGATGAGTCCCCTCAAAGCATCCACGCCGAGCATGGAGGGTTCCCCTGCGTTTGCCATCAATGGCGTAAAGGCGCGCGTCTCAACGACGGGGTTCAACTGCAATGCACCGCGATTACCTTCAAAAGCCTTAATGTGTGCGGCGGCATTCACGTCGCTAATCTGTGCGGAAATCTCCTTGCCACGACCAGGTGCCCAATCGGTTTCATAGACGCGTGTGACGGAGCTGCCGGTGTCCAAAAGCAAGGGGAAGGTCTTTTCGCCGCTCTTAACCGAGATGAAGAGGCGGCCATTGGGGTCGCGATTGCCTTCCAATGGGGTTAACTTTAATGCGGCGGGGTTTTCAGGGATTCCCCAATAGAATTCGTTTGCATTGAAGTCAAGGGTTAGGGGAAGTGGCGTAAGGAGATCCATGCCGACAATGCCATCAATGGGTTCGGCCATCATGCTGCGCACCCCAGAGAGGTCTATGGAGAGGAGTGGGCGCGGATCAAAGTCGCCAGGGCCCAAGAGTACAGGTGCGATGAAGATGTCGGGGCGTTGCGTAGCATTGCCACTGAATTGGATGTGGCTTGTGTCCATCCACGTGATTTGCTTCAACTGCTTGGCGCTTTCGCTGTGGAAGACCGTGTGGGTCGCACCGGTGTCAAGTAAGACGCGGAGCGGTTGGCCTGCGACAATGCAGGTGGTGACGACCTGACGGCAACGGGCATCTTGCGAGAGCTGGAAGAGTTGCTCAGGGAGTGCGGGTGTGGCGACCGCAGGTGGCGTCGCTTCTTCAACGGGTGTCTCTGCGACGGGCACTTCCTTAACGGGCGTTTCCGCAACAGATGTTTCGGCAAGAGGCGCGGTGGTGCAACCGCAAATGATGGCGCAAAGCCATCCCAAAAGGATAGGATACGTCTTCATAGCGTTCATTATACGTTCTCTTAATAAAAGGTGTCAAGATTGTGCATCACAGGTGGATGCTTTGTTATGTGGTGGAGGGAGTGGGCTCAGGGTTCGTCAGTGTTAGCTTCGGAATCTGCTTCGCTCGGTGAAACAAGGTTTAGGAAGGGAATAGGGTAGGACCGACCTTCGGTAAAGTTGAGCAACCCAATTTGAAGTGCGGTGGAGTCTGCAGAACAATACGTAACGAGGCCGATTTGCACACCGCGTTGTTTTCCACCGCAAACGACACCTCCGAGTCGGAGCCCGATGTGATTTTGGTTCGTATCAACCACTGCCGCCGAGAGTCCACATCCCTCATCGGCAGCGAGAAACCCACCCACGGCAAGGCCATTATTGGTGTCGCTAAAAGAGACCGCTGAGACGTTGGCCATGGCGACGTAATCATCGCCCAACCACACTGGCGCGATGCGCAGGAGGGTGAATTCATCCGCTTTCGGAAGTAATTTTACGCCAACCCCTGCCTGAACAAGGCTCGTATCCAGTGGAAGGGCTACGCGTGAAGGGGAGAGGGTACACCCCGTGAATGCGAGCACCATCAACAGGGTAGAAATGGTAAAGAGGAATACTTTTTTCATGGTGTGAGGTCAATTATAAGGGTGAAAAGGGGTTGGGCTCATACTATGTTTTATTGAGAGGTGCGTCTTACTTTGCGTGTGTGGTGAGGCGCGTGGCTTCGGTACGTGCGGCGAAATCGGGCGCGTACATTAGGGTGGCACGTGCGGGTTCAACGATGCAATCGCCGGCGTGGGTAATCTTCCAAGTGTATTGAATTGTCGTGATGCCACGTTGGAGTGTGCCAATAAAGAGATCACTTCCGCTATCGCCCGGCATTACACGGCTTCCACTGGACCAATCCCAGAAGGGAAGGGTGTTGACCGACTCGGCATTGGCGGGGCGAGGGGAGGAGATGTGGAGGTGACTCATGGGTTGCGCGGCACTCAAGGTGAGGGTCACGGTCACGGTATCTCCCACCTTGGGATTGGCAGGCGAGAGGGTGCGCTTTAGGGTAATGGCCGCGCCCTCTGCCACTGGCGGAGCAGGGAGTTCGGCAAGGGGCAGACGATAGGTTGCCGTGATGCCACCGAAGGTAATACCAGGCGTTTGGCGCGCGAAGGTGAGGCGTTTCGCCTTGGGCAATGTCTCTTCCTGTCGGGTGAGCTCGGAGAGGGGTTGGTCTTTGAGTCCTTCGCTAATCAACGCATAGGCGGCATCGGCCGTGGCGCGGGTGGAGCCCCACGCATTGAGGCGACGATGTTGCAACAACCACAAGGCTGCGCCGCGCGACGCTTCGGTTTCACCCGCCTCACGGAGGACTTCCCATCCCAAGACGTGGCTTTCGATTGGGGTGTGCCACCAATTCCACCAGAGGCGTTCTTGTGGCCAGTATCTGCCCCAAACCTCTGATGTATTCATCGCGGCGAGCACCTCTTTCAGACCACGTTTGGCCACTTCGGTCACACCAAGCCGTTGGGCGGCAACCGTAATGAGGCGGCGTTCTTGGATTCGTGTTGCGGTTTGATAGGCCTCTGCGAGGCGGTCGGTGGTTGGCACCTCTTCAGGCCAACATTTCATTGTGGCGCAACAATACGCCCACACAGGGAAGGTAATCCGATTCGGTGCGGTGGTAAGAGTTTCGCGCACGGCTTCAACCAATGGCTCGGGCGCACAACCTAAGTGGTAGAGTCTGGCGGTACCGATGCAGATCGCAGAGGAGATTAAGACATCATCGCGTCCTCCTGCAAACCACGGCCAGAGTTTCGTCGACGTGCGGAGCGCGAGGAGTTCCTTTAAAAGACGGTCGGCTAATCCCTCAGGGGCATCCTTCCCAAGCAAAATGGCGGCTTGTAATTTGGCGAAGGTCTGCTCTGCACAGCTGTAGGGATAGTCTAATTGCTTCTTTAGTGCGGCAGTCACCGCGTCACCGGGTTGGTGATCCCAACGCTCCTTTAGGCACACCTCAGGGGTGGGGAGGGCGACTTCAATCGTTTTCGGCGTGGTGTCAATCAAGGTCATCGGATAGACATCTTCTACTTCAATCGTGTCATCCAAGACAGGCACCTTTAATTCTGCTGCGTCGCCTTCGCAGGCAAAACGGAAGGTGCGTGGTCCAATAGCCTTTGCTTCCACCTCCCATGTGGCGATGGCATAGCCCTTGGCGGGAATCTGAAGGGTGCGCGGTTCGGCTTCATTGAGCGTGACCACTTGTTCGCACGGGGTGTCGGTCGTGTTATCTACGCGCACGGCGAGGGTTAGGCGATCTCCAACATGGAGCGTACGTGGGAGGTAGGGATTCAGCTTAATCTCCTGCGTCGCCGTACAGTCGCGACGTAACACCCCACTGCGTCCATCCGCGGTGAAGGCGAAGGCTTGCAGGCGCCAAGTGGTGAGAGAATCGGGTAAGGTAAAGGTGAAGGTAGCCTTCCCATTCGTTGTCTTCACTTGTGGCAACCACAATGCGGAGGTTCGAAAATCACTTCGCGGGCGTCGGCTTGGGGTGCTTGTCGGTGCGCCTTGGAGGCCAGACGCGCGCGAGCCCAAAACGGCGCGAGGAGAGGCTACGTCGAAGACTCTATTTTTGGCACTGTACCTGCCGATAGGACCGTTACTCGGGGAGAGGCTCTCGTCGCCTAATACCTGATATTCAAACGTATGTGGATCGCAGAAGTTGTCGGGGAGTTGTTCACTCCAGAAGATATCGTATGGGTAAAGGATTAAGTCCACGAACAGAGTGTAACGATAGTAGTTGCGGATTAAGCGGTTGAGGCTTTGCCAGGTGTGTGGCGCTAAAGCTTCAAGGGCGGTGTCATAACAGGTGATAATGAGCTCTGCCGAGGGGTCATTGACGGAGATTTCCCACGTCTGTTCCGAACCCGGGCGGGCCTTCTCAGTGAAGCGCGTGGCTTCAACCTTTAATTCTTCCGGGGGAGTGACGGCGCACGTTTGGCTGTGTTGGTAGAGAGTGCCTTGCCAAATGGTGTAGACTTCAATCACGAATCCATTACACATCTCCTGCGTAACGGGCACTTTGAAGAAGGGGGAATCAAGTCGTTCTGGACGGGAGATGCCATCGCGTGTGGAGATGATGCGATAACAAGGTGTCGCACCTGGGAGGGCGGCGTAGCACTCAACGTTTTCCCCTACAGAAAAGGTGTGTTTTTGGTTTTTGTAATTGACGAGGAGTGTCCCTTTCCCGTCTTGGAGTTGCGCGATTCTTTCGGTGGTGTGTTCGCGGGGCCATACGGTTATTGTGGATAGGTCATTGGTGATGGGACCGGAGGAGGCTTTCAGGTCATACTCGCCCGTGGGCAGGGTCAACGTAATGGGTTGGCCCACCTTAAAGGGATAGGTTTGGATAGGTTTGGGGGCGGCGGTTGCCGCAGTATCCCGCATGGATTGGGCGGGATAGACGCACAGAGTGCCCGTTGCATTGGGATTGTCACTCTGAAGGGTCATTGTGAAGGGTGTTTGATCAAAGCACCATGTGGGGGAGGTGCCGTCAATGAAGAAGTCATAGCCGAATGGAGGAATGCGGAAACTGAGCGTTTCGGTCGGGTGTTCGCCAGTGGAATTGAGTAGAATGACCTCTAAATAACCGTAAAGATCGTCTTTGGGAGCGGGTGAATCAGAAGGGGGAAGGGTGACCTTTAGGGTTGCTTTCCCTGTCCCATCCAGGGTGACGACCCCTGAGGGCGTTTCTTCACGGTCAGTGTGTAGGCGCCAATGGGCGGTGGCTCCTTGCAGTGGGGTGCCGCTGAGATCGTGCGCGGTGATGCTGAATTGGAGTGGTTCGGTGATGGGGGCGCCGATGTTGTCGCGTTGGAGGGTCATCGTAAAGGTGGGCGCACGATAGGCCGAAACGGGGAGGGAATGAACCCTATTGCGCTCCCATTCAAAGGAAATCGTCCCTTTAAAATCGTCCGGAATCTTCAAGGTGTCGGCGAGGGTACCCGAGGCGGTGGTGGTGCAGTTGGCTTCAACGAGGACGTGCGTATCCCCATTATCGGCGCGTCCCTTAATCTTGAGCTCTCCAGAGGTCTTTGGCGCGGGAAGGTAACGACGGGTCTTGGGGTCATAGTGGAGGATGAGCAACTCCCAATTGAGGGTTTCACCAGGACGATAAAGGGCGCGATCGGTAAAACACTTCACTTGGGTCTTCTCTTCGGATGAGCGAAACGTGGTGTAGCTTTTTAACAAGTAATGCTGCAACTGAAGTGACTCTCCGCGGGCACAGAGGCGTAATGGTCGATCTTCATCGGGTGAATCATCTTTGGGGAAGATATAGGGGATTAAACCGTCTGCATCTGCGGTGAGGGTTTTGTCTGCGTCATAGAGCACTGCGCCTGGTACAGGGGTGCCATCAAAACTATCCACAACGGCGATGTAGCCCTGAGTATCATCCGTAATCTTGGCTGCCAAATAGGTGCCCACATGGAGGGGGTGCGTCTCTTCGGGTTGGTGTAAATGACGGAAATTGGGGGCGGCTGTAATGGTGACCTCGACCTCGCCCAAGGGCAATTCGGGGAGGGTAATCTCGGTGGTTGCGAGGGCATAGGGATGCTTCGGCTTCGGTAAGGTATACGTTTTGCGAAGCGGTTCCTTTTGTTCCTTCGGTTTTGTGAAGGTCACGATGAGTTGCTGCGTGTTTCGATAGTGTACGGTGAGGGTGCGATGCTTGGGGTGGATGACGTGTGGGAAGTCAGGGAATTCAAAGGAGGCCTGACGAAGTTGATTGACCTTCTGCGCCGCTTCGGCCTTGACTTGATGGAGGGTGGCCTTCGAACGCGCCTCGCAGAGAAGCCAATATTTCTTCTCTAAATCTTCGGCTTGATGCAGGAGTTGCGCCTGTTTAAGGAGAATCATTGCGCGGATATCTCTTGGCCAACGGTTTCGTTTATCAAGGGTTTTCAGCGCCTCCATGCGTTGCTCGTCGGTGTGTTGGTGTTGGTATCCCAACCACTCAAGTTCGAGGGTGCCTTCGAGGAAGAGGTCGCCTGCCGCTTGTGCCCAAGCAATAAATTGTGGGTAATAGGTCTCCTTCGGCAGATTGAGGTGGCGCATTGCCAGGGGGAGCAACTTGCTTAAGGCGGATTGATTGGGCCAAGAAGGGGTGCTGCTTATAGGCAAGACGGGATACAATGCAGATGGCACGTGGGCGAAGCGAAGGACATCCTCTTTGAGGGCCTCGGTAAGACGCACTTTGAGGAGTTCGTTCGCTTGGGTGTGTGACCACGACTGGGAGGGTTGCGTTAAATCAGGGAGCGTCTTCTCCGTGCGGGGTAACCGTTGGAAATCGTAGAGCGCATTGCTGAGCAGAAAGGTGGTGTGGAGCTTGAGGTAGGGCGCATCCTCAGGAGAGGCATTGCGCTCCAATTGAAGGGCGCGGTCCAAGGTGTTGAAGATGCCGTCATCCTTCACAATTGGATGCGCCGGATCGGTCACGTCAACCTCTAACCAAGGGGCTGGGGTAAGGCTGATTAAGGTGGCGCGCCAATCCGCCTGTGCGACCCAAGCGATGCAGATCATAAGCATTGCGAAAATGAATTTCATATCTACCTCCCAAAATTGGAGAAACAATAACGATTAAATGCTGTCAATGAGTCCTCTGACGGCGATAAAGGCACAGAGCGTTTCAAGCAGCAGATAGGTCATGCGCCACTTGAAAGTGGGCGCGGTTGTCGCCTTCACGAAGAGGGTGATGTACCCCACATAAGAACAAAGCGCCCCGCCTAAAGTCAAGAGTGAGAGGAGCGGCGATACCGCCTCGCAACGAGGCAACAACCCCGCCACAAAGAAGACTGGCCCAATGAAAAAACCAAGCGTGGCACCACAGAAGAACGCAAAGAGGCTCGTTAGACCGCCAGACAAAGCCCCGGGGTCACTGAGGCAAATCTGAGCAATGAACCCAGAAAGCCAAAAAGCTCCCGCGGTAAGAAAAGCTCGCTTGCAATACGTCGCGACCATAATACTACACCCTGCTTGATGGTACGGCATCAGCCGACATCAATAGTTTAGCATAAGCACGCCACCAACTGCGGAAAAATGCATTGAAAAAAGCCCCTGCATAACAAAGACGCAGGAGCATTAGATGGTCCCTGATGTCATGGTCTCGTTGTAATTTGAATCATTACCGTCGCGCGAGATAGAGCGTGAGCTACAGTAAAAAGGGAAGACTTGCGTGAAGGAGGGGAATTGTGTTACTTTTTAGCAAGTAATTACTCTCCTTGGAGGACTCAAGATGATTCGGTTCGCACACTTTAATTTCAATGTATTAGACTTGGAACGCAGCATGGCATTCTACAAAGAAGCCCTTGGGTTAGAACCCGTGCGCGAGATTGTGCCAGAAGATGGCAGCTTTAAGATTGTTTACTTGGGCGATGGAAAGAGCGAGTTTGTCTTGGAACTCACCTGTTTGCGCGATCGCACGGAACCCTACAATCTGGGCGACGAAGAATTCCACTTAGCCTTTGAAACAGACGACTACGACGGCGTACATGCACGCCATGAAGCAATGGGCGCAATTTGCTTTGAAAACCCCGAAATGGGCATCTACTTCATCAAAGATCCCGACGGCTACTGGGTCGAAATCCTCCCCACCCGCCACTAACCCCACCCTCAAAAAAGCTTTTAATCCCTCCAGTGCTGCCCCGCAGCCCTGGAGGGATTAAACTTTACGGTCACGGCACCCGCTGAAGAATCCTACTACCTAATTCATAATTCATTATTCGTAATTCACCATTCACCATTCGTAATTCATCATTCGTAATTCGTAATGCTCCGGCATTTGACAACCTTTGATTTCAGCCTCAAACACCTGCGCTTTTTGTAAAACTCACAACTTTTTCAAGGGACTTTTGACTTGTCTACCATTGATTTCCCGTCAAAAGAAGTGGCTAAGGGGGCGTTTCCGTGGAGAAGGTGGTGTGTTAAGGGGTGGAGGTTATAAGGGGAGATGTTCCCTTTCTTCCTCTAGCGCCATCATCAAAAATAATCACACTACAAGGTCACATCGCAACCCTATAGGGTGAAGCATACTGCAATGTCTCACTTATTACGAATGGTAGAGGATTGGTTCTAATGATGCCTCGCTTAGCAATACACATCCTCTCTGAAATTGTCTGCAGAAAGATTCATGTATTATCAAAAAAAGATTAATTCTTGCACTTTTCCGGGATAAGAATCATTGGTAATTTAATCTCAACGCCATTAATAGTTAATGAGTAAGTTAAACTAAGAACCTTTTCTGGAATCGTTGCATCAATTCTCATCATATGAGAATACACTTTTTCTTTTAATGATGTGCAATGCGAAAATACAAGGGGGCATTCCATTAAATCAGGCGATGAATTGTTAGTGTTTACAGATGTAATCTTAATTTCTTCGATGCCATTTGGATCATCAATTACAATGGGGCATTGTATTGTTTCCCCAACCTTTCCTGACAAAACTTTATGTACAATACTTGTACACTCAAGTTGATTCTTTCCAATCAAAACTGGCTCTTGCATCGCCAATAAAGAACCTGCAGATAGTAAACCTGAAATTTTTGAACTATCATGCACATAATGAGTAGGTGCATAAGAAATCGTAGGCTTTGCAACACCAACCATTGTGCACAGAATCGTCAAAACAACTAAAAAGGTCTTCATTTTATCCTCACAATACGCCTTTACCTTATTCCTCGCCTGTTGTAAGCCTACGATATTGCCTTGCTGCATCAGCATTCCCTTGGTCTGCCGCCTTACGATACCAATAGACTGCCTGAGTAGAATCTTGTTTAACGCCTTCGCCAGTGTCGTAGCAAAGTCCAAGGCTATATTGAGCCAGTGCATCCCCTTGTTCAGCAGCCTTGCGATACCAATAGACTGCCTGAGTAGAATCTTGTTTAACGCCGTAGCCGTTGGAATAGCTACCCCCAAGGAAAAATTGAGCCTTTGCATGCCCTTGTTCAGCAGCCTTGCGATACCAATAGGCGGCCTGAGTATCATCTTGTTTAACACCGTCACTTTGGGCGTAGAGAGTCCCAATTAAAAGTTGAGCCGTTGCATCCCCTTGTTCTGCCGCCTTACGATACCATTTCGTTGCCTCTACTAAATTTTTGGGAACACCTTCACCTTCGTCATAACACCCCCCTAATAAATATTGTGCACCGGCAACCCCTTGTTCTGCAGCTTTACGATACCACTTCGCGGCCTCTACTAAATTTTTGGGAACGCCTTCGCCGTTTGCATAGCACATCCCTAAAGCAAATTGCGCATAGGCTTCGCCTTGTTCTGCCGCCTTACGATACCATTTCGTTGCCTCTACTAAATTCTTGGGAACGCCTTTGCCGTTTGCATAGTACGCCCCTAAACAAAATTGCGCTTTTGCATCGCCCTCTTGGGCTCGACGCTTTAAGTATGCCATTTCCGCGGATGTCATGGCACCTAAGGAAGCAACAAATGCGACCATACAAATTAAAAATACCATTAGCTTTTTCATCTTAATCCTCCAGTCTTTCAAAAATCAACGAACCAGTCGTCTACATTACAGATGCTTTCAACACCGTTTTCTAACTCGTCAGGCAATTCCGAGAAAAAATCTAGCCCGGTCTGTTCTTCTACGGCATCTACCGCGCATGCAAATTCATACGGCAAATTCTCTTTCAAGGGTTCGTGGGGAAAGAGAAACCCAATCGCACGTTGTTTAGGCTTTTCTGAATACACCACCTTGTAAAACGCGGACGGAATCGTGATTTGATTTGCTCCAATCGTGGGTAGCTCTGCGTCAACCGTAAAAACTGGTCCCGTCACAATATGGATTGCCTCTTTTTCAATCGCCCATCCACGTACCTGTTTCTCTAAGATGGCCCAAATTCCACGATTAAACGAGGGATTCATGGGCGATACATTGGACAAAAAAAAGGAGTCGCTCATACTCGTCTGACTCCATCGCATATCCCCTGCACACGCCAAATGCCCGCGATCGTATCCAGAGTGACGGTAATCATCTAATGTGACTGTCCCGACTGGCAAAAGCGAATCAACTCGAAACGTATGCCCCTCACGATTTGCGGTTTCTGCACTCGCCTCTTCACGCGTAAGGCAATAGCTCACCCATCGTGGCTGCTTGTATTCAAGGTCATAACCGACTGCATAGCCTTCACGATTAATGATGTAATCCGCCTCTCCAGGCATCCCTAATGTCAAATTATCGGCATGTTCTGCCACAACGAAGACCTTCCCATCTGCATCGGGAGAAGGCTGTGGTAGATTGGTACTTTCACTTGATGCGTGTTGCCAACAAAACCGCCCTTGTGAAGCCTTACGCTTGCAACGCGTACCCTTTTTAGTTATAGCCTCACACTGGTTCTCATATTGTTGTGGAGTATTAATCTCTCTTAACGATGGTGTTTGGGGTTCATTTGGGTACATTGGCAAGTGTTGCCAACAGTATTTTCCACTTTTTACATTACGTGTGCATCGAGTTCCTTTTTTTGTGGTTGCTATACAAATGTTATCCAATGTGGATGGTGTATTTTGAAGTTTGGTCTTTGATGGTAAATCTTTGGGCTTAACTTCATTTAATGACGATGTTGTTGAATTAATCTCGTGTTGATTATGTTGCCAACAAAAATCATACCCAATTTGAGCATTTCTACTACATTGAGTCCCAGTATTTGTAATTGCCTTGCAACGACCTTCTTCTGCTGTAATTCCAAGTGCTCGTTGTGCTTTTGTGGTGCCTCCATGTTGCCAACAATATGAAGACTTTGGTGAAGCTTGTCGTTTACACTGAGAACCTTTTTTTGTTGTTGCCATACATTGTGCCGCGACAGTGCTACTAGCGATGAGGATGGCAATTAATATTGTAATTAGACGTTTCATCGTGAACTCCTTTTGTTTAACCGCAAGATAAGAGGAGAAAGAGAACGAAGGCGATTATAAGAATGATAATGCAACCATTCGAGGATGAATTCTTGGAGGTGTTAGACGAGGTGTTAGACGTTGGTGTAACATTTAATCGAGGCGGTCTATTGTATGACGGCGTACTATTTTGTGATGATTTATAAGAAGGTGTTGTCGCGGACTTCAATTTGTCCATGTTTGAGGTTGACCGAGTGGAGGGTGTTCCTCCGTAAGAAGTAACACCTCTCTGTTGTATTTGACTCTTGTTGCTAGTGTTAGTTTGACGAGGTTTCGACTGTTTTGAAGCGACAGTAATTCCTCGAAGTTTATCTACATTATTTTTTGGAACACAAATATTTTGGGCAGGAAGAGTCCTGCCAAATTGTGTCCTAATTTTCTTTGCTTTTTCGTTTAAACGAAATGAAAACTCTTCATGGTCAATTATGCTTATACTGTTCGCATTTGAAGGGATAATTTGATAGGAAGTTCCATTCTCATTTGTAAATTTTACAAGAAGGCCTGTAAGTGAAATGTAGCGATTTTTAAAACGCTCTTCTACTGATGGTATCCCCATATCAGCAAACTGTTTAAGAACTGTACTCCACAGAACTATTCTAAATGATGTTTGATGTGCTGCCCATGGGCGGAAATTAATAAAACAATATGGTCGCTTATTTCTAGTGGATAGTCTTTTAACTTCGCATATTTGTCCTACAATTTCAACGACGTCTCCATCATGTTTTTGAATATTTGTAATATCTACAGCATTGACAACGGGATGATTTCCTTTGTACCAAATTTCTATAGGTTGCGAGTTGTAATCTGTTGTTTGTGCGATATTAAACTTAGCATAATCGTCTACGGTTGGAATTAATTCAAAGTCTGCGAGGCAGATTTTTTGTAATGCGGCAATTGTTTGTGAATAATTCGGATTTGCCTTTAATTCATTAAATAGTGCCGATCCTAAAGGGGCGATATAGTCTGTTGTTTCAAATAAGATTTTTTCATCAGAAGAGTTTGTTTTTGTCCAATACTCTGGATCGTTTGAAAGGATTGTAAGTGCAATGTCAAAAATAATAAAAGGAAATCTATCCAACTTATCATTCCAAGGATTCGTTGTGCCTCGTTTGGGGTGTTGAAAATTAGGTACACCTGTTTCAGACGCACTTAATTGTTCCATTCCTGGTACGAACATCCCATCATAGTCTATAAGTTGAAGCCTTTTTCCCTCATTTGAAACCATTATGTTGCTAGGTTGAATGTCTCCATGTGCGATGCCATTACTTTTAAGAAAAGATGCTAAATCTATTAATGCTTTTTTTAGATTAAGAAGATATGTTTTGTTGTTGTAGTTTTTCTCCAAAAAGGTCCCAAGGGTTTCACCTTTTGCCCATGCCATTTTAACAATTGGATATCGTTTACTTTTTACGACAACACCTTCTGGTTGATATTCAAACTCAAGAAAATAGCCAGATTGTTGTATGGAAGGCTCCTTTAATTTTCTCGTAATAATAGAGTAACGTGTATCTCGATCATTAACTTCTCGATGAAAACAACGTACAGCCCATTTGTTTTCCCCCTCCAATTTAAATGTAAGCGCGAAGCCTCCACTTTGTACAAGCGGTTGGCCTTGTTGGTCTTTAGGACAACGACATGATGCTAATGTTTGATCCGTCAAAAAGTATTGCGGATTTTGAAACGTTTGCATGTAATCGCTAAGATTGGGAAGCATTTTTATAATTCCAATACTGCAACGGTTGAATCATCTTCAACTATTCTGTTTTGTGCACGTTCAAAGCGTATAAATCGTTTAAAGTCATTTTTATTTCGTTTGATGGCTTTTAAAAAACGATTTAACTCATTTGGTTCATTTTTATACTTCATAATCCATTGCGCAATAGCGTCTGTTGCACAGAGGATTCGAACCTGTTGAAAAGAAGAGAAATCAAAGACTTTTCTTTTCCAATAGTAGGAGCTTAATTCTTCGGAAAAAAGATCTTTTAATCCATGGTAAGTTGTAGAAATCAAAAAGGCATTTGTTGAGAATTCGGAGGGGCATTGAAGTGGAAAACTCTCAAGTATGGTCATGCTTTCATTAAGCACAAACATACATGTGTCTCCCACTGCAGTGACGTGGATAATACTGCTATTTTCTGCGTCTTGTTCAAGAAGGAGTAGTGTTGAAGAACTTCCGCGTTTAAATGCTTCAATTATGCTATGATCTTTTCCTATTAAAGAGGTAAATGGGAAACATTCTTCGTATTCTTTCGCGGCTGCATAAACTGCTAACCTTAAATCATCTATTGGTTGGCACAATAGTTTTTTTGCAAGTAATTGCGCCCAAGTTTGTGCGGAATATGAGGCTGTTGCGCCATCACACATAACAATACGTGAGATTTTTTTGCCCTTGCAAATTGGAAGAAAAATGTCCTCATTCCGAGTCACACTGTCATCTAAGACTTTTGTAACTGTTTGATGCCATAGCAGTTTCATCAATTACCTACCTTCATAAGTGAGAAGACGAGGCTGAGTTCCTTGAGTTCCAACACGTAAAAATTTCACGATGTCAACTTCGTTCCCATTAAAGGTAAAAAAGCGTGTCTCGGAGGTGAGTTGGGTTTGTCCAAGAATTTCACGAACATTTTGATGCATTGACCCAGGGATAATACTTGACATTTCAAATAGGGCTTTCGCGAATTCATTTGGCAATGACCCACTGTCATTCGGAAATGCGATTGAATCTGCAGATGTAGATGAAATATGTAAATTGCAAAGAAGTACATTTCCATCATTTGTTGTAAAGGAACGAATAATCTCTGAGATTTTAGACGGGTCTGAGTCATTATATTCACCATCTGTAATGTGAATTACAACAGGTGGGAATGAATTTGGATGCTCATCGCACCACGGTGCAATGGTTTCTGCCGCTAGGGTCATTGCAGCATTCATTGGGGTGCCGCCGCTTGCAACAGGATCAAACCAAACGGGGAAACTTTCTGGAATTTCAAACAAATCTCCTGTCGCAGTTACGATAGAATTCATTCGTTCTTCAATGCGAACAGGGTTTGCGCTAATATCTTGAATAGAGTTTAATATTTGATTCGCGAGCGGACCTTTTAGCGCGTTATAAACACCTTTGCCTCCGTATCCAATTACCCCAACGTCATAATAATGACGAACACCATCTTGTTTTCTTGCTTTTGTGATTAACTCTGCAAACATTTTGTTGATTACGGTGGCAACTTGTTCCGCTTTAGTGTTGCCAGTTTTAGACATTTTATCTTGCATTGAGCCAGACTGATCAACAACGAAAAGAATTGCTGTAGGATTTGAACGATTCGGGATAACTGAATACATGTTTCTCTCTCCGTTTTAGTGAATGAGACAAAACAAAGCGAAAGAAGTGCTTTGTCAGAATAGAACCAATTAGGGTGTGTGAAAGCGTTTGTTACACCACAGCTTTTGCAGAGCTGCGTTGAGGATTTGAGTAAGTTGTTGTGCCGTTGGCATAAAAAAGCGCCTCCTTTGTGCTTTCAAGGGAGGTGCCTAGGAATGACCTTTTACCGAAAACACAAAAGAGGCGAAAACTGCACGGTAGCAGCGCCTGATTTGTGCGTCGGTAAATGGAGGGTGAAGTTTCCTAGGCTTTCCCTTGACGCGATATAACCGAGATTCGAGATCCCGTATGGAACTTCTCTGAGGCGTGCTCAAAGAACACTACAATAGTATCACGAAACGGAGGTTTTATGCAATGAAAATAGTTGCATATCTTGTTCGCTTGCATGTAGTGTTTAATCCCACATGCTGTCCTTTGCATAAGCAGTCCTTTTTTCTGAGTGTTCTGTGTATTCTGTGGTTTCTAATCCTCACATGCAGTCCTTTGCATAAGCAGTCCTTAGAGGGCGAGCAGTAATCGTGGGGCGCTGAAAGCGCCATCGCGCCGCGATTAGCTGCTGCCCGCATGGCGTGGCTGGCGGAAAACCCACATGCAGTCCCTTCTTTTTCGGGTATTTCGTGGTTTCTAAAATTCATGAAATTCGTGGTTAAAATTCAATCTATGGGGAGTTCTTCCTTTACTTTCGCATAGCTTTGGTTAGGAAAAAGGGCGAAATCAGTTTTGAGTTTGTAACAAACTGGATTTAAGTTTGTAACAAATTGAGATTGAAATTTGCCCTTATTGCTTAGTTATTTTGTCTCACATGAGGTGGTAATTGGGAAGAAGAGTGAATTCTCTAAAGCTAAAAGTGTGCGTTGAGCCTATATGCCTAAGTTTTTTTGTGCGGGGGGGCGGCTGGGTTCTGAGTTCGGGGTTCTGAGTTTTGGGTTCAGGGTTAGCGGATAGCAGTCTACCATTCCTCCTTTAGAATAGAAAAATGTAACAAATTGCACAAATCTATTCTAAATGGATGGAATGGATTGGGTTAGAGTGGAGAATGTGGTTTCACCACAGTTCGGTGTTCTGGGTTCGGGGCTAGCGCCTGCGGCGCAGGACGTGAAAATGTACAAATGTTTCTAATCTCAATTCCAATGCCAATGGGGATGACTCGCGATGCTCGCAGGGGGGTGTGAGTGGCTTTGGGATTTCGGAACAGTGAATGTTTTTTTGGGGAAAATAAAATCGGGCGAACGGATTTCGTTCGCCCGATTGAGTGAAGTCGGTTTAAACCGATTAGGCATCGTAGCCATTGGGGTTCATGGACTGCCACTTCCAAGAGGAGGCGCACATATCATCGAGCGTGCGGGTGGCTTCCCAAC
Source organism: Candidatus Spyradenecus sp. (assembly GCA_045605345.1). Classification (GTDB taxonomy): domain Bacteria; phylum Verrucomicrobiota; class Kiritimatiellia; order RFP12; family DVOR01; genus Spyradenecus. The sequence goes on from JAZUPT010000019.1 coordinate 220,177, forward strand.
CGAGGAGTTCCTTCGCATAGGAAGGATCTGCGTAGCACTCAGGCGCATCGCCAGGGCGGCGCGGTGCGATTTCGTAGGGGATTTCTTTACCGCATGCCTTGGAGAAGGCCTTAATCATGTCAAGCACAGAGTAGCCCGTGCCGGTGCCGAGATTGACGGTGTAGATTTCACCGGGGGTCTGTTCCAACTTCTTCAGTGCGGCGAGGTGGCCACGTGCGAGGTCGTCCACGTGGATGTAGTCGCGCACGCCAGTGCCATCCTTGGTAGGATAGTCATCGCCGAAGACGCGGACCTTGGGCAGACGACCCACGGCGACCTGAGCGATGTAAGGCATGAGGTTATTGGGGATGCCATTGGGGTTTTCACCGATGCGACCAGACGGGTGAGCGCCGACGGGGTTGAAGTAGCGCAAGAGCACCACGCCCAAATCGGGTTCTGCGGCCTTAACATCGGAGATGACGCGTTCAAGGAAGAGCTTGGTCGCACCATAAGGATTGAGTGCGCCCGTGGAGCAGCTTTCATCCAACGGCACCTTTTCAGGCATACCATAAACGGTAGCAGAAGAGGAGAAGACAATGTTGCGGCAGTCATACTGCTTCATGAGGCGAAGCAGATTGAAGGTGCCGGTCATGTTGTTGTCATAGTAGAAGAGGGGCTTTGCAACGGATTCACCGACAGCCTTGAGGCCAGCGAAGTGGATTACTGCATCGTAGTGAGCCTTTTTGAAGACTTCTTCCAGGCCCGCGTAGTCAAGCAAGTCGACCTTGTAGAAGTTCGGCGTCTTTCCCGCGAGCTCTGCGCCACGGCGAACGGCTTCTTCCTGGGAGTTGTAAAGGTTATCCACGATGGTCACGTCATAGCCAGCTTCCTGGAGCTGAATGACAGTGTGGGTGCCGATATAACCTGCGCCACCGGTTACGAGAATATGCATGGTGTGTCCTTTCTTTACCATTCTTGGGAGAAGGCAACGGAGCTTTCTCCCGGTTGTAGAGGTGTTGCTAAAAGCGTTTCGCCTGCGTAAAGACGTTGGATGTCTGTACTCAACGTTTCCCAATTAGGATAGCGAAGATTTCGATCTTTGGCAAGCATTCTGTTTAAAATTAATGCAAGTCCGCGCGGAACTTCAGGAGCAAGGATGCGCGGATCGCGTGCGAAAGAGGCGCCAACGTGGCAGTCCACGACCTGTTGATCGGTCTTTCCTGGGAAGAGGGTGGTGCCTGTTAAGAGATGATAGATGGTGGCCCCGAGCGAATAGATGTCTGCGCGGCAATCAAGGTCTTTCAGATCATAGAGTTGGTCTGGGCTCATGTAGGCGGGGGTGCCCATGATTTCCCCATCGCCATCAGGCGTTTCGCGGGTGACGGTGAGTAAGGATTTAGAGATGCCCAGGTCCATCAGTTTGATGGTGCCATCTGCATCGACCATGATATTGTCAGGCTTTAGGTCGCAATGCACCACGCGGAACTTCTGCCATGCGTACTGCAATGCCTCCGTGACGGATTCTAAGATGATTAACACATCATCCACGGCCACCTGTTTCTTGCGTTCGAGATAGGTCGCAAAGGTGTACCCATTGATGAGTTCCATCACGAAGTAGTAGATGCCATCGGTTTCACCTGCGTCATAAACGCGGACGATATTGCGGTGACGGAAACGTGCACAAGCCTTCGCTTCATTCACAAATCGCGTGATATCTTCTGGCGAACGAACAAAGTCGGCCTCCAAGACCTTTACTGCCACATCGCGCCCGGTGGAGAGTTGCTTGGCGCGATAGACAGTGGCGGTGCCGCCCTTGCCCAGAACGCTGATGAGACCGAGATTGGGAAGTTGCGTATTCACGTTAGTTCAAAATCAACGTTAAGGCGAGCAGTGCGTAACTGGTGGAGAGCGCGGGGTCTGCCTCCCAGAAGCGATTGCTTTCATTGACCCAAGCGCCATTGGGCTGTTGGCGATGAATCAATGCTTCTGCGAGGGCTTCCTTCCAGTCAACCAAGGAGCCATCTGCCAAGGTGATGGTTTCAATTGCGGCGGCATCCAAGGCGCGTGCAAGGATGTCATAGTAGAAATAGAGGCCTTGATTACCTTGGCCAGGGTTTTCTTCGAGCGTCCAGTGTTTGCCGATGTATTGATAAACGGAGCGCACGCGCGGATCATCACGGGAGAGGTCACAGTGAAGCATCGCCAGCAAGCCTGCGTAAGTCATGGAACCATACGCCTTTAATTGCGGCACCTTTTCGTCATTCTTTGCGCGAGGTACCTCACGATTGTAGACAAAACCACCGGCATCGTCGCCATCGGTTTGTTGCATCGAGAGGACATAACGCTTCGCTGCGTCCCAATTCACGTCGACCTTCTTCTCACCTGCGGGGCGACTCTCTTCCAGGTCTTGCGTCAGGCGCATCGCATCAAGCGCGTAAAGGGTGTTGTTGAGGTCGGTATATTCGCGTGGACTCTTCTTGTCGTAACCGAAGCCGCCCTCGTGCAGACCTTCCGTTTCAATTTGTGTGGAGGCAATATAGGCACGTGCCGCGAGCAACACAGAAGTGTGGCGGGCACCCGCACCTGCGGCATGCAACGCCGTCAAGCACAGACACGTATTGTAGTTGCCCAAGCCGCCGCCACGACGACCAGGAATCGGCACGTAAATGCCACCATCGGGTTGGGCACAAGCCACCAAATAGGCTTCGGCTTTTTTTGCCGCTTCAGCGTTCGCTTCATCCTTCGCATTCGCCATTGCCCACAGGGCAAGTGCGCTCATGCCAGGAAAACGTTTGTCAGACCAACTCCCCTCAGCGGACTGGGTCGCACGCAACCACTCAAATCCACGGCTTAATGCCGCCTTTGCCTTAACCTCAGTCTCTGGCTTGAGGGCCATTAAGGGCAGGGTGAGTAGAGAGAGTCCAATCAAAAAAATGCGCTTCATACTCTTTTAGAATACCATAAAATGCGGTTTTAAGAAAGGGAAAGCTATTCAGCAGGGGGTGTTGAGGAGGAGGCAGAGAGCCATGTGCGGAGTTGACTTGCAATGGCTTGTAAGGTCTCGCCCCTTAGGTCAATTGTGGTGGCATAGGCAATTGGTAAGTCAATTCTGCCATGCGTGCCGCGGACTTTGGTCACATCGGTGCTGCAAGAGAAGGGCGTTTTGCCGAAAAAGAGTTCGCAAGGGTCAAATCCGGGCTTATTGTGGATGTCAACGTGTGTGGCATAGTCGGGCGCCTCACACGTCTTTTCCCACCATGGATAGGCGAACCAATAGCCAGGCTTTGCGGTGAAGGTAACCGTGTGTTCTGAGCAGCGTGTGGCAGATGCGTTCACCTCGGGGAGGGATTCAATCAGGTGCTTTGCAGTGTTACGCGCAGTGGAATCGGTGGCATACAACACGGCTACTTGGTGATCGCAGAGCGCAAGGGCGGCCGAACGATGGAAGTCGGGATAGAGCATCCCACGCACCGTGCGCGTTTGAAAGAGTCCCGCTTTGCGCAGGAGGCGATTGGGGAAACATGCGCTGCCAGTGACATCGCTAATGGCGTAGTCGCCGCAAATGAGAAGTTCATATCCCTGCTGACGCGCCGTTTCGGCAAGGGTTTCGATTTGTTGGATGGCTTCGTGGACGGCGCGCGTGACCTTCCGGTGCGGCGCTTGGGCGCCGTAGCGCTGTAAATCGTAGTCCAACGTGGGCAGATAGACGAAGAGGAGCTCGGGCGCATCGCCACGATTGAGGCGTTCACAGAGGGCACGTACAATGCCACGGCCTGCCTTAATTGAGGCAAGCGGTCCCCAATACCGCCAGAGGGGAACGGGATTTTTGCCGCCGAAGAGAGCGGCGGGCTGCGCATAGGTCGCCATAATCATCCCACCGCCATGAGTGTGGATGGGGGCGGGGGAGAGGAGCTCGTCTACGCTTTCGCCGAGGGACTGTTGGAAGAAATACATCCCGACGCGCCCGCCTTGCTCGCGAAAACCCTGCCAAATGCGTTCACCTTTGACAAGCGCGGCAGATTGATTCCAAAAGTGGGCCTGGCGTGTTTCGGGGCAGTAGAGACCATTGGCCGTCATACCATGCTCTTCAGGTGCGGCGGCAGTGCGGAGCGTGGCCTGCGCAGTACACGTGACGGCGGGGAAAACGGTGGTTAGCGGACGAATGGGAAGGCCCGCTAATTGCGTCACGCCATGTGCTTGCAAGAGGTCATAACCGAGCGCGGCAACATTGAGAACCAACAGTTTACGCATGGCAGAGTCTAAAGGAAAACCGCGCGTTGCCGCGCGGTCGTGACAAGATTAAGGCCTGGGGATGTCATCTTCCGAGGAGACACCATCTGAACCCAACGAGCGGATGGTGTAGGTGCCTCGTTCGTGATCGACTTCATAGACGAGCGGTCGGTCCCATCCATCACGCACGATATCCTTACCAATGAGCCCATCTGCGACGAGTGTGTCAAGCGATTCAGGCAAGACGCCCGCATTGAGCAATGCAGATGTGGGGATGGCCTGCATCACTAAGCGGATGCGAGTATTGGTGAGAATCTCCGCATTGATGTCGGAGGCGGGTTCGGAATGACGCTTCCAATGACCTGTCGCATCAGAGGTGCGAATGGCTTCGCCTGGTTGCTTGGTTTCTTTGCCGAGATAACCAGAGTAGAATCCAATCGCCATGCCTACGGCGATGGCGACGGATACGAGAATGACATTCGCTTTGTCTTGAGCGGCCATTACGTCACTCGCTTAAGGAACGGGGAAGAGTGCGGCCAACTTGCGGACTTCTGCACGGACCGTTGCCTGCAGAGCTTCGTCTTCCGGAGCCTTGAGAATGGCGGCAATCCATGCGCCCAACTGTTGCATTTCGGCTTCCTTCATGCCACGTGTGGTGACAGCGGCGGTGCCAATGCGGATACCGGAGGTCACGAAGGGGCTTTCGGTGTCGAAAGGAATCGTGTTCTTATTGCAGATGATACCGGCGTTATCGAGGGCGGCTGCGGCGACCTTACCGGTGATGCCAGAAGCCTTCACGTCCACGAGGAAGAGGTGGTTGTCCGTGCCACCCGAGACGAGACGGAAACCTTCCGCCTGCAAGACCGCAGCGAGTGCCTTGGTATTCGCCACAATCTGAGAGGCATAAGCGCGCGCATCGCGATGGAGCCATTCGTTGAAGCAGACAGCCTTTGCGGCAATCACGTTTTCGAGCGGGCCACCCTGGATGCCAGGGAAGACACTCTTATTGATGGCGGCGATGTACTTTTCCTTGCAGAGCACGAGACCTGCACGCGGACCACGGAGGGTCTTGTGCGTGGTAGTGGTCACGAAGTCGGCATAGGGCACGGGAGAGGGATGCACGCCACCAGCGATTAAGCCTGCGATGTGTGCCATATCAACCATCAAGTACGCGCCCACCTTGTCGGCGATTGCACGGAAACGTGCGAAGTCAATCGTGCGCGGATAGGCCGAAGCGCCCGCGAGAATCAAGCGCGGCTTGACCGTTTCAGCGATCTGTTCGATCTCATCATAGTCAAGGCATTCGGTTTCCTTGTTGACGGTGTAGGGGACGATGTTGTAGAGCTTGCCCGAGAAGTTCACCGGCGAACCGTGGCTGAGGTGACCGCCCTGGTCGAGGCTCATGGAGAGAATCGTGTCGCCTGGCTGGAGCATGGCGAAGTAAACGGCCATGTTGGCGGCGCTACCGCAGTGCGGCTGGACGTTGGCTGCTTCTGCGCCGAAGAGCTTCTTGGCGCGCTCAATGGCGAGCTGTTCCACTGTGTCCACGGGGATGCAACCCGAATACCAGCGCTTGCCAGGATAACCTTCTGCGTACTTATTGGTTAAAACCGAGCCCTGCGCTTCGCGGACAGCAGCGGAAGTGTAGTTTTCGGAGGCGATGAGGTTGATGGTTTCATCTTCCTGTGCAATCTGTGCTACCACTGCGGCGTGGACTTCCGGGTCAGCCTTTGCGAGGAGGGAAGCTTCTGCCAAACGGCCCGCGCGGTCGCACTTTGCCAAACGGCGCACGTGACGTTCTGCTTCGGAGAAGGGCGTGTCCAACCACACACCGAGCGCACGCTGAGCGGCTTCTTCATTCAAAGCGCGCGCGGAGAGGATGACGATATTGGCATCATTGTGTTCGCGAGAGAGCTTTGCAACGGCTTCATCGGTCACGATTGCGGCGCGAATGCCCGTAAAACGGTTGGCCACGATGCTCATGCCAATGCCCGTTGAGCAGAGCAAAACGCCACGTTCGACCTTGCCCTCCACAACAGCTTCGCACACCTGAATCGCGAAGTCGGTGTAGTCATCTGCTGCAGTCGCATCAAAAGAGCCCACATCCGTCACGGTGCAACCGCGGTTGTTGAGATAATCCACGAGTTTAGCCTTCAGCGCAACACCTGCATGGTCGCATCCGATCGCAATCGTATTCATCGATACTCCTTAAAGAAAAAGATAACGTGATTTGAGTAATACCGTATTTATTGTAACATAAGTACGCCATTTGGCATATCCTAAAATCAATAAATCTGAGCGTGCATTCGCTAAAAAAACACCTCAGGCACCGAAAAGAGATGCCTGAGGGTGTGTTTGGAGGCAGGGGTTGGCTGCTTGGCGTTTAGAGCCCGAGACGAATCTTCAAGTCGGCAAAGATGGGCGCGAGGTCCACCTTTCGGTCGGAAATGCCTGCCGAACCATCAAAGCGGTGGGCATAACCTTCGGTGCAGAGCATATCCACGAAGCGCGCGAACTTACCAGTTATCACAGTGAGATTATCAAGCACTTCCACCTTTGCCGAGCCAACGGCTACTGCTTCGCTGAGCATGCCGGTGGAATCTGCGGAGACAAAGAGTCGTTCGCAGCGCGTCACAAAGGCGGGGATGGGGTTGAATTTCTCACGCGAGAAGATGAGGCTGTAGTCGAAGGGGAAGGAATCGATAACCGCATCAGCCTCTGGCGAGGTGCGACGTGAAGTGGTCACCCAGTGCTCGCAATCGGGTGTGGCAGCAAAGATTTGCTCAAGTTGCGTCTTCAACCACTCGGGTGTGACATCGGCAATCGGATTCTTACCCCCGATAATCACGCCCACCGCACGCGGATTTTTGGGCGTATAGCGTTCCAAAAAGGCGTCGGTCTGCTCGCGATAGAAGTCAGGGCGAGCGGGGGTGAGATTGGTCGGGACGGCAATTACGTTGTCACGATGGGGTGGATTGTCAAAGGAGGGCGCAAGGATGGCGTCAAATCCATTGAGCGAATAACCCCCAGGAGTGAGTACGGCCACACAAGGAATGTTGAACTTCTTGCGCAACAGTTTGAGCGAATAGAAGGTGTTTGAGCCTGTGCCGATGAGGAGTGCGGGGCGTTCGGCATCAATCAATGCCTCTGCTTCGGGCAAAATCTCTGCGAGGTCGGGCGAGAGTCCGAGGCGGTCACAGAGATAGGAGAGCGTTTTCTTCGCTTTTTTACGGTAGACGCAAGGCAATATGCGAAAAGAAAGTCCAAGGCCCTCCGCGAGAGCCTTGGACTGATTTTCGTGCCCAGGTTTACCGTCTGAGAGAATCAGAGCAGTAGCCATGGCAGTGCTTCTTACTTGCCGAAGCGGCCCATTGCGGCGAACTTTGCGTAGCGCTGGTCTACGAGTTTCTCCATGGGCACCTTCTTCAGTTCTTTAATTGCGGCGAGAATTGCCTTCTTCACCGTTTCGATTGCCTTCGCGGGATTGGTGTGAGCGCCGCCCTTGGGTTCGGGAATCACGTCATCAACGATGCCGAGCTTCTTCAACCAAGAGGAGGTAATCTTGAGGGCTTCTGCGGCGACAGGAGCCATCTTACCATCACGCCAGAGGATGGAGGCGCAGCCTTCAGGGCTGATCACGGAGTAAACTGCGTGTTCAAGCATGAGGATGCGGTCGCCAACTGCGATACCGAGTGCACCACCCGAACCGCCTTCACCGGTGACCACGACCACGATTGGGGTCTTGAGCACGGACATGTCAGCGAGATTCTTAGCGATTGCTTCAGCCTGGCCGCGTTCTTCTGCGTCAAGACCAGGGAATGCACCCGACGTATCGACGAGCGCGACGATGGGCAGCTGGAACTTTTCAGCGATGCGCATGATACGCATTGCCTTACGATAGCCATCAGGATTGGCCATGCCCCAACGGTTGGCAACCTTTTCTTCAGGGGTGCGACCCTTGCGGTGGCCAACGATTACGACGCGTTCATCGCCAATCGTCGCGAGGCCTGCATACATTGCAGGGTCATCTGCGACGAGGCGGTCACCGTGCAATTCGATTGCATCAGGATCCCAAGCATTGAGGAAGTCCGTGAAGAGCGGGCGTTCAGGGTGACGCGCAATCTGAACGGTTTCCCAAGTGGGGTTGGTGAGCACTTCTGCAGGAGCGGCATCATTTGCGGGAGCTTCGGGCTTCTTGGCTGGAGCCTTCTTAGTGGCAGGCTTCTTAGCGGGAGCCTTCTTTGCTGCGGGCTTCTTGGCGGCTGCCTTAGCGGGGGTTTTCTTCGTTGCCATAAAAAACTTCCTCCTTTATTACTTGGCTGCCGTCAAGAGACGGATGGTCTTCGCGAGGAAGGCCTTGAGGTCCTTACGGGCGACAATCTTATCAAGGAAGCCGTGTTCCAACAGATATTCAGAGGTCTGGAATTCGGGCGGCAGCTTCTGCTTGATGGTGGTTTCAATCACGCGACGACCAGCGAAGCCGATGAGCGTCTTGGGTTCGGCGATGTTGAGGTCACCCACCATTGCGTAGGATGCGGAGACACCACCAGTGGTGGGGTCGGTCATCACGGAGACGTAGAGCAGACCTTCGTCACGCAGACGCTGAATGGCTGCGCAAGTCTTGGCCATCTGCATCAAGGAGACAATCCCTTCCTGCATACGAGCGCCACCAGAAGCGGTGCAGAGGATGAGTGGGCACTTGAGCTTACGTGCGGTTTCTGCGGCCTGGAGAATACGTTCACCAGTACCCGAACCGAGCGAGCCACCCATGAAGCGGAAGTCCATTGCGCCGAGCACCACGGGAATCTTGTCGAGCTTCGCGGTGCCAACGACAATCGATTCGCCGATCTTGGTCTTTTCGCGAGTGCCCTTCACCTTGCTTGCGTAATCGCCAGAGGCATCGCTGAAGGTCAAGGGGTCATTTGCGATAACATCGGCAGCGATTTCCTTAAAGGAATCCTTATCTGCCAACAAAGCAATACGTTCACGAGCGGAGAGACGACCGTGAGCGCCACATGCAGGGCAAACCTTGAGATTCTGTTCGTATTCGTCTTTGGGCGTGTATGCACCGCACTTCTTGCAGACATTCCACAGCGCCTCGGTCGGGACGCGCAATGGCGCTTCAGGCGCCTTTGTAAACCAAGCCATAAAACACTCCTTAAAAAGGGTTAAGACTGAGAACAATTTACCATATTTGCGAGAGAAGCGCAAATGCCGAGATGAAAAAACTGACCTAAATCAGCATTTTTTTGTTGATTGAGGGGATTTTGAGTGGGGTTAATTGCCGTTTTTGCGTTTGTTTTTAGGCGCTTGTGGCAATGGGAAGCACGTGTTGCGGAAGTCTCTGCGGTGGCAGGCGATGAGATAACGCCACGGGACTTGCACGGTTACGCGCGGTAAAAAGTCGCAATCTGCGCACTGTCGGGTGAAGTGAATCGAATGCTTTTTGCGTCGTGGGAGAACGCCTTTAAGCAAGCTGCCGCAGAGGAGGAGAAGGAGGAAACCTGGACCGAGCCGACACCAAGTGCGCCAAGACCAATAGTCGCACGCCGTGGTGAGCAGATTGGAGAGGTAGTGATGCCAAACGAGGCGTGAGGGAAGGGTTTTGGAGGTGGCGCGCTCCGCGTGTAACACGGGTTCGGTGGGTACAAACCAAACTTCATGCCCGGCCAACCACAAACGATGGCAGAGCTCAAGATCTTCGCCATAACAGAAGTAGTCATCACGGAAAAGGAGACCGCCGACGTCTGCTAAGGCCGATTTTCGAATGAGGCAACACGCTGCCTTTGCTGCGTAGATGGGGAAGGCGCTTTCGGCATGTGGCCCGTCAGGTTGGCAATAGCCGTGATGATAGAGCACGCCACGAGGGGTCAGGAATTCGCCACAGGTATCTAAGGTCCCATCGGGCAGACGTAATTTCGCTTGGGCCACGGCGACGTGCGGATGGGTGTCAAGGAAGTGAACGAGTGTCTGGAGGGGTTGCGGCCCAGGGAGCAGGGCATCATTATTTAATAATAGGACGTAATCTCCGGGACACTGCGAGAGGCCAAGATTGTTGCCGCCCGCAAATCCGAGATTGGTCTCGCTGCGAATCCAAGTGACATCAGGTGTGGGGGGGAGCGCGGGGGTAGAGCCATTGTCGACCACCGTGATGGGAAGTGTCGGGTGGGCGGCGCGTACGGAGGTCAGGCACGACGCAAGAAGGTCGGCCTGATTCCATGAAACGATGAGTACCGAGACGCGGGGATTCACCGAAAGCCTTACGCTTGACGCGGTTGGCGCAGGCGCCCCTTACGATAGGTCGCAATGGCTCGTCCACGCAGCGTGGCACCTGCCCATGGGGTGTCCGCAGACTTACTGGCGAAGGCTTCGGGGTCTACGGTCCATTCGTCATCCAGTGCAAGGATGGCAATCTCTGCCTTTGTCCCCTCTGCGAGGGTAGGAGGCGGTAAGCCAATGAGGTTATTGGGGTTGGTAATCCAATATTTTGCCCATGTGAGGGGAGCCATACCACATTGGCGAACCATCACGTCCCACGAGATGCCCACGGCCGTTTCAAGGCCGATGATGCCGAAGGGGGCCGCCTTAAATCCCTTGGATTTGGAGGCGCGGGTGTGCGGTGCGTGGTCGGTGGCGAAGAGGGAGAGCGTGCCATCCAAGAGTCCTTCGCGCAATGCTTTCACGTCTTCACGCGTGCCGAGGGGTGGATTCATGCGCCAATTACCATCATTGCCAGGGATGTCTTCGGCGGCGAGGGCGAGGTGATGAGGTGTCACTTCTGCGGTGACAGGGAGTCCTTCTGCCTGCGCGGCGCGAATGAGTTCCACACTACCTGCGCAGGAGAGGTGCTGAATATGCACCGCGCATCCCGTCTCACGGCAACGTGCAATGTCATCGCGCACCGCTTCAATTTCTGCCTCAGCGGGGAAGATGGGTAAATCAAATTCCTTTGCCACAGGACAATCGCGAATGATGCCGCCATTCTGAATGTCGGGACGGACGGCATGGTCCATCACGACCTTGCCGAGTTTCTTGGCGCGGAGCATGACGACCTTCATGACTTCGGGATTGGAGACCATTGCGCCATCATCGGTAAAGCAGGAGGCACCCGCTTCGGCAAGGGCTTCTAAGGGGCCGCATGCCTTGCCTGCACGGCTCACGGTGCAACACGCCGAGGGGTAAATGCTCACGCAGGTCTGCGCCGAACGCATATGGCGCACGAGCTCGGGCGTATCCGTGGCGGGGCTCGTATTGGGCATGGTGACAACGCGGGTGAAGCCACCATTTGCCGCCGCAGCACTACCCGAGACGAGGTCTTCTGCTTCAGTCAAACCTGGCTCACGGAAGTGAACGTGGACGTCGCAGAGCCCAGGCACCACCGTCAGGCCAGGGCGGTCAATGACCGTCATTTTAGAGGCGGGCGGCAGGGGGGTGGGCACTGGGGCAATTTTGCCTTCGGGAGTAATGAAAAGGGCGCCCATTTCGTCGCGATCACAAGAGGGGTCAATGAGACGCGCGTTGGGGATATAAACGGCTTTCGGGGTGTCATTCTTTTTCAACATGGTATTTCTCCTTGGGCAAAGTAATTATTTTTGAGTTTGATTGGGGAAAAGGGCTTCGGTGGCCTGATAGAGTGCCGTATCAAGGGCAATGAGGTCGGCTTCATGGACTCCTGCCTCTTTACCACGCGCAACGGTAAACTGTGCGAGCGCCTTTTCCAAAGGTGCAAGGGCTTCAGGTTTCTGTTGGCGTGCCGCTTCGGCACGTAAGATGCGAATCTTTTCGTAGGTTTCAATGCCATTGCGAATCGCCGCCAAACGCAAAGATGCGCGATCGCCAGGGTACATCATTGCCGTGTCTCCCGTGGGGAAGCGCACGTGGTCCATTGACATAAAGGGATTTTCTTCCCAAGAGTGGAAGGCCCAACGCAACATCCCGTCCAGACCATAGTGTGCAGCCATGGGAATTAGCCATTCTGATTCCGCTAAGTCGGAGTACATCAAGGTATTGGGACGCAAGGGGTACAGGCAGGTGTAGAAGGTGGTTGTCTTCCCTTGTGCCTTACGATCGGGCAGTTCGGCGATAAGTTTTTCGCAGTGGCCATAGGCATAAGAGACGTCTTGGAAGTTGCGATTAATGGCGCTCGGGTGGTCACAGGCAGCCACAATCTTCAACATGGGGGCATACTTGCTCACGATTTCCAGGGCGGGCTTTAAGAGGTGGTCGGGGCGTTCATCCATTGCGATGCGCGTAATGTCCAACCATCCCTTTTCCTTCAAGTGGGCCACGAAGGCGGTCAAATAGGGCCCCCAGAAGGCTTCGTATTCGGGTGTGCCAGGGACCAATTTTGGTTTAACTACGGTACCTGTGGCGGCATCGGTGTAGGGGAAGGTGAGCGACCACGGAATCATCGTGTAACAGTTGAGCGTGGCCTGATTCTGCTTGAAGAATTTGAGCGCAAAGGTCGCCCATGTATCAAAGGCGGAGAAGTCGTAGGCCCATGTCCCTTCGGCGGTCTTTGTGACCTGAATCATCGAACGGAAATGGTCGTAGGTTTGTCCCTGCCATGCTTCGTCAACCAATGTGCAGGTGATGGTCTTCTGACCCATATTGGCGAGGTAACGCAGTTGCGGTGCGAGGACGGCGAGGTGTTCTTCCGACCACATCGGCACATCGTGCCAACGTGCCGCAGCGTCGGGGTGTTGCCAGAGGTCAAGGTGAAAGGCCCAGTGCTCAGGCGCAGGGAGGGTCGCGCCTGCGGAGAGAATGGTCACAGGCAAGGTTAAGGTCGTCTCATTAACTTTGACCTCAAGGATGTCGCTCTGTGCCGTCTTTGCATCAAGCGGAATCGAGCAAGAAAGCAAGAGCGGTCGGACGACGCCCTTAAAGGTTTGTTCATCAAAGTGGTCAATGATATCAGGTAAGAGGACGCCATTCCCGGTGGTGTAACGCACAGGATGCACTTCAAAGGTCCCCTTGCGACTCTTTGCCGAGAGGGTTTGGATGCCTTCAGGGGCTTCAACCAAGACCTGCGTCTGCACGGTTTCCCCCTTCCATCCGCGCAGAACAATCGCGGTGGCGCGTTGGGGGAGACCCGAGAGGACGTCGCGATTGAAGCGTTGACGCATTGAAACGGGAATCAGACGAGTTCCTTGCGCAGTGGCGGTGGCGACGGGTTTGCCGAGGGGCGCGCCATCGGGTTCATAGGTGGGGTGTTGGGCCGGTTTTGCAATCAAAGTGGCCATTGGAAGGAGGGCAGAGAGAACGAGTGGAAGGGATTTCATTGTTATGGATTCACAGGGGTGTAGGTGGACTGAGCGCGCGCAAGGAGCGCCCCGTCGGGGGAGAGAAGATGATGAAGGTAGGTGTTTTCTGTGAGCGGCCAGAGTGCCGCAGTGACGATGTCACCGGCGTGTGCTGGACGCTTGTATTCAATGTCAAAGGTGGTGGGCGTCTCTTGGAAGAAGCGCTCGTCAGGTAAGGGTTCGCGCAACCATGCCGCGAGATGCACATTGTTCACGTGAAGATTGGCGTCAATCTCCGCCTTTCGTGCGGTAATCGTGACGGTATTTGATGGCGGCGTTGACGCGGGAGGCGTGGGAAACTTGCCAGCGCAGAGATGAAAGGCCACCGTTTCGGGTGCGGCTAACGCCTTGACGGCTTCTGGCAGAGGGGCGAGTTTGCCTGTGGCGAGGTTGACGCAGAGCCATTCGCTGGAGGCTTCCATAAGCAGTTCGCCTGCGGCGTTGACTATCCCAAATTGACGTTCGGCCACCAAGCGTCCGCGGATGCCACTGGGCCACGTGACCAAGGTGAGGCGATCGCCCCACACAGGAGCGCGGTGGAGACGCAGACTGACGCGCCCTAACATCCATGTGAGCCCTTGTGCTTGCAGGGTTTGAATTCCTACGCCGAGCGCGTCTGCGTGGTTGCCTGCCGCCTCTTGGAGCCAATTGAGAATGGCGGGAATGGTGACACGGAAGCCAACCTGACAGTCGCCGGCCGTGATGCACACGTCGGTTTGTTGTAAGTTAAGTGGAGGAGTCGCTTGCCAGGGGGTCATTTTTCGCTGACCTCCAATTCTGGGTTTTGTAATTTCAAGGGATGCTTGACTTCAAAGTTGAACTGCATCTGAAGAGCTTCTGCGCCTTTGGGAATTTTTATACCGAAGGATTGCGGTCCAATGCGTTTGTAAGTGTGCTGACGATCGCGACGGCGGTTGCCATTGGAGTCAATAAATTCTGCGTAGACCGAGAATTTTTCCTTGCTCTGCGCCGCGGCAAAGGTCTTAAAAGAGAAGCGCAATCGTGTACAGTTCTCGGGCACAGGAATCAGGGGAGAGAGCAACGTCAAATGGCGCGGCTCGGAGCCGTTGGGTTGCAGTTCCACTTGGTTGGTGGATGCGTCGGTGGCCGCGAGTACACCTTCGGGTAAGGTCCATTGTTGCAGGGGTGCAAGGAGGTTGGCGGGATTGTAGTAGACTTCCGCAGGGGTGTTCGTGACCACGGGTTCTGTGCGCGTTTGCAAGAAGATGGAGGTAAAGAACATTGCGAGGAACAAGACCACGCAGACCCAGAAGGTAATCTTTGTAGAGTGGTGTTTTCTGACCGGACGGAAAGGGGAGTTTTCCGCGAGGGGTGAACGCGTGGGTTGCACAGGATTACGCAGTGCTAATTCGGTTTGACGCTTTCTTGCCGAGGGGCTGAGGAACCAATAGTTCAGCGGATTGTAACCATTGCGAACGAGGGCTAAACGGTAGGGCGTTAAATCGTAAACGACCGAACGGAAGGTGATGCGGCGCATCAATGTATCGTAGATGATGTAGTCTGCCGTTAGGGTGTCCGTGCGTGGGAAGCCGACGCTACCAGGATTGACGACATAGCGGTGGCCTGGGCGCAACTGCAGATTTTCGGGCGGCAGTTTTCGCACGGGTGCATCTGCTGATTCTTGTTCAAAGAGACAGGGGATGTGCGTGTGGCCCACGACTAAGAGGGTGAAGCCAGGCATCGCTTTGAGGCTACGCTCCGCATCTTCCTTCGTTTCCAAATAACGGTAGGTCCCTGGTGCATCAAAGCAACTATGTGCACAGGCAATGTTCTTCACCTCCAGCATGCTGGGTAAGGAGCGAAGGTAGTCCTTGGCTTCGTCATCTAAGGCGAGAATGGCACGCTCAGCCGTCTCTTTGGCAAAGGGATTGAAGAATTGAAGATCAAGGAGTTCGGCCGCCGCCGCATCGTGGTTGCCAAGGAGAACGCCAGAGGCCACCTTTCGAATGCGTGCCAACGTCTCTGCCGGTTGCGGGCCGTAGCCCACCACGTCGCCAAGGCAAAGGAGATGCGTGGCACCGTGTTCGCGCGCATCAGAGATAACAGCCTCTAACGCTGGTAAATTGGCATGGACGTCTGCGATAAAAGCAATGCGCATAGGGAGAAATTAAAACCGCAAGTAAAGTCAATCAAGTAAAGTCAATGTGGAATTAGGGCGCAGCTTCAGCCTTCGGTGCTTCAGGCGCGGGCGCTGCTTTCGGCGCTTCAGGAGTGGGCTCTGCCTTGGGCTGTTCGGCGACGGTTTGGGTGGCGCGAATGGCTTCAATGAGTGTAGTTAGGCGGGTCTTGCGTTCGGCAGATTCAATCGGCGCATTAGCGAGTTTGATGGTTCCCCAGAGCTTGGTGGTGACATTGGTGGTGTCGCCCCCTGTGGCCAACCAAAAACCGTCTTCGGTCGCACCCGCATCAATGGTGGTGAGGGTGTTGTTATCCGCGGTGAAGGCTGCTTCTGGAGAGTTGGACCAGTTTGAACCATCAAAGGCCCACAGACGGCTGAAGCGTGCCTTGCGGACGAGTTCCTTGCTCTTGACGTTGCGACGGAAATCTTCAACGAAGGAGTAGGGCGAGGTTAAGACCGGCTTGCCATTGGCGCAGAGGGTGGAGAAGGTCGCCATGCGGAACCAGTTGTTGTGTTCTTCATCCCAGACCCAACAGGTGTACGCCGTACGATCTGTATCATCGGGTTCAACGGAGATTGCCATGTAAACAGGCTTATTGAGTTCCCACTTATACGGCATCATAGACTTGCCACCCGTGCCTTCGCCACCAAAACGTTGCACATGCACATTTTTGCCATGGTAGAGCGCCTTCGTGCGGATGGTTTCCTTGACCTTGTTGGGATTTGACAAAGGGTCGTGTGGGTTACTCGGCTCCCAAATGGAGAAGATTACAATGTGCTCACCACCGGAGAGTTCTTGAAATCCGCAGTAGCCGACGTTAAAAGCAATCGTGCTGAAATAGGTGCCAGGGGCAGATTGTTCAGGAGTGGTCTCAAGATAAAATACCTTGGCAGGGCCCTTCCAATCCCGATACTGAAGATGGACACTTCGGGCCTGACGCGCCGCTTGTTGCTCTCCACTCCGCGCAAAAAGGAAGGTTGAGAGGACTCCAACAAAGAGTGTGCACGCAAGTCGTTTCATAAAAGAAACCTCCTTAAAATTGTCCAAAAATTACGTGAGACGAAAACAGTATAAATCTTTTTGCGCAGAGATGCACGAAAAAAGTACCTTTAAATTTCGCGCGTGCGTATCCTATAATGCACGCGAAAGCCACTCACCTGTCTGATTGGCTAATGCAGGCGAGAGCCACTCACCTATCTGATTGGCAGACCGTAGTCTACCATTCCCGCCTCACCTAACAGGCCCTTTTCCAGCCACCCGTAGTCCAGAGAGGCACCAAACGACGGGGGCGCTACGCTCCCCGCAAATGCGCCCCTGCCGAAGGCACGGGGAACACCCCTCGAACCCTCGCCTGTCGTCTTCTAATCAGTCGCTATCCAGTGTGGTACCAAACGACGGGGACGCTGCGCTCCCCGTACCCCTCGCATCCTTGCCTGCTGTCTTCTAATCGGTCGCTATCCAGTGTGGCACCAAACGTGCTCCCCGTACCCCTCGCATCCTTGCCTTTCTTTCTCGCTTTTCTTCTTGTGAGCACTAGTAAAAGCATCCGTCAGGATGCGTAGCGTGCAGGACTCAGTCCTGCCGCAGGGGTGTGGGAGCGGCGTCGCCCCCACATCATCCCTTCCATCCCTTCTATCCCTTCAAAATTCCCTTCAAAATCCCTTACGCAGGTTTGTCACTTTTTCGAAAATTTTGGCGATTTTTCGCCTGTTGAAAACTTTTTTGAGTTATCAACAAGTTATCAACAATTCATCTTTTTCGACGCAGTTTTTTGAAAATCCTTCGGTGGATTGGCCCATTTTCGGCACTTTTGTTCAACTTTGTTAAAACTGCATAACCTCTTGAGAAATAAAGAGATAAAGTGAAAATAGGGCGAAATCAACTCCGCTACAGCGGCTTCCTTGCGAAAATTTGGATCAAAGGTGGTAGAAAAGTTATCAACAATTGGGAGTTTTTTGGGGGAAAGCTAAAGGAATTCTGGGTCAATATGGGCGAAACTGAGTCGCAATATGGGCGAAATTGGGTACCCAAAACAGGCGAAATTGCGACTCAATTTCGCCTGTTTTCAAGGCCAATTCTTCAGCATTTTTTGTCATATTTCATGTCTACCTAAAATGACGATTTGACAAACTTGCTCTGTTTTGCTACACTTTTAGTGTATGTGGAAAGAAGAGAGTGGCCTCGCCATAGTTTGGAGTTTTTGGGTTACTGTTCGGGGTTCAGAGTTCAGGGGATGTGCGTGGTTTTCATAAATCAATGAGCAGGTCCAACAATGGACCTGCACAGAACATATTCTTCGTCAGCGTGCGCTTACGACTTCTTACTGCAAGGGAGCGAGGCGATCGAATATGCGCTCGAGCACGAAGTGCTGAGAAACTCTGAACTGTAGGGCACATCGTGCCCGAAACTGTAAACTGTAGCGAAGCTACGATGGTCTCTTTGTCTCTTTGTCTTCGCCGCCCTCAACCGTGGCGAAGACACTCACATTTGTTGATTGAAAAGTGGCCTTTGTGGTGGGGCTACTTGCGTTTGGGAAAAGGGTTTGGTATTATTTATGGGTTTTTCAACGAGATTTCAACGACAGAAATCTGCGGTTGATTGTTCAATGAGTTTTGATTGTTTTAAGGATGAAAACAATGGATAAAGCTGAATTTGAAAAGCAGATGCAGGAATTGTTGCAGGGAGAGACGTTGGATCTCGCTGCAATTACCGCCTTGATTCACGCGCGTTTAACTGAGGATGCGAAGGGTGCAATTCGTGCTTTTGCCGTTTTGACTGAGGCTGTGGTGAATCGCAAGTCGCTTGCAGATGCGATTGCGTGTGTGAAGTTTTATGGTGAACACGCGGAGCAGTTGCGTGATATTACGTTGGCTCAGATGCGTGAAGTGGTGCGTCGTTGCGCAACGACGGCTGATGAGAAGTTGATGGTGGACTCGATTGGTTTGAATACGGCGATTGCTGCTGCAATCGTGCGTCGCCTCTCGGTTTTGCTCGCGCTGAAGCCTGGCGTGTATGTTAACAGCCAGTCTTGGGGCTTTGGCTTGGTCAAGAGCATTGACGCCTTCTACGGTAAGGTGATTATTGATTTTGATAGCAAGAAGGATCACGCCATGAGCCTCTCTGTGGCGGGTCAGAACTTGTCCATCGCAGATGATAATCACTTGATGACGCGCTACATGAAGGATCCGGAATCGATTAAGTCGATGGCTGAAAAGCATCCAGGCGAATTGGTGCGTTTGGCGCTCCAGAGCTACGGTGAGATGTCGGTGGTGCGTTTGGCGGATCGTTTGGCTGAAACGCGCCTCGTGCCGCAGGAAAACTGGAAGAAGTTCTGGGAAGCGGCGCGTCGTAGCTTGAAGGCTGATAAGGCTCACCCGGTGGAAATTCCGACGAAGCGTACGGATCCAATTCGCTTGTTGGAAGCGGAAGAAGATTTCGGCGACAAGTGGTTGGCCCGCTTCTCCAAGCAGAAGGATATCAAGTCGATTTACGATGGCGTTTTGGCGCTCTTGGCCGCGAAGAAGAACGCCATCCCTGATGGCTATCGCAAGACGATTACGGAACGTTTGCAGTTTGCCCTTAAGGGTGCGGAACGCACGGACTTCCCGCGTTATGCTCAGGTGGCGGTCTTGTTGCGTGATTTGAACCTCTCTGAACCAGAAGCTCAGGTCGCTCAGGCGGATGTGTTGCTTGAAAATGATGAAGCAAATCATTTGTTGTTGGCAATGCGTGGTCTTCCTGCTCGCGATGTGATGGCGTTGACGTCGTTCCTTTTGGCTGTGAAGCCTGAGAGCAAGGGTATTTTGTTGAACAACCTCCCGCAGTACAACAGTGTTTCGTTGGGTGCGGTGTTGAGCGTGTTGTCGAATGATGATGTGACGGGCTTGGCCGTGCGTTCGTTGCTCTCGCGTAGTGCGAATCCTGTGCCGACGATGGTGGTGTGGGCATTGCGCAACCTTTCGGCAAATCCTGCATGGGAATTGCCCTCTTTGAATGACCTCGTGACGCAGGCAATCCACATTGTGGAACAGCGTTTGACGGGTGAAGCGCTCAAGATGCGTAATGCGCTTCAGGCTTTCTTTGATAATGCACGTTGGTTGGAAGATCTTTGCAACAACTTGTCTGCATTTGATCGTCAGGTCTTGTTTGAACGCATTCAGGCTTCTACGGCTTGGGATACGGCTTCCCAACGTACGATTCTCGTGCGTATGACGCGTTTTGACGAAGCTTTGATGAAGCATCGCCGTCAGGTGAAGGCACAGGTGGAGCAGGAGCACATTACCTCGCACCGTTCGCTCACGGCGCTCAAGTTGGCTTACGATTATTTGATCAACACGGAAATCCCTGCCAATGCGCGTGACATTGCTACGGCTCGTAGCTATGGCGACTTGCGCGAAAATGCAGAATATCAGTTCGCGAAAGATCAGCAGCGTGTGTTGCTTTCTCGTCAGGATGAGATGGCTCGCCGCTTGAAGATGCTCAAGGAAACGGACTTCGCCGATGTCACCACCGACAAGGTTGTGCCTGGTACGCGTGTGACGTTGGATACGCCGACGGGCGTGTTGACCTACACGATTTTGGGTGAACTTGATAGCGATGAAACCCTGAATATCATCTCTTGCCGTACGCGTTTGGCCGCAGCATTGCTTGGCCGCAGCATGGGTGATCAGGTGGAATTGCCCGCAGAGAAGGGCGTGATTGTTGCCACTGTGGCAGCAATCAGCGTGATGGATGATGCGGTGCGTGCGTGGTTGGCGGAAATTCCCACCGCCCATGTGGTTGCTAATGCCTAATAAGGGACTGATGTCCGGTTCGCATGAAATGGGTCTGCGAACCGGACGAACCTCTTTATGACAGCTTTTTCTGCTCATCAAAGCCGAGGGTCTGCGAAGCGTGTGTTGGATGCGCTTCGTCCATTTAAACGTATTTTGATTACTGCGCATACGCGTCCAGATGGGGATGCGGTGGGCAGTTGTGTGGCGATGGCGCGCTTATTGAAGGCGAACGACTGGGAGCCAACGGTGGCGCTTTCTCCCGTGGGTATGGGGCCGCCGAAGTTCCTTTTGGAGTATGCTGAGGCAATTGCGCCAACCAATGTCCGCGCTCGTGACTACGATTGTGCGTTGGTTTTGGACTGTGGTGGTTTGGATCGCTTGCCGGAAGGACCGCTGCGCGATGCCGTGGCGCGTTTGCCGATTGTGAATATTGATCACCACGCGACGTCGCGTAAGCCCTTTGGGGTCGCACGTTGGGTCGTGCCAGATGCGAGCAGTACGGGCGAATTGGTCTATCGCTTCGCCAAACGCTTTAAGTGGTCGCTTGATTGTTACACCGCAGAGGCCTTGTGGGTGGCATTGGTCACGGATACTGGACGCTTCGCTTACTCTTGCACGCAACCCGCCACGATGAAGGCGGCAGCAGAATTATTGGAGTGCGGCGTAGATTCCTCTGCGATTAATGATCGCCTCTATCTATACACCTCTGAAGGTGCCATGCTCTTGAAGCGTAAGGCGTATGATTCGCTTACGACTTGCTTGCGAGGGCGCGTGGCTTACATCTGCTTGACGGCGCGCGATTTTCGTCGTGCGGGTGTGCCGAAGAGTGAAATTGAAGATGTGATTGATATTCCGCGTTCAATTCCGACGGCACAGGTCTCGCTTTTCTTCTACGAGACGAAGGATAAGCCAGGGCTGACACGTTTAAGCATTCGCACGCGTGGGGATAATGACTCCTTTTCTGCGGCATCGATTGCGGCACATTTCGGCGGCGGAGGACATCTCCGTGCCGCTGGGTGCGATATTAAGTCTTCGCCCAAGGCGGCAATCGAAACGGTCAAAGCCTATTTGGCTTCATTGTTTGAAGAAGAGAACTAATCGCTTACCTTTAAACGATGTAATTGAAGCGGACGTCTAACAGGCGTCCGCTTTTCATTTGGAGGCGCTTCTGCTTGAGCGCAGAGAGCGGGGCGGGGGCGTGTGGAAGTGTGGCCAATATCAATTGACGTGCTTCGGCAGTGCGCGTAGGAATCTTAGGAATGTGGACGTGTGGACTATTGCCAATGTCAATCGTTAATCCCAATGATTGCCTATACATTACTTGTAGGTGCGAACCTTGGCGTGGCATGGTGGAGTAAAAGGGGACGAAGGGGTAGGGGCGGTGCGCAGATTTGGACTGTTTCGGTGCGCAGATTGTGCGCGAAATTGACAAAATGAAGGGTGCGCTACGATTTGAAAATACGATAAAAACGGATTTTTTCAATACTTTGAAGATTAATGCTTGCAATTTTACTTGCAAAAGCGCATACTTTAAATGGTTAAAGTCATCATAGAGAGACTCGGATGAGAAAATTAGCATTGCTGATTTTGGCGTTTTTAACATTCGGAGGCCTATTTGCCGCCTCCGAGATTGCGGATTTTGCCGCGCAGCAAGAGAAGGCGATTTTAGCACGTGTCGTACAAGAAAAAGTGCCCCTTCGCCGTCAACAGACAGAATTTCTTTGCCGTAAGAGCTACGCAAATGGTTTACTGCGCAAGCGTGACGTATTAATACGTAGCGGTCGGCTTACCACAGAGAAAGTGGAGGCGCTTCGTGAAGCGCGTCGCCACATGGTAGAGCAATTAGAAGCCCTTGACAAAAAGATTGCCGAAGCTTCAATGGAAGCGCCGGAAATCGTCGAACTTCAGGCCATTATTGAGGCCAACAACAATCGCATCGAAGAACTGCATCAGAGCATTGCTCCGAATGAAGCAAAGCCTGCGCAGCCCGACGCCAAACCTTAAAACCACCAGGAGAAATCATCATGTCTCAGACAAAGAAAGTTGAGAAACGCAAACCGCGCATCCTAATCGTTACACCAGAAATCACCTACTTGCCTGCCGGTATGGGCAATATGGCTGATAAGTTGAGTGCAAAGGCCGGCGGTTTGGCAGACGTCTCCGCAAGCTTGGTGGCACGTTTGTTCCAGTTGGGCGCGGATGTCCATGTGGCATTGCCACACTATCGTCGCATGTTCCATGTGGATGTGGGTCGACTCATTGCAGATGAATTGCGTACGTATCAGGCACACTTGCCGGATTCGCGTATTCACTTGGCTGAAGACCGTTGCTTCTACTATCGTGACACGGTGTACTCGCAGGGTGATGAAAACCCGCACCTCGCACTCGCATTCCAGCGCGAAGTGATTAACAACATCATCCCGACCGTGCAGCCCGACCTTATCCACTGTAATGACTGGATGACCGGTTTGATCCCTGCTGCGGCGCGTCGCCTTGGGATTCCCTGTCTCTTTACGATTCATAACATCCATACGGTGCACCGTTGCCTCGGCGAAATTGAATACGCAGGTATTGACGCTGCAGAATTCTGGAAGAACCTCTTCTACTCGCGTCCTCCCTATGATTACTTTGAGAGCCGCGACACGAACCCCGTGGACTTCTTGACCTCAGGTGTCTTCGCCTCCCACTTCATCAACTCCGTATCGCCGACCTTCCTTGAAGAAATCGTGCGTGGTTGGTTTGACTTCATCCCGGGTCAGTTCCGTAATGAAGTGATTGCGAAGTACAACGCAGGCTGCGCCCGCGGTATCTTGAATGCTCCGGATGATAGCTACAATCCTGAAACGGACGCAAACTTGAAGGTGAACTACACCGCACAGACCCACCATGCGGCAAAGATTTCCAACAAGATGCAGTTCCAGGAAAAGGTCGGTCTCTTCAAGAACCCCGACGCTCCACTCTTCTTCTGGCCCAGCCGCCTTGACCCTGTGCAGAAGGGCCCGCAGCTCCTCACGGATATTCTCTACAAGGTGCTCGAAAAGTATCGCGACGACAATATTCAGTTCGCCGTGGTCGCTAACGGTCCTTATCAGCAGGCCTTCCGCGATATTCTCGGTTTCCACAATCTCTATGGCCGCTTGGCAGTGGTGGACTTCGACGAACACATCTCGCGCTTGGGCTATGCCTCTTCCGACTTCACCCTCATGCCCTCGCTTTTCGAACCTTGCGGTCTGCCGCAGATGGTCGCACCGATTTACGGCTCGCTCACCATTGCGCATGATACCGGCGGTCTCCATGACACGGTTGAAATGTTGGATGTTGAAAACAACACTGGTAATGGCTTCCCCTTCAAGTTCTACGGCAGCGAAGGTTTGGAATGGGCAATCGATCGCGCGATGGACTTCTATCGTCTGCCCACCGATGTCCGCGAAGCACAGATCTCTCGTATCATGGTCGATGCAAAGCAGCGCTTCAACCACGAAGCCTGCGCAGCAGAGTACATCAAGATCTACGAAGAAATGCTCCAGCGTCCGTTGACCGAACTCTTTGACGGCGGTAACGAAAACCAGAACCCTTACACGAACGGGGGAATGTAAGATGCCTTCTCCGCGTATGCGCCTTTTAGACGATCCGTGGCTTGCGCCCTATGCCGATGTCATTGAGCGTCGGGCGCAACGCGCACAAGACACCGTAAAGCGTTTGACTGGCGGTCGGGACGACCCACAAGCATTGGTCACGTTCGCAAGTGCACATGAGTATTACGGGCTCCACCGCACAAAAGACGGATGGATCTTCCGTGAGTGGGCTCCGAACGCAACGCAAATCTGGTTGGTCGGTGATTTCTCTAATTGGGAAGTCCGTCCTGAATTCCAGGCTGTGCGTATTCCTGGGCGTGATGTCTTTGAGTGGCGAGGCTCCGAAGAGGCGCTTTGCCACGGTCAATTCTATCGCTTAGAGGTATTGTGGAATGGTGGCCGCGGGGAACGTATCCCCGCGTACGCCCGTCGTGTGGTGCAGGATCCTGAGTCTGGACTGTTCGCCGCACAGGTGTGGCAGCCACGTCCGTACCACTGGAAGAACGCCTTCACGCGTCCTGCTGTAGCGCCCGTGATTTACGAAGCGCACATCGGCATGGCGCAGGAAAAAGAAGGTGTCGGCACTTACACTGAATTCGCAGACGAAATCTTGCCGCGCATTAAGGCGGCAGGGTACAACACGCTCCAGATCATGGGCATCATGGAGCATCCTTATTACGGTAGCTTCGGTTATCATGTCTCCAGCTTCTTTGCGGCCAGCTCGCGCTTTGGTACCCCTGAAGAACTGAAGGCTTTGATTGACAAGGCGCACGGGATGGGGATCGCAGTCATCATGGATATCGTCCATTCGCACGCAGTGAAGAACGAGCGTGATGGTCTTTCTCGTTTTGATGGCACCGCCTATCAATACTTCCATGACGGTTCGCGCGGTTGGCATGATGCATGGGATTCGCGTTGCTTTGACTATGGCAAAACGGATGTCTTGCACTTCTTGCTCTCTAACTGCCGTTTCTGGTTGGACGAATTCCACTTTGATGGTTATCGCTTTGACGGTGTGACTTCGATGCTCTATCTGCATCATGGTCTCGGCGTGGACTTCTCAAACTACGGTATGTACTTTGATTCTACCGTGGATGAAGATGCGTGTGCGTACTTGACGCTCGCGAATGAAGTCATTCACACGGTGCGTCCAGATGCCTTGACCGTCGCAGAAGATGTCAGTGGCATGCCTGGTATTGGCGCACCGCTGGAAGAGTGTGGTATCGGCTTTGACTATCGCATGGCGATGGGTGTGCCAGAATGTTGGTTCAAGCTCGTCCGTGATATCCGCGATGAAGATTGGTCGGTGAACTTCTTGTGGCATGAATTGACGAATCGTCGCGCAGATGAACGCACGGTGAATTACGTTGAATCCCATGACCAAGCACTCGTCGGCGGTAAGAGTTTCATCTTCCAGATGATTGATAAGGAGATGTATGAAGCCATGCATAAGGGCTCGCAGAATCTCCTCATTGATCGTGGCTTGGCCCTGCACAAAATGGCCCGTTTGGCAACCCTTGGGTGCTGCTGTGCCTACTTGAACTTCATGGGCAATGAATTCGGCCATCCGGAGTGGATTGACTTCCCGCGTGAAGGCAATAACAATAGTTATCACTACGCACGCCGTCAGTGGTCGCTCCGTGACAGTGATGAGCTGCGCTTCAAGGGGCTTGGCGACTTTGATGAAGCGATGATGAAGCTTGTGGTCAATGGGCGTAAGGCGTTGGAAGGAACCTATCCACGTCGCATTTACGCCAATGATGAAGACAAGATTCTCGCCTTCATGCGCGGTGAATTGCTCTTCATCTTTAACTTCCACTCTGAACAGTCTCTCGTAGATTACCCGTTGATTGTCCCGCCAGGCGTTTACCAGCACGCATTGGATACAGATGCCGAAGTATTCGGTGGATTCAACCGTGTGATTCCTGGTCAGGAATTCCCGTTGACGACAATTGATCGTGAAAATGAACGTTGCTTTGCAATCCGTCTTTATCTTCCAGCACGTACCGCATTGGTGATTGAGCGCATTCCGCCGCAGGTCGCCCGTGCGAGCCGTCCGAAGAAAAAGAAGGCGTAATACGATTTTAACCAATCTGTATTGATTGAGGAGTCTGTTATGGTCACAGCGATTATTTTAGCTTCTGGTAGAGGCACCCGTATGGGAGCCGGGATGGATAAATGTTTCCTCTCTCTTGGGCCGCGCCCAGTAGTTGCTTGGTCGCTACTTGCATTTGAAAGTTGCAAAGAGGTTGACCACATCATCTTGGTCGTTCGCAAGGAGCAAGTCGTTGCGGCGCGCGGACTCCAGATGATGTTTGGCATCCGAAAGCTACAGAAAATTGTTGTTGGCGGCACGCGTCGCCAAGACTCTGTACAGGCTGCACTAAAGGAAATTGACCCCTTTGAAACACAATACGTGACCATTCACGATGCGGCACGCCCGTGTGTTTCCGCGGATTTAATCAGCGAAACCCTAAAGGCGGCACGTCGGTATGGAAGTGGTGTCGCAGCACATGCAATGACCGATACCGTAAAGGTGGCGGGCAAGAATCTTGTGGTAGAATCAACCCCAGATCGCGCCACCCTTTGGGCTGTTCAAACCCCGCAAAGTTTCGCAACGGATAAACTCCTGCCTGCTTACGAAAAATTGGTCGCGCCGCGTTGTCCAATTGAATACACGGATGATGCGGCCGTCCTTGAAGCGAATGGCGGAACGGTTAAGCTCGTGAAGTGGGACGCTCCGAATATCAAAATTACTACGCCGATCGATTTGACGATTGCTGCGGCGTTGTTGCGACTGAGTTAATTTTTTATGGCAAAGCCAAAACGCTACGCAATTATTAGTGACATTCATTCCAACATTGAAGCCCTCAATGCCGTGATTGAAGATGCACGGCAGCAGGGGGTGACCGATTTCGTTTGTTTAGGAGATGTCGTCGGTTATAATGCCGCACCACGTGAGTGCATTCAGCGGATTCGCGAATTAGGGTGTAAAGTCGTCAAAGGCAATCACGATCACTACTGTTCGGATCCGTTGGTTGACTTGGATGACTTCCAGCCGAATGCGGCAAGTGTGATTGAGTGGACGCGTCGCAATATCTCGGAAGAGGATATGCAGTGGTTGCACAACTTGCCACTCTCTGCTGTCATCATGGGCTTCACAATCGTTCACTCCACGCTTGATAGCCCTGAACACTTCCGTTATGCCTTTGATAAGCAGGACGCCGAAGACAGCTTCAATTACCAACGCACACGTGTTTGTTTCCATGGGCACACCCATGTGCCGTGCATCTTCAAACGAAGCACCTCGCATGGCATTGTCAAACTCGGCGCAGCGAATGGTTTGTTGGAGCAGGGGAACTATTTCATTAATGTCGGCTCCGTGGGGCAACCGCGCGACGGCATTCCTCAGGCGTGCTACCTCATCTTTACAACTGAAGGTCTCGCCAAACTTTCAATTGAGTTTCGTCGCGTAGACTATGATGTTGAATCTGCCGTCCAACGTATCAAGGACGCAGGCCTGCCAGAGCGATTGATTAATCGTCTCTATACTGGGCAATAATCTTTCTACCTCCGTCGCCCCCTCGGAAAGGGCGTTTGGTTCGATGCGTTTCGCATGCTCTGATTGTAAGAATCGAATTCCCTACGCATGGTCTGCCTGTCGTGGGCAAGCGCTTGCGGAATTGGTCATTACATTGGTCGTCTTGGTGACGTTAGTTATTGGGGTGGCGACCTTGGCCCAAGTGTGTCTTCGCCAAGAGTTCTTACATCGAGATGTTCGTCTCAAAGCGGGTGAGAGTGCGCTGGCACGTAAAACCACAGGATGGGTGGATCCCGTGCTCGGCGCAGAGAATCGCTCAGACACCGTCCATCGCATTAATGCTTATACCCATTTGGAACAATACACTCCGGCCCTCACTTCTCGACTGCCGATGAGTCAGTACACCCTTTTTTCACGCGTTGTTTCGGATGGCGATCTCGGGTTAGAAGAGACCAAGATCGAGCAAACCTATCTATTGGATGAGGCATTCATCCGTTTAATCTACGGTAAGGGCTCCATAACCCTTCGGGAAAGCCTTACCTTTCCTTCAACTTCTGGCATTTGGGAGTGACGTTCGCGGTTTGCCCGTGCGTCACCATTACTTCGTAGGATGCGGCTAAGTGGCTGTAAACTGCGAAGTTCGTGTGTGCAGTTTTCTCCTTTGACACTGATAAACCCGTGCAGTTTTTTTGCATGGCAAGGGGAGGGGTGTCGCCACGTTTTATGGTTGAGTTGGGGATGATAAGAGGGGCGTTTTGAGGTTAATGAGAAAGGGGCGTGAGAGAGGTGGATTGAGCGGAGATTTCTTTTATTAATGGGGAGATTAGCATTGAGTTGAGGCGGGGAGATATGCTATTATTATTAGTAATCTGATAAGTGGCGATTTCGCCAGTTGGCGAGCCCTAAAATTTCGGAAAATAAGGAGTATCCTCATGGGATGTAAGAAGATGCTAATGGTAGCTGCGACAGTCATAGCTTCTCTGTTATGTGCAGCTCCATTGAAGATGGACTGGAAGGCAACGGCAACAGCGCCCGAAGCAGTGGCGCGTCCTTTCGCAGGTCTGCTGAATAAGACAATGGTGGTTGCTGGCGGCTCGACATATGACGGGGCTAAGGCTTACTCCACAACGATTGCTACCTATGATCCTGCGACTGACGTTTGGACGAAGGTGGGTGCGTTGCCACAGGGAATCGCTGAGGGTGCTACGGTCGCAGTGAACGTGGGCACGGCTGTTTCTCCAGATTGGCGTTTGCTTTGCGTGGGCGGCATGACGGCAAATGGCCCCACGGCTCAGGCCTTTTTGTTGAGCGCAGATGGCAAGACTGAAGCGCTTCCTCCGTGCCCGTATGGTACGCTCTCGATGACGGCGGCTGCGGCATGGGATGGCGGCGCCGTGTTCGCTTGCGGTCTTTTGGATGGCGCACTCACGAATCGCGTCTTCACCTTGAAGCGTGTGAATGGCGCATGGACGTGGGGAGAATTGCCCGCGTTGCCTGGACCTGCACGTGCTCAGGCTGTGGCTGCGGTGCAAAATGGTGACCAAAAGTCCTTGGTGCTCGCTGTGTATGGTGGTGCCATCATGGCTGAAGACGGCAAGTCGATGGCCGACGTGAAGGGCTGGGGTTACACGAAGAATTTCGATGGTGAATGGACTTGGAAGGCACTCGAGGATGCGCCAGTGTCCACGATTGGTGCCACCTTCCAGGCAATTGGTGACCAGCATGTGTTGCTCATTGGTGGTTATGATCGCCAGATGTGGGATCGTGCGAATCGTATGTTGGCCGCAGATTGGCAGCGTATGTTGACGGAGCCGCCCGCCGCGTTCAATTGGAATCGCAAAGTTTGGGCATACTGCGCAGTGACAGGCAAGTGGGCCGAGTACGGCGAATTGCCGGAAGATGTGCAGCCTCGCTGTGGCGCGGTAACGGTCTTGTTGCCTGCTGAAGGTAAGGTGATGCCGAAGTTGGTCATCGCTGGTGGTGAAGTCAAGCCTGCACAGCGCACGAATGTCGCTCATGTGGTGAGTTTCGCACGTCAGGGCTGGGCCTTCTCTTGGGTCAGCTGGGTCGTGATTGGCATCTACTTCTTGGCGATGGTTGGCATGGCCATGATCTTCGTCTTGCGTCAGAAGACGGCAGATAGCTACTTCCGTGGCGGCAAGAGCATTCCGTGGTTCGTGGCAGGCATGAGTATCTTTGCGACCATGTTGAGCTCGATTACCTTCATTTCTATCCCCACGATGACCTACATCGGCGACTGGCGTTACTTCCCGATGGTGCTTTGCATCTTGGCAATGGCACCAATCGCAATTTACTTCTACTTGCCGTTCTTCTGCCGTTTGAACATCACTTCGGCGTATGAATATCTCGAAAAGCGTTTCAATTTGGCGATTCGTCTCTTCGGTTCTGCGGTGTTCAACATCTTCATGGTGTGCCGCGTGGCCGTGGTGACCTTGCTCCCTGCGCTTGCGTTGGACGCAGTGACGGGTATTGGCGTGGAAAACTGCATTCTCATTTGCGGTGTGGCAACAATTCTCTATTGCTGTGTCGGTGGTTTGGATGCGGTGATTTGGAGTGACTTCGTGCAGGGCATCGTCTTGCTCGGTGGCGCAGTGACAGTGTTGGTGCTGCTCATTATGAACACCTCTGGCGGCTTTGGTGGCTTCGTGGATATCGCGCAGGAACACGAAAAGCTCCGTTTGTTGGACTTCCGTTTCCTCTTGACGGAACCCGTCTTTTGGGTGGTCGTGATCCAGGGCTTGGTGAGTAACCTCTCCAGCTACACCTCTGACCAGTGCGTGGTGCAGCGTTATATCGCCTGTACAAACGAAAAGAAGGCTGCCAACTCCATTTGGTTTAACGGCGTCCTTTCGGTGATTGCTTCCATCATCTTCTACGCTATCGGTACGGCGCTTTACACGCACTACTTCAGCAATCCTGGCTTGATGGACGTGACGATGCCGAAGAGCGACTCGGTCTTCCCGATTTTCATGGCGATGGAATTGCATCCTGTGATTGCAGGCTTGGTGATTGCCGCTATCTTTGCAGCGACGATTTCCACCCTCTCTGCAAACCTCACCTCTGCTTCGACTGCAATCACGACTGACTTCGTCTTGCGTTTTAAGCCCTCTTTGACGGGTCCTCAACAGGTGAAGTGCGGTCGTATCTGCGTGATTGTGATTGGTATCTTGGGCGTCGGTGCGGCATTGACCTTGGCACAGTTGCCCACGCGTTCGCTCTTCGATGAGTTCCAGAAGTTCATCGCAATGTTGACCGCGGGTCTCACGGCGCTCTTCTTCATGGGCATCTTCATGCCGCGCGTCGGCGGCATCCCTGCAGTGATTGGTCTCTTGGCGAATTACTTCGTGTGCTATGGTTTGGACTTGATCCCCGCAGGTAGCGCACTTTCGATTATCAAGCCTCACCCGTTCGTTTACGGTGGCATCGGCTTGGTGGTTTGCGTGGTGATTGCTTGGGTGCTTTCAATCTTCTTCCCGAACACCAGTGAAACCAAGGGCTTGACACATTTCTCTCGTCCTGAAAAGGAAGAAGCCTAAGTCATGCGGTTGTTGACGACTGTTCTCTTTTGTCTTGGTTCGGCGGTGCTTTTTGCCGCCGGACCACAACAACTTCGCCCCGTGTCGGTGGGCATGCGCTTTGAAGCCTTGAGTTACGTCTTGGATGAAGAAATCCCGGTGCAACTTTGGGTACGAAACAATACCGCAAGCACATTGACCTTGGGCAAAGGCTCCCTTCCTGCGGGTGTCTTGGATGTCTCTCGCGTGGGGGACCCACAGAAGCGTTCGCTCTCGCTTGACCGTGGGGGGTGTTTGCCTCGCCCGTTACAATTGAAGCCTGGCGAAGAACGTACCTTCCACGTGGATCTTTCCAAGGCGGCCGATGTCTCTTCTGAAGGGAAGTATTTTGTAACGTTTGGCGTTGTAGTTCGTGATACACGTTAT
This sequence comes from Candidatus Spyradenecus sp., assembly GCA_045605345.1. Lineage (GTDB taxonomy): Bacteria > Verrucomicrobiota > Kiritimatiellia > RFP12 > DVOR01 > Spyradenecus. The sequence continues at coordinate 251,685 of JAZUPT010000019.1, forward strand.
GAAACCGAGATTAAGGTGTTGGAAATTGTTCCAGGCAGTTTAATTTCTGAAGGCGTGCAGATCTTCGCAGGAAAGGGCTATCAACAGCGTAACTTCAAGTTGGTGCGTTGGCCACGTGATCATGTGGATCGTATCTTCTTGCGTATTGAAGATACACCCTCTGGCGTAGTCTTCCCAACGGTGATGTTGGGCGCGTACTTGCCGCTCTCCAAACCCCGCATGAACATTGCTCCTTCGGGTGAAATTACGATTTTGCATCGTGCGACACCTGAGTACTATGTGCGCAATGTCTTTTGGTCGTTGGAGGAGGAGTTTGTACGACGCTCCACGCAGAATTTGTTAGACCCAGCCACAGCTGACACGGCACGTCTAAATGGTATGAAAGCAGACTTGGAAGAGGTGATTGATAAGAATGATCGCCTGAAAGAGTCACTTCGCTTGCGTTAAACGCCTCACTGCATTTGATTGGGGAGGGTAAAGAATGAAAAGTATCCTGACATTTTGTTGTGCATTAATCACCGCGGTCCTTTGTGCAGAGCCGATTAAGGTGGCCTGCATTGGTGACTCAATTACGTTTGGCACGGGGATTAAAAACCGCGAGACGGATTCCTATCCCGCACAGCTCCAGAAGTTGCTTGGCCCGAATTACGAAGTGCGTAATTTCGGCAATCCAGGCCGTGGCATCTATCTCCACTCTTGGCGCGGGAAGGAACGTCGAGGCTATCGCTACATGCCTGAACATCAGGCGGCTTTGGCGTGGCAACCTGACATTGTGATTTGCAATCTCGGCATCAATGATAATGGTGAATTCATTAAGAAGGACCGTGCAGAACCCGGTACCTTCGCGAAGGATTACCAAACATTGCTCGCCGATTACCAAGCACTCCCGACCAAACCCAAGCTCTACATCTGGGGGAAACTCGCTCCGCTTGCGCCCGGTCAGAACTTCTATCGTTCGGCAGAGCCCTTCATGATGCAACCCGAATTGGCGAAAGTTGCTGCCGCCACGGGGGCTCAGTTGATTGATATGCAGGAGCCCTTGCGTCCAGTCTTGTTGACGGCATTTCCGGATAAGATTCACCCCTCTGCAGAAGGTGCGAAGATTATCGCTGAAACCGTGCATGCTGCGTTGACCACGCCGCCCGAAGCGCCGGTTGCTTTGCCTGAAGATATCGCAGGGAAGGCAGAAGTGTGGCTCTGTGCGGGCCAGTCAAACATGTATTGGCCGTTAGGGCGATGTGCGAAGGCAAATGAAGAAGCTGCCGCCACGGCGAATTATGATATTCGCTTGTGGGATTTCATGTCTGGCAATTGGATTAAGATCACACCGCAGAATGCCAAAAATTGGTCGGCGATGGGGGTCTCGTTTGCAATTCGTCGTGCGAAGGCCACGGGCAAGCCCATTGCAATTCTCTATGTGGCTGCGGGTGGCGCTCCGACGGAAGCCTTCTTAAGCGAAGAGACCATGGCGGCATGGGATGCTCAGGGTAAGCCGAAGTATCCGAATCTCTTGAAGATTGTGACTAATCGCAAGCAGATTCATGAGAATGAAGACTTCCCTTGTAAATGGTGTGCTCGCGAATATCCGAAGCGTAAGAATAACAAGACTGAAGCGCACTGGTGGGCATTGAACAAACTCTATCGCGAGGGTATCGCTAGGGTGAAGCATCTGCCGATTGACGGTGTATTGTGGTACCAGGGCGAATCCAATGCCACGGTCAACATCGCGCCGGACAAGCCGCTCGCGGATGAGTATATGCTTGAAACCTTGCTTGCCGTCATTGAAGACTTGCGTCCCAATGAAAAGACACCCTTCTTGATGGTGGGACTCCCCGTGATGAATCGTCCGTGGGAACCTTATCGTGCCGCTCAGCGAAAGGCCTGCCAGCTCACAGGTGCGACCTATTTGGATACCTTCGGTGCAGGTCTTGGTGAAAAGAACAACGTGCATCCGACGAATAAGATTCCCTTTGTGGAGATGGCCGCCGCAGCGGCTGCAGCGCAATTGGACAAGTAATCGGACAGTCTTTGTACTGAAAAACACTTGCCACTTATAATGTGTCAAATAGAATTTGCACCGAAGGAGAGACATTCTATTTGACACATTGCGAAATAGAACCATTCATTAAATCCCAATCTAACATCCCCGCAGATCACCTTCTTCGCAAAGGCGAGTAGGTCTCTCTTACACAGGTGTGTTGTCACTTTGGTCACTCATTACTATTTTCCTTATATCGTTAAGAACCGATGAGTCGGCGTGGTTTTACAGAAAAACTTGTATTGTCCTCTTTTTGCATCACAGTTCCACTGAAACGTATTGTGTATTTCACTGAAATACTTTTAGAATTTCACTGAAATTCATTTAGAATTTGACTGAAATTCATTTAGGATTTGACTGAAATTCTTTTTGCGTTTCAGTTCAAAATTGAAGGTGATGAGACAATGCAAGTGTTTTTTCTGTAAATTCACGCTGACTCATAGCTTCTTAACGGCATAAAGATAACGGTAGTTCGTGACTTCCCAGGTGTCACTAATATCTGCACAAATGGCGCTCACCAGCCTGAGTAGAGATGCTACA